>JPGV01000009.1 GCA_000724175.1 [Candidatus Thermochlorobacteriaceae] bacterium GBChlB | reverse complement strand
AACTGCGCATGTCGAGTATGAAACGACCAACCGGCACTATGCGCACATTGACTGCCCGGGTCACGCTGACTACATCAAGAATATGATTACGGGTGCGGCTCAAATGGACGGCGCAATTCTCGTCGTTGCCGCTACCGACGGTCCAATGCCGCAAACGCGCGAACATATCTTGCTTGCCCGCCAAGTGAATGTGCCAGCAATCGTTGTCTTCCTCAACAAAGTCGACATTGCTGACCCAGAACTCTTGGAACTTGTTGAAATGGAATTGCGTGAGCTGCTCACCAGCTACGGTTTTCCGGGCGATGATATTCCGATTGTCAAAGGGTCGGCACTCGGCGCATTGAACGGCGAAAAGCAATGGGTTG
This sequence comes from [Candidatus Thermochlorobacteriaceae] bacterium GBChlB, assembly GCA_000724175.1. Lineage (GTDB taxonomy): Bacteria > Bacteroidota > Chlorobiia > Chlorobiales > Thermochlorobacteraceae > GBChlB. Next base: position 248,481 of record JPGV01000009.1, on the reverse strand, counting down.
AAGCCGTCTTGAAATTGATGGAAGAAGTCGACCGCTATATCCCGACACCGAAGCGCGAAATCGACAAGCCGTTCTTGATGCCGATTGAAGACGTCTTCACGATTCAAGGGCGCGGCACGGTCGGCACAGGTCGTATTGAGCGCGGTGTCATTAAAATCAACGAAGAAGTCGAGATTGTCGGCTTGGGCGCGACGAAGAAGTCGGTCGTTACGGGCATTGAAATGTTCCGCAAAAACCTCGATGAAGGTCAAGCGGGTGACAATGCTGGCATTCTCTTGCGCGGTATTGAAAAATCCGACCTCGAGCGCGGCATGGTCATTGCAAAACCCGGCACAATTAAACCGCACACGAAGTTCAAAGCCGAAATCTACGTGTTGAAGAAAGAAGAAGGTGGCAGACACACGCCCTTTATGAACGGCTATCGTCCGCAGTTCTATTTCAGAACGACCGATGTGACCGGCACAGTGAGCCTGCCGAGCGGCGTTGAAATGGTGATGCCCGGCGATAACATCACGGTCGATGCTGAACTCATTACGCCCGTTGCCATGGACGAAGGCTTGCGCTTCGCTATCCGCGAAGGTGGCAGAACCATCGGCGCAGGTGCCGTTACCAAGATTATTGAGTAAGCAATAGCCGAAAGACGTTGAAAAGGAGTGAATGAACCACCATTCACTCCTTTTTTGTCCTAAGAAAGTTTGAGAAGTTTGAAAGTAACAGATTCGCAAGTTCAAAAACGATTGAGTCGTGGCTGCACAGCAGAAAATTCGCATTAAGCTCAAATCCTACGACCACAGTTTGGTCGATAAGTGGGCTGAAAAAATCATTGATGTCGTCAAGCAAACGGACGCGATTATTTCAGGACCGATTCCACTGCCGACCGAATCGGCAATTTATACGGTGAACCGGTCGCCTCACGTGGATAAAAAATCCCGCGAGCAGTTTATGGTCGCTTCACATAAGCGTCTGATTGAAATCATCAATCCGAGCGGTAAGACGATTGACCTGTTGATGAAATTGGAACTGCCGAGCGGCGTCGACGTCGAAATCAAGAGCTGAGTCGAAACGAAACGTGAAAATTAAAACGGCACATTGTCCGCCGCGAATTAAACAACAGCAACTTGAATAACCGTTGTTTAGTCCGAAACCGACAATCTAAAATCTGAAACCAAGCCATGAGCGCAATACTGGGTAAAAAATTGGGAATGACGAGCATCTATGATGCAAAAGGCAAGGCGATTCCCTGCACGGTGATTGAAGCTGGACCGTGCTTTGTCTCGCAAGTCAAGACGGTTGAAAAAGACGGCTACGCTGCCTACCAGTTCTGTTTCGATGAGAAAAAAGAAGAACGGACAGCGAAGCCGCAGCAAGGTCATTTCAAGAAAGCAGGCGTCAAACCCGCCTATAAAGTTAAAGAGTTTTATGTCCAAGAAGTTGGTTTAGACCTCAAACCGGGCGATGCGCTCAAAGCCGATGTGTTCAAAGAAGGGGATTTGGTTGATGTAGTCGGCATTTCGAAAGGCAAAGGGTTTGCAGGCGTTGTCAAACGTCATCACTTCGGCGGCGGCAGCAGAACGCATGGACAGTCGGACCGATTGAGAGCACCCGGCTCAATGGGCGGCTCGTCGCACCCCTCGCGCTCGTTCAAAGGGCTGCGCATGGCCGGCAGAATGGGCAGCGACCAAGTTACGGCCAAAAATTTGAAAGTCGTCAAAGTGCTTGCCGACTCGAACCTCATCGTCGTCAAGGGCGCCGTGCCGGGCAAGAAAAACGCTTACTTAGAAATCAGCACAGCAAAGGGATAACAGAGTTATGCAAGTCAAAGTTTTGAAAAAAGACGGCTCTGAATCGGGCGAGACAGTGGAACTTAATCCGACGGTTTTCGAGATTGAGCCAAACGACCACGCGATTTATATGGATGTGCGCTCTTTGATGGCAAACCAGCGTCAAGGCACACACAAAGTCAAATCGCGCGAAGAAGTGCGCGGCGGCGGCAAAAAGCCGTATCGTCAAAAAGGCACAGGCGGTGCCCGACGCGGCACGCAACGCTCGCCTTTGATGCCGGGCGGCGGCGCGATTTTCGGTCCGAGACCACACGACTATGTGCTTAAAGTGAACCGCAAAATGAAAACGCTGGCGCGTAAATCGGCGCTCTCATACAAGGCAAAAGAATCGGCAATTGTCGTCGTCGAAGACTTTGCGCCTGCGGCAATTAAAACGAAAGAGGTCGCTGCCGTGCTGAAGAATTTGGGCTTAGACGGTAAAAAAACATTGATGCTGACTGCGGGCAAAAATGAGATGCTCTACAAATCGGGCAGAAACATCGACCGCTTGCACATCTTGGAAGCAAACAAAGCGGCAACGTATGACATTTTGAACAGCAAAGTGCTCTTGTTTCAAAAAAGTGCGGTCAAGATGCTGGAAGAAACGCTGACGAAACAAGACTAATCGCAGAATCAATTTTTAGAACAGAGGAATAATAAGAACGACAATGGCGACCGAAACAAAAACAGCCGCGACGGCAGAGCAAGCAACCGCAAAAGCGATTAGCCCGCTCATTCGTCCGCTCTTGACGGAAAAAGTGTTGAAGCTTACGGAAGAGAAAAATCAATACGCCTTCGAAGTGCGCTTGGACGCCGACAAAGAGGAAATTAAAAAAGCCGTTGAAGAAAAATTCGGCGTGAAAGTCCAGTCGGTCAGAACCGCGACTATCGGCGGCAAACGCAAAGTGCAATTCACGCGCAAAGGCGTCAGAGCAGGGAAATCGTCCGACATCAAGAAAGCGTTTGTAACGCTGGAAAAAGACGACAAAATCGATTACTACGCCAATGCGGTTCAAATGCCGAAATCGTAACGCAGACGCCACAAAATTTTTTGACGACGAATAGGAAACAATTATGCCCGTTAGAAATCTAAAACCAAGAACCGCCGGAACGAGATTTTTCTCGTATTCCGCGTTTGACGAAATCACAAAGTCGACACCGGAAAAGAGCTTGATTGAGCCGCTCAAAAAGACGGGCGGACGCAATAACCTCGGTCGCATCACCAGCCGAGCCATGGGCGGCGGACACAAGCGCCATTACCGCATCATCGATTTCAAGCGCAATAAAGACGGCGTGAACGCAACCGTAGCAGCCATTGAGTATGACCCAAATCGCTCGGCGCGCATTGCACTCTTGGAATACACCGATGGCGAAAAGCGATACATCCTTGCGCCCAACGGCACAAAAGTCGGCGATAACATCGAGACGGGCGAGGGCGCGGACATTAAAATCGGCAATGCGCTGCCGCTTAAAAACATTCCGGTCGGCACAGAAGTGCATAACATTGAAATGAAAATGGGTAAAGGCGGGCAACTCGCACGCAGCGCTGGCGCGTTTGCGACCTTGCTTGCCAAAGAAGGAAATTATGCCACGCTCAAAATGCCGTCGGGCGAACTGCGCAAAGTGCGCGTCGAGTGCAAAGCGACCATCGGCGTCGTTGGAAATTTGGAACACGAAAACATTTCGCTCGGCAAAGCGGGACGCTCGCGCTGGCTTGGCATTCGTCCGCTCACGCGCGGCATGGCGAGAAACCCGGTCGACCACCCGATGGGCGGCGGCGCAGGCAAATCCAAATCGGGCGGCGGACGCCAACACCCCGAATCGCCTTGGGGACAAAAAGCAAAAGGCTTGAAAACTCGACGCGGCAAAAAAGCATCGAGCAAGTTAATCGTCAGAGATAGACGCAAGAGTTAATCCAAATTTGTAGAACACTTATGCCACGCTCGCTTAAAAAAGGTCCGTTCATTCAAGACCGATTGCTCAAACGGGTTGAAGACCTCAACAAGACAGGACAGAAAAAAGTCCTGAAAACATGGTCGCGTTCCTCGACAATTTCGCCGGACTTCGTCGGACACACGATTGCGGTGCATAACGGCAAAACGCATGTGCCTGTGTATGTAACTGAGAACATGGTGGGACACAAGTTCGGTGAATTTGCGCCAACGCGCACATTCAAAGGGCATACAGCGGGCGGCAAAGGCGAAAAAGGCGCTTCCGCGCCGGGCAAAAAATAAACCGGACTGAATCAAGACAGGAGAACGAAAGATGGGGGTCAGAAAACGAGCCGCCGCCGACGCGAAAAAAGAACGACGCGCCGCCGAATCAAAATCAATGGCGAAGTTGAACCATATTCCGACATCGCCAAGAAAAATGCGACTGGTCGTCGATTTGGTGCGCGGCAAAGATGTTGAGACCGCAACGGCAATTCTGCAAAATGCCACAAAACACGCGGCAAGAAATGTGCTTCAAACGCTGAAATCGGCCGTGTCGAACTATATGCAGAAAAATCAAGACGGCGTCAGCGAGCGCGATTTGATTGTTACCGAAGCGTTTGTCAATCAAGGCGTTACGGTCAAACGCATGCTTCCAGCACCGATGGGCCGAGCGTATCGACTGAGAAAACGGTCGAACCATTTGACCATCGTCGTCGACCGCAAAAAAGAAACAGCAGCAACCAATTAAACGAAACGGAGAACATCTTGGGTCAGAAAGTTAATCCGAACGGGTTCAGACTCGGCATCATCAAAGATTGGGATTCGCGTTGGTACGACAACACGCCGATGATTGCCGAAAAGCTCAAAGAAGACCAAGTGATTCGGAACTACGTCATCACGCGCCTCAAACGCCAAAAGGCTGGCGTATCAAAGGTCGTTATCGAGCGCACGTCGAAAAACGTGAAGTTGTATATCTACGCGGCGCGTCCGGGCGCAGTCGTCGGCAGAAGCGGCGAAGAAATCAACACGCTCGGTCAAGAACTCGGCAAGCTGACCAAGAAAGACGTCAAAATCGACGTCATTGAAATCAAGCGTCCAGAATTGGACGCGCAACTGGTCGGCGACAACATCGCTGCGCAGCTCGAAGGGCGCGTGGCGTTCCGCAGAGCGATGAAACAAGCATTGCAACAAGCCAATCGCGCTGGCGCAGAGGGCATTCGCGTTCAAGTGAGCGGACGGCTTGGCGGCGCGGAAATCGCCCGTATGGAGCAATACAAAGAAGGCAAAGTGCCGCTTCACACGCTTCGAGCAAACATCGACTACGCGCAATCGACCGCATTCACAATCACTGGCACGGTCGGAATTAAAGTCTGGATTTACAAAGGCGAAGTGCTTGGTCAACGCATCGAGGCGCTCGAGGAGGAAGAACGCCAAAAGGTCAAAGACCGACGCGACAACGCCAAACAACGCAATAGACGCGACGGTCAAGGCGGCGGTCGGCGAGATGGTCAAGGCGGCGGACGCGAAGGCGGTCGTCGCAGACGCAGACGCGGCGGCGGTCAGCAAGGCGGCGGCACAACAGAAGCCTCGTCGGAAGGTTGAAAAACTTAGAACAGAAATTACAATTCGGAGAGTTGAGTTATGATGATGCCCAAGCGCGTGAAATATCGCAAAACGCAACGCGGCAAAATGAAAGGCAATGCCACACGCGGCACCGAAGTCAGTTTCGGTTCGTTTGGCTTAAAAGCATTGGATACGGCTTGGATTACCAGCCGACAAATCGAGGCGGCTCGTGTGGCGATGACACGCTTTATGAAGCGCGACGGCAAAATCTGGATTCGTATTTTTCCCGATAAGCCAGTAACGAAAAAACCGGCTGAAACGCGTATGGGCTCTGGAAAAGGCGCACCGGAATTTTGGGTGGCGCCCGTGCGTCCGGGCTGCGTGATGTTCGAAGCCGATGGCGTGCCGCAAGCCACCGCCGAAGAAGCATTCCGACTGGCGGCGTCAAAATTACCAATTAAAACCAAATTCGTCGTGCGCCCAGATTACGAAGCGCCAGCAGTGAAAAAATAAATTTGCGAAACGCTTACAAACTGATTACGAGATTATGAAGAAGCATGAAATTGCTGCACTCGCCGAGAGCGAAATGCCAGAACGCATCAAGGACGCTAAGCGGCAAATCGCCGAGATTGTCTTCAACAAAGCGATTGAGCCGCCGCAAAATCCAATGGCGGTGCGCAATCTGCGACGCGACGTTGCACGCATGAAAACGCGCTTGCGCCAAGCCGAACTCGCAAAGGAAAAAGAAGCCAAAGGCACAAAAAAATAGAGCACTCAACGAAATTTTAGAGAAAGCTATTCAACGAGAATCATGTCCGAAGAGCAAAAAATGCCTGAAGAGCAAAAGGTAGAATCGCTGGAAACGCCTGCACCTGCGGAAAGCGCAACCGAAGCCGTCGCGCCTGTCGCTGACAAAGCAGGACGAAACGCACGCAAAGAAAAAATCGGAAAAGTCGTCAGCAATAAAATGCAAAAAAGCATCGTCGTTGCGATTGAACGCCGTGTGCAACACCCGATTTACAAAAAGTATTTCAAAAAGACGACGAAACTCATGGCGCACGATGAAAAAAACGACGCCAAAATCGGCGATGTGGTTCGAATTATGGAAACGCGCCCGCTGAGCAAACGCAAAAGTTGGCGTTTGGTCGAAGTCGTAGAACGCGCTAAGTAAAATTTTTTGTCGGGAGACATAGAACAATGCTTCAAAACGAAACAAATTTAGTGGTTGCCGACAACAGCGGCGCAAAAAAAGTTCGCGTGATTCATGTGCCGGGCGGCACGCACCGACGCTACGCCCGCATCGGCGACGTCGTTGTTGTCTCTGTTAAGTCGGCAATTCCGGGTGGCACGGTCAAGAAAAAAGAAGTCTCGCGCGCCGTCGTCGTGAGAACGAAAAAAGAATTTCGCCGTAAAGACGGGTCGTATATTCGCTTCGATGAAAACGCGGTTGTGCTTATCAACGCCGTCGGCGAACCGCGCGGCACTCGTATCTTCGGGCCAGTTGCCAGAGAACTGCGCGACCGCCAATACACGAAAATTATCTCGCTCGCGCCCGAAGTGCTCTAAGCAATAGAACACTGAACGCCGCAAGCAGATTGCTCTTTTCAAAAATGGAATTAACCAGATAAGCGGGAGTAACCAGAGCTGGTAGAGTCACCGCCTTCCAAGCTGTTGGTTGCAGGCAAAAGTGTCAACACTGTTCTTTTCAAAAATGGAATTAACCAGATAAGCGGGAGTAACTCAGTTGGTAGAGTCACAGCCTTCCAAGCTGTTGGTCGCGGGTTCGAGTCCCGTCTCCCGCTCAAACGGAAAAAGAAAACAGAACGAGAACGATGAAACTGGGAACTAAAAAAGCAAAAGTCCATGTCAAGAAAGGCGACACAGTTGTGCTGCTGAAGAACATTACGGCAGCAAAAAATCTTAATGTCGACCGCGAAAAGGGCTATCAAGGCAAGGTGCTGCGCGTCTTTCCGGAAACGAACCGCGTCATCGTCGAGGGCGTCAACATTCGCAAGCGACACATGCGCCCAAACAAAAATCAGCCGCAAGGCGCAATTATCGAGCGCGAGTTTCCCATTCACGCCTCGAACGTGAAGCGAGTGAGCTAACCTCCTGAGTTTCAGGAGCGAATGATAGACGACAGGTATTTAGAACACTTTGCGATTATGGTTGAGGAGTTGCGCGGCATCAAAACCGAGCTAAAGACTCTGAATAACCGCGCCGACGGCTTGAGCAACAGGGTTGAAAAACTCGAGGAACAACAGGCGAAAACAAATGCGCTGCTTTCGCAGCATACGCGGGACTTGATGAAAATTATTGAGATGCTCGAAGCCGACGTGCCGCACTTTGATAAAGTCGTCAATATGGAAATCATCAAAGGCACGAGTAAAAAACAAACCGTGATTTTAAGAAGAGGATAGTAAATCAAACGCGACGGGAACGACAAAGACCGTTCCCAAAACCGAGCAACCGCAATGGCAGAAAAAGAACAAAAGAAGCAAGAGCCGAAAAAACAAAAAGGCAAGAAAGAGGAAGCACAGGCTCCGGTTGTGCCGCTCTCAAACGAACCTGCGCCGCCGCCGCGTCTCTTCGTGAAATACCGCGAAGAAGTCGTCAAGAAACTCATGGAGCAGTTCAAATACAAAAGCGTGATGATGGTGCCGCGATTAGAAAAAATCAGCATCAACATTGGTGTTGGCGAAGCAGCACAAGACCCGAAACTCTTAGAAGCCGCCGTGAAAGAACTTGGTCAAATCACGGGACAAAAGCCGGAGATTCGCAAATCGAAGAACGCTATCTCGAACTTCAAGCTGCGCGAAAACCAACCGATTGGTTGCCGCGTTACACTGCGCCGCGCTAAAATGTATGAGTTTATGGACAGGCTCATTTCGCTTGCCATTCCACGCATTCGGGACTTCAAAGGCGTCAGCGATAGCAGCTTTGACGGGCGCGGAAATTATACGCTCGGCGTTAAAGAGCAGATTATTTTTCCCGAAATCGATATTGATAAAGTAACGCGCATTTCAGGCATGGATGTAACATTTGTAACAACTGCGAAGAACGATGAAGAAGCCTACGCGCTTTTGAAAGAACTCGGAATTCCGTTCCGCAAAAAAAATTAACCGAATTCAGCAGCAACTATGGCAAAGACCAGCGTTATTGTTCGCAACGAAAAGCGTAGAAAAAAAGTCGCTCACTACGCCGAACTCCGCGCGAAATTGAAAGCCGAAGGCAACATGGAGAAACTGCGCGACCTGCCGCGAGATAGCTCGCCGACGCGCTTCAAAAATCGATGCAGCATTACAGGAAGAGCCAGAGGTGTCTATCGCAAGTTTGGCATCTGTCGACACATTCTGCGCAAGTTCGCCCACGAAGGCAAAATTCCGGGAATGAAAAAAGCAAGTTGGTAACAAAAAAACAAACGACGATATTTACTTAATCTTTGTGGCTGCCGCAGCGAGATGGCTACGCTTGCGGGACGCACAAAGCAATTTTAATTGACTATGCCAGTTACAGACCCAATCGCAGACTACCTGACGCGCATTCGCAACGCCGCGAAAGCTAAACACAAAACCGTTGATGTGCCGTCATCAAAGTTGAAAGTCAATATCTCTCAACTCTTGAAGGAAAAGGGCTACATCAAAGACTTCACGGTGATTGAAACAGAGTCTTATCCTGTTCTGCGTATCCAACTCAAGTATAACGTTGACGGACGCCATGCGATTAGGGATCTCCAGCGCGTCAGCACGCCCGGTCGACGCACCTACGAGGGCAAAAACATCAGAAAATATCTTGGCGGCTTGGGATTGCAAGTCCTAACTACCTCTCGCGGATTGATGACCGATAAAGAAGCCCGCGCCGCTGGCGTCGGCGGAGAAGTCTTGTTCCGCATTCATTAAAAATTTCAGGAGACGAAACCATGTCAAGAATCGGAAAGAAACCCGTCGCGCTTGCCAAAGGCGTTAAAATCGATGTCAAAGACGGCGTGATTAAAGTCGAGGGTCCGAAAGGAAAATTAGAACAGAAATTGCGCGGCGACATTGCCATTAAAGTCGAGGGCGATGCGGTCAAAGTTGAGCGCGGCAACGACGAAAAACAAACCCGCGCCTTGCACGGACTCTACCGCGCGTTGATGAACAATATGATTACGGGCGTCTCGCAAGGCTTTTCAAGAAAGCTCGAGCTCGTCGGTGTCGGCTACAAAGCGGAACTGAAATCGAACTACGTGATTCTCTCGCTGGGCTATTCGCACCCGATTTATTTCAGACCGCCGGAAGGCGTGAAAATCGAAGTGCCATCTCCGACGAACATCACCATCAGCGGCATCGATAAAGAACTCGTCGGCGGCGTTGCGGCGAAAATTCGGTCGTTCCGCAAACCTGAACCTTACAAAGGCAAAGGCGTCAAATATGAAGGCGAAGTGATTCGTCGTAAAGAAGGTAAGACCGCCGGCAAGTAACCGCGCGTTCTTATTGCTGTGGATTTCGTTGAACTGAAAGCGGCAACTATCGCTTTCATAAACCAAAGAGAAAGATGAACCCGATTGTCAAATCGAAGCGTCGCGCGAAAGTGAAAGCGCGCGTGCGCAAAAAAGTGTACGGCACAGCTGAAAAGCCGCGTCTGTCTGTATTTCGCAGCTTGAGCCATATCTACGCACAGATTATTGACGACGACAACGGCAAAACGCTCGCCGCTGTCTCCAGCGTCGGCAAGAGCATCGAGCCGATGCTCAAAGGCAAAAAGAAAAGCGACGTGAGCAAAGAAATGGGCAAAATGATGGCTGAAAAAGCTAAAGCCAGCGGCATTACCAGCGTCGTCTTCGACCGCAACGGCTACCGCTATCACGGTCGTGTTCAGGCATTTGCCGAAGGCGCGCGCGAAGGTGGATTACAATTTTAATTTTTCATAACGCATAGTAATAATGGCAAGACAAGCAAAAAGACTTCGCCCCGGCGACCTGAACCTAAAAGAAAAACTCGTTCAGGTCAACCGCACCGCAAAAGTTGTGAAGGGCGGCAAACGCTTCGGGTTCAACGCCATCGTCGTCGTCGGCGACGGGGAGGGACATGTCGGTTACGGACTCGGCAAGGCAAACGAAGTGCAAGACGCCATCGCCAAGGGTATCGAGGACGCCAAGAAAAATGTCATCGAGGTTCCCATCGTCAAAGGCACGATTCCGCACGAAGTCTACTCGAAGTTCGGCGCGGCGAAAGTCTTGATGCGTCCAGCAACGCCCGGCACAGGGCTCATCGCAGGCGGCGCAGTGCGCGCTGTTTTGGAAAGCGCTGGCGTGAAAGACGTCTTGACCAAATCGCTTGGCTCATCAAATCCGCACAATGTCGTTAAAGCCACCGTCCACGGTTTGCAAAGCCTGACCGACGCCAGAGACGTCGCTGAGCGCCGTGGCAAAGCACTGAAAGAAGTTTTTGAAGGATAATTTTTGCACAAGGGAAACGATTATGTCAGAGACGAAACCTGCGCCGATAAAGAAAGGAAAATCCGGCAAGAAACTCAAAATCACCCAAGTCAAGAGCATGATTGGCGCATCAAAAAATCAAAAAGCCACGCTCGAAGCCTTGAAGTTGGGACGGCCAAACTACTCGGTCGAGCTCTACGACGACCCGCGCTTGCAAGGACAACTGCGCGTTGTTAATCACTTGGTCAGAGTCGAGGAAGTCAAGTAAATTCGGCAGAAAAACCGAAGAAACCGATTGTTCACTAACAGGGTTTTAGAAAACATGAATTTAAGCACGCTCAAACCCGCAAAGGGTTCACGAAAACAAAAAAAACGCGTGGGTCGCGGACCCGGCTCGGGCAACGGCACCACTGCCGGCGCAGGCAACAAAGGGCATCAAGCGCGAAGCGGCTACACGTCGTCGTTCAAAGAAGGCGGACAAATGCCTATTTATCGTCGCCTGCCGAAGTTCGGATTTACCAAGCCGAATGCCGTCGAGCCGCGCACCGTGAGCGTCGGACAAATTTCTGAGTGGCTGAAAAAAGGCAAACTCGTCGGCAACGACGTCTCGCTCGAGGCACTCGCAAAAGCAGGGGTCTCCGCCAAACGTAATCTGGTTAAAATTTTGGGCGACGGCGACCTTACAGAAACTGTAACGGTAACCGCGCATGCGTTCAGCGAATCGGCAAAGGAAAAAATCGAGAAGGCAGGCGGAAAAATTATCATCGCCGAAAGAACACTCGAGGAGGCAGCGATGATGAAGTCGCTCCCGCCCGAAAAAGCACTCGTAACGCCGAAGAAAAATTTGGAAGAGGAAAGAAAAGCCGCCAAAGCTGCGCGTAAAGCCGCCGCTAAGAAAGCAAAACGGTGATAGACTCTAAACAAGGAGAACGATGAATCTCATAGACAGCGTCAGAAATATCGGCAAGATTCCCGAACTCAAAGACCGAATCCTATACACGATTGGGCTGCTTATCGTCTATCGAATCGGGTCGCATGTAACCATTCCGGGCGTCGATGCCAGCGCAGTCGCCGATGCGGCGCAAGGTGCGTCAAACGACCTGTTCGGACTCTTCGACCTGTTCGTTGGCGGTGCGTTCAAACGCGCCTCGGTCTTTGCGCTCGGCATTATGCCCTATATCTCCGCCTCGATTATCATTCAACTTCTCACCGCCGTTACGCCGTATTTCCAAAAATTGCAAAAGGAGGGCGAAGAAGGACGGAAAAAAATTACGCAACTCACGCGCTACGGCACGGTCGTCGTTGCATTGCTGCAAGCATGGGGCGTCAGCGTGAGTTTAGCAAGCCCGTCCTCTTTCGGTCAGCCCATCGTTCCCGACCCAGGCGTGCTGTTCACGCTCTCAACGGTTATTACGCTCACCGCCGCGACGGTTTTTACAATGTGGCTCGGCGAACGCATTACAGAACGCGGCATCGGCAACGGCATCTCGCTCATCATCATGATTGGCATCTTAGCGCGATTCCCACAGTCGCTTGTCGCCGAATTCCAAATGGTGTCATCAGGACAAAAGAACCTGATTATTGAAATCGTGATTCTCGGCATTATGGGGTTGATTGTGGCAGGTGTAGTGCTGATGACGGTCGGCACGCGCCGCATTCCCGTGCAATACGCTAAGCGCGTCGTCGGCAGAAAAGTATACGGCGGCACCACGCAGTACATTCCGATGCGCGTCATTACCGCTGGCGTGATGCCGATTATCTTTGCGCAGTCGATTATGTTTATTCCCAGCACGATTGTCTCGTTCTTCCCTGAAAGCGAAGCAATGCAAAGTATCAGCGCGTTTATTTCCTACGACTCATGGGGATATGCGCTTATCTTCGGCGCGTTGATTATCTTTTTCACGTATTTCTACACGGCGATTGCCTTCAATCCGAAAGATGTTGCGGACACAATGCAAAAGCAAGGCGGGTTTATCCCGGGCGTCAGGCCGGGCAAAAGCACATCGGATTTCATTGATAATATCTTGACGCGCATCACGCTGCCCGGTGCCATTGCACTCGCCGTGATTGCCATTCTGCCCACGATTCTCACCAAGTTCGGCAATGTAACGCCGGGCTTTGCGCAGTTTTTCGGCGGAACAAGTTTGCTCATTATCGTTGGCGTCGCGCTCGATACGCTGCAACAAATTGAGAGCCATCTCTTGATGCGCCATTACGACGGCTTTATGAAATCAGGCAAAATCAGAAGTCGTGTTACGGCATAAACACTATGGTAACCGCCAGAAGCGAAAAGGAAATCGAGGTGATGCGTGAGTCAGGGCGAATTGTCGCCGAAACGCTTGACCTTATTGAATCCGAAATTCGCGAAGGCATCACAACCAAACGGCTTGACGACCTCGCCAACGAGTATATTCGCAGTCAAGGTGCGACTCCAAGTTTTTTGAACTACGTGCCCAAAGGCGCAAGAGGCATTAGGCCATATCCTGCAACGATTTGCGTCTCCATCAACGAAGAAGTCGTTCATGGGATTCCAAGCGCAAAACGCCTCATCAAAGACGGCGATATCGTCTCGGTCGATTGCGGCGCATTCAAAGGCGGCTATCACGGCGATGCGGCGCGCACCTTTATGATTGGCAATGTCGCGCCCGACATTGTTCATTTGGTCAAAGTAACCGAGATGTGCCTGACGCTCGCTATTAAGGAAGCGGTCGTCGGAAAAAGGCTCTTCGACATCTCTGCCGCCGTTCAGCAGTATGCGGAAAGTTTTGGTTTCGGCGTGATTGAAAATATGGTCGGACATGGCATCGGCACAAAAATGCACGAAGAGCCGCCCGTCCCGAATCTTGGTAAGCGTGGCACCGGAGTCTTTCTGCGCGAAGGCATGGCACTGGCGATTGAGCCGATGATAAATTTAGGTCGGTCGAGAAAAGCCGTCATCGCAAGCGACACATGGACGGCGATTACGGCAGATAAAAAACCATCGGCGCATTTCGAGCATACTGTCATTGTGCGAAAAGGCAAGGCAGAGGTTCTGACGCTCTCGCGCCTAAAAAAAGACCAACCCAGTGTCGTCGCCGAAGGCGCAGAAGCCAAATAGGCGTCACCCAAAGATTTGTTCTGGAACGCAAACTCATCAAAGAGAACTAAAACGCAAAGCTGTGTCGAAAGAAGATGCTCTTGAAATAGATGGTGTCATTTTGGAAGCGCTGCCTAATGCGAACTTCAAAGTGAAGTTGGAGAATAACCTTGAAGTGCTGGCGCACGTATCGGGCAAGATGCGGATGAACTTCATCAAGATTCTGCCCGGCGACCGTGTGCGTGTGCAGGTCTCGCCCTACGATCTCAGCAAGGGGCGAATCACCTACCGCTTTAAGTAACATTGCAGCGAAAAATCAAAAAATAATTTGTGAATACGGCGCGGGTTTCGTATTTTTGCGCCCTTTCGTTTTTAAGAAGAGTTTTAACAGTGCGGTAAAACAAGCAACAGAAGAGCAAAATGCTGCTGACATAAGCCGCTCAACATAAGTTGTTCAAGGAAAAAATTGAAGGGTTGAAAGAGCCATGAAAGTCTATTCGTCCATCAAGAAGCGCTGCGAATCGTGCAAAATCATTCGCCGCAAAGGAAAAGTGCTGGTGATTTGCAAAAAGAACCCGAATCACAAACAGCGCCAAGGGTAATTTATTAAGATTTAATTCCAAGGCAAGACTATGAGAATCGCGGGAGTTGATCTTCCAAGAAATAAACGCGCCGTCATTGGGCTGACATATATCTACGGCATCGGTAGAACTTCTGCCTCGAAGATTTTAGCGAAGGCGGGCATCAGCGAGGACAAAAAGATCGCTGAGTTCACCGACGACGAAGCCAACGCGGTGCGCCAAATCATCACGGGCGAATACAAAGTCGAAGGGCAAGCCCGCAGCGAACAACAGTTGGCGATTAAGCGCTTGATGGACATCGGTTGCTATCGCGGCTTACGACACCGTCGCGGTTTGCCGGTCAGAGGACAGCGCACGCGCACCAACGCACGAACCCGCAAAGGCAAGCGCAAGACCGTCGCAGGTAAGAAAAAAGCTGCCGCGAAGAAGTAATTAACTCGAGAGATTAACTGGAAACACCAATGGCAACAGCAACAACGACTGCCGCGAAGAAAAAGAAAAAAATCAACGTGCCTGTGGAAGGCATTGCGCACATTAAAGCCACGTTCAACAATGTGCTGATAACAATCACCGACCTGTTCGGAAACACCGTCGCTTGGTCGACCGCTGGCAAAAACGGATTCAAAGGCTCGAAAAAAAACACGCCCTACGCAGCGCAAGTAACCGCTGAAGCCGCCGCCCGCGAAGCCGCCGAACTTGGTATGCGGAAAGTAGATGTGCTGATTAAAGGTCCCGGCTCGGGACGCGACGCCGCGATTCGCTCGCTGCAAGTTGCTGGTTTGGAAGTGCGCTCAATTCGAGATATTACGCCGCTCCCGCACAACGGCTGCCGTCCGCCAAAACGTCGCAGAGTCTAATTCAAATCAACCGCGTTTTTTAACACAATGGCAAGATACACGGGTTCAGTTTCGAAAGTCTCGCGTCGATTAGGCGTCGCAATCGCTCCAAAAGCAGAGAAGTTCTTGGAGCGTCGTCCCTACGCGCCTGGTCAGCACGGTCAGAACAAGAAAAGTAAAATTTCCGAATACGCAGTCCAGCTTCGTGAAAAGCAGAAGATGAAATACATCTACGGCGTATTGGAGCGTCAGTTCAGAACATACTACGCGAAAGCCTCCGCCATGCGCGGCGTAACGGGTGACAACCTCGTCAAAATGTTGGAGAGCCGATTGGACAATGTGGTCTATCGTTCGGGATTCGCTGTCTCGCGCCGCGCCGCAAGGCAATTAGTGTCGCATTGCCACTTGCTCGTCAACGGCAAAAAAACAAACATTCCGTCGTATCAACTGCGCTCTGGCGATGTGATTGAGTTCCGCCAAAAGAGCAAAAACATGGACGCTGTCCGAAGTGCGCTCAACAAAAAGCCTGACTCGCAAATTCCACAATGGATTCAAGTCGATAAGGCGAACTTAAAAGCCATATTCGTCAATGCGCCGGAACGCAGCGACGTACAAGAGCCGTTCAATGAACAGCTCGTCGTCGAGCTTTACTCGAAGTAATTTGTAAGCCGCCTTACAAGTTCATCAAATTTCGCAAGAGAGGAGAACACCACCGATATGATTCAGCCAATGCAAATGCCAGAGAAGTTGGAATTAGACGAGAACTCGTATTCCAATTTTTATGGCAAGTTCATCGCCCAGCCGCTTGAACGTGGCTACGGCGTTACCATCGGCAATATGATGCGCCGCGTTCTTCTGTCGTCGCTGCCTGGCACGGCAATCACGGGTATTAAAATTGACGGTGTGTTGCATGAGTTCTCCACCATCGACGGTGTGAAGGAAGATGTGCCCGACATCATTCTGAATCTCAAACAGGTGCGATTCCGCTCCATCAGCAAGCGCAATGCCGTCGTCTCGCTGGCGCTCAAAGGTCCAAAAGATTTCACGGCTGGAGATATTACCAGCTCCGAAGGCGATTTCGAGATTTTGAATACCGATTTACACATTGCGACGATTACGAAAGGGATTACGCTGAAAATAGATTTATACATCGGGCGCGGGCGCGGCTACGTTCCTGCCGAAGAAAATAAGCCCGACGGCATGCCAATCGGCTTTATTCCGATTGACTCAATTTACACGCCGATTCGCAATGTGAAATACAGCGTCGAGAACACACGCGTCGGGCAGCGCACCGATTACGAAAAATTGATTCTGGAAGTCGAAACCGACGGCTCGGTTCAGCCCGACGAAGCCGCAAGCATGGCAGGAAGAATCATTAGCGACCACATCAAGTTGTTCTCGCAGTTCTCCCCCACCATTGAAGAAGAGGAAGTGCCTGAGAGCGATACGCAAACCGACGCGGAGTTTGAGCGTATTCGCAACATCTTGATGACGCGCATGGAAGATATTGAACTCTCCGTCCGTTCGCACAACTGCCTGCGCTCCGCCGAAATCGAGACGCTTGGTCAGCTCGTGAGCAAGCGCGAAGAAGAATTGCTGGGCTTTAAAAATTTCGGCAAAAAATCTTTGGCAGAACTCAAAGAATTGGTCGAGAGCAAAGGATTGCACTTCGGCATGGATGTCTCAAAATACCGTTTGAAAGAAGCCTAATCGAACAGGCGAAAATTTGAAATTGAACAACGATGCGAAAAGTAATTTCGGCAAGAAAATTAGGACGCACCGCGAGCCACCGCCACGCCACGCTGGCGAACCTCTCGACGGCACTTATCCTGCATAAACGGATTCGAACCACCGAAGCCAAAGCAAAAGAACTGCGCCGCGTGGTCGAGCCGCTCATTACCCGCGCCAAAGAAGGCACGCAGCACGCCCAACGAGAAGTCTTTAAGGTCATCAAAGACAAAGCGGCGATTAAAGAACTCTTTAGCGACATAGCCAATAAAGTTGCAGCCCGCAACGGTGGCTACACGCGCGTCGTAAAGTTGCCCCCGCGCTTTGGCGATGCGGCAAAAATGGCGATGATTGAACTCGTCGATTACAGCGAAGCACCTACCGAGAAACGCCGTCAGAAACAAGACCGTGCCAAACGTGTTCGCGGCTCAAAAGAAGCCCAAACCAAGCAATCTGGTGAGCAAAAAGAAGCTACCGCCAGCGCGTAACAAAATCATTTCTGAATGCAAAAGTCCCGTTCCCGCCGGGACTTTTTTGTTTCTATCCAATGCAAGAACCGCGCTTTAAATTTGGGCAACGCCGATTGGCAAACAGAAAAAGTAAGCATGCAAGTCTGCTTACATTGCGCAACGTCGAAAAAACAGTTCTGCGCTGTAAATTTGGCGCAACTGAACTGACTGCTATGCGACAGCTTTTCGTTGTCATCGTCTCTGTGTCGTTCTGCGCATCGCCCCTGCCTGCTCAAACAGTGGTCTCGCTGTCGAGCGGCGGCACAGCGTATGTCAAAGCAAACGGTCTGGTGCCGTCCGCGGTGGTCTTTCTGCACGACCGTTATGGGTTGGACGCATGGACGCGCTCACTTTGCGACTCTCTGGCGCGTGAGGGATTTTGTGTGCTCGCGGTCGATTTGTATCGCGGCAAAGTTCCCGAAGATGTTATGGAAGCGCATGAAATTGAACGTGCCTTGCCCGACGCACAAGTCAGAGCAGATATTGACGCAGCGTTCTCATACCTTGCAAAAAACTTTCTGATGATAAAAAAGACGGCGATTGTTGGCTTAGGCATGGGCGGCGGCTATGCGCTTGAAACTGCGCTAAGACGACGAGATATTTCCGCCGTCGGCATAACTTACGCGCCGATTGTTGAATCCGAAGAATTGGTTCAAAAAATCACTGCGCCGCTCTTCGGCAGTTTTGCTGGAAGCGACATCGGCATTGATTCGGCGCGCGTCGTCAAATTCCGTGAACGCTTGAAAACATTGGGCAGAACAGCTGATGTGAAAATTTATCCGTCGCTCAAACACGATTTTATGCGCCCATCAAGGGAAAACTTTAGCGATACGTTCAACGGCGCGGCGGCATCCGATGCGTGGCGTCGATTGATTCAGTTTCTAAGCACATTTCTCAATTCTTAAACTCAATTCTTTTTTGCTATGAAAACATCACTGTCTTTATTCTTGGCACTTGGGCTGTTTGCAACAACGCTCGATGCAAAGCCTGCCTCGAAAACTGTCTCGAGAACTGTAACCTACAAATCGGGTGGCGAAGATGTCTCAGCGTATCTCGCGATGCCCGAAGCCAAAGGCAAGTATCCCGCCGTAATTATGATTCATGAATGGTGGGGATTGAACGATTGGGTGAAGCAAATGGCGGACGCACTTGCGGCTGAAGGTTATGTAGTTCTCGCTGTTGATCTCTATCGTGGCAAGGTCACCACATCGCCGCAAGACGCACAAGCCTTGATGAACGGCACGCCAAAAGACCGCGTCGCTACTGACCTGAAAAGCGCATACGCTTATCTTGAAACGCTTGAAGAAGCGAAGGGACAAAAAGTCGGTTCAGTTGGATGGTGCATGGGCGGCAGTTATTCGCTGCTTGCGGCGAGAGAGCTTGGTGAGAAAATTAGTGCATCGGTGATTTGCTACGGCAGAGTCTCGCAAGACAAAGCAGAGCTTTCGAGCGTCAAAGCGTCGGTGCTGGGCATCTTCGGCGGCAAAGACCGAGGCATTCCAGTCGAGGGCGTTCAAGCCTTCGAGAAGGAACTCAAAGCTGCCGGTCGAGATGTCGAGCTCAAAATTTATGAGAACGCTGGTCATGCCTTTATGAACCCGAACAACAAAGCAGGCTACATTGAAGCCGACGCGAAGGACGCCTGGGCGCGCACGCTCGCATTCTTCAAAAAAACATTGAAAGGCTGATGTCGACATCGCGCTCGTTTGATGAGTGGAAACGTTCAGCACAAGAAAAATTTGACCGCAAAACAAAGCCGCTCGGCTCGCTTGGACATTTAGAAGAGCTTGCGGCGCGGCTTGCGGCAATTCAGCAAACCCTGTCTCCAACCGTTCATCGCAAACGATTGAATGTCTATGCCGCCAGTCACGGCATTGTTGCCGAAGGCGTGAGCGCATATCCTGCTGAAGTTACCGCGCAAATGGTGTTGAACTTTTTGAACGGCGGTGCGGCGATTAACGTGCTGGCGCGGCACGGCAGCATTGAGCTAAACATCGTCAATGTGGGCGTCGACAGAGATCTAACGAACGTTGCTTTTCCCAATTTTTCAAACCAGCCGATTCAGCGCGGCACACGAAATTTTCTTCGTGAGCAAGCAATGTCGTTAGGTGAACTGCAACGAGCGATGAACATTGGCCGAGAGCATACGCAGGCAGCAAAAGAGTCGGGCGTAGAATTGCTTGGCATCGGCGAAATGGGTATTGGCAATACGACGTCCGCCGCTGCACTCTTTTCAGCGTTGCTGGGTGTCTCTGCGGAAGAATCGGTGGGACGAGGGACAGGGTTGGACGACGCTGGTGTGCAACGAAAAGCGCGCGTTGTTCATCAGGCAGTAACGTGGCATCGGGCAACCTGTCGTAGCGCGGAGGAGTGGATGCAAGCGGTCGGCGGGTTTGAAATTGCAGCAATGTGTGGCTCAATCTTAGAAGCGCACCGATTGCGTCTGCCGATAGTCGTGGACGGATTTGTCGCAACGGCGGCCGCCGCGGTGGCGTTTGCAATCGACCCGAGTTCAAAACAAACGTGTTTTTTTGCGCACAGTTCGGCGGAAAAAGCGCACGCCCTTGTGTTGAAACGTCTCAATGTTACGCCGATACTTGCACTCGAGATGCGTCTCGGTGAAGGCACAGGCGCAGCACTCGCGATGCACATCTTAGACGCCGCCGCAAGGCTCTTGTGCGAGATGGCGACCTTTGAATCGGCGGGCGTTTCGGAATCCCCACAAACCTAAAAACCCCTGCTTTTACAAGGGTTTTCAGGCGACGATGCGGTCATCGTTTAATTGCAATCGGAAAATCGGGAATGTTCGGCGGCTTATTGGTCGTTGGTGTTTGTTTGCCGCTCGTCAGTTCCTTGACGCGGTCGGAAAGATAGACATCGAGCATATTGACCGTAATTCTTCCCCTGCCCGTCAAATCGGCTTTGCCTGAAATGCCCTCGACCAGCGCTTTTGTAAAGGCGCCGTTGCCCCACTTGGCATCTTCTAACGAAAACTGTTTTCCCGTCGATGACGAGAACACCACTGCGCCGTTTTCCGCGCTCGAGAGTTCGTTGACCACAGCAACAACGTCGGCGGTCGCGCTGCGGCGTTTTGTTCCGTCCATCGCATTGCCGCTATGACAAGCGTCTAAAAAGACAATCACCTTTCCAGCGAGCGACGAGACTGTGTTTTTCATATCTGAAAACGGCAGGCAGGTTCGTTTGAGTTTTTCAACGTCGGCACCGACGGGTAAAATATAAAACAAGCCCGCGTTGTCGTTCATGCCATGACCCGCGAAGAAAATCATCGCAATGTCTTTGCTTGTAACTTCTTTTTGCAGCCACTCGAGCGCGTCCAAAATGTTGTCTTTCGTCGCCTCCGCGTCAGTCAAGACTTTTATTACGACGTCTCGATAGAGCAGCCCGTTTTGTGCTTGAAGCGATTTGGCAAAATCTTTCGCGTCTTTGGACGCAAGTCCGAGCGTGAGATCTTTGTTTTGATACTGACTGACGCCAACGGACAGCACATAGAGCTTCGGCTTGATGACAAATTCATCTTTGGGTTGCGACTGGAGTTGGTTGCTTTTCCAGACCACGCGCGCGGTGGCAGGTTCGGACGACGCGAATTGATTTTCAGCGATGACGGCAATTTCGCAATCGCGCTCAGGCACGGTTATCGTCAGGCTTTCGCCGCTCCCGTCAGCGACTTTTTTCAGTCCGCGTGTGTTTTGAATCGGGCGACCGTCGATGAGAACTTTCACGCCCGTGATGGGTTCGCCCGACGGCGAGCGCACGCTGTAGCGCACCACGAGTTGCGTCGATGAAATTTCCGAACCGTCGGCGGGCGAGAGAAGGGAGACGACAGGCGGCAGAAGCGATGTAATCGATGCTTGCGCTTTCTTCTCGCCGATGTCGCTGTTTGCTGCATTGACCGCATCGGCGACGTCGTAGAGTTCGAGCGTTTTGGTGATGACGTCAGGGCGATAATACGTCGCGTGAAATTTCGCCGCCGGAAAAAACAGCGCAGCGCGGTCTTTGCCTTGATTGAGCGACCAGCCCATCAAATTCTCGCCGCCCGACGAAGCATCGTAGTATCCGTTTGGCGTGCTAATCACCCAGCGCCGCTTGTCGTTGTGCGGAAATAGCGCGAGTAGTTCCGTGCCGTCGGAATATCGATACCACCGAATTGAGCCGTCGGCGAACGCAGCAACAGCCAAATTCCCATCCTTCGATAAATTCACCGACCACGCTGAACCCGGCGCGTCGTTTTGCCACGACTCTGTTCCATCTGCGTCGATGCGGCGCAGTGAGAAACTGCATCCAAGCAAGAACGAGCCGTTGTCGTCGGCAATAGCAAGACTGCGCGCAAGTTCATACTGTTTGAGTTTAATCGGCTTGCCATTGAGTTTTGGGTCAGGATAGTTACGCCAATTCGTCACGTTCAATCCAGACATTTTTGGCGCGTGCACATCGGAGCTGTGGGTAGAAATATTTTCAATCAATCGGTCGAGAATGGAAATGCGGGCTAAGTTCTTGCCGCCGTATTCGTAAGGAAATTCAATAATCGTCCCGTCATCGGAGATGCGGAAATTGTTTTTGCTGTCTCTGAAATCGCCTGTGGCGGAGGCAAGGTAGAATATCAATCGTCCGTTGGCGTCAAAGGCACCAAAGCCCGGGTCGGCAGCCGCAAAAAAGACGCCGCCTTGTTTTCTTGGAATGAGATGCGAGAGCAAATCGCCCGCGTCGGTTAGCATATCGGTGAATTTCCCCCTGCCCTCGTCCGCCCAAGCGCGAATGTATTTTTTGTTGGGTGTGTTGGAGTGCGTGCCGGCGCCGTAAAGCGTTCTGCCATCGCTCGACCAACAAACGCTGCTGAAACTTTTTTTGCCGACGCCCGCCACGCTTGCATTGTAGAGCCATTGCAAATCGCTCCCCGAAAAGATGCAAACGCTGCTTGTATCGCTATGTCCCAGCGCAACTTTTGAGCCGTTGGGTGAAAAACGCACTTGAAATGGGTCGTTGCCCGCTGGCGAGCGCACTTTGGCAACTTGCTTGAACTGCGCGTCATAGAGATAAACAAAGCCATCGTCGGACGATGTAACCAACCGACCTTGCTCGTCAAAATCCGCACCGTAGCTTGCACCTTTGTAGGACTTGTCTTCAAAGGCGACGCTGTAATCCGACGTGCGATACACGCGCACGCCGTAGTTGCCCCCCATACAAACGGCGAGAAATCTTCCGTCTCTCGAATACGCGAGGTGGTTGATGACGCCGTTGTGTCGGGCAAGTCGCCGCAGCATCGTGCCGCTTTCTCGGTCGAAGAGGTAGACCGAATTGCTCTTTTCCCACTCGTAAGCCGTCCAGCCGCCGCACGCGATTGTTTTTCCGTCGGGCGACATTGACACCGAATAAACTTTTCCTTCGTTGCCCTCTCCGATGGGCAGACGCAAAATCCGAAGCAAGCGCTGGCTTGTCGCGTCCCACACCCGCACGGTTTTATCTTCTGAAGCCGTTACTAAAAAACGATTCGCGTCGTCGCTGCTGATGCGTCGGATAATCGCGGTGTGCATGCCCGTCTCAATGCGCAGCATCGGTTCTGTCGAGGGGCCGTTGCGAATCGCTGTTTCCTGTGAAAGCATCGGCGTGGCTTGTGCAAGCCATACCCATATCAAAAAAACATTCAACGTGAGCGGGCGGAGCAATCGATGTTTTCTGCAAGGCAAGGTCATTTGGCGAAGAAAATTATGTTGTGATGCTTTTTGCCAGTTCAAGATTTGGTATGACGAAGTAATGAAAATGTGTAGAAATGTGCTTAAAGGAGTTGTGCGGCAAAGATACGGCGGAGTCTCTTTGCCGCAAAAAATTAGAGGCGAATCAGGCGCGGGTGGTAAACGCCGTCGACTTTTTCAACGCGCCGCAGCGCGGCATCGTCCATCTCGCCGTCAATGGAAATAATCGTCAAGGCTTTAGTTTTTTCCTCATTGCGCGAGAGCGAGAGGTTGGCAATGTTAATGTTGCTGCGCAGCAAGCGCGCGCCGACACGGGCGACGACGCCCGGCTTATCGTCGTTTTCGTAAATGAGAATGTTGCCTTCCGGTTTGAACTCACAAACGAACTGATCGAACATCACGACGCGCAAATCTTTCGCGCCAAGCACAACGCCGCCCAAAACTCTCTTCGCCTCGTCGGTTTCGTAATCAATCCTGATGAGGCTGGTGTAATCGATATGTTCTTTTTCGCGGCGTTGATGCACAGCAATTCCCAAATCCGCTGCCATTGAAAACACGTTGATGTAGTTCGTCTCCTTGTGCTGAATCTCATCGAGCAAGCCTTTGAGCGCGGCGGCGGCGATGGCTTCAGAGAACTTCCGTAAAAAGTCGCCCGAAATGGTTATCGTAATCGAGCGTGGCTTTCCCGTCACCAACTGTGCTTGCATTGCGCCGAGCTTTTCTGACAGCGTCAGATACGATTTGACCTCCGAATTTTGTGCAAGTTCCACCGCGCTTGCATTGACCGCGCCGACGAGCTTGCCTGTGTGTTTCCAATCGACGATTTGCTCGGCAATTTGAACCGCTACCTTTTCCTGCGCCTCGACGGTCGAGGCCGCGATGTGCGGCGTAACAACCACATTGTCCAATTTCAACAACGGATTATCGGCAGCTATCGGCTCTGTCTCGAACACATCGAGCGCGGCGGCAGCGACCTTCCCTGCGAGAATCGCTTCTGCCAAATCGCCTTCGTGAATGATTCCGCCGCGCGCGCAATTGACAATCCGCACGCCGTCTTTCATTAACTCGAATGTTTTTCTCGAGAGCAGATGTCGCGTCGCGTCGTTATACGGCGTATGAACCGTGATGAAATCTGCCTGACGAAAATTATCTTCAATCGGCATCAACTCAATGCCGAGTTTGTGTGCAACTTCGCTCGGCAGCATCGGGTCGAAGGCAATGATTCTCATTCCAAATGCCTGCATGCGAGCAGCGACTTCGCGTCCGATTTTGCCAAGCCCAATGACCGCGAGTGTTTTGCCGTCGAGTTCGCGTCCAAGCCATTTCTTTTTGTCCCAAACGCCTTGTTTTACTTCGCCGTGCGCTTGTGGAATCAGCCGCGCGACGGAAAGAATCAAGCCGCATGTATGCTCTGCCGCCGAAATCGTGTTGCCGCCCGGCGTGTTCATCACAATCACACCTTTGCGCGTTGCAGCATCAAGGTCGATGTTATCGACGCCCGCGCCTGCCCTACCGACGAGTTTGAGCCTATCAGCGTGGTCGAGAATGTCTGCGGTCAGTTTCGTTGCGCTGCGCACAAGCACTACATCGTAATGTTTGATGTCGGCTTTCAGGTCATCTTTGGAGAGTTTTGCCTTTTCTGTAACCTCGAAGCCATGTTGCGTCAAGAGCGCGCCGCAGGTTTTTTCAATATTATCTAAAATCAGTGCTTTCATTTATTGATGGTTTTTTGAAAAGTAGTTAAGATGTTCAAAGCGCTGCTGTCAAAGCAACTAAGTTACGAATTATTCGTTTGCCAAAGTTCAGTGTATTACTCGGCGGCGATTGGCGTAGAAATTTGGCGCAGATAATCGTAAGTGTAAAGTCCTGTGTGATGTCCATCTCCCCAGAGCGGTTGAAGAGAATAGTTGCCGACAATATCGATTTTTTTGAGGTCATACATACCGGGCGTAAAGACGGGGAGTTTCGGCGGTTCGTAGCGCTCGAACAAAACGGTTTCGCCTTTGCAGTTGGCACATGGGCATTCGTTGCGCATATGTTGCAGCGAGAGCGTCGTCGTCGCGCCGTCGCTCCATGTTAAAAGCAGTTCTGTGTCGTTGTGTCGTTTTAGCTTTAGCAAGGTCATGGTTATGAAAAGTTTGTGTTGAACATTGAATTTAGCGATGTTAACCTTACGAAAGTCTAATCGGTTGCATTGAGCGGTCAATGCGCCGGCAACATCAACTCTTAACTTTATTCGGCGTCGTATCACGCCATGCAGCAAACGCGCATCACATATTTTCTTTTTGCACTTGCGCTGGTATGCGAAGCCCTGCTGCTGTTTTTCGATGTCGGTCTGTTCTATGCGCAGCGTGCGCGCTTTTTGGTATCGCCCGCGCTTTTTTTTATTAAAGATTTGCTCGCCGTTGCCGCGCTCGTTGCGCTTTACTTGCTCATTCGCCGTCGCCTTCAACGCGCTGCACTGCCTGATTCCCAACTCTGGATTGAACCCGTCGATGCCTTCTGGCGCGGATTTGTGTTCTTCGGCTCAGTTATCGCTGGGCTGGGACTCTTTTCGCTGCTCTTCGCAAAAACAGAGTTTGACATCAACCCATCAAATGGCATCTGGACAGCGCAAAGCATTTACACAATTTTTAAGACGCATTTGGCGACAGTCTTTGGCGGCAGTTTGATGCTTGCGGCATTGGTCGTCTTGGAGCGTCTGGTGTTCTTTCGGCGCGTGCGAAATACGCAATCGAATTTTTTAGCGACCATCGGGTTCATTGGTATTTCTGCTGCCACGATGATTGGCGGGCAGCCCGGCGAGACGATGAGCGTGCCGACGATTTTATTTTTCGCACTCGCAGGCGTAATGATGATCATCAATGCGTTCCGATTGTCGTGGGTGCTGCCGATGAGCCGCAACGATAAAGTGCGCTCGCTCTTTCTCGTGCTGGGATTGTTCATTGAAATCGGCGTGTTGTTGGGAGCTCAAAACGGTGAGCAACACTTCATTGCCTATAGCAGCGTTGTGGGCACATTCTTCGCTGGCGTTTCGGCCTTCTTGTTGCTCTATTTGCTCACAACCTTTTTCAGTATCCTCTCCTACTTGCCAACGTCGGAAGCCTTAGAGAAAAAATCGTCCGAAATTCGCAACCTCTATGCGATGAGCCGATTCGTTGCCGATATGTTCGACGAAGAAAAAATTTACGAATCGCTCGTCGGCTATGCGTGCGAAAGCGTTGGTTCATCGACCGTAGCATGGTTCGATGTCTATCAGCCGCGCACCAACAATGGCAAAGCGGTCGATTCCAATGCCGCTGCGCGTATGCCCAATGTGCAATGGAACGATAAACGCGGATACTTCAAAACGGTAGCGCAGCAAAACATCAGCGAAGACGCCATTCATCTTTTTTCCGAGAAAGCCGCGTTTATTTGGCAAGAGATGCTGGCGCATCCGCAGATCATTCGTATCGACGATGTCGAGACAGATACACGGCTAACAAAATCAAGTTCGCCCGTCAAGGCGTTCATTAAGCGGCTCGGCACCAAAGTTGGGCGCGGAAATTCATTGGTCTCCTCGCTTGTAGCGGTGCCGCTCATGGCGCGGACGCAACTCTTGGGTATTTTACTCGTCGCCAAAGATGTCGAATACGGCATCGTCAAAGATGATCTAGAACTCATCACCACCTTCGCTGAACAAGCGGCCATTGCGATTCAAAACTCTCGGCTCATCCGTGAGGTCATTGATAAAGAACGGTTGCAACAGGAACTGCTCGTCGCGCAAAAAATTCAGTTGCGACTTCTGCCGCAGTCGCCGCTTATCGTCAAGGGATACGACATGGACGGTGTCTCGTATCCAGCTTACGAAGTCGGCGGCGACTTTTACGACTTCTGCGATTTGAGCGGCGACGGACGCATCTCGAAGTTCGGCGTGATGGTGGCGGACGTCTCTGGCAAAGGCACATCGGCGGCATTTTATATGGCTGAGTTAAAGGGCGTCTTGCAATCGCTATGCAGAATTTATCCCGACGCGCCGAAAGAGTTGCTCATCAAGGCCAATGAAACGCTCGCGCGAAGTATGGAGAGGTCGTCGTTCATTAGCGCGATTTACGCCGTCATCGATACCGATAAAAGCACGCTCACGGTCTCCAACGCCGGTCATTGCCCAATGGTATTCGTCTCGAGAAGCGAGCAAAAAATTATACGGCTTAAAGGGTTGGCGTTGGGTTTGGATAAAGGCCCGCGATTCAACCGAGTGGTTTCCGAAGAGACATTACCATTTGAATCTGGCGACACCGTTGTCTTCTATACCGATGGCGTCATTGAGGCGGTCAATGCGCAAGACGAGCAGTTCGGCATAGAACGCTTGATAGAAACAGTGGCATCGGTTAAACACCAATCGGCGTCGGACATCAAAACGGCGATATTCAACGCGGTCAATGCCTTTACGGGAAACGGCGGTGCTGTGCGCGACGACCTGACCATCGTCGTGCTCAAACGCTGCTGAGAATAGATTTTAAGCGCAGTTTTTTTTACATTCACCGCCGTTTCAAGCGCAAAAACAAGTATTTTGAAACACCGTCGGTGAAACATCGCATAAATTCATATCAAACTTGTTTTCAGCACCATGGCAACTTTCGTGAGCAACATCAGAACATTAGAAAAAAGCGCTGTCATTGACCTTGTCGGCGACCTCGACGCCCACACGTCTGTTCAATTAGAGCGCGCCATTCAAGATTTGATTGATAAAAAGCAACACAACCTGATTATCAACTTCTCAAAACTAAACTATATCTCAAGCGCCGGCTTGGGCGTGTTTATGGCGTTCATCGACGACGTGCGCTCGAAAGGCGGCGATATTAAGTTCTCGAATATGCCCGATAAAATTTTCCAAGTGTTTGACCTTCTTGGCTTTCCGATGCTTTACGAGATTTACACCGATGAAAAAGAAGCTGTTGAAAAATTTAACGCCTCCGCCGCTTAAACTCGTGAGTCCACTGGATATGCCTGAAAAGTTGAACCTGCAGCTCACCGTTAAAAGCAGCCCCGACGAACTTAAAACCGTCCGAGAGTTCGTCGAGACCGCCGCGCGACAGTTCGGCTTCTCGCGGCTCGATATTGAAAAAATCGTTCTTGCCACCGATGAAGCCTGCTCCAACATTATGCGGCATGGCTACGACTCCGAACCCACACATGCCATTGACATTAGCATCGTTACCAACGGGCGCAAATTTACTGTAACGCTCGACGACAACGGCAAAAGCTATGACCTTCGCGCGCACCCGCTTCCTGAAATGAAGGACTATTTTGCCGAACACCGAAAAGGCGGTTTGGGAATTAAAATTATCCAAATGGTGATGGACGAAGTCGATTACCAAACCACGCCCGCAAAAAACCGCTTGATTCTCACCAAGCATTTGCCCGACGTGGCTGCATAAGGCGCAAGCAACTCCTACTGCTCTGCGGACGCAAAGCCGATGCGCGACTTCTGCGACTTTCCTTTGTATTCCGCCGTTACAGTTTCAGTAATCCCGCCGCGCGCTTTCCACTCGCTTTTCACGACGATTTCACGCGGCTTCAATTTGTCAATCAAGTGGTCGAGAATCGTGTTCGTAACATTCTCGTAAAAAATGCCCGCGTTTCGAAATTCCAAAAAGTAGTATTTGAGCGATTTCAGTTCAACGCACACCTTGTCGGGGATGTATCGCATGGTAACGGTGCCGAAGTCAGGCAAGCCTGTCTTCGGACAGACCGACGTGAATTCGGGATTGACAATTTCAATCGTGTAATCTCGGTTCGGAAATTGATTCTCAAAAACTTCGAGCAGTTCGGGTTTCATGTGGTTTGATGGTTTGAACAGTTTCAGATGCTCTCAAAATAAAAAACTTACGCTAAATGTTTCGCGCGTATCGTGATGCCATTTGCCGACAGGAAAATGGTCTCGTTGAAAAAAAATGTGTTAACAATTTGCCAATATCCGCGTATGATGCACGCCACGAGAAAAGAACTCGTGGGTTTTTAGCAACAATTAAACAAGTAGGAGGATTTTGAAATGAGAACAATGTTGCTAACGCTGGCGGTGGTGTTGACAATGTTCACCGTCGGATTTTCGCAGGAAGCGGAGTGGCAATATGTAACGGAATCGTCTGCGACGAGATTTTATGCCAAGCCTGTTGCACAAGCGATTCAACGGGACAAGCAGACGATTGACATCTGCTTGAAAGCAACATATCAGAAAGCGCAGTCGTGTGGCGCTATCTCGCAAACAGCTCTCTGGCGGTTCGATTTCAAAACAGAACGATTTGCACTCAAAGAAGACATTGGCTACGATGAAGCTGGCATTGTCGTCTATCACCGCGTTATCAGCGACGACCAACTAAACTGGCAGACGCCTGCGCTTAAGAGCATTGGCGCAGAACTTTACGGATACGCGCGGTCGCTCTACGACAAAGCCCTAAGGTCGGCGGCGTTGTAACAGCCACCCTTGCAACTCTTCAGACCCGCGTTTGCAGTCAAGCGCGGGTTTTTCTTTTTGTGCCGCTTCGCGGTCAGCTAAACGCCTCTTGTTTCGGGACTCCAGATAAACTTGTGCATCTGCAATTGGAAACGAACCTTCAAGCGGTCTGCCAAAATCCACTCGGCAAGTTCCTGCGGCGCGAGGTCGCCAAAGACGACTGACATTAGCACGGTTAGTTTCTCGGTAAGCTGATATTCTTCAATGACTTTTTTCGCCCAATCGTAATCAAGCCGAGACCCCAAGACGAATTTGATTTCATCGTTTGGAGAAGCGATTTCCAAATTTCGATAATCGTTCTTTTTGAGCATGCCTGATGTCGGCGATTTCATATCGATAATTTTTTTTACGCGCGGGTCTACTTTATCGACCAAAATATGTCCCGATGTTTCGAGCATGACCTCATAGCCCAAGTCGCACAGGCGTGTCATGAGTTCGTAGACAGGCGCTTGCAGCAACGGCTCGCCGCCCGTGATTTCAACCAAGTTGCAGTTGTAGGCGCGCACTTCGTCGATGATGCTTTCAAGCGAGCGGTCAGTGCCTTCATAGAAAGCGTATTCTGTGTCGCAATAGGTGCAGCGCAGGTTGCATTCGGTCAGGCGCACAAACACACACGGCAATCCCATGCGCGACGATTCACCTTGAATCGAATAAAAAATTTCGTTGATTCTCAACATGTTATCCAAACGGGTTAATCTATCGATGATGTATTATCCTTTGGCAAGCGCGGCGACAATGGTTTCGGCTCTCACGCCCTCGGCTTCAGCGCTGAAATTTGTAATCAATCGATGGCGCAAGACAGGCAGCGCAACGGCTTGCACGTCAGCGACATCGGGCGTGTATCGACCGTAGAGCAAGCACCGCGTCTTCGCGCCAAGCACAAGGTATTGCGAGGCGCGCGGTCCTGCGCCCCAACTGATGAATTTTTTGACGCTGGCGTCGGCAGTTGTCATTGGGCGCGTTTTGCCGACCAAGCGCACGGCGTAGTCAATCACATTGTCCGACACAGGCACGTCGCGCACCAATTGTTGATAGGCTAAAATTTTTTCTGCGTTACATCACTTGTTTCAGCTCTGGTTTGTAGGCGGAAGTCGTGGATTTAACAATTGCGATTTCTTCTTCAATCGTTGGGTAATCAATCCACAGGTTGAACATAAAGCGGTCGAGTTGTGCTTCGGGCAGAGGATATGTGCCTTCTTGCTCGACGGGGTTTTGCGTGGCTAAGACGAAGAAGGGTTCAGGCAGTTGGTAGCGTTTGCCGCCCGAAGTTACTTGATGCTCTTGCATGGCTTCAAGCAGTGCGGCTTGGGTTTTCGGCGGTGTGCGGTTGATTTCATCAGCAAGCACGACATTTGCGAAAATCGCACCTTGAATGAACTTGAAAAACTTTCTGCCTGTCTCGTGGTCTTCTTCCAAAATTTCCGTGCCTGTGATGTCGGACGGCATCAAGTCGGGCGTAAATTGAATGCGGCTGAACTGCAAATCCAATACTTTGGCAAAGGTCGAGACCAAAAGCGTTTTCGCAAGTCCGGGAACGCCGACCATGAGGCAATGCCCGCGCGCCAGAATTGTCATCATCAATTGCTCGATAATTTCGTCTTGACCGATGATGACTTTGTGAAGTTCAGTCTTGAGCGCGGCGAAGGACGCAGCGAGTTCTTCTGCAAGTTGCAGGTCTTTGTGTTGCGATTGCATTATTTGACGGTGTCTGTGTTACAAGGTTTTGTCTTGTCTGTCGTAAGTCGCGGTGTTGCTAAAGTTTGGGTCGCGTGTTTAAATCGTCAGTTCGTTGCCGTCTGCGTCCAAAATTGACGTCTCGCCGAACTCCGCCATGCTTTTTCGAATCGAGAGCGCATTGCCTGACGCAACAAACAACAGGTTACCCAAGTGAATATAGGCGTTTGCCGCGTCACGAACATCGGCCAGCGAGACTGCGTTTATGGCATCACGATAGCTATCGAAATACGACGGCGGCAAGCCGTAAAGTTCCATGGTGGCAATGCGCCCGGCGATAGCATCAGGTTGCTCGTTCTGAATGACGAAATTGCCTGAGATGTAATTTTTCACTGCTTGCAGTTCGTCGGGCATAATATCGTCTTGAATGAGCCGGCGAACTTCCCTAACGATTTCTTTTACGGCGTCAGCGGTAACATCGGTGCGTACTTGCGCGCTGATGCTGAAATCGCCTAAAAGTTTTTTGGCTTCAAATGCGCTTCGGATGCTGTAAGTAAAGCCTTGCTTTTCGCGCAAGTTCAAGTTGAGCCGCGAGCCGAAGTAGCCGCCCAAAATCATATTCATAACATAAATTTTAATGTAATCCGGATGCGCGCGCGGGACGCCCAAATGCCCAATGTGCAGCGATGATTGCACCGCACCGTCTTTTTGAATTAAAATCACTTGTGGCTCTTCGTAAGGCAACGGCGGCTCGAAGTGTGTGGTTTCAAGGGGTTTCGGCGGCCATGTGCTGAAGCGTTGTTCCAATTTTTTAACAATGTCCGCTGTATCGACATCGCCTGCAACAGTGATGAATGCATTGTTTGGCGCAGCGTTTGAAAAATAAAATGTCTCCAACTGCAACCGCGTAAGGTTTTTCAGCGACGGTTCCGTGCCAAGCGGCGGCTGAGCATAAGGGTGAGATTGATAGACAGCTTTCAGAAACGCATCAGTTCCGAGTCGAACAGCGTCGGCTTTGGAAAACTTCAGTCGATTTAAGCTTTGTCGGCGCACGAACTCAATTTCTTTATCGGGAAATGATGGTTGCAAGATGACGTCGGCGAATAAGTCCAAGCCTTTGTCTAAAAATTTTGTCATGATAGAGAGCGAGACCGTGCTGTGGTCGATGCCTGCGCCTGCACTGAGGTCTGCGCCTAAAAATTCGGTCTCGTCGGCAATTTGGTCTGCGGTGCGCGACGCGGTTCCTTGTGTCAGCAGTGCAAAGGCAAATGAGGCTGCTTTTTGCGCCGCGCCCTCGTTGGCTGAACCTGCTTTCACATAAAGCCGCAGCGTCGCCATCGGTGTTTGATGATGTTCATAGACAATGATTTTTAACCCGTTGGAGAGCATGGCGGTCTGCCAAGTTGGAAATGGCAGCGTCGCGGCGGCGTCGGGAATCGGTGGTTTGGAACGGTCGAGCATAATCGTCAGAGATGTTGAAGACAACTAAATCAAAAAAGCCGCGGTGTTGGCGGCTTCTTGGAGCGGACTGTGTGCCCAGGAGGAGACTCGAACTCCTACACCTCGCGGCGCTACCACCTCAAAGTAGTGCGTCTACCAATTCCGCCACCTGGGCTTGTTTAGCTTGTTTAGAGAGCAAACAGGCGACGAGAACCGTCGCCTGCTTATCCGTGAGCATAGATGGACTCGAACCATCGACCCTCTCATTAAAAGTGAGATGCTCTACCGACTGAGCTATATGCTCGACCTTTGCCTCTGCATCATTCAAAAGATGCGAGACGGCTTCAAAGATACGAAACGCCGCGAACTCCTAAAAGAGTTTCAAAAAATGTTCCGAAGAATTCCGAAAATCTTTTGCAGCGACAGCACTCGGTTGTTCTGGGCGTTATTTATTAGCGTAACGCTGGCGTTTCTTGTGGCGGTTCTTACGACGACGTTTCTTGCGTTTGTGCGTCGCCATTTTATGACGCTTACGCTTTTTTCCTGACGGCATTTCGTTCTGCTTTTTTACAATTCAAAAAATTGGGCTGCAAAGATACGGCGATTCAAAGAAAGATGCAAGAAAACACAAGAGTTTTTTAACTCGTTGCTTACCAGCCCGATAGAATTTTGTTCAGCATATTCTCCGAAAGCAGCGTGAGCGTTTCGTCAATTGCTTGCAAGCGGGCGCTGTTGTTGCCAATGGGGTAATCTTTGAACGCGCTGAAGTTTTCTTTGAAGAGCGTTTTCTTTTTGACGAGGTCTCGATAGGTTGCGCTGACAGTGATTGTAATACGGTTCTGGGTTGCCCGCTCCGTTGCGCCGCCAATAACGCTCGGCTGCTCGGTAAACGCCGTTACCACGCCCTCGACAATCGCGTTTGCGTCGGTGCGCGACTGCTCAATGACAAGCGGGCTTTGCGTCTGAATTCGGTCGGCAAGTCGCTGCGATAATCTCTCGCGCAACTGCGGCACACCGCTCCGCGATTCGTCGCCGAAAATCGGTATAGAAATCGTCCTGATGTGCGAAGGCAACGCCGCGCCCGTAAAACTATAACACCCTGAAATAACCAGCAGCGACCAATAACCAATCATCAACGACGCAAGCCTGCCTCTTTTCTGCATTTTCTTTGTTATTCGTGTCTGTGCCATCAAGTTGTTCAGTATTCGGTTTTATCAATTTTTCGGAGCCATCGTCGAATTGGATAGCTCCACAAAAGTTGTTGCGCCCGCCACTTTGAGAGCGCGGAAAGATATACGCCGCTTTTTCCATTGCTCCAATCGCTTGCCATTTTCACGGCGAGTTCGGCGGCGACACTGGGCGGTTGCGCGAAAATATCGCGGATAATTTCAAAGGCGTCGGCGCGCTGTCGAAGTTCGTCGGTCGGTTTGTGCAAGCCTAAAATTTCCGTGCGCACTAAACCCGGGTTGAGCAACATAATTTCAACGCCCGAATTTTTATACTCTTGCGATAAGCTAAATGTGAGGCGCTTAATTGCCGCCTTCGAAGCCGCGTAGCCGCTG
Source organism: [Candidatus Thermochlorobacteriaceae] bacterium GBChlB (assembly GCA_000724175.1). Taxonomy (GTDB): domain Bacteria; phylum Bacteroidota; class Chlorobiia; order Chlorobiales; family Thermochlorobacteraceae; genus GBChlB. The sequence goes on along the minus strand of JPGV01000009.1, from coordinate 214,138 downwards.
ATGCACGCTGTGTTGTCGGACTTTGAGTCACCCGACCCCGCGCCAGCCATATTGATAATCTTGCCCTTGCCTTGTCTTAAGAAATGCGGTAAAACAGCCCGGCAGCCATGATACGTGCCTTTCAAATTGACATCAATTGGTTCATACCACGCCTCGAGCGGTGCGTCGATAATGCGTTGATAGGCTTCCGCAACGCCTGCGTTATTGACAAGCACATCTAATCGTCCGAACCGCTCAATCGTTTCCAGAACAACGCGCTCGACGGCGGCATACTCGGAGACATCGCACGCCATTGCAACCGCGTTTGAATGTTGAAACGATGCAACGGCGGCATCGGCTGCCGTTTGACGGCGCGAGGTAACAACAACACTTGCGCCCTCGTCGAGAAATGCTTTTGCAATAGCTTTGCCGATGCCGCGCGACCCACCCGTAACAATAGCAACTTTATGTTCCAACCGTGTCATTAGAAAGAGGCGGTTATTGCGCCGACGGTGCGCGTGAAGATTTACGTTTGGATTTTTTTACAGAAGAATCGGCGGTGGCAGTCTCGGCAGCGGATTTTTGAGCGGGCTTTTCGGGGAAAATATCGCCAGCCGCAACGCCAAGATATTGCAATTCAAATTGCGCCGACGCTGCAAGTTCATTGGCGGGATACTGTGCGATGAACGCCTCAAAGGCAGCGCGGGCTTTGTCTTTGTCGCTAATATAATTGTTGTAAATGTATCCCGTCATAAACAGCGCGGCTTCGGCTTCTTTACTTTTTGGGTAGCGGGTGCGCAGTTGTTCAAAGCGCTGCAAGGCGTGTTGCGGCTTCTGCGCCGAAAGAAGTTGCTGCGCGGATTTGAACAGGGCTTCGCTTGCCAAAGGGGAGTTCGGGCGAGATTCGTAAAATCGGTAATACGCGCCAGCGTTCTGAACAAACTCGTCGGTCGTGGCGGCTTTTTGCAGTTGCTTTTCAAGTCGTCGCCACTCTTCTGCCTCCGACTCGGTCTCGAGGCATCCGACGGTTTGCATCGTCCATACGGCGACCGCACTCCATAGCGCGACCCGACGAAAAACGGCTTGTGTCTTCAACATCAGGCAAGTATCAGCTAAAAGGTTCAACTCAAATTTAGGCATTTTTTTACCTAATGCCGAATCGCTGCTGAACACGTATATTCGCCCATCGTCTCAAACTGTATCTCGTTTTTTATGCTCGAACAAGATAATACTGCGCTGGTCGTGATTGATGTGCAGGGCAAGCTCGCGCAGACGATGCACGAAAAAGAACAACTGTTCGCCAACCTTCATCGTCTCGTCAGGGGCGCGCAGCTCTTGGACATTCCAATTCTCCTGACCGAGCAATATCCGCAAGGCTTGGGCGAGACAATTCCAGAGCTGAAATCGCTTTTGCCTGATACTAATCCGATAACCAAGATGAGCTTTAGTTGCTGCGGCGAAGATGCGTTTATGTATGCAATCGAGGAACTCGACTGCGAGCAGTTGATTCTCTGCGGCATTGAGACGCATGTCTGCGTCTACCAAACGGCAATGGATTTGCTCGATGAAGACTTCGATGTGCATATCGTCGCCGACGCTGTCTCATCGAGGACGGCGGAAAACAAACGGTTGGGTTTAGAGCGATTGAGGGAAGAAGGCGCAACGCTGACCAGCACAGAAATGGCGCTCTTCGAGCTCTTGCGCCAAGCAGGCACGCCTGTCTTCAAAGAAATTTCAAAACTCGTCAAATGACTGCGCCCGATTCGACTGTCTCAACGGTCAAAGTGTTATTCGTCTGTCTTGGCAACATTTGCCGCTCGCCTTCCGCCGAGGGCATGTTCCGAAAATATGTTGTCGATGCTGGACTCGAGAGCCGCTTCGAGATTGATTCGGCGGGAACGTTAGACTATCACGCAGGCGAGCGCGCCGACCGACGCTCCGAACACGCCGCACAGCGACGCGGAATTGACATTTCAAAACATCGCGCCCGCCAAATTGAACCACTCGACTTTGAACGCTACGACTACATTCTGGCGATGGACAAAAGCAATCTTGCCAACCTTGAACGACTCTGTCCCGCAGCACATCGACATAAACTTGCCTTGATGATGAGTTTTGCGCCCACGTTCGGCGATGAAGTTCCAGACCCGTATTACGGCGACAGTGCGGCGTTTGAAAACGTCTTGGATATGCTCGAAAAGGCCTGTCGCAATTTTCTAACGCATATCGTTGAGAAGCAGTTGCTCTCTTCACTCAAAGCATAAGCAAGATGGTGATAATGCCCGATGACTCGCTGGTGGCGTTTGTGCTGCTGGCAGCGAATGTGATACTCTCGCTCATGGCGTTTGCACAAGGGCGAGCGGTGTATGAACAGCTCTGGTTCGAGCCATTCAAAGTCTATCGCAACGAGCGTCCTTACACGATTATCACCAGTGGGTTTATTCATGCCGACTGGGGGCATTTGCTGTTCAATATGATTTCGTTTTACTTCTTCGGCTTTGCATTGGAAGCCACGGTCGGCAGCATCAACTTTCTTTTGATTTACTTTGGCAGCCTTGTCGCCGCCGACCTTCCGGCGCTCTTCAAATACAAAAATGATGTAAATTACAAAACGCTGGGCGCAAGCGGCGCAGTCTCTGGCGTGATGTTCGGATACATTTTGTATGAACCGCTCTCGCGCATTTACCTCTTCATTATTCCTATTGGGATTCCGGCAGCGATTTTCGGCGTGCTGTATTTAGTGGGCAGCTATGTTGCAGCGAAACGTCAGTTCGATAATGTCAACCACGAAGCGCATTTTTGGGGCGCACTTGCGGGCGCAGTTCTTACCGCTGTGTTGAACAACGATGCGATTCCGACATTTTACCAAAAAGTGTTTGGATAGACTTATTCCGTGCAGAATAGGTCGTCCATTGGTTCGTTTGTCGTAGCACTATGTCCCCGTCGTCGTTATTCAATCACGCCGAGTTCCTTGCCAATTTTGCCGAATTCGGTTACGATTTTATCTAACTGCCACTCTTCGTGTGTGGACATATAGCTGGTGCGGAGCATTTCGTAGCCCGGCATAACCCCCGGACGCACAAACGCATTGACGAAAATGCCTGCGTCATACAGTTTGCGCCAAAACACGAGCGTTTTATCTTGGTCGCCAATGATGACCGAAACAATCGCCGTGCGGGCGTCCATCAATCGAAAGCCCAACGACTTCAAGCCGTTACGCACGCGCGTGGCGTTTTTAATCAGACGCTCAATGCGTTCTGGTTCTTGCTGCATAATCTCGAGTGCCTTCAATGCTGCTGCGACACTGGCTGCCGTCGGTGATGCGCTAAAAATGAGCGCGGGCGCTTGATGCTTGATGTAGTTAATCACGGCGCGCTCGCCTGTAATGAACCCGCCGAGCGAGGCAAAACTCTTTGAGAACGTGCCCATGGTGATATCGACCTCTTTTTCCAAATTGAACTCTGAGGCTGTGCCGCGTCCGCCTTTGCCGATGACACCGACCGCGTGCGCGTCGTCGACCATAATTCTGGCGTTGTATTTTTTGCCGAGCTTGACGATGTCGGGAAGATTGACGATGGCGCCCGAGACGGAAAAGACCCCGTCGGTGGCGATGAGTTTCGGCGCGTCAAGCGGAAGTTTTTGAAGCACGCGTTCAAGGTCAGCCATATCGTTGTGTTTGTAGCGCTCGACATTGGCGGTCGCGCCGCGCGCCATTAAGTTTGCGACCACAATGCAGGCATGGTTGTCTTTATCGCTGATGACATATTCGCCGCGCCCTTGCACGAGCGTTGGCACAATAGCCTGTCCAGCTTGATAGCCGGTGCTGATAATCATGCAGTCTTCCGAGCCGAAATACTGCGCGAGTTTTTCTTCGAGCTCGACGTGCAATTTCACGGTGCCGGTCAAATACCGCGAGCCAGAGCAACTGGTGCCGTATTTCGCAATGGCTTTTTGAGCCGCTTCCTTGACGCGAGGGTCGGCAGTCAGCCCCAAGTAGTTGTTCGACCCCGCCATGATGACTTTGCGTCCCTCAATGGTAACGACCGGACCTTCGTTTTCTTCGAGCGGACGAAAATACGGGTAAAGTCCTTTGGCTTTCACTTCGTCGGCGATGGTGAAGTCGTAACACTTTTGGAATAAATCTCGCGGTTTCGCGGAGGCAGGCGCAGCATTGTCGCTCGCTTCAATGTCGTTGTCATGAACACCATTGACCACGGTGTCGTCGGTTTGGCGGCTTTCCATTGCGTAAGAAATTTGGATTGCTTAAAAAAACTTAAAAATGTGTGAATCCCTAAACGGTTTGGATATAGAAATTTGAAAATAGCACTTCACGTGAAAATTCCCGAAACAAAAAATCTCGCGCTCAAATTGGCGGCGCGTTCTATCTTTGCCGTTTTCAACTAGCAGTTGCAATCCTGAAAATCTGAATTATGTCTTCTGTTCTCATTACGGGCGCGACAGGCTTCATTGGCAGTTGGCTCACCGAAGCCTTGCTGTATAGAGGACTGCATGTGCGTGCGTTGGTGCGTTCAAGCAGTTCAGCCGATAACTTGAATGGACTTGATGTCGAGCTCGTCAAAGGCGATTACGCCGATATTCAATCGCTCCGAAAAGCCGTCGAGGGCGTCGAGTATATCTACCATGTTGCGGGCGTTACCAAAGCGCTTGACGAGAAAACGTATATCGCGGGCAATGTAACGGCAACGGAAAATTTGCTGCAAGCCGCTTGCGATGCGGCGCCAACGCTTAAACGATTTCTCCATGTGTCGTCGGGCGCCGCCGTCGGTCCATCGCCCGCACTTGATAAACCTGTCGATGAAACGGCGCCGTGCAAACCGATTACGCTGTATGGTCGCACAAAGTATATGGCAGAAGAGGTCTGCAAAAAATTTGCATTGAGGTTGCCGCTCACGATTGTCCGCCCGTCGATTATTTACGGTCCGCGCGATAAAGATTTATTGGAACACTTCAAGGCGGTCAAGAGCGGCATTGTGCCAGTGTTCGGTTGGGACGTCGAGAAGCGTTACGACTACTTGTATGTGCATGACTTAGTTGTAGGCATAATTGCGGCGGCAGAATCGCCGAAGGCAAGGGGCGAGGTGTATTTTTTATCGGGCGCTGCGCACTCGTGGGAAGAAGTCGGCGAGGCGGCGAAGAAAGCCTTAGGAAAATCATTTGCGATAAAAGTGCGGTTGCCCGATTCGGTCGTTTACGCGGTTGCTGCGCTGGCAGAGGACATCGGAAAAGCACGAGGAAAAATCTCCATTCTCAACCGCGACCGTGCGCGCGACGGCGAGCAAACCTATTGGATTTTCTCAACCGAAAAAGCCCGCCGGGACTTGGGCTTCGACCCGCAAACCAGTCTGGACGAGGGGTTCCGCCAAACCGTCGCGTGGTATCGGGAACATAAGTGGCTCTAATGCCAAAAAATCCCCCCAAAGTTCCTCTCATGACCCTGATACCTGTATATCCTGCGGACGATTTGGACGATTTAAGCTGTAACTATTGATAAAAACGAAAGTTATTTTTTTTGAAAAAACGGTCTTTTTGGCGAATCGTGGAAATGAAATTCGGCGCGAGTGTTGCACTTTGAATGTGTGTGTTGCCCTCATGCTTTGACTTGGACAATACACACAGATAAGGTGAAGTAGTAGGTAGTTTTACAACCTTAAAGCAGTAAAGGAAGGAAGGAAGTAGTATGTTTCCATTTCCCGTTGCGGACCCGATTCCGCTTCCCGCTCCTGTGTGGCTCTTCAAAGTTCTCAACATTGTTACGCTGGGCTTGCATTTTGTGGCATTGCAAATGCTCTTAGGTGGCTTGCTTGGCGTCATCGGGTTGAACTTTTTAGCACGCCTGCAAAGCAATACGCTATCCGATATGCGTCATCAAGCTGCTGCCGCGCTGGCAAAGCGGTTGCCGATTGTGATGACCTATGTCATCAACTTCGGTGTGCCGCCGTTGCTTTTTACGCAAGTTCTCTACGGTCAGGCACTTTACACCAGCAGCGTTCTCATTGGCTTTTGGTGGATGGCGGTCATTGCGCTCCTAACGGTGTGTTATTGGCTGCTTTACAAAGTGGCTGACCGCACCGCCGCACATCAATCTGCATGGACGCTGGCGCTGGTCGCCTATGGCATTGCCGCGCTCATCGGCAGAATCTACTCGGCGAACATGACGCTGATGCTTCGTCCCGAAGATTGGACACAGATGTATGCCAATTCTGCGCTCGGCGTCTACATTCCAACCAACGATCCAACCACGAATCCACGCTGGCTTTTTATGCTGATAAGCGGCTTTGCCGTGTCGGGTCTTTGGATGATTTGGATTTCGGCAACGACCTCGAGCTTCTCGCAAGACCTGCGCGCGTTTTTCAATCGGCTCGGCGGGCAGATTGCCGTTGTGGCGATTGCTGCACAACTCGGGCTGGCGATGTGGGTATTTGCTGTGCAGCCCGATGTCGTTAAAACTGGACTGACAACAGACACGCTGTATCAAATTTACGGATACGCATGGCTGGCATTGACGGCGGGACTGCTCGGCATTGCCGCATACAGCGCGTTTCAAAAGGCACAAGCCAATCTTGTGGTGGGGTGGGGCGCTGCCGCAGGCGTCTTGCTGACCATGCTGGCAATGGTCGCCTACCGCGATGGTATCCGCGACATTACCCTTTTCAGCAAGGGCTTTGACGTGTGGAACAGACAAATTGTAACGAACTGGTCAGTGGTCGGATTATTTCTGGCGCTCTTCGTCGTGGGGTTGGGGGTGGTTGGCTGGCTGATTTCGGTCGCCGTCCGCGCCAAAGACAATGCGCCACAAGTGGAGGATATGACCCGTGAGACCGTTTCTAAAACCGCTATCGAAGGAGTAAACCAATGAACCATTCAGCAGAACACTCGGCAGAGAAAATTGAAGGGCAAGAGCCACTGATGTCGCGCCGTGCATTCTCGCAGGTGCTTTTTACAGGCGTAGGGATGTGTTATGCCGCCGCCATCGGCTATCCGGTGTATCAATACTTGGCGTCGCCGATTTCGAGAGCCTCTGAAGCGGTTGCAGTTAATCAAGTCTCTTTGCCCGACGCGAATAAGCTCGAGAAAGGGTCGGCGATGATGTTCAAGTTCGGCGCCAAGCCCGGCATATTGATTCATCATGCCGACGACACGTGGGTGGCGATGGAAGCCGTCTGCACGCACTTGGCTTGCACGGTGCAATATCAAGCAGAACAAAATCGGCTGTTTTGTGCCTGTCATGGCGGCGTCTATGATACGCGCACGGGCGCAAATGTCGCAGGCCCGCCGCCGAAGCCGTTGCAGGCATATAAAGTTACGGTCGAACCTACAAGCGTTGTCGTGTCAAAAGTTTAACGAAGGAGTATAACCATGTCAAAACTCATGTCCTCGCTTTACGGTTGGGTTGATGAACGGTTAGGCTTGGAAGAGCTCGTGAAGTTCGCCAAGAAGAAAACCGTTCCGCAGCATCAGCATTCGTTCTGGTATTATTGGGGCGGCATCTCGCTGTTCTTCTTCATTGTTCAATCGCTGACCGGACTCTTGCTCTTGGTGTATTATCGTCCGGGTCCAGATGCCTACGAATCGGTGCGTCAAATCACCTACGAAATTCAATTCGGCTGGCTGATACGCTCGGCGCACGCTTGGTCGGCGAACCTGATGGTCGCAGCCGTCTTTATCCACATGTTCTCCGTCTACTTTATGAAAGCCTATCGCTACCCGCGCGAGTTCGGCTGGTGGACGGGCATGGTCTTGCTTGTCCTCTGCCTGTTGTTCGGGTTTAGCGGCTACTTACTGCCGATGGACGAGCTGTCTTACTTTGCAACGAAAGTTGGGTTGGAAATTCCCGCCGCGCTTCCAGCAGTCGGACCGTGGATTGCCAATCTCTTTCGCGGCGGCTTGGAAGTAAGCGAACAGACCGTGCAGCGCTTCTTTGCCTTACACGTGGTGCTGTTGCCGATGCTCTTCATTCCGTTTTTGTTCATTCACCTCTGGCTGGTGCAAAAACATGGCAACGCGACAATTCCGAGCGAAATGGAAAAGCCCGAATATCTGCGTCGCTCGATACCGTTCTTCCCGAACTTCTTGATGAAAGATTTGGCACTCTGGCTCATCGCGCTCAATGTGATGTCGCTCTTGGCGTCCATCTTTCCTTGGGAAATTGGCGAACCTGCCGATGCGCTCAAACCTGCGCCGACGGGCATCCACCCCGAATGGTACTACATGAGCGCGTTTCAAATGCTCAAGGTCTTGGGAAATGTTTTTCCGGGCGCGCTCGGCGAAGGACTTGGCATCACCATTTTTACGCTTGGCTTGATTTTGTGGTTCTTCATTCCGCTCTACGATGGCAAGCATGAGAACGGCGTCAAAGCCCGAAATGCCACATATTTCGGATTGCTGGCTCTCTTCATTCTCATCGCCACCACCGCGTGGGGATACATGGTATTATGATAAAAAACAGAGTCGATTAACTAAATTTTTTAAGCAGTATGAATTATCCAGTTTGGGACGTTCCCGTCATCGGAAGTGGTTGGGTCATTGGCATCATCGCTATTTACCATACGCTGATTTCGCAGTTCGCCGTCGGCGGCGGATTGTATTTGGTGCTGGTTGAGCAAAAAGCCCTTCGTGAAGGCAGAGCCGATTGGTTGCCGAGATTGAAACAGCACTCCAAGTTTTTTCTGATTGTTACAGGCGTGTTCGGCGCGGTCTCTGGGGTAGGCATTTGGTTTGCCATCGGCTTAGCAAACCCTGAATCCACCAGCACGCTCATTCATAATTTCGTCTTTGGATGGGCGATGGAGTGGGTGTTCTTCATCGTTGAACTGACGGCGGCGGCAGTCTATTACTACACTTGGGACAGAATTCCGCGCAAGTTGCATGTGCAGGTCGGCTGGCTCTACGCGATTGCATCGTTCTGCACGCTGGTTATCATCAATGGAATTTTGACCTTTATGCTCACGCCGGGCGACGCATGGATTGAAGTCGCTGGCACAGGCAATGAATCGAGCCGATTCTGGGAGGCATTTTTCAATCCAACCTACTTCCCAAGCCTCTTCTTGCGCATCTTGATTTGTATTTCGCTTGCGGGCGTGTGGGCGTTGGTGTCGTATAGCCGTATCGATGAGCATACTGACAAAGAAACCAAAGCTGAACTCATTACATGGAGTTCAAAGTGGCTTATTCCGGCCTTCGTGTTAATGCCGTTTTTCTTTGTGTGGTATCTCTTCAGTATTCCCGAAGTCAATCGCGGACTCCTGCAACTTGGCATCTCGACGATTGGGTCGGGCGCATTCACCCAAGTAACGCGCATCTCGCTCGTGATGGTGATGACAACAGCGACCATCGTCGGCGTCGTTTATTTCTTTGCGCGCAAATCGCCGCAAGATTTTTCATTTAGCCACGGCGTCGCTGTCTTGATGTTGGCGTTCCTTGCCAATGCCAGTGCCGAGTATGTCCGCGAAATGATGCGCAAGCCATACAGCATCGCGCGACACATGTATTCCAACGGCATTCGTCAAGCCTCCGTTGCTAAGATTAACCAAGACGGATATTTGACAAAATCGCATTGGACAAGACCTGCAACGGGCAGCGAAACCTCTCCCGACGTGGTCTTAGCCAAGGGCGAAGCCATGTTTCGCGGACAGTGTCTGGCGTGCCACACAGCGACCGGCTACCGCGCCATCAACAAGTATTTGAAAGGACGCGAGTACGCCTCCATCAAAATGCTGGTAACCACACTTCACGAATACGCGGAAGATTCGCCGTATCGAAAATATATGCCGCAACTGGCTGGCAAAGAGGACGAAATCGCCGCGTTGGTCGATTATCTCGACTATTCCGTCAATAAAGAAAAGAGCCGCATCGCACAACTGATGCCGACACACAAGCAAGAAGTGGTCGAACTTAAATGATTGGTTGTTGAAAAAGGCCCATTGAAAAAGGAGCACGGCGTCTTGCAACACACAAGGCGCCGTTTGTTTTTTTTATGCTCTCGGAGCATTTGCCGGTCAGACCACCAGCCGCCCGCGCTTTTCGGCAAGCGTAATAGAGGCTTCGACGCCCGAATTGAACGTGAGAAAATCGCTCTCGACGCCGTCGCTGAAAATGACGCCGTTCTCCGACATCTGCGAGAGAATTTTAAGCGGTGCATCAGCGGTAACTTTTCCAAACACAATGGTCGCCCCCGATGCTTTGCTCACAAACGGTTCGCGCACCGAAAAATACAGGTGGTCTGAATCCCACGCCATCGTGGGCAGCGACGGCGGAATCGATGTGTCGGCGACGCGACTGACAATGCCCGCCGCGCCCGTTACAATCGATTTCATCCACCCCGTCGAGCCTAAGCCTGTCGAGACAACAATGCCACTCGATGATTGCGGTTCGCGCTCGCTGCCAACACAAATTTCATAGCGCGACGAGATATGCGTTTTTTGACCAATGTAAAAATCATTCACCGCGTAAAGCTCCTGTCCGTCGGTCAGGCGTGCTTTCGCCATCGTTACTTCTTTCATCGGGCGCTTAGCTTTGCACACATCGGGAATAATCTTCTCTAAGTCCTTGACTTCAAACGGCAGCAAAATTCCGTCCCAACGTTTGACATCAGGATTAACACCGACAACAGGTTGCCCCGATAAGTATTTGAGCGTGTTTGCCACCAGCCCATCTCGACCAATGGCGATGACGACAGCATCGGGGTCAAAAATAAAATTGGGCAGAAACGACCACTCGACAACTTGCACGCGTCCAATCAACTCCAGAGTGGCAACGGCTGCTTGCACGGCACTTTTGTAAGTGTCATGTTCGCGCAGGTAATCGGAAAAATCTGCGCCGAGATGCTCGATGTAAAATTGAGCCTGCGACACGGTATTGTATCGCACGATGAGTTCTTCGAGCCGCGTTTTGCGCCGCACGACGACAAATTTCCTATCCGTTGCGCGTTGCATCGTGTTCTCCGAGTGGCTGCTGTTTCGCCTTTAAATCGCGCCGCCCGTCGAGACCTGTAAAATCAAGCAACGAGCGGCGTCGATGTGTTCGCCTTAGTTTCTGTTTAAGAGTTCGCTCAATAGGTCGGGCGAGATGTTGAGTTGCCCGATTTTTCCTGAGCCGTCGGCAAGGTCGCGGAAGGCTTGCGCGATGAGCCGATGGGCGTCCATACCTGCGCTGGCAAGCGTTTGCAGCGTTTTCGCATCGACGCTGGCGTAGGCTTTCATCATGGCGGTAATGGCGTAAGCGCGCGCGTCGGCGTCGGTTCTGACATTTTCGGAGGCAAGCAGCGCCAGCGTTTTTTTCTTTTCCTCGAGCGCGATTTGAGAGATAAGCTCTTTGTCGCGTCGTTCCAATTCTGCCGCTTGTGTTTTGTTTTGCGTTACGATGGTCGCATCGACGTTTCGAGCGGCATTGGCAATCGCTGCTTCTGTGTTTTTCGCCAAGAGCGCGTTGCTGGCGTCGGTGTTCTTCTCGTTGAGTTCAATTTGCGCCAGCGCATTTCGGCGTTGCAGCTCTTGCTGCTTTTGTTGCACCGAAAGCTCGGCGTCCATTTGTGTCTCTCGAATCTGACGCTTTTTTTGCTCAACGGCGAGCTCTGTGCTGAGTTCGTTTTCCTTGATTTTACGCTCTTGCTCGAGCGCAGCGTTGCGTCGAGCATAAATCGCGTTATCGGATTCCTTCAAAATTTGCTCACGGGCTTCAGCCTCCAAGGCGCGCGACGTGTCTTGATTGGGTTTAATGGCAAGCACCGAGAAGCCCAGTATTTCCAAGCCAAGTGAGGTAATTTCGGAATTCAACCGAATCCCTTCGCCGACATTTTTTGCAATGGTGTCGCTGGCTTTAAGCGCCTCGCGCAAACTCAGCGCAGCGAGTTCTTTCTTCGTCAATACCTGAACGGCGTTGATGACGCGCGGCGAAAGTTTTTGCGGGTCGTCGGAAAGATATTTCTGTGTCTTGCTGTCAAGCGTGTAGTTCAAGAGCTGTGATGTCTTTTTTGCATCGCTGATTCGGTAGGTCAGCTGCCCTTGAATCGTTACCTTTTGGTAATCGGCGGTTGACTCCTCGAACATAAACGGCGCTTCAACGCTGCTTGTTGGAACGGCTACAAGCGACGTGGTTGGGGCATAGTAAAAGAACGACAATCCGATGCCCTCTCGGACGATTTTGCCGTTCTGATACACCAGCGCATAGGTCGTCGGCTGAAATTTGACAAAGTTGAGTCCCAGCATCGTCAGTATCGTTTAGAGTTGAAAAAGCTACCCTCTGGTTTCAAATCGTTTGGCTGCGGAAAGTTCGCGCAGTGCCTCAACATCGAAGTGCGGCGAAAAAACGCGCTCGCCTTTGTAAGCGAAATGCTCGCGGCACTCGTGTTCCTCTGCCGTCAGTGCTGCCAGAAACGCCGTCTGCACAACTTCGCTTTTGACCATAAACTCCGAGAGCAGCCACTTGCGCCCACGATGCGACATAAGCTCTTTCGTTAGGCTGTCGCGCACGTCGAATTGCACTTGTAGATACAGCGTCTCATTTTTTTCGCCGATGTAAAACGTCCAATCTTTATAGACGATGTCGGCAACGATAGATTCAATTTCTGCTCTGGTCATAATGCGTCGTCGGTTATAGATGGTTGAAATTTTAGGTTGCGTATAGTTAGGCAACCACGTGCGCCTGAATGTCAGCGTTAGTTTTTACATCTGAAAATGTGTACTCCTTCAGCGTTACGCCGTTTTCAAAAACGGTCTGCATCACGTCGTCGCCTGCGCTGTTAGCTGAAACGGTTTGGTAGCGGTTGCCGTCCCGCACGAGTTTCAAGCGACCACGTTTGGACAGTTTACCGTTGTCTGTTACAGGGCTTTTGAACACGTCGAGCTCCTCGCCTTGCACGGTGGCGCTGCTGCACTTGAACGCGAACTTTTGTGTGTCTCTGTCCAACTTTTGCAGCAGCGCGCCGCCCATTCCAAACGCCACATTATCGCTCGACCAGCCATGCTGTTTAAGGGTTTCTAAAATGTCGCCGATGGAATCGTAATTGACGCCGTCGCCTTGAATCACGCGCACTTTTGGGTTCAACACTTTGAACTGCTTGTGATTGGTTTCATACCCGAATTTTTCTCCGAGAATCGAGACAACTTTTAAGACCACGTCTTTTGGATTGCCAGAGTCGGGGCGCACGACCAATGTGCCGTCGCGTTCCAAGACATCGTTTCTGAGTTGCTCTCCCCAAATTTTATCGCAGGCGTTGTAGATGTCGTAAGAATCGCTGACGACGGCGACCAGCCCGGTCGGATACTGACGCAGCATATTTCGATATGCTTCGGCTTCATTGTCTCTGCCCCACGATGTAATCGTGCTGTGTTCTGCCGCCGGAATAGAAAAGCCAAACATCTCTGTCGTCTTGTAATACTTTTGAATGAAGGTCAGTCCTGCAACGGTGTCCGTTCCCATAAAATTGACAAGGTGCGCTGCGCCGCCGATGGACGCCGACTCGACCGATGAGACGCCACGGAAGCCAAAATCGTGCAACTTGAAATTTACCTGTTCAGGAGAACCAGTCTCATCGAGGTATCGCAACATGAGCTTTTTAATTTCGCGCGATTGCGTCGCCACTGTGCAGCCATACCACACTTGGACAAGCAGCGTCTCGACATAATTCGTGAGCCAATAGCAGTTGAGGTCGGTATTTTCAACTGTCATTAAAACATTGTGCGTCGGCACAGCGAGACCTTCGGGAACAGCTTTAATGCAAAGCGGCAGCCTTCCTCTGTGTGCATCAATAATGTATTCCCAAGCCGCGCGGTTGAAGATAAACTTATTGCCGAAGTGTGCGGCGTAAAGCTCTTCTGCTTCATCGACCATCGCTTTTGTGATTACTTCGCCCTCGAGATACTCTTTCAGATAGTATTGAAGCCCGAAAAACACGACATCGGAAAATACGCCGCCGCGCGACTCGAAGTAAGAATAGATGCGCTCCGTTTTCGGCGGATATTGCTTGTAGTGGCTGGCTTTGTAGCTGTCGGTCAGCAAAATCAAGTTTCGATTCGTCATAATTTCCTCCGTTTTTGTTTGTGTATTTTTTACACTAACTAATTTAGAAAGTTTCAGTGATGTATCAAAAAAGTTTAGTGAAGTTTCTTTTAGCTTTGTTTGAGCGCAATTGCAGTTGTAGGTGCCGTTGCTACCTCGTTGTTGCTCGTGTGTCTTTGCCCGGTTGCGTTTGTTCTTTGCGATTCATGTAGGAGACAAGCATGTCAAAAAGCGGTTGATGTTCCGACACCACATCGTCTCTGGTTAGTGTGTTAAACTTAAAAAACCGCGCTTCGGTGATGTCGTCTTGCGGCACAATGTTGCCGAACTGATACTCTGCTTTGAAAAAGAGGGTGATGATTTTATCTACTTCGCTGCGGTATCGCCAATCGTCGATTTTCGCACTGCCGATGTAGGTAATGCCGTCGATTTCAATCCCGACTTCTTCCATGGTCTCGCGCCGCGCTGCTTGTTCGTAGGAATCGTCGGTCGGGTCAGTGAATCCGCCGAGGAAGCGAAATTTATCTTGGTGCGCTTTGCGCCCAAGCAAGAGGTCATCGCCTTTGAAAATCGCCACATCGACGGTTGGAAATACTTTTGGGTATTGATTGTAGGCAGCATAAATGACGCCCGCTCTGAAATCCGCGCTGGCTTTAACTTCGGCGCTGACTTCTTTTCGCACTTCCGTGCCGCTCGAGCCGCCGAAGTCGCCGAGTTCTTTGGTCGGAAACACGCCAAAATATCGCTCAATAAACCCGCCACGCCCGCCGTAAAGCAAAACGCTTGAAACGCCCGCAACTTCTTTGATGCGCTCATCGAGCGTTTTACTCCACTCCTTGTCCGACGGCATATCAGGAATAGACAAGACGGTTACCTGCGGAAAGCTTTGCAGGATCATTTCTTTGCGAGCGACGAAATCAAGCGGGTTGTTTCGCGTAACCAAGCCGGGCGCGACGCCCAAGAAAACAACGACCTTTTTATGATGCTTCAACACGCTTTCAATAAGCGCGATGTGTCCGTCGTGAAGTTGATTGACTTGAAATCGCCCGACGAGAACGCCGATGTCAGCTTTGTCTTTGGGTATGTTGCTCATGGTTTTTTTGGCTACTTAAACAATTACAATTCAAAAAAGAAGCCCGACTTTGAGAGTTTCTCGTATTTCTTTTTGTTGAACCGATAGAGTTCCGCCGGACGATGTGCGCCGCCTTCGGTGTATTCACCAAGCGGCTCGAGCAGTCCCATGCCGAGTATCTTCTTCCGAAAATTTCGCTTATCGAGCGTGGCTTCTAAAATTGTCTCATATAATTTTTGCAGTTCTGTAAGCGTGAATTTCGTCGGCAAAAGTTCGAACCCAATCGGCTGATAAGTTACTTTGCCTTTGAGCCGCGTAATGGCAAGGTCAAGAATCTCTTGATGGTCGAACGCAAGTTTCGGCGTTTGGCGCACAGGAAACCATTGAGCGTCTTGCGCGTCGGTCGTTGCCCTCAAACGATGGCCGGACATTTTAACGAGCGCGAAATACGCCACCGTTACCACGCGCTCTCTTGGGTCACGATGAAGGTCGCCAAAGGTGTAAAGTTGCTCCAAATACACGTTCTCCAGTCCCGTCTCTTCAAAGAGTTCGCGCTTGGCGGCGTCATCAACCGTTTCATCAATCCTGACGAAGCCCCCGGGCAATGCCCACATGCGTTTGAACGGCGGAAGGTCGCGTTTAATCAGCAGCGCTTTTAGCTCCGTTTCATCGTAGCCGAACACCACGCAGTCGACGGTCAATGCTGGTCTTGCATAATCGTAACAGAAAGGCATTTTGTTTGTGTAATTTTTACACTAAGTAAAGAAAAAAGTTTCATATTTCAAAAAAAATTCGGCTAAAACTGTCAAGTAAAACCGCCTGCCGTTTTTGGGGCATCTTTGGCGCGGCAAGCGGTTGTAGCGCGGGCTATGCTTTAACGAATTGAATCTGTCGATTTTCCAGCGTGATATTCACCGTGCTGTCAGGCGAAATCTCGCCTTTCAAGATGCGTTCAGCGAGTCCGTTGACGATGTATTTCTGCATCACGCGCTTGAGCGGGCGTGCGCCGAAGGTAGGGTCGTAGCCGAGTTGCGCCAGCCAATCTTTCGCGTCGGGCGAGAGCATAAGTGTGATGTTTTGCTTTTTTGCGGTCTCCGCGATTCTTGCAAATTGGATATCGACAATGGCGCCGATTTCATCGCGCGAGAGCGGCATAAACAAAATCACTTCATCGATTCGATTGAGAAATTCAGGGCGTACTTTTTTTCGCAAAAGTTCAAAGAGTTCCAAGCGCAGGTGCGACATAATCTCATCGCGGTTCTTGTCGTTCAGCATCATCATTTGGTCTTGAATGAGCTGCGCGCCAAGGTTGCTCGTCATAATGATGATTGTGTTTTTGAAATTGACCACCGTGCCTTTGTTATCCGTCAGTCGCCCATCGTCCAGAACTTGCAGCAGAATGTTGAACACGTCGGGATGCGCTTTTTCGATTTCATCGAGCAAGACAACTGAAAACGGTCGACGCCGCACAGCTTCAGTAAGTTGTCCGCCTTCGTCGTAGCCGACATAGCCGGGTGGCGCGCCAATCAATCGGCTAACGCTATGCGCTTCCATATACTCCGACATATCGATTCTGACAAGCGCGTTTTCATCATCGAAGAGATACTCGGCTAAACTGCGTGCAAGTTCGGTTTTGCCAACGCCAGTTGTGCCAAGAAAAATGAACGAGCCAATCGGACGCTTCGGGTCAGAAAGTCCAGCCCGCGCACGACGCACCGCTTCGCTGATAGCGCGCACGGCATCGCCTTGTCCAACCACACGGCGGCTGAGCTCGTCTTCCATGTGCAGCAGTTTTTGTCGCTCCGATTGCAGCATTTTGGTAACTGGCACGCCTGTCCACTTGGCGACAACTTCGGCAATTTCCTCCGACCCGATTTCCTCTTTCATCATCGCGCCTTCTTTTTGCATCTCGTCCATTTTGGCTTTGGCTTGCTCCAACTCCTTTTGCAGCGAGACAATTTTGCCGTAGCGAATTTCGGCAACCTTTCCCAAATCGCCCTGTCGCTCAAATTCTTCTGCTTGAACTTTCGCGTCCTCAATGTCAGATTTTAATTTTCGGATTTTAGTAATGACTTCTTTTTCGGCTTGCCACTTGGCTTGAATTCGGTTTTGCTCCTCGCGTAAATCGGCAAGTTCTTTTTCAATGTCACTAAGGCGATTCTCAATGTCGGATTGAACAGAATCTTTGACGGTCATAAGATTACTTGATGATTGGTTCGCTGAATTTAGGTTCAATAAATTTAACTCCTAATGTAATTTTTTCGGGTGCGTTAGGTGTTTGGTATGTGCCGAAAAGTTTATCCCACCACGAGAAGACGGCGCCGAAGTTAGAGTCTGTTTCCGCTTGAATTTCTGAATGATGAACGCGGTGCATATTAGGCGAGGCGATGACGCGGTTCAACGCTGCATCAAGGGTTGGCGACAGTGCCACATTGCTGTGATGAAGCAAAATGACAGGGATTAAAACAAGGTTGTAGAGCGCAAGTTCAAACGCGCCCATTCCCAAAAGCAGCATCACTGGAAACCGCGCCACTTCGGAAAATGCCAACTCCAACGGATGAAAACGAAACGCCGTTGTTGTGTCCATCTCGCGGTCGCTATGATGCGCCTGATGGAATCGCCACAACAATGGAAGGTGATGGTTCAAGCGATGCCACACATACATCCACGCATCAAAAGAGAGAAACAGTGTCAGCGTTTGCGCCCAAAATGGCAACCCAAGCAACTTGACGCCCGACCAATATGGCGCAAGACATGATAAGGCGTGCAATCCAAACGCGCTAAAAATTGTCGTTAGGGAAATTCCGACGATGGCGTAGAGAAAATTGGTTCTGGCATGAGCGAATCGGTCGTTAGCACGCTTGAAAAATGGACGAGCGGACTCCAATAGCCACAGCAGCGCGAGCGTTGCAACGGCAAGAAGCATGGTGAGCTGTTGAACTATTACGGTCGTCATGTTGATTTGAATTTTTAGATCTAACACTATGTCTGTGAGTGTTCGTTCTTGTAAAATGCGTCATATTTTGGCACATTGCGTTTGAAAAAATGAACAACTATGATTCACGCGATTTCATTTGAACACGGCAGGTTGCGCTATCTCGATCAACGGTTTTTGCCGCTGAAAGAAATTTACGTCGAGACGAAAGATTATCGTCGTGCGGTCGATGCCATTAAAACGCTTGCCGTGCGCGGCGCGCCGCTCATCGGCATTGCGGCAGGCTATGCGGCGGTCTTGGCAATCGCACAGTTCAAAGGCAAGAAGCGCTCGCTCAAATCGCACATGGCGCATGCGCTGGCAGAGATTGAAGCCGCGCGTCCGACAGCGGTCAATTTGTTTTGGGCGGCGGCGCGAATGAAAGCCGCACTCAACGACGCATTTGAAACATTTGACATTCCTGAAATTGCCCGACGATTGCAGGCAGAAGCAGAAGCCATTCACCATGAAGAAATCGCTAACTGCGCTGCCATTGCCCGACACGGCCTTGAACTGTTGAAACGCGACTTTGCGCACGTGCTGCCACATCAACGGCTGACGGTTCTAACGCATTGTAACACGGGAACATTGGCGACGGGCGGCTTAGGCACAGCGTTAGGCGTTATCAAGGTGGCGTATCAAGAGGGCTTGATTGAAAAAGTCTATGTGTCGGAAACGCGCCCGCTCTTACAAGGCTTGCGGCTTACAACATACGAATTGGAAAAAGAACAACTGCCCTACGAAGCAATTGCCGATGGCGCGTCCGGCTTTTTGATGCAACGCGAGATGATTGATTTCGTCATCACGGGCGCGGACAGAATTGCGCGCAACGGCGACACGGCAAATAAAATTGGCACGTATTCCCACGCAGTAAATGCCGCGCATCATCGACGAAAATTTTACATCGCCGCCCCAGTCTCGACCATTGATTCAGCGGTTTCAAGCGGACATCAAATTACCATTGAGCAACGTGGCAACACGGAACTCACCAGCATTTACGGCAAGTCCGTTGCGCCTGTCAAAACGCTCGCTCTGAATTTCGCGTTTGATGTAACGCCTGCCTCGCTCATCGCGGCGATCATCACCGAAAAAGGCATTTGCGAAAAAGATTACACCCGCTCGATTTCAACTGTCGTCGCTAAGCCCATGAACGGACACAAACCACTGCAACCTGCACTTCTATATGATTGACGGACGATACATTTACGCGGTCGTTTTGATTCCGCCGACAGATGAAACATACGGCGACCCGCCGAAATCGCTTGGAAATACAGGCATCGGCGGACGTGGGGACGAAATTTATTTGTTGCAACATAACAACATTGGTGCGTTTGTCAGCGCGTCGCCCGTTGCGCCGTATCAGACATCGCGCGAAAATTTGCTCGCTCACGAGCGCGCGCTCGAGGCTGCAATGAAGTATTACATTTTGCTGCCGATGCAATTTTCGATGATTGCCGAAAGTGAATTAGACGTGATGAACTTGCTGCGGCGCGAATACGACAAGCTCGTCGTCGAGTTGGAGCGGTTTCGCGGCAGAAAAGAACTTGGCTTGAAAGCCATTTTTCACGAATCGATTTTTCAGGATATTCTCGCTACGAATCAGGCAATTCAAAAAAAGAAAGCGGAGATTGAACGCTCTGGCACGTCGCAAAGCGCGTTAATTGAAATCGGCAAAATGGTCGAGGCTGCACTTGCGTCGGAAAGAGATCGATACCGTGATGATATTTTGTCGATACTCAGCCCATTGGCGGAAGAGACGAAAATAAATAAAACGTTTGGAGACCGAATGGTGCTCAATGTATCGTTTCTCGTAACTGCCGCGCAAGAAGATGCCTTTGACCAAAAGGTCAACGAACTCGACGAGGTGTACTCGAAGAAAATGAAGTTCAAATACGTGGGCAATGTGCCGCCGTATAATTTCGTGCGGCTTGCACTCTCGCTTAAAAACGATTCTCAACCTGTGTAACCGCGATGTTTCTGATTGACGATATTTTGCTCTCGCCGTTCTCCGCGCTGATGAGCATCGCCGAAGCGCTTGACGAGCAGGTTCAAAAAGAAACGAGCGACATCGGCAAGATTCAAGAAAAGTTGATGGAACTGCAATTCAAGTTTGAAATGGACGAAATTAGCGAAGCTGACTACGCAGCGCGCGAAAAAGAACTGCTCGACCAATTAGAACGGGCGCGACAACAGTAACCAACATTCGCCCGCTATGCCAAACGACCTCGTGTATCTTTATGCCGTCGCCGATACGCCCCCGTCAAATCAAGCGGTTTCGGTCATTGAGGTCAATTCATTGTTTGCGTTAACCAAATATGTGTCCGCCGACGAGTTCAGCGAAGACGCGCTTCGCCGTTCTTTTTCAAACCTTGAGTGGGTTGAACGGCAAGTGCGCGAGCATGAAAGCGTTATTGAGCAAGCAATGGCTGGCGCGACCGTCGTGCCGTGCAAGTTTCCGACGCTGTTTCACTCGATTGAGTCGCTTGAACAATGTCTGCGGGAAAATTTCTCGTCGCTTCAAGGCATCTTGGCATTTCTTGTGCACAAAGAAGAATGGGGCGTGAAAGTTTACAGCAACGATGCTTTGTTCCGAGATGCTGTGGCGCAAACGCCTCACATCAAAGAACTCGATGCGGAAATTGCAAGCGCATCAACGGGCAAAGCCTATTTGCTTCGAAAGCGGCGCGACGACATTTTTCTCGAGCTGCTACGAGCGAAACAAAATGAGGCTCTGGGCGGGCTTGTTCAATCATTGCGTGCGATTGCCGTCGATGTAAAACTCAATCCCGTGTTGCCCAAAGCCGCCACCGAGCGCGACGACGAGATGATTCTCAACGCGGCGTTTTTAATCGAGACCGCGTCGCGCGAAAAGTTTGTAACAACGGTTGATGCCTTCAAACAAACGCTCACGACGCAGGGCATCACGCTTGAAGAGAGCGGCGCGTGGGCAGCGTATAACTTTTGCGCGTTTTCACCGAAACCTGCTTCAAGAACAGAATGACCAACACGCGTAAAAATATCTCGCTGGTTGAACTGCTCGACCGTGTTTTGGACAAGGGCGCTGTCGTAAGCGGCGATGTGATGATTTCCATTGCGGGCATTGAACTCATTTACCTCGATTTGAAAGTGCTCGTGTCTTCTTACGACACGATGCGACGCTTGAAAGGACTTCCGCCCTTACCCGAGGGCGAGGAAAAAAATCTCTTGCCGCCATGACCGACAACGATGAACAAGACTTGCGCAATGCCGTTTCAAAATTGCAGGCGAGCGGCGTTCTCCCCAAACAGCTCGACCTCGACCCCGAGACCGTCGAGCAAGGCTTAGGTCAACTCGTGCTGACGATTGTCGAGCTCGTGCGTCAATTGATGGA
The DNA here is from genome assembly GCA_000724175.1 of [Candidatus Thermochlorobacteriaceae] bacterium GBChlB. Lineage (GTDB taxonomy): Bacteria > Bacteroidota > Chlorobiia > Chlorobiales > Thermochlorobacteraceae > GBChlB. The sequence goes on along the minus strand of JPGV01000009.1, from coordinate 192,727 downwards.
AAAGCAAGCCTTGCGTCGAATGGAATCGGGAGCGCTCTCCGAGAGCGACATTGAGCGCCTGGGCGAGACGTTGATGAAGCTCGATGCAAAAATCGACGACCTCTGCAAGACCTTCGGCATCGAGCGTAAAGACTTAAACATTTCTCTCGGCGACCTCGGCGAGCTGCTGTGAGGTAATCCTGTTACGAACCAGCATAAAATTCAGAACAGAACTGCACGACAAAATTTGACCCAAAATTTTTTTGCCGAGTTTTTTATGTTGCACTTGTGCGATGCTTCTCTGCCGCTCATCGTGCAATAAAAAACCACACATTACCTTTATCCTGAATCCGCGCCGTGCGGATAACGCCAAAACAAAACTGAATATGAAGACCGCTCCAAAGCCGTTGCCCCTGCTATTGTGTTCATTGCTTGCAGGACTCGTACTTAACTCGTGCCGCAATCCTGTCGACCCAACGGACAACTTCCGCTTTCTACAAGGCGAGATGATTCCTAACACAGAGTTTTTTATATCAGGCAAGCTAATGTTCAGCAGTATTAACGCAACTCCGAAAGTCTCGACTGACGGACATTGGATGGCTTACAGACGATTCGATGATGTGCCGCACGATTCGACGGGGATTTATTTAATGGACTTGACGACAAGACAAAAGCAATTGCTCATGCAAGACGTATCGGCAAGAAGTCATGACTGGTCGCCCGATGGCGAGTGGATTGTCTTCAATATGGGACAACGCATTTTCAAAATCCGACAAAACGGCAGAGGCTTGACTCAATTAACTTTTCCAACCAGTTTTCCTGAAATCAATACAACTTCCTTGTATGACGGTAGCGAGTTTTTTCCTACATGGAGTCCTGATGGAACGGAAATCGCATACCTGTATAGTGTTGACTTCCGGACAGGAAAGGGCGGAATATACCGAATGAAAGCCGACGGGTCTCAACGCAGTTTTTCCGAACACAAGTTTGTATTCACTGCAAGACAACCGAGTTGGCATCCGAGCGGGGAATGCATACTTGGAATAAGAGGGTTTTCTGCAACGAGCACTACCACGAGTTTTCCCGTCTTTAACTTGAAATCTAACCAAACCGAGCGCGTTCTCAACGCCGTGGAAGGTCAAGACAATCAATATGCACAGTATTCGCCGGACGGTAGCCGTATTTTGTTTTGGAATACACAAGGCATTTGGGTGATGAATAACGACGGCTCAAACCTCAAACGCATTCTGCCCACATACCTTTCCCGACCGAATGAGACGATTGTCGAAGGCGAACAAGTTGGATTAGTAGTCAAGCCTGCTTCGTGGCACCCCGATGGAAAACATATCGTCTTTGACCAGTTGCGCGTAACAAGGATTGAAAGAACTCCGCCCGGCATGATTGGCAGAGGAACATTTGTGAACGGCTATGTATCTATACGAAAGCTCAATGTTGATGACGCTATTAATCTCATGTCCGGCAAGACTGAATTTTGAGGATAGCTCCCTCGATGGCAATGCTTTTTCTGAACTCTGCTGAAAACGTTCTGTCAATCCGAACTTGCATCCGCAAGATGTTGAAGCAATCATCCGTCATACTGCAGATAAAAACGGTGGATACTCTTACGTAAATGGTTTCAATGAAAATATGGGCTACGGTCGTATCAATGCGGGTCGTGCGTTAGAGCGGCTGAGTGGCGTTGGCGGCTGGACGCTTAGCCAACAGCTTGCTTACGGCGGGACGGTCGTTGGAACATTGGGCGACCAATGGATAAATTTTGCCGGTAGTTCAGGCTCTGCACTCTCAGGCGGTAGCTACTGGGGCAAGCGTTACGAAGTTAGAACAACCGTTCCCATCACTAATTTTTCACAGTTTCAGGCATGGACGAGGCAAATTGGCGCGACACGAGGTTGGTCTGGCGCGACCTCATCTAATGACCAACTTGAGTATTGCGACATCGTCTCCACAACGCCGACTTCAATTACACTGCGAACCTTTGTGTATGAGATAAAATATAACGCGATTGATCAAGCGATTAACCAGTGGTATCCATGTCAGCCGTCGCAGGTGCAGTTTGCTTACACCGTTTGGGGCGTTCCTGGCATCCCGCCGCCGTCCGTTATCATCTCAGGCGAAAGCAACCCGCCCGCCTATTCTTACAACTCCTATACCGCCAATATTACCGGCGGCGCGCCGCCCTTCTCCTATGCTTGGGAAAGCAACTACGGCACAGGCACTTGGTATTCCGTCAGTAATACTAATCCTGTTAATTTCGGCGGCGGAGACCCGAACAACTACTGGTCGCTTCGCGTTACCGTTACCGACGCACAAGGTCGGCAAGCGCAAGACGCGACGAACATTTATTTCACCGGTTCGGGCGGTCCGTATTCCGCACGACGCGACGAGAACGACAAACCATTGCCGACCGCGTTCAGCCTCGACCAAAACTATCCCAATCCGTTCAACCCAACGACGACCATCAGCTACGCTCTGCCGACAGACGCACGGGTGAAACTGACGGTCTTTGACGTCTTGGGGCGCGAGGTTGAAACGCTGGTCAATGAAACGAAATCAGCGGGCGTTTATCAAGCTGTGTTTAATTCAAGCAGGCTCTCGTCAGGGACATATTTCTATCGCTTGCAGGCAGGCGAGTTTGTTCAAACCAAAAAGATGATTTTAGCGAAGTAAGCGTATGTCTGTAACGCATCGGTTTCACAAGGGGATTCGGGCGACCGCGTCCCCTTTTGGTTTTCCGGCATTGAGTTCTAAAGTTATCTGTAAAAATGGCGGTCGGTCAAAAGCGAAACTCTGTAAAACTTTTGATATGTTCTTCAATAAACACAGCCGTATCAAACCAATGACGTTTTTACAGACCGACATCAAATTTCTCAAGGGCGTCGGACCGCAACGCGCCGAGGCGTTGTATCGGGCTGGCATTCGCACCTTTGAAGATTTCCTGACGACGTTCCCGCGACGCTACTTAGACCGCACCGTCATCAAAAGCATCGCCGCACTGCGCGAGGGCGAAACCGCAACCGTCGTCGGCGAAGTCAAACAAATTCGTCTCGAAGGCACGTCGTTCAAAAATAAACGGCTCGTCGTTTCGCTTGCAGATAAGACCGGTCGTTTGGAATTGACATGGTTTCAGGGCGCGCAGTATTTGGTCAAGGCGTTCCGCGAAGGCGACGCGCTCGCGGTCTATGGCAAGGTCGGCTTTTTCGGAACGCGCCCGCAACTGCTTCACCCTGAATTTGACAAACTCGCCGATGCGGACAGTGCCGGCGAGGACGGCGACGTTCCGCCGAGCGATTACGGCACAAGCGACTACGAGATGTTCAACACCGGAAAAATTATTGCGCTCTACACCGTTACCGACGCGATGAAAAAAGCGGGCATCACGACCAAGTCGCTTCGGCGATGGATGCGCGTTTTTTTCACGCAAGCCGCGCCGCACATCGCCGAAAACCTGCCGCCCGCAATCATCAATGAATACGGGCTTCTGGGGCTGCGCGAGGCGTATCGGGAAGCTCATTTTCCGTCGTCGCCCGACGCCCTTGCGAAGGCAAAAGAGCGATTGAAATGGACAGAACTTTTTTACATTCAACTGCTGTTCGCGCTTCGCAAAAACGAGACCGAAACGACCGTCCGAGCCGCATCGTTTGAAAAAGTTGGCGATTACACAAATAAGGTCTATGCCGCGCTGCCTTACGAAATGACAGGCGCACAGAAGCGCGTCGTCAAGGAAATTCGCAACGATATGCGAAGCGGCTTTCAGATGAATCGATTGTTACAGGGCGATGTCGGAAGCGGAAAAACGCTGGTGGCGATTTTCTCGATGATGATTGCGCTCGATAACGATGCCCAATGCGCATTTATGGCGCCGACGGAAATTTTAGCCACGCAGCACTACATCACGCTCAAAAAATCGCTCGAGCCACATGGCGTAAAAATTGAACTTCTTGTCGGCAAGCAGCGAAAAAAACTGCGCGAGGAAATTTTGGAACGCATTGCTTCGGGCGAAGCGCAAATCGTCGTCGGCACGCATGCAATCATTGAAGAAAAAGTCGGGTTTAAGAATCTGGGCTTGGTCGTCATTGATGAACAGCACCGTTTCGGTGTGATGCAGCGCAAGGCGTTGCAAGACAAGGCACTCAATCCGCACGTGCTTCTGATGACCGCAACGCCGATTCCGCGCACGCTCACCATGACGCTCTACGGCGACTTGAACGTCTCGATTATGGACGAGATGCCGAAAAATCGAAAACCAATTATCACCTATTTGCGGCACGAATCGGAGCGCGAACAAGTCTTCGAGTTCGTTAAAGCCGAGATTCGCAAAGGCAGACAGGCGTATATCGTCTATCCGCTCGTCGAGGAATCCGAGAAAGTCGATTTGGCGGCGGCGACGGAAAGTTATGAGTATCTCAAAGAAAAAGTTTTTGACGAGTGCCGCGTTGAACTCATTCACGGCAAACTGTTTCCCTACGAGAAAGAAGCGGCGATGGAATCGTTCAGAACGGGCAAGGCGCGGATTCTCGTCGGCACAACGGTGATTGAAGTCGGCGTCGATGTTCCGAACGCATCGGTGATTGTGATTGAACACGCCGAGCGCTTCGGCTTGGCGCAGCTGCATCAATTGCGCGGTCGAGTGGGCAGAGGCTCGGAGCAATCGTATTGCTTTTTGGTGTATTCGCATAAGCTGACAGCCGACGCCAAAGAGCGGCTTGCCGCAATGGAAGCGACAACCGATGGATTTAAGATTGCTGACATCGATGCGAAGTTGCGCGGCGCAGGGAACATTATGGGAACGGAGCAGTCGGGCGTCGTGAGCGACTTAAAAATTGCCGACCTTAACACCGACCAACCGATATTAGAGACCGCCCGCGTTGCCGCATTTGACTTAATTGCAAAAGACGCGCACTTGCGATTGCCCGAACACCGTGTCGTGCGCGATTATTATTTGAAGCATTTCCGTGATAGATTCGGGCTTGCTGATGTCGGATAAACTCCGCCGTTAGATTTTTTCATCAAACATCGGTCAATGCCACGAAAAAACGCGCCGCCGGAACGCGCCAAACATATTCGCGCCCGAAGCCTGATGCGGCGCTCGGAAGACGATTTGCACGGCGTCGTGGTCGAGATTCGAAGCGGCGTGTATTTTGTCCGCACCGACTCCGGTGGCGTCTACGGCTGTCGAACCAATCGCAGCACGCATACAGAAAATCCCGACTCAACGCTGGTGGTGGTTGGAGACCATGTTCGGTTTACCGCGCCGTTTCATTCAGGCGAACGCAAGTATGCCGAAGGCGTAATTACACTGGTGGCGGAGCGGCGCAGTTCGCTTAAACGCAGCCGCGAGCGTCGGCGCAATCGAAGCGGCGAATCAGAACATGTGCTTGCCAGCAACATCGACCAACTTGTCATAATTGCCTCTGCCGCTGAGCCGGCGTTTCGCCCAAAACTCATCGACCGCTACCTTGCCTACGCCGAGTTTGAACGGCTTGCATCGCTGCTTGTCGTCAATAAAATGGATTTAGATAGCGATGGCGCAGTGAGAGAACAAGCAAGGCTGTATCAAGACATCGGCTATGAAGCCCTGTTTTTAAGCGCGTCTACGGGCGAAGGCGTGTCAACGCTCAAAGAAAAACTGCTTGGTAAGACGTCGGTATTTAGCGGGCATTCGGGCGTAGGTAAATCGACACTTATCAACGCGCTGACGAATAGTGTTCTGCCAACGGGCGAGCTGAGCGAAAAATCCGGCAAGGGCGCGCATACCACCAGCAATGCCGTAATGCTAACTGTCTGCGCCCCTGACGACAACTGCATCGGCTATGTCATTGATACACCCGGCATTCGAGAGTTCGGTCTGGAAGGCATTGCACGCGAAGAGCTGCGACACCTATTTGTCGAGTTTAGAACGTTCGCGCCCGAGTGCGCCTTTTCCTCCTGCACCCACACGAGCGAGCCGAACTGCGCTGTGCTGCACGCCGTCGAGCAAGGCAAAATTTCGCTCGACCGCTACGAAAGCTACCTGACGATTTACCACGAAGCAGAAGAATGATTTTCCGCTCCACCGTCCCGCGTCGGAAACCAACAACTCGCAAATGCGCTTTAATGAGATTGACATTGTTTAGCATTCACACGCATCAGCGCACACCATTATGAAAATTGCGATATTCGGCGGCGGCATTGCCGGGCTCACAGCAGCGATTCATCTGCTTGATAAAGGTTACGAGGTAGACCTCTACGAAAAGCGTTCCGTCTTGGGCGGAAAAGTCTCCGTTTGGAAAGACAGCGATGGCGACTCGATTGAATCAGGCTTGCACGTCGTTTTCGGCGGATACAAGGAACTCCAATCGATGTTAAAAAAAATCGGCGCAGAAAAGCACTTCGAGTGGAAAGACCTTTCGCTTGTCTATGCCGAAAAGGGCGGCAGACAAACGCGCTTCGAAAAAGTTCAAGGACTGCCAAGTCCCGTTGCGGAACTCGTCGGCGGATTAAAAACAAATGTGATTACGTGGCGCGATAAGCTCTCGCTGGTTCGCGGACTCTTGCCGCTGTTGTTGTTCGGCAACGAAGGCTACTTTCGCTCTCAAGATGACCTCACCTACTCCGATTGGCACGCCCGACACGGCTGCACCGATAACTCCCTGCAACGGCTTTGGCGACCGATTTCGCTCGCGCTCAATTTCATCGAGCCAAACGTGATTTCGGCGCGACCAATGGTAACGATATTCAACTACTTCGGTCGCAACTATGAAGACGCGCGTTTCGGATTCTTCAAGGCAAATCCCGGCGAGAGCATGATTGCACCGATGAAGACCTACATTGAAGAACGCGGCGGAAAAATTTTTACAAACGCCCGTCTCAAAGAGTTTATCTTAAACGACAACGAGACGATTCAGAGCATCGCACTGGGCGACGGACGCTTTGTTGAAGCAGATGCATACATTTCTGCCTTGCCAGTTCACAGCCTCAAAAAACTCATTCCAAAAGCATGGCTCGCGCACGAATATTTCTATAACCTCTTTCACTTCGTGGGCAGCCCTGTGGCGAATTGCCAACTCTGGTTCGATAAAAAAATCACTGATACGAACAACCTGATGTTCGCGCACGGAACGACATTTGCCACATTTGCCGATGTCTCAATCACATGTCCGCAGGATTTTCAGGCCGGACAAGGCACGGCGACAGGCGGCAGCGTATTGAGTTTGGTGCTTGCGCCCGCGCACCACTTGATGCATCTGCCTAACGAGGTGATCACGGCGCGCGTTATGGAAGAACTAAAAACCATTTTTCCAAAAGCACGCGAGGCAAAGTTGTTAAAATCGACAATCGTGAAAATTCCCGAATCGGTCTACAAAGCCGTGCCGGGCGTCGATAAATTTCGTCCCGACCAAGCGTCGCCAATTGAAAACTTCTTTTTATGCGGCGACTACACCTATCAAAAATATCTTGCGTCAATGGAGGGCGCAGCGCTCTCGGGCAGGCACGTGGCGGAAAAACTAAGTGCAAAATTAAAGCACCATGCCCACACGCCCGCTGAAACTGTCTGACAAAAACAATGGACGCGAGGTATATCGAGTTCAGTTGATTCTGGTGTCAATGGAAATAACTCGCACGAAGAGAAGGCGCAATACGCTAGGCGACGTCGGCGAGCTATTGATGCAAGGCGCAGTAAGTTGATAGAATAAATGTTAAATTACTGTTAATTTAATTTTTTCAATCAACTTTACGAAGCGTGTTATATTCTCCTGAGCCGCCTCCTGCGCCCGCCGTTACAATTGACGGCGAAGTCTTTGACCTGTATATTCCCAGCGCGCAAATCGCCGCGCGTGTAGATGAACTGGGAAAACAACTGGAACGAGACTATGCTGGAAAAACGCCGGTCGTTATTGGCGTCTTGAACGGGGCAGCAGTGTTCTTGGCGGATTTAATCCGAGCCGCCGAATCGCTCGATATGGAGCTTGATTTTTACAGGCTGTCCAGCTACGGCGATAAAAAAATCTCGTCGGGCGAAATTAGAAAACTCAAAGATGTGGATATATCGCTCGTCGGGCGAGATGTGATTGTTGTCGAAGATGTAATCGATTCGGGCTTGTCGGTAAAGTATATTCGGGACGATGTGGCACGACGCAATCCAAAGAGCCTGCGCTTTTGTGCCTTGCTTTACAAAGAAGGTGTGGCGCAGTTGGATTTTGAGATTGACTATATCGGGTTTAAAATTCCGAAACAATTTGTCATTGGCTACGGTTTGGATATAGCCGAAAAGAAACGCAACTTAAAGAGCATTTACCGCCTCCGAGGATAAATGGGAGCGGACAATTGAGAAAGGTAGTATTGCAGTATGGCTGAAAATGAATATGTGAAAAACAAAGCGGGCGCGCCCAACAAAAAACAGGACATTCGCAACCGTTTCAAGCCCGTCCGCGAGGACGACCAACCCTTCGGCGGATTCGGCGGCGACAGTGACCCCGACGACAGTTCAAGGCGTTTTCTGCGTGTTGTGCTTTACGGCGCAATGTTATTTGGACTGTTCGTTTTGCTCCACCGGTTTTTTACATCGACCGAACAACTTGAACCCGAAATTTCCTACAACGAATATCGCCGCCTGCTTGACTCGAATTTGCTCAAAGATGCTCTCGTTGAAACCGGCGAACCGACCGTACTTCGCGGAATTCTCTCCAAATATGAAACACTGGCACTTGCCGATGGAAAAGGTGAGCGCAAAACCGACCGATTTATCGTTAAACTTCCGGCGTTTGACCGCGCAACGGCAGATGACCTCGTCGCAAAAAATGTCCGCCTAAAAATCGAACAGTCTTCGGGCGGGATACTTCAACTGCTCGTTGTGTTCGGACCATGGATTTTGCTCGGGTTAATTTACATGGTGATAATACGGCGCGTATCGGCACAAACCAGCATGTCGCGCAATGTGTTCAACTTCGGCAGAAGTCGCGCGAAAATGATTACTGAGTTCGATACAAAAACAGGCTTCAACGATGTGGCAGGCTGCGAAGAAGCCAAAGAAGAATTGAAGGAAGTCGTCGAATTTTTGAAAGAGCCGGATAAGTTTCAGCGTTTGGGCGGAAAAATTCCGAAAGGGGTTTTGCTTACAGGTTCGCCCGGCACGGGAAAAACCTTGCTTGCCAAAGCCGTCGCGGGCGAAGCAGGCGTGCCGTTCTTTTCAATGTCGGGCGCGGATTTCGTCGAGATGTTCGTCGGCGTCGGCGCCAGCCGTGTGCGCGATTTGTTCGAGCAAGCCAAACGCAATTCGCCTTGCATTGTGTTCATCGATGAAATCGACGCAGTCGGTCGTTCTCGCGGTGCGGGCTTGGGCGGCGGACACGATGAACGCGAACAAACGCTCAACCAGCTGCTCGTCGAAATGGACGGCTTCGGCACAACGGACAATGTCATTCTCATCGCTGCAACCAATCGTCCCGACGTACTCGACTCTGCGCTCTTGCGTCCCGGACGCTTTGACCGCCAAATCGTCGTCGATAAACCCGATGTGCGCGGCAGAGAAGCCATCTTGAAAATTCACACGCGCAAAGTGCCGCTTGCCAAAAACGTGGATTTAACCACCGTCGCCAAAGGCACGCCCGGCTTTGCGGGAGCGGACTTAGCGAATTTGGTTAATGAAGCCGCGCTCTTCGCCGCCCGTGCCAATCGCACCGAAGTGCAAATGAACGACTTGGAAAACGCCCGAGACAAAGTCTTGATGGGGCCAGAACGCAAAAGTGTTCTCATCTCAGCGAAAGACAAAGAAGTTACGTCGTATCACGAATGCGGGCATGTGCTTGTCGCTAAGTTTACCGAAGGCAGCGACCCTGTGCATAAAGTAACCATTATTCCGCGCGGTCGAGCGTTAGGATTGACATCTTATTTGCCGCTTGAAGATAAATACACCTACACACGCAAATACATTTTAGCGACCATCACCTACGCGCTTGGCGGCAGAGCCGCAGAGGAACTCATCTTCAACGAGATCAGCACCGGCGCGGGCAACGACATTGAGCGTGCGACTGAACTGGCTCGCAAAATGGTCTGCGAATGGGGAATGAGCGAACGTTTGGGCCCGCTCAACTACGGCTCAAAACATCAAGAGGTGTTTCTGGGACGCGATTTTGGGCGCACGCGCGATTACAGCGAAGAAACCGCTCAAACGATTGATTCCGAAGTGCGCCATATTGTTTCGGAGTGCATGGCAAACGCCCGCCGAATTTTGTCGGAACAAATCGATGTCTTGCATCGGCTCGCCAAAACGCTCATAGAGCGCGAAAGTTTAGACGCCGCCGACATCGACCGCGTTATCGCGGGTGAAGCATTGCCGGCTGTTCCCTAACGATTAAATAAAGGGTGTTTATTAAGAAGTCAACAGGTATGCAGTATTTTTACCTTGCTTTGACGGGCGTTGCGGCGGGAGTTTTATCGGGAATGTTCGGCATTGGCGGCGGTGTGGTCATTGTGCCGATTCTGACGCTCGTCTTCGGCTACGCGCAGCAAACTGCCAGTGCTACATCGCTCGTCGCGCTTCTCCTGCCTGTCGGCATTCTCGGCGCATGGCAGTATTATCAAGCCGGAAAACTTTCCAACGACAATATCCAGTCGGGATTCGTTATAGCAGTAGGACTGCTTGTCGGTGTCTATATGGGCGTGAGGATTTCCATTGCCCTGCCGGAAGATATGTTGCGAAAAGCCTTTGCGGTATTTTTGGTGGCAGTCGCCGCACGGCTGTGGCTCGTTAAATAGTCGCCCAAAGAGTGTAGTATCTTTAATTAACCGTAGTATCAAACCGTGACCAAAGCAGACATCGTGAACATCATTTCAAGTCGAACCGGACTAACAAAACAAGAAACCGAGACGGTCGTCGATGGGTTTATCGAGGCAGTCATTGAAAGCTTAAAGTCCGGCGAGCGCATTGAAATCAGAGGGTTCGGCACATTCAACGTGCGCAAGAAAAACAAGCGCATTGCCCATAATCCGCGCACAGGCGAAAAGGTCATCATCAAAGAAAAAGTGGTGCCGACATTCAAAATTTCAAAAGAATTTAAAACGGCCGTCAGCGATAAATTGAAACGCTTGCCGGAACAGGAGACCGAAGAGGCATGAACGAGACTAAACCTAACGGCGCAGCCAGCGCCAAACCGCTCGGCAAAAAAACAACGTGCCATTCTTGCGGTATGGTCGTTGCAGAAACTGACGAGAGATGTCCGCACTGCGGCAGCGACTTAAAGAATCCCACGCTTGAAGAAACATCAGAGCCGCTTGGCGCAACGGCGCCTAAAGCCGTAACACCTCCGAAAAAATCCAAACAAAAAAAATTAGGCGCGGTAAAGCAAGAGCAAGTGATTCTTTTTTCGGCAGCAGCAATGTTGCTCGCCACGTTGAGCGTATTTGGGTATCAAAGCATGACGTCGGGCAAAAAAGGATTTGACTTATCAGGCGCAGCGGGCGCAGGCGCACAGCCCTTGAACGAATCCACGCCGCCAGCGCAAAATCCCGCCGTCAATTCGCGCGCGCCACAGCCGCTCATTGCTGATAAGGCAACGATAGATAAACTTGCCGCCCTGCAACAGCAACACGATGCGGAAAAAGACAATGCGAAAAAACAAAAACTCGCGCTCGCGTTGGTCGATGAGTATATTAGACTCCAACGCTTAGACCGAGCAGGGTTCTACGCCAAATCCGCCTACGAGGCATCGGGCAGAAAAGACCAAAAGCTGCTCCTGAAAGCCGCGAACCTCTACGACGACGCGCAGGAATTTCAAGCCGCCGCCGAACTGTATGAGATGTTTCTCGCGCTGCAGCCCAAGAATACCGATGCGAGGGTCGATTACGCCATTTGCCTCTTGCGCCTGAATAAGCCGCAAGACGGTGTCGCCCAAATGCGACAAGCTGTCGAGGACAATCCGAAACATCAGAAAGCGAATTTGAACTTGGGAATCCTCTACGGGCAAATCGGTAGAATAGACGAGGCGAGAAACTTGTGGAAGACCGCTCAAGCTATCGACCCCAGCAACGAGGCAGGAAAAAAAGCGGCAGAACTCTTGGAGCAGTTCAACGGTCAATGAAAGCAGTCAATATCTGACAAGGTTGCGTCCAGCGCGCTTAGCTTCGTAGAGTTTTTTATCGGCTTCGCTCAACATTTTTTCATGATTGACCGCCTTGACATTTTCCGCAACCCCAATGCTGAGCGTAACACGAAGGTCGGGGTGAACCATGAGCCAATTAAATTCCTCTACGGAGCGACGAATCTTCTCGCAGGCAGCGGTCGCGTTTGGAAGCGGCGTTTCCACGAACCCAATCACAAATTCCTCGCCACCATAGCGGCCAAGTATATCCATCGTGCGGCACGTGTTTTTCAAAATTTGGGCGACCGTGCGAATGACTTCGTCGCCGATTTGATGTGAAAACTTATCGTTGATTTGTTTGAAGTGGTCGATGTCGGCAATCGCCGCAGAGAATGGATGCCGAAAGCGGCTGCTGCGCTCAAATTCTTGGGCAAGCGTGATGTCCAAAAAGCGCCTATTGTAAAGCCCGGTCAACCCGTCTTCACGGCTTTGTCGCTCCAATGCATGCTTTTGATCCTCGAGCTTTGCAAGCAGTTGTGTTTTTTGTGAATCAAGAAACTGTAGCGCTTCATTGGCAATTTCTAATTCGCGGCGCAATTCATCTAAGGCCATAAATGATTTTTCAGCTTTCAGTCGCTCGCGCTCCAACTCCTCTAAAATGAGCAAGAAGTCTCGCTCCACAGAGTTTTCATAGTCGCTCAGCAGCTCGACCAACCCAGCACGGTGCTGTCTCAGCAGCGACTTCGTCTCTTCTGTCATCAAGGCTTTTCTGGCAAGTTCGTCGCAGTCTTTGATGAGCCGCTCAATGCGCAACTTTTCTTTGCGTAAATCCTCGAGTAGCTTCGGCTGTTGCGACGGTATGTTGAGATGCTCGGTTTCAGTCATAAGTCTAAACTCATCGCGCAGCAGCGCAACAATTCATATTGTGTTAGGGCAGAACTCAACGAGCAGATGCAACATTGTAAAGTTGCAAAACGTGATCAATCAACTGCATCTTCGCCGCCCTGCTTGAAAACAATTGGCTGAGCTGTTTGACGGTTTCAGCAATCTCAATTGCCTCACGGAACCGTTCTGTTTGCAACGCAGCATCGAGCAGAAGTAACTGGCGGTGTAACTCCAATTCTCTTGCGGAGAGTGGTGTCAGTGTCTTTAATCGCGCAAACGCGCCGCTGTAACGATGTGCGTCAATATCCTTTTCAGCCGCTAAAAGGACGTATAATTTAAACTTTTCCGATGTAGAATCCAGAGCAGAAAGTTCTACCTGAATCAGGCTGTCTTTAAAGTCGCCCGATACGACGGGAGAAAAAATCGACATATCAACGCCTGCCGTCAATGCCGAAAGACGCTTTACCGCTGCCACATCGTATCCAAACGAAATATGTTGCTCGTAAATGTGTTGCAACAGCGCGGCGGCGGAATCCATTTGTCTCGACTTGCTCCACAAAAGCGCGTTTGCAACTGCAAATTCAAGCGCGACCGGCTTTTCAACGCGACGAATCAGCGAATCGGCTTCTCGAAAGGTTTCTGTGAATAAGCTGTCGCTCTGCGGGCGTTCACTTCGTGCGGCGCGCAGCAGCTTTGTATTCACGTATCCCAACGCCGCCGAAGCGTGTTTGCCCTCGGTCATTGAGAGTGCCCGTCGGTAGAACGCCTCTGCATCATCATGTTTCCAAAGCGACAATGCCGCTGCGCCGCGCTTGAGCGACACCGCAACAGCGTGAGGACACTCTGTTTGGAAAATACTCTTTCGCTCGAATCGAAATCGAACCGTCGATTCTAAGTCTGGCGGCACAGGAATTTGAGCGACGGCGGATGTCCATTCTGCAATCAACTCCGTCGGCGATTTGTGGTAAAGGCTCTCAAAACTTGCGCCGCCATACAACGCTTTGAATGTTTCAATGCCATAAGCATCAAGCAGATAGTTGACAAACGACCCCATGAGCGTATAACTGCGCCCGCTCAGCGTGGTGAAAAATCCAAAGCCACCGAGCAGGGTTTCAGGACTTGAAGGCGCGAAGCCGAGCTTGAACATTGCAGCAGAAAATTCATCGCTGGTCCAATCAACCGACGGTGTCTCGAGCGCAACAGCGATGCCTTCAAGCAGTCCAACGCTGAACGATGCACCGAAAATCGCATCGCCGAACTCGCCGAATAAAATGTGAACCAACTCGTGTCGAATGACATGGTCGAAACTTGATTCCGTGATGTGAATCGTCCGCGTCCAAGGCTCTGCAAACTCCGTATTATCGGCACCAGTGAACTTCTTTTTCGTCGCCGCATCAGGATAGATAAACACTTGAATCGGTGCGACGTGTTTTAAGTCAATGACGCGCGCTAAATCGGCAATCTCAAGTTCAAGGCGTTTTCTGAAAACCGCTTTTTTGATGCCCGACGTCGACGCGTCCATGAACCATCTGCCCGCAGAGTCAATTGGGACAAGGGTTTTTCGGATATGCCCATACGATGAGGTGATTCCCAAGTCGTCGCTTTTAAGTTCCAATCCGACAACACAAATCGCTGCAAGCGCGGGCAAGACACGAAGCGATGTTTGTCCAATATGGTGTCGAGATGTCCAAAACAGCAGAAGTGCAACCAGACAAAGCGTTTCGGCGCGAAAAATGAAATACCGCTCGTCAATCTCAATCGCATCGTCGTAAAGCGAGCCTGCAAAAAATCCGAAAATATGGTTGAAAAAAAATATCTGTGGCGAAAAGTAAACGCGAAGAAAAACAGGCAATATCAACACGCCGAGATAGAGACACGCGAACCATGTCTTTTTGCGCGTCGTCGCAGTCGACTCAATGGCACTCGCAAGGGCAACCGAGAACGCTGCACCAACAACCGGCGCAAGCACATAAAACAGCAGCCCTTCAAGATATGTACAGTTTTTGACGAAAAGCGTATTGACAAGCATAACGAGCGGCGGCACAGCGAGCGCAAGTAAAATCGTTTGGATTTTTCTGACGGCGTCGGACAGCCAATAAATGCCAAGCACAAACGGCAACAGTACGCCCATAACGAGCGAGAATTCATACCCAAGCGAATTGAGCAAAGGTAGTTGCGAGAGCAGAACAGACAGCACGGCCGAAACCCCCAGCGTGAGCAAGGCATTGCGGCGAGCTAATCGAGAGACGACAGACATGGACATATTCAAACAGGACAATGTAAACAATCAAAAATAAAATATCTTCTCCGACGACCATAGAACTTAAATTTGCAAAAGACATCACAATTGTATGAGCCTCTGTATCGCGCCCGTTAAGGAACAAGACTTTGAAGAATTTTTCGCGCTTATTGTTGCGCTTGCCGATTACGAATCCCTCGCGCCGCCAAACGACGATGCTAAGGCGCGATTAAAACAACACGCCTTCACAGAAAATCCGAAATACGAAGCCTTCTTGGCGCGTATCGACGGGATTGCCGTCGGCTACGCAATTGTCTTCGAGACCTACTCGAGCTTTCTTGCCAAGCCGACGCTTTACTTGGAAGATTTATTCGTTTTACCAAGTTATCGCAAACAAAAAGTCGGCTACGGATTGATGAAACACCTTGTGTCTCTTGCCATAACAAGGGAGTGCGGGCGTATGGAATGGCAGGTGTTGGATTGGAATCAACTTGCGATTGATTTTTACCATCAACTCGGCGCAATGCACTTGAAAGAATGGAAATCGTATCGATTGACCGAAGACGCGCTGCGAAAACTTTACAAGGCCACTCCCTAAACTGCCTTGCACAAAAGCAGGGCAATGTTGGCTTCGGACAACGCCCGACATGCTACGCCAGCGGCTCTGGAATCGGAAAGCGAATTTCAAATTCCGTTCTACCGGGCTTCGACCTGACTTTGATGTCCGATTTGTGTCGGTCAATGATTTTTTTAACGATGTCAAGTCCCAATCCCGTGCCGTGTCCGACCGGTTTCGTCGTAAAAAACGGGTCGAAAATCCTTGAGACGATGTTGTCGGGAATTCCGCTTCCATTGTCAATTACGCTCACCTTTAAAGAACCCGCTTCGACTTTGGAGTGAATTTCCAACACGCCGTTCTCGTCCATCGCATCAATCGCATTGTCAATCAGGTTCGTCCAAACTTGGTTGAGTTCGCCGATGTAGCCCATGATGCGCGGCGCATCTTCTTGGAATTGTTCGCGGACTTGAATGCGCTTTTGTTTGAGTTTATAGCCGAGCATTGTCAGCGTGCTGCGAATGCCGTCGCGCACATCGAGCGGTTCTGCGTCATTTGCCCTATCCATATTCGAGTAGCCTTTGACGGACTCAATGAGTTTTTTGATGCGGCTTGCAGCCTCGTGAATGTCGCTCACATATTGTTCTGTGTTAAGCACGCCCTCGCACCATTCCAGCGCAGTGAAAAGTTCCACGCCTGAAAATTCTTTGGCGATGCCTTCCAAATCGTCGACCGTGATTTGAAAGTCGGCGAAAATCTCGACGCGCTCGTCGTTGGCGGCTGAGTCGGTACAGACAAAATCGTGTTCGTCGAACCAATCGCGCAGGTCGTCCTCGAGCGCAGCGCGCTGCATCATCGAGAGCGGCTTGTGGTTGGTTCTATCAAGTTTTGAAAAGAGCAGCACGATGAGCGCATCGACTTGTTCGGGCGTCATTCTAACTTGAATGATGCGTTTGAAACTCTCAGGTGTTTTGCTCAAATGTTGTTTCAAGCGAGATGCGCTGCGCACAATCGCTGCCGCTGGATTGTTAAGTTCGTGTGCAAGACCAGCAGAGAGTTTGCCAAGCGAAATGAGTTTTTCGTTTTGCTGTGTGAAGGCAGTGAATTCGCGTGTGCGGTCAATCATCACGCCGACGAGCGCTTGCGTCAGCGCGTAACTCCGAATCGTCAAATCGTGAAAATGATTTTTGTGCAGCATCAAGAGCCGCGACGGTTCAAGCGCAATGCCGACGCCGCGCGCTTCGCTCATTCGAGAGTATGGCAGTGCGCCTGTAATCGTGCCGCGCTCCAAAACGGTGTATTCGCGCAGTTGGTCTCCTTGCGGCAACCGAATGCTGAAGCGTCCGCTCAAAACAACGGTAAGCTGTTCAATCTTGTCGCCCGGTTTGAACGCATAATCGCCGGTGTTGAAGTCGCGTATCTCCGCCTTTGAAATCAGCCACTCCAAATCGTCGTTTGGAACGTCTTTGAAAATCAAAAGACTTCTAAGAATATCGAGTGTTGATTCCGTCACCATATCAATGACCTTCAAGAAAAACAAAAAGGCTCATCAAGCAATGAGCCTTGTAAAATTAGGATATTGCGTCGGAGTTTCAGCGACCTTTCTTTTTCTTCGACTTCGCTGCGCTTTTGCTCTTAGACGACTTGCCCTTGCGCGCGTCAGCTTTGGCAATCTGCATCAGTTCGCCAAGTTTCGGCGTAATTACAACTTCAATTCGGCGATTCTTGGCGCGCGCGCGCTCGTTGTTCGCAGCGTCAACAGGAAAATACTGCCCGCGTCCAGCGGCGGTAACGCGCTTGGCATCGACGTTGCATTCTTCCGTTAGGTAACGCACCACTTGGGTTGCTCGCAAGACGCTCAAATCCCAATTGTCTTTAACATTTTCCAGCTTAGTGATAGGCGTGTTGTCGGTATGTCCCTCGACTTGAATGGCAATGTCGTTTTGCTTATTAAGTACCGATGCCAATTGATTGAGAGCCTTCTTGCCGCGCTCGTCGATATCGGTCTTGCCGCTTGGAAAAACCAGTTTATCGGAGAGCGAGACATAGACTTTATCGCCGCGGGTATAGACCGAAAGTCCGCTTTCACGGAAGTTCAGCAGTGCATCGTTGAGCGCGCCTTGCAGTTCGGCGAGTTTGGCGTCGCGCGCAGCCAGTTCCTTTTCGGTCATAGCAAGTTTTCGCTCACGGTCAGCGATATTCTTCTGCGCCTCCTCGTTTAGCTTTTGCTCGCGTTCTTGTGCTTTGGCAAGTTCCGCCCGCATATCAGCAGAGTCTTTGCGTAAAGCATTGTTTTCAGAGGCCATTTTTGAAATCACGGCTTGAAGCGAGTCTTCTGCGCGTTTCTTATCGCGCTCTAAGGCATCGTAAGCATCTTTGGTGATGCCGCAGGCAGAGAGAAAGAAAAGTAGGAAACAAACAAAGAGCAGAGGAAACAGCGATGGTTTCGTCATATTTGAATAAGTTTTGTTTTGAATTGAAATCGGTAATGTTCGGAAAACGATACGCTCAAATCAATCGCAGCGGTTTAGCCGGCGTCAAGCGCCGTGCGCTTCATCACGGCTTCCTCTCAGTGAAAAATTACTTCTTCCGCTTCTCTTGCCTCGCCTTTGCTTCTTGTTCCAAATACTGGGTGAGTTGATGCTCGTTATTGATGTCCCTCGATGTTTCTTCGTCGTAGGAAACTAAATGTGCGTATTTCACATCTTTCAAAAACGCCTCTCCACTGCCCTGAGGCGACACAATAAGGAGATTCCACGGCTGCCCGTCAATAAGCGTTTGATACTCGACGCGCGGATTGACGGACGATTGGACTTCGTTCATATCACAGTAAAATATCTTCCTGTCCCAAGGATGATTGACTCCATAAAACATGACAAGCGCATGTTTCATATCGGCATAGGGCGAGACGGCAATGCGAAGCCCTTCGTAACCTTTATATCCTTTTGCGTAGCGCGCCATTGCTGGTCGCTCTTGCGCCGATGAATTGTCCAGTGCAGCAAGCAAGATGGTAATCAAGAGAACAGAGCGCTTCATTGGTAAAAAATGAAACTCAGAGTTTGGATTCTAAAAGATCCTTAATGGCTTTCTCGCGCTCTTTGATGTCTGCCACATTGCTATATGGGGTGAAGTTGATGAATAGCGTCTTATTCTCGAGCTTCAAGCCATTGGGGTAGTTCGATGCAGGGGCAGTTTTTTCGTCGAAATCAATAACGACTTTTTTCAGACCTGCTTTCAATCCACTTTTGCCCATCTCATCGGTGGCGATGGACTTTAACGCGCCCGTCAGAGGCACAAAGTAAATGTTCGTCCAATAGTCATCGTCGTTATATCGCTCGCCTTCGCCGGGGCGCGCAATTTTTTCCCACTTAATATCCAGTTCCACTGAAAAGCCAGCAGCAGCGTCTATTGCTTTTTTGAGTTCGGGCAGTTTTTCATCTTGATATTTTTTGAGGGCGCGCCGGTCTGCCAAGCCAAGTTGTTTTTCTTGGGAAAAGCCTTCGGTGGCTGCAGCTAAGATGAAGATGCTTGCGATAAGAATTTTCATAGCGAGTGAATGAGTATTCGAAATTTAGTGTCTATTAAAACTTGAAGATGCAAATATACATTTCTCCCAGACACAATAGGCACAGGTAACAAAAAGTTAAAACGGTGTGTGGGCTGAAACACAAAGCGAAGAAATTGTGCAATGGGTTTAGGCACAGACAACAGTGCCGATAAGCCAATTCGGCTCATTGATGGAGTTCAAGTGCGCCACCACGCGAGTAGCTTCTGTTTTAGAGACAATGATGACAAGCCCGATGCCTAAATTAAATGTTCGACGCATGTCCTCGTTCGGCACATTTCCCTCTCGTTGAATCATCTCAAAGATGGGCGGCAATGTCCAAGCGTTCCAATCAATGTTCAACGTAAGTCCTTTGGGAACAACGCGCATCGTGTTTCCGACAAGACCGCCGCCCGTGATATGCGATAAGCCTTTAATCTCAAACTGCGAGAGCATCGGATAAACAATACGCAAATACGAGCGATGCACCGCGAGCAAGGCTTCACCGATGGTTTTGCCAAGCGTTTCGGAAAATTCCTGGAATCGATGAGCAAAGATTTTTCGGGCGAGCGAGTAGCCGTTGGTGTGCAAGCCCGTTGAGCCGAGCGCCAAAAGCACGTCGCCTGCGACGATAGATTTACCGTTGACGATTTTTTCTTTTTCGACGATGCCAACGATTGTTCCCGCAAGGTCGAAATCGTCGCCGTCATAAACGCCGGGCATTTCTGCGGTTTCGCCGCCAATGAGCGCGCACTCGTTTTCGGCACACGCTTTTGCCATGCCGCCAATGACAGCGACCGCGTGGTCAGGCGTGAGCTTCCCACAGGCGTAGTAATCCAAAAAGTAGAGCGGTTTTGCGCCGCAGACGAGAATGTCATTGACGCAATGATTGACGAGGCACTGCCCAACGGTGTCGTATTTACCAAGCGCGGCAGCGACTTTCAATTTTGTGCCGACGCCATCGACGCTGCTGACCAACACAGGGCGCTGATACTCGAACGTGTCGACCTCGAAAAACGCACCGAAGGCGCCAATATCACCGACGACGCCTTTCGTAAATGTTTGTCGAACCAAGGGCTTAATGCGTCTGACCACTTCTTCGCCTGCGTCAATATCAACGCCTGATGTTTTGTAATCCATGACACTCGCGGCTTAGGTTTTAAATGACGAAAGATGATGAATTTAACTTCATGCAAAAATGGTGCTCGAGAGCACTTCGGAAAAGAACTCTTGGTGCAGTGCTTTGACAGCCGTTTGCGCGTCTTTTTCATCGACGGCGAAGCCGATGTTAATTTCCGACGCACCTTGCGAAATCATTTTAATGTTGATGCGCTGCTGGGCGAGCGCGGAGAAAATTCTTGCAGCAACGCCGGGCGCGGCGCGAAGATTATCGCCCACGACACATACGATGGCAATGTTACGCTCAATTTCCACTTCCGCAATTGATTCCAATTCAGCGACAATTTTATCGAGATGCGTGGCGTCGCCAATCGTGAGCGAAATAGAAACTTCGCTCGTGGAAATCATATCAATCGGCGTTTGGTAATCGGCAAACACTTTCGAGACCTTGTAAAGAAACCCGTAAGCATCGAGCATTTGGGTTGAGGTCAAATTGACAATAACTTGCCCTTTCTTATGCGCGATAGATTTCATCATGCCCTCAAACGATTGGACGGCGTTGGTGATGAGCGTGCCTTCAATGTGCGGGCGCTTCGAGTTAAGCACATAGACGGGGATATTTTGCTTGACCGCAGGACGAATTGTCGAGGGATGCAAGACTTTTGCGCCGAAATAGGCAAGTTCGGCGGCTTCCCGGAACGTCATGACTTTTAGGCGCCGCGCTTCGGGAACGAGGCGCGGGTCGGTAGTCAATACGCCATCAACATCTGTCCAAATCTGAATTGCCGATGCCCCCAGCGCCGCGCCAAAAATAGCCGCCGAGTAATCAGAGCCGCCACGCCCTAACGTCGTGGTTTTGCCCGACATCGTGGCACCAAGGTAGCCTTGCGACAGCACTACGGTTCCTGCGTGAAGATGAGGTAAAATTTTTTCTTGGGCGTTTTTCTCGACAATGTCCCAAAGCGGCTGTGCTTTACCGAAGCTATCGTCCGTGATGAGCGCCTCGCGGGCGTCTACCCAAACGGTTCGGACTTCTGCATCGTTCAACGCTCGCGCTAAAATGAGCGATGAAAACAACTCACCATTAGAGGCAACGCTATCAAGCAAACGTGGCGTGAGTTCGCCAAACACATCGAGTGCTTTAATGAAGTTCGATAAGTCGTCGAAGAGTTCGGAGAGCTGTTCGTTGAGCGGCTTGGTGTCGCTTTGAATTAACTCGGCGACGATTTTTTGGTGATGCGATTTTATCGCTTTCAAAACGTCTTTTGCTTCGCTCCGCTTGCCTTGTGCGGCGATTTCGGCGAGCATAATGAGCTTATTGGTAATGCCCGCGCAAGCGCTTGTGATCACCATTGGCGCGGCGTCGCCGCGCTGACGCGCAGATGTGGCTTCTTTGCGTACAATCTCCACGACATTTCGCATGGCGGCGGCATCTTCGACCGACGTGCCGCCAAATTTCATCACAACCATAATGAGTTGAAAAATTTAACTGCAAAGGTAAAGAAAAGCGAGCGTCGGAGAAAAAGAATTGCGCTACTTCTCAAAGAAACCCACCACGTGTCCGTCGGGGTCGCGTGCGTAAAATGCTTTTTTGTAGCCAAACGCACGGCTTGGAACTGTAACAACCGATGCGGACAGCAACGTTACGCCAGACGCAATGAGCGTCTTAAAAAGCGACTCGATATTTTTGACGACGAAAATCGTCTCCCAGTGGATAAGGTCGTCGGCGCGGGCGTCAGCGGGATATGGTCTGGCTCCGCGCGGCGCAAGGTATTCGAGAAACTCCACGCCAAAGCCCGATGCAGCGCCGTTGCCAGTGATATGCAGGCTTGCGCCAAAGACATTATTGAGATGCTCTTGCTCTGTGCCAAAATTGAAACTCTCGCCGAGTTTGCTCATGCCGAGCAACTGCTGATAAAACACTGTGCTTTTTTGAGTGCTTGAAATTCCGATGGCTGTGTGGTCAATGCCGAGAAAAATTTTGTCGGTTGGTCTCTGCCACTTTGGATTGCCTTTGTCGGGCGGAAAGTAAATAAGCTCGAGCGCGTGTCCGTCCATATCGCGGAAGTAAAACGCCTTGATGCCCGCCGCCGCAGGAATGCTTGGCGGCAAGGTTTGCGGCGCAGTGGAGATGTGTTCAACATTGAACCGCCGTAATCGAGCATACGCCGAATCCATATCGCGCACGACGATGGCGATGTGCTGAAACCACAAATCATTGCTGCGCGACTCGACGGGAATTGGTCGACCGCCAACGGTGAGATAATCGGTAAGCTCGATTTCTTCGTCGCCCAAGCGAAGGCGCGCTTTTCGAAATCGAATGCCGAACAGCCCTTTCAGCCGTTCATATTCGCTGCCGTAGAACTCCTGCTCGGAGATTTTTTCAAACGGCAAGACTTTGGTGTAAAAGGCAAGCGCCTTGTCCATATCGGAGACCGTGATTCCAACGGCGTCAACGCGCTCGACGGGTTGAGCCACCAAAAAACGCTGCGCGAGCAGCAATAGGCAGAAAAGTCGTGAAATGAAGATTCGACGGTAAGTCATACATACGCAGAATAAATTTGGACGAGTCTATGAATTTTTCGTCATGAAAGTGTAACGCGGGCGGCAAATTGTAAATGGCGAGTGAATGGAGAAAAGCCGCCTCCGAAAGAGACGGCTTTGGCTGTGGTGGGGACAGGACTTGAACCTGCAACCTTCGGGTTATGAGCCCGACGAGCTACCAATTGCTCCACCCCACGATGTGGCGTTAGTTCGTTTTAACTAACGGGCTGCAAAGATACAAGATTTTTTCGGCAATCCAAATCTTTGCTGAGACTTTCTACGCGCGCCGCCAAAAAACGTTGCGGTTGTGAAAAGCCGCGCAATAGGATTACTTTTACACATCGCAGGCTTAAAATGCGCAGCTCAAAATGCAACATACTGCAGACCAATGAAGCTCACACCGATTGACATTAAAAAGCAAACATTTAATAAAGCCTTGCGCGGCTACGACCCCGTCGAGGTTGAGGCGTTCTTGGAAACCATTGCTAAACAGTGGGAAGAACTGTTGGACGACCACGACCATGCAAAACGCCGTCTTGCCGAGTTGGAAGGCGAAATCAAAAAGCATAAGGAACTCGAGGGAATCTTGCATCAAACATTGGCGCAAGCGCAGCAATCAACTGCTGCGGTTGTGGAGAACGCTAAGCGTGAAGCCGAACTGATTCGTCAAGAAGCACAATTGAAAGCCGCGCAACTCATCGACCGCGCGAAAGCCGACGTCATTGCACTTGGCGACGATGTGCAACGCCTGAATATGCAGAAGCATGAAGTCGTCAGCAAACTCCGTTTGTTGTTGTCGTCGCAACTTGACCTGCTTAATTCGTTCAGCGCGAATGAAGACGCATACATCGTTACTCAAATTGCGGCGCGGAAAAAAATGCGCTCAGAAGACGCTGCCGAAGACCCAAAACTTTCAGAAGTGAAGACGCCGCCCTCCGCAGTTCCCGAAGACTTGCGCGAGCCTCCGACAGCAGACATGGCGTCGGCAAGTCAGCCGCCAGTATCAAATAGCACGCCCGTTGAAAAACAATCAGCGCCGAAATCCGAGCCGCTGCCCGAAAAAACGGTGCGTATTGACGTCCCGCTTGATGGCTACAAAGGCTCGTCCGCTAAACGCGCGATGAACATCGACGACCTTTTAGACGGTTTAGAATAAACATTAATATCGTCAATCTTAAATTCAAGAAGTATGTCAAAGCCGTTTTACGAACCCGCTGCCCGCACGAAAAATTACAAGTATGCGATTCGCAACATCGTCGTCGAGGCACAGAAAATCGAAGCGCAAGGCAAGAAGGTAACTTACCTGAACATCGGCGACCCGTCGCTCTATGGATTTCAGCCGCCAGAGGAACTCATTGAGGCGAACATCAAAGCCATACGCGATGGCTACTGTGGGTATTCGCCATCGGCAGGCATTTTAGAGGCGCGAATTGCCGTTGCCGACGATGCCAACCGACGTGGCATTCAAACAACGCCCGACGACGTGCTATTCACTTACGGTGCGTCCGAAGCTGCCGACCTTGTGTTGACCGCGCTACTCGACGCTGGCGACGAGGTGCTTGTGCCAGCACCCGGCTATCCGCTTTACACTGCCATTGCTACGAAACTCGGCGCGGTTGAAATCAAGTATTCGCAAAATGCCGACAACAATTGGCAGCCCGACGCCGACGAACTGCGCTCAAAAATTTCGCCGCGCACCAAAGCGCTTGTCATTATCAATCCGAACAACCCGACGGGCGCGGTTTATTCCAAAGAGACGCTTGAAGCAATGCTCAACGTCGCCCGTGAATACAAACTGGTCGTCATTGCCGATGAAGTGTATCACAAACTCTTGTTCGACGGCAAGCATGTGCCGATGGGGAGTCTGGCAGGAACGGATTTGCCTGTGATAACGATGGAGTCGCTCTCGAAAAACTATCTTGCACCGGGCTGGCGATTGGGCTGGATGACGATGACAAACTCTGCTGTCATGCCCGACCTGAAAGCCGCGATTCGAAAACTTGCCGACGCGCGGCTCTGCGCACCGATGTCGCCGCAACACGTGATTAAAACCGCGATCTCCTTGCCAACCTCATATCTCGATGCGCCGATGAAACGCCTGCGCGAGCAACGCGACATTACATTTGAATCCATCAATAAAATCAAGGGAATGCGGTGCAACAAGCCCGAAGGCGCGTTCTATGCAATGGCACAAGTCGATTTGGAAAATGGCGACCTCGGCACGGACGAGGAATTTGTGTTAGGATTGCTGCGCGAAAAAGGCGTGCTGTTCGTTCACGGGTCTGGCTTCGGCACAGCGCCGAAAGACGGATTCTTCCGAATTGTCTTTTTGCCCAACGCTGAAACCTTGCGCGACGTCTATACGCGGCTGGCAGAGTTTGCCGCAGAATTTCGTGAAGTAAAATCGACAGCGGAAGTAAAATAATGCAGCAGATGACGGAGTTGAAACGGCTTTTGATGCGTTTGGGCAAAACGGCACAGCGGAATTTCTCTGCGAGACCAAGCCGTATGTCGGACAACTTTCCTAAATCAAAAAACAATGACTGACCTTCGCAAAAAAATTCAAGAGGCGTCGGCGTTCCTGCGCGCCAAAACAGAGCAACTCTATCCTGTCGGAATCGTGCTTGGCACCGGACTCGGCGGGCTTGGCAAAGAAATCAAGCAAACGCTTGCGATTGAATACGACCACATTCCGCACTTTCCAATTTCAACGGTGGAATCGCATCATGGACGGCTCATCTTTGGCACGCTCGGCGGAAAAAATGTCGTCGCCATGCAAGGACGATTTCACTACTACGAGGGCTACTCGATGCAGGAAATCACATTTCCGATTCGCGTCATGAAAACACTCGGCGTCAAAACGCTCTGCATCTCGAATGCTTGCGGCGGACTCAATCCGCTCTATCGAAAAGGCGACGTGATGATTATCGACGACCATATCAATATGCTCGGCGATAACCCGCTCATCGGCAAAAACGATGATGAGTTAGGACCGAGATTTCCCGATATGAGCGAGCCGTATTCCAAACGATTGATTGCACTTGCGGAAGAAGCGGCGTTGGAGCTGAAAATCAAGGCGCATCGTGGCGTCTATGTCGCGCTGTCGGGACCGAACTTGGAGACGCGAGCAGAGTATCGAATGCTGCGATTGTTGCAAGCAGATGTGGTTGGAATGTCAACCGTGCCAGAGGTGATTGTCGCGGCGCATCAAGGCACGGAAGTCATTGGTATTTCTATCATTACCGATGAATGTTTTCCCGAGAGTTTGAAGCCCGTCGATGTCAAAGAAATCATTGCAGCGGCAAACGAAGCCGAACCGAAGATGACGGCAATTTTCAAGCGCGTGATTGAACAGATATGAACTTCAACCCCCGATGTTTAGAGAAAGTCCCGATGCCCGTCGAGACTTTTCTATTCGTCTTCGTTTAGATGTGTTGATAAATAAACATAAACGCCAAGAAACTGCGGGCGGTCTTGTCATATCGCGCGTGGTGCCACTCTAAGGCATCAAGCGATTGGAAACCGTTTTACTATCTATTTGTCAATACAACCTATTTGCGTGAGTGCAGAGCGACGAGATTGCCTTCGCTGTCCAAGACGCGGGCGCAAAAGCCAATTTGCTCGTTGATGAACGTCTTGGGCGTCAAGACTTTGCCACCAGCGCGTTCAACTTTGGAGAGCGGTTGATTCAAGTCCTCGCCACCGTTGAAATAAACGACCGCGCCTTTTGCTGAGGGCTCGTAGCCTTGTCCAGCGACAATGGCACCTTTCACGCCATCGTTGGGAAAAATTGCCATTTGAAAACCGAATAGGTCTTGCGTGGACAACAAGACGCTGAAACCCGATTCGTAGAATTTTTTAGCGCGGTTGAAATCAGCGGCGGGGATTTCAAAATATACCGTGTTGATTGCGCGGTTGCCATAATAACCTCCTGAATTTTTAGAGTTGATTGTTTTGATGAGGCGGTGTTTCGTCCGTCTGCACAGAGAGAACGATTGAGGAATCCAAAAGCGGACAATGCAGAGAAAAAAGTCAAAAATCTTGGAAGGCGATGTCCCTACAACAGAAGGGGTGCGCAAAAGCATCAATCGAGATTCGGCGAACTCTATGTATATTCCCGATGACCACATTAAATGAACAATCAATTTTTACCAACCGCTAACCTTTTACGACTATGAGTACCGCCGTAATAGAGAGCAATCTCACTATTGATGTTGAAGAAATTTTAGGTAAAGAAGCACAAGGACTCTTGGAGCATCAGGCAAAGGTCTCCAAAGAGCATCTGCATCTGCCGGGCGTCGATTTTATCGACCGTGTTTGGGTAGGCAGCGACCGTTCGCCGAATGTGCTGCGCAATATGCAATCACTGTTCGCTCACGGACGGCTTGCCAACACAGGCTATTTGTCCATCTTGCCTGTCGACCAAGGGGTTGAGCATTCGGCGGGCGCGTCGTTTGCCAAAAACCCAGCTTATTTTGATGGTGAAAACATCGTCAAACTCGCCATTGAGGGCGGCTGTAACGCGGTCGCCTCGACCTTCGGCGTTCTCGGCAGCGTCGCCCGTAAATACGCACATAAAATTCCGTTCATTGCCAAAATCAATCACAACGAATTTTTGACGTATCCAAACAAGTTCGACCAAATTATGTTTGGAAACATTCGTCAAGCCTTCGATATGGGCTGCGTGGCTGTCGGCGCGACAATTTATTTCGGCTCGCCCGAATCTGGCAGACAAATCATTGAAGTCTCCGAAGCGTTCAAGCAAGCACACGATTTGGGCATGGTAACCATTCTTTGGTGCTATCTGCGCAATCCCGCTTTCAAAGTCAATGGCACCGACTACCATGTCTCCGCCGACCTGTCATCGCAGGCAAATCACTTGGGCGTAACGATTGAAGCAGACATCATCAAACAAAAAATGCCTGAAAACAACGGCGGCTACAACGCGCTCAACACCAAAGAAAGTCCCTACGGCAAAAACGACAAGCGCATGTACACCGACCTTGTAACCGACCACCCGATTGACCTTTGCCGCTATCAAGTGCTGAATTGCTACATGGGGAGAGCAGGCTTGATTAATTCGGGCGGCGCCTCGGGCGAAAACGATTTGTTCGATGCGGTCAAAACGGCCGTTATCAATAAACGCGCTGGCGGCATGGGCTTAATCTCGGGACGCAAAGCCTTCCAAAAATCAATAAAAGACGGCGTGGCGATTCTCAACGCCATTCAAGACGTCTATCTCGATAAAAACATCACGATTGCGTAAAGAACACTTGGTCAAACAGCCTCTTGTTTCCGAGAGGCTGTTTCTTTTTCCGCCGTCGCTAAACGATGCAATTTAGTGCCATTGTCCTGCGCGGAATGCTTATCGACCGTTTTGCGCTGCGCGTTTTTTAGCGAAAAAGTCCTTTAAAAGTCCCGTCGTCCGTTGTTCCATAATACCACCAACGACATCGGCGCGGTGCGTCAGCTTTTGATTTTCTAGCAAGTTCACCGCTGTTCCTGCTGCGCCCAATTTTGCATCGTAACTGCCGAACACCACGCGCCCGACTTTCGCTAACACAATCGCGCCTGCGCACATTGGACATGGCTCCAAGGTTACTACCAATGTGCAATCGGACAGATACTTTGACTGCATCGTTGACATTGCCGATGTAAGCGCAATCATTTCAGCGTGCGCCGTCGCGTCTTTGAGCATCTCGACTTGATTGAACCCGCGCCCGACGACCGACCCGTTGGAATCTACAATCACGCAGCCGACGGGAACTTCGTCTTTGTCAAACGCCTTTTCCGCTTCGCGCAGCGCCAGTTCCATATATCGTTCAAGCATCATTGATAGTAAGGCTCATCGTGTTGAGAACACATGTTCACTTATCTGGCATGGTATAGTTGTTACTGCCGCTGGTAAGCTTATTTTGCTTGTCATCAAGCATGATGTCTCTGCGAATGCAAACAAATCACAGGTTACGCATACCGCGCAGGTCGCCCTCGCTGATGATTAACGCAACTATCGAGAAAGTATGGAGACCTTCAAGAACATCAGTAAGGAGAAAGCCGTGAAGTGTGTTCACGGCTTGGAGAAATTGCAGGAATCGCGAAGCATTTAGTATCGGTCGCGGTTGCCTTTGTTGTATCCACCGCCACCGCCGCGGTTGCCGCCGCCACCGTAGTCGCCACGGTTGCCGCCGCCGTAGAATTTCTTTTCGCCGCCGCCGTAAGGTTTTTTCTCTTGCGGACGTGCGTCGCTGACCTTAATCGGTCGGCCATCGATTTGTGTGTTGTTTAGAGCTTCTTTGGCAGTTCCGGCTTCCGAGTCGGATTTGAATTCTACAAAACCGAATCCCTTGCCCTGGATAATTTTTACAGAGATGACCTCGCCATAAGTCGAGAAAGCGTTTCGCAACGAGTCTTCCGTCGTAGCGTAGTTTAAGTTGCCAACGTAGAGTTTAGATGCCATTTTACTGAGCGCGTTTGAATATTGTTGAAAACTGAGAGCAAGGAAGCAGGACTTTTAAGTAACACCCAACTGTTAGAAACGGACTACCAAAAGATGCAGTATCCAGCGCTCAGAGGAAACCTCCCAAATGCAATGTAGCATTATTCGACTGTCAAATCCAAACCTTTTTGAGCGTTGCAACACCTGTGATGCAGCGAATTGACCTGAACGATTTTCTTTGTTATCTTAAAAAACCGTTTCAAAAATCCTAACGCAATCAACCAGTTTAACAGACGACGCAGCTATGGCGACCGCCGATACGATAAAAGTGCTTCTCATTGAGGACAATGCCGACCACAGTTTTTTGGTCAAAACGAATTTGAACTCGAAAGGCAAATACCACGTCGAGGTGGCACAGTCTGGCGAGCAAGGCGTCAAGTGGATTCAAGAAAACCCCTCTCGGTTCGACATCATTCTGCTTGACTATCATCTGCCTGACCAAACGGGCTTGGATATTCTGCGCCGCATTCAAAGCATCAGCCGATTTATTCCTATTGTCGTCATTACTGGACTCGGCTCGGAAGCTGTTGCGGTCGAGATTATGAAATCAGGCGCGAAAGACTATGTCATCAAATCGGGCGAATACTACAAAGCCCTGCACATCACGATTGACCAAGTGATGGAGAAACACAAATTTGAGATGCTCAACATTCAGTTGCAGCAGCAGCTTGAAGAGCGCGCCAATAAAGACTTTCTCACTGGCGTCTACAATCGGCATCGATTCACCGAGCTTTTGGAACACGAAATTGTCAGCGCGCAGCGTTACAAACGCCCAATCTCGATTGCCATGATTGACATTGACAAGTTCAAAGAAATCAACGACAAGTTCGGACACAAAATGGGCGACTTCGCGCTTGTCAGCATTAGCGACACGCTAAAAGCGCAACTGCGCTCGACCGACATCATTGGGCGCTACGGCGGCGACGAGTTCATCGTCGTCATGCCCGAAACTGACTACGAGCAAGCCAAATCTACCTTCGACCGCATTCAAGCAGCATTAGATACGTTCAATAAAAAAGGACAATTTCCGACCGAGCTCTCGCTCAGCGTCGGTATCAGCAGCAGCGCAGAAACCTACGAGAATCTTATCGAGACGGCGGACTTGGCGATGTATCAAAATAAGCAGGCCAAAAAACGCGGCGCCGCCTAAACGCACTTAGCGGTTGTGCAGTCAACTTGTGTTTAATTTTGCAACACTGAGTCGTCATCATTCCGAACAACGCGAGGAATCCACTGACAGCGTGGATGCTTCACGGTGTTCAGAACGACACAACCACCGCGTTGATGCACAACCATATTTTTTTATTTCCCGCTTGAAAATTTCCTGTCGAGCCGTATATTTGCGGCTCACTTTTTCAAAATTCAGATTACCATGCGAGCGCTTGTAGAAATTTCGGACAAACAGTTTTTGGTGCAACCGGGCGACAAGGTTTTCGTTCCCACCCAAGCCGCCGACGAAGGCGCAACGCTGACGCTTGGCAACGTGCTTTTAACAAGCGACGGCACAACCGCCGCACTCTCTCCGTCTTCAAAAGTAACGGCGAAAGTGCTGCGTCATCTTAAAGGCGAAAAAGTTTTGGTCTTTAAGAAAAAACGCCGCAAGCGTTACCGTCGCACGCGCGGGCATCGACAAGGCTTTACCGAACTTGAAATTTTATCCATTGCATAATTCACTAATCGCAAGCAGAGGCACTTATGGCACACAAAAAGGGCGCGGGCTCTACCAAGAACGGGCGCGACAGTAATCCGAAATACTTAGGCGTCAAGGCTTTCGGCGGCGAAGTCGTTACCGCAGGCTCTATCATCGTGCGTCAGCGCGGCACGGTGTACCTTCCGGGCAAAAACGTTGGCTTAGGCAAAGACCACACAATTTTTGCAACGAAAGACGGAAAAGTGGTCTTCAAAGTAACCAAAGAAGACCGCACGGTCGTCGGCATCGATCCTATTAGCACGCCTGTTACCAAAGCGTAACGCGCCAAGATGAATGTTGCAGAGCAAGTTCCCGAAAGGCAACTTGCTTTTTTATTTTATGCCGCTTTGATAGACACACTGCTATGCTTATCACCTTTGAGGGAATCGACGGCTCGGGCAAATCGACGCAAGTCAAGTTGCTCAAAAACTACTTTCAGGCGAAAAAGATTGATGCTGTCGTGTTTCGTGAGCCGGGCGGCATAGAATTGTCGGAAAATATCCGCATGCTGCTTTTGCAAAGTCAACAGGACATTAGTGCCGTTGCTGAACTCCTGCTCTTTGCTGCCAGCCGCGCCGAACTCGTCAAAAAACTCGTCCTGCCCGCACTTGAAAAAAAACAAATTGTCATTCTCGACCGATTCTACGACTCAACGACTGCGTATCAAGGCTACGGGCGCGGCGTGGATTTGAACATTATTGCCGACATTAACCGCATTGCGTCGTTTGGGCTTTCGCCGTCGCTGACGTTTTTTTTGGACATCGTGCCAGAGGACGCAATGATGCGCAAGTTCTCGGAGAAGTCGTTACCGCTCTCGTTTGGCAAACATGATTCGCCGCTCGACCGCATGGAAAGTTCGGGACTGGATTTTTATCACCGCGTCCGCAACGGCTACAAATCTCTTTCGTCGGAACATCGAGGGCGGTTCGTTGAAATTGATGCCTTGAAATCAGTTACAGAAATTCATAAGGAAATCGTCGGGCGCGTGCTGGCGAAACTAAATGATGCTGACAAATGAATAATTTACAGCAGGGCTGTAATGCGTCAAGCAATTGGACAACCGTTCTACTTGATTTTGGTCTTGGGTGCAACTGAACTTTACACGGACGGAGTGGCAGCGTGCACCGTCGCCTTAGTCTTGAGCAGTGCGTAAGTTCGTCGACAAGCGACAACCGGTATTTCTTGTCGGCGAAGAGACGATTCAAAAACGGCTCTATCGTGCCAAACAACTGCTCAAAGAACGCCCGTCGCTGCTCGATGAGGGTTTTGTTGGGGGTTTGGTTTTTACTTTTTGTAACGCGGAGAGGGTGGGATTCGAACCCACGGTAGCCTTGCGACTACTTCAGTTTTCGAGACTGACCGATTCAACCACTCTCGCACCTCTCCAATATGATGTAATGCATGTCTGCAACAAATGAAAAAAGCCCCTTGTTGAGGCTTTTATCTTGTAGAGCGAGAGACGAGATTCGAACCCGCGACCCTCACCTTGGCAAGGTGATGCTCTACCAGCTGAGCTACTCTCGCATGGCGCCCTTGATGATCTTTCAAAGACGGGCTGCAAAAATACGAAAAGTTTTCTCAAGTGCAAACTTTTTTTGTCTCACTTTGCGCCAACACGCTCATTTCGCTATCTTCACGCTCTTTGCAGTTCAACCGAAACCGACAACGACGCTGAAAAATATGACACGACCAATTCGCGTCCTGATTGCCAAAGCTGGACTCGATGGACACGACCGAGGCGCAAAAGTCATTGCCGCCGCCTTGCGCGACGCAGGTATGGAGGTCATTTACACAGGACTGCGCCAGACGCCCGAAATGATTGTGCAAGCCGCGCTGCAAGAAGACGTCGACGCGATTGGCATTAGCATTTTATCGGGCGCACATCTGACCATTTTTCCGCGTATCTTGGCGCTCATGAAGGAAAAAGGCTTGGACGATGTGCTGCTCACCGGCGGCGGCATTATCCCTGACGCTGACATCTTGAAACTTCAAGATATGGGGACTGGAAAACTCTTTACGCCCGGCGCACCAACGTCCGATATTGTGCAATACATTCGCCAATGGGTGTCGGAACGCGAATCGAAACAGGTTTGATTTGACAAGGTAAAACAAGGCGACGCTGACCGCACGACATCAACGACTATCACTTGAATGAAAATACTATGCTCAAATTCATAGAGAAAATTTTCGGCTCTAAACACGATAAAGACATCAAACGCATCCGACCAATTGTCGACGAGATTAATGCCTACGCGGAAGAATACAAAGCGCTCTCCGACGCCGACTTGCGCGCCAAAACCAACGAGCTAAAAACGCGCGTTAGGGAACATCTCGCCGATATCGACGCCGCACTTGCCGAAGAACAAGAAAAACTCAAAAACCTCGACCTGACATTCGAAGAGGTGCAGGCAATTAAAGAAGACATCGAGCGGCTGGAAAAAGAGCGCCATGAAGCAAGCGAGGAAATTTTAAATGAAATTCTGCCCGAAGCGTTTGCTATCGTCAAAGACACATGCCGCAGACTCGTTGGAAAAAAATGGATAGCCGCTGGCAACGAAATTACGTGGGATATGATTCCCTACGACGTGCAACTCATCGGCGGCGTTGTGCTTCATGAGGGCAAGATTGCAGAAATGGCGACGGGCGAAGGTAAAACACTGGTGGCGACACTGCCCACGTTTCTGAACGCACTGACAGGCAAAGGCGTGCATATTGTTACGGTTAATGACTATTTAGCTCGGCGCGATAAAGAGTGGATGGCGCCTATCTTTGAATTTCACGGCTTGAAGGTCGGTGTGATTCTCTCTGAAATGGATTCATCGGAGCGACGTGAGCAATATGCCGCTGACATTACATTCGGCACAAATAACGAGTTCGGCTTCGACTACCTACGCGACAACATGGCAACCGATAAGGAAGAAGTCGTGCAGCGCGGATTCAATTTCGCCATCGTCGACGAAGTCGATAGTGTCCTGATTGATGAAGCCCGCACGCCGCTGATTATCTCCGGACCTGTGCCGCAATCCAACACAGATAAATTCGCCGAGATGAAGCCGCGCGTGGAGCGATTAGTTCGGGCGCAACAAAATTTAGTCGCGAAGTTTCTATCCGAGGCGGAAAGGCTGATGGCCGAGGGCGAAAAAGCCGATAAAGACTGGGAGTTCAAGGCGGGCTTGGCGCTCTTGCGTGCCAAACGCGGACAGCCAAAAAACAAACGCTACTTGAAACTCATCGGCGAAGCAGGCAATGCTCGGTTGATGCAAGCCGTCGAGAACGAATTTCTGCGCGACAATGCCCGCCGTATGCACGAAGTCGACGACGAACTCTACTTCTCCATTGATGAACGTTTCCACAACATTGACCTGACTGAAAAAGGACGAGAACTGATTACCGACAGCAATCAAGACAAAGACTTTTTCGTCTTGCCTGATGTCGGCACAGAGATTGCCAAAATTCAAAGCGACCCAAGTTTGAACGACGCGCAGAAGCAAGAGAAAAAAGATGAGTTGTATCGTTTGTTTTCAGAACGCTCGGAACGCATTCACAATGTCTCGCAGCTCTTACGCGCCTATTCGCTCTACGAAAAAGACGATGAATATGTCGTTCAAGACGGCAAGGTGCTTATCGTTGATGAATTTACGGGCAGAATTTTGTCGGGACGCCGATACAGCGACGGTTTACATCAAGCCATTGAAGCTAAGGAAGGCGTGAAAATCGAGGGTGAAACTCAAACGATGGCAACCATCACGCTGCAAAACTATTTTCGGCTTTACAAAAAACTTGCAGGCATGACTGGCACGGCAGAAACCGAAGCGTCGGAGTTTTTTGAAATCTACAAACTGGATGTAGTGGTTATCCCGACAAATCGCCCGCCCGTGCGCCAAGACCGCGAGGATTTGGTGTTTAAAACCAAGCGCGAAAAATACAATGCGGCGATTAAAAAAATCGAGGAGTTACGCCAAACAGGACAGCCCGTGTTGGTCGGCACGACAAGTGTGGAGGTATCGGAGACGCTCTCGCGGATGCTGAAAATGAAAAAGATTCCCCACAATGTGCTGAACGCGAAACAGCATCAGCGCGAAGCAGAGATTGTGGCACAGGCTGGTCAAAAAGGCGCGGTAACGATTGCAACCAACATGGCAGGACGCGGCACGGACATCAAACTTGGTCTGGGCGTCAAAGAATTGGGCGGGCTTTACATTCTTGGCACCGAGCGGCATGAAGCTCGACGCATTGACCGACAGTTGCGCGGACGTGCGGGACGGCAAGGCGACCCGGGCACCACAGAATTTTTCGTCTCGCTCGAAGACGACCTGATGCGGCTCTTCGGTTCGGAACGCATTGCATCGGTGATGGATCGACTTGGGCATCAAGAGGGCGACATCATTCAGCACCCGATGGTAACAAAATCCATCGAGCGCGCGCAACGCAGAGTTGAAGAGCAAAATTTCGCCACGCGCAAACGGCTTTTGGAATACGACAACGTGATGAACCAGCAGCGCGAGATTATTTATGCCCGCCGCCGCAACGCGCTCTTCAAAGACCGATTGAGAATCGAGATATTTGATTTGCTACACGATTACGCCGAACAGGTTGCCGCAAAGTTTGCAGAAGAGTTCGATGCCGACAACTTGAAAGAGCAAACCCTGCGCGAACTCTCGATTGACTTGCCGCTCACGTCGACGGAGTATCAACGGCTTGGCAAAGAAGGCGTTGCGGATTTGATTTACCAAACTGCCGCAGAATTTTACAAGCGCAAAGAAGAACACTTGGGCAGCGAGATGATGGGGCGCATCGAGAAGTTCGCTGTGCTGAATGTCATCGACGAAAAATGGCGCGAACACTTGCGCGATATCGACGACGTCAAGGAAGGCATCAATTTGCGCGCCTACGGACAAAAAGACCCACTATTGGAATACAAACAAGAGGCGTTCAAGCTCTTTGTCGAGATGCTGGAATCCATTGCAGCCGACACGCTTTCCTTAGCTTTCAAGTTGTATCCGACAGAACAAAAATCCGAGCAGGTGCAACCGCGCCGCATTAAAAAAGAACGGCTGGTCGCTACGCACAGTCAAGCTAAAAGCGTGTATAGCGGCGCACCACAGAACGGCAGCGACGTTGAAACTGCCGAAGAAGAGCCGACGGTCAAGCAGCAGCCGATTCGCGTCGAGAAAGCCCCCGGACGCAACGACCCGTGTTTCTGCGGAAGCGGAAAGAAGTATAAAAACTGCCACGGCAAGGCTCAACTGTAAGGTAATGGTGTAACAAGGCGGCAACGATGGTTGTCCCAAAGCAAGGTATTGACAACGGGTTTACGAGCAGGTATTTTTGCATTTGAAAATGGTAATGCCCAAATCAGTTTTCAAACCACCAAGTAAAAAAACTACTTCTGAATGACGACACTTTGTCGGATTGCAACATTTCTGCTTTTTCATCTCGCTGCCACGACCGCGATAGCTCAATCGCTTTCCACAGCAAAACAATCTGTCGCACTGCCGGCGTTTGGAGACGCGCCGACACCGTCGCTGCAAATTGCGAGCCGCGAGAACAATAAGGTTGTGTTGAAACTGGACTTCGATGTGCCCTATCTCGATACAGTGGCTTTGAAAGACGGTTCAACGGAACTTGAACTGCGCTCGGCGACAAGGGAAAATCAAGTGATGAACCCTGTCTACAAAATTCCGTCGTTCAGCTACACGCTGCAATGTCGTGTGCAATCGGCACGGGTGATTGCGCAATCGGAGACAGGGACGCTGCAAAATGTCGCGCTGAAATTCCATCCCGAAATGCTCTCCGATACGCCGACTGGAATCGAGAACGCACAGCCAATCCCCGCCACCGTTGAGGTCAAGCCAAATGAAGTCTATCCAAAGCAGGCGGTAGAATGGGGGTTTGCAGGCTCAATGCGCGGCGTAGAGATTTCAACCCTGACTGTCTCGCCATACATATACAACCCCATGACAAAGACGCTGACCTACGCTAAAAAGATGACGGTTGAGATAACGCTGCATACAGCGGACGCGCAGAACTTCAAGGTCGGCTTGGATGAAATGAATGTGATGCGACAGACGCCAGCGAAGCGCGGACCATACTCCAAACTCGATGAGCGAATCAAAAAAAATGCAGCAACCGCCCAGTTAACTGCATTTGCGAATACAACGCAACTTGCGTTTGGAAAAGGCTTGGGTCAATTGCCCGTCGTGCCGAAGTATCGTATGATTGTCAATCAAGAAGGCGTGCATCGCGTTGGCTTTTTTGAGTTGCAAGAGGCGGAATTTCCAAACGAGTTTTTTTCGGCTGACCCGCGCACATTTCGCGTGTTCAATAAAGGCAAAGAGGTGCCGATATATGTCAGAGGCGAACAAGACGGGCGGTTCAATCGAGACGACTATTTTGAGTTCATTGGCGAGCCAAATCGCTTGGCCTTCTCCGACCCGGCTCGTCCGGATATGTATTCAGACCCTTACACCGACGAAAATGTGTATTACTTCTATTGGGAACAAGTGTCTACGCCACAGAATCGTGGGCTGCGCTTGGTTGAAATTTCAGGGGAAGTAAGGCCTACAAGGACAAATATCCTGCGAAATTCTACATTTCAATCGACGTTGCACATAGAGCCGAATCGCATAAAGCAACGGCTATTCAGTGTGTATGATTCGCCGATTAACGGCGGTGCTGAGTTGGCAAGGTATCAAAGAACGAGGAACCACAGCGACGCACGAGACAACACCTTTTGGGACGAGGTGCTTTTTGGCAAAAGTCAAAGTTACGTCATACAAATTCCCGGAGTCGCCAGAACAACGCCGACCACCCTTCGCCCGTTACAAATCAAAGTAGCGCTGCACGGACTCAGCACTGTCAAGGAAGTAACGCCGCAAAATACAGCAAACATCTTTTTGGGAAGTCAATTAACGCCGATTCAAATAGCGACCACAAGTTGGGGAAAAGGCGACCGATCACAAGAAGTTCAACTAGTAGATGCGGAAATCCCCGCAAGCGCACAGCGGAACATCGCAGATGCAAATGGGAGAGCTGTTTTTCAGATATCGAACATTGATCAAAATACATTTGGTAGTAACCTAAGGCAGTTCGCCTTAAACTGGGTGAACATCAAATATAATCGGTTGTATCGCGCATTTGAAAATGAGTTGAAATTTACGTTGCCTCCGGGCCGCAGCGCAGGACGATACCAGTTTGAGCTAAATGGATTTACAACACCTGATATTGATATTTACAAACAAGGCGTCGGCA
Organism: [Candidatus Thermochlorobacteriaceae] bacterium GBChlB; assembly: GCA_000724175.1. Taxonomy (GTDB): domain Bacteria; phylum Bacteroidota; class Chlorobiia; order Chlorobiales; family Thermochlorobacteraceae; genus GBChlB. The sequence goes on along the minus strand of JPGV01000009.1, from coordinate 154,347 downwards.
AACTATCCAATGTGACGGTTGAATCCTATTTGGAACAGGATACAGCCGGAGGCAGCTTTGGAAGTTTTTTTCGAGCGATTTTTCAAGACGATGTTATCAACACTGCTGATGTCAACTACATTGCCGTCAGCTCATCCAAAAAACTTTCTCCGATACGGTATGAAAAACTCACGCCTGCCTCTTTCTACGAGCCGACGATAAGGCTGATTGATAAAAACAATAATTACAACTTTATCATCATCACGTCGCGGAATTTCATCAACGAACGTGATTTTAATGACCCAAGAAATCCCGTGTTTCAATACAAGCAGTTTCGGGAGGAGCGTCTTCGCGCGCTTGGAGAGCAAGACAAAATTTTGGTAACAACGGTTGATAACATCTACGATGAATTTAACTCGGGAATTAAAAGCCCGCACGCTATCCGCGACTTTATCGACTATGCCTATCACGAGTGGCAGGCGGCACCGACATACGTGCTCTTACTGGGAGATGCCGATGATTTCGCTGACAATATCTCGTCGGGAGCCATCCCGACCATGTATGTGCAAGCACTTTCAGCAGGCGCAGTGGCGACAGATGGCTGGTTTGTGATGGTTGATGGAGTAGATGATACAGGACAGTTGGATGTCCTCCCGGAAATTCAGATCTCCCGCATTCCCGCTGCTTCGCGCGACGATGTGGCCACATACTTGGCAAAATTACGACGATATGAAACTGCCAGTCCCGCCGGCGTATGGAAAAACCGACTGTTTTTTATTGCAGGAGAAGCAATATCGGGCGAAGCAGAGGACAATAAAGTTGTGCAAACAGATGAATTGATAGACCGCTACGTCGAGCGTCGCTTTTTTTCAGACCGATTGCATACAGGGACAGGGCGAAATATTGTAGGTGGGTTCCCGCAAGACAAGTATGTTGGAAGGTTTGCCCAACTTCGGTCTGCATTCGGGGACGGAAGCCTTGTGATTAATTTCATGGGGCATGGCGGCGGCGCAATCTGGTCGGATAGCCAACTGCTGACGCTGGAAGATGTAAACCAGCTTCCTGAGTCGGGCATCTTTCCATTTATCACAAGTTTTACATGCTTTGTCGGCGCGTTCGATGGAATTTTCGGAAGCCTTGCCCTAAGTGAGAAACTTCTCTTTACCCCAAACAAAGGATGCATTGGTATTATTGCTTCTTCCGGCGTGGGGTGGTTCATTAACGATTATCTCGTGGCTCAATCCGTCTATGATTTTCTCTTGAACGACAGATTTCAAGGGTTAGGCATTGCTGACATGCTTTTCCGAGCAAAGACGCGGTATTATGCCCTCAACCGCCGGATCTGGCCACAAGCGCCTGGCATGATGTATCAATATAATGTCTTCGGAGACCCAATAGTACGACTGGCATCGCCAGTTGCAAATACCCGTCTTGGCTCACCGAGAATACAATGGAACTTGCCTTCTCATATCGCGACGGTCGGCGAAAGGCTGGTCATCAAAGGAACGGTTCAAGAGATGGTGAACGGCACAGGTGTCGGCAGAATTACCGACCAAAACAACTTTGAGGTAACGCCAAACAATATCCCGTTCGTCGTGCGCAATGGACGCATCGGGCAACTGGTCGGCGGGCAGTTTGTCGATAGCCTCGTCGTCCAAATTCCGCAACCGCCAAACATCACGGGGGCAAATATCCAGAACTTCCTAAGCTCAACAAACGGCGGCGGGCAGTTTAAGGTATACATTCAAGGCGACAACGGCATCGAGACCAACGGCAAAGTCGAGTTCAGAACCCAAGCGCCCTTCTTTCGTAGCGTTACGCCAACCGAAGTTATCAGAACGGCGCCTCAGCGACCGATTGGTTTCTCTGTTCAACTCGATGCGCGACAGCCGATTGAAAACGTGACGGTTCGCTGCACCGTTAGAGCCATTACGCCCGGAACTGCGCAATCCAACACATTGGAAACAGAGAGAACACTATTTAATGCAACGCTCAATACAACGCGCACTTCAACTGGGGCATTCGTAACGACCACAACCGTGCCAGCGCAGTTCTTCCAACGCTTCAGCCGCGTGTCGTATCAAGCCGTGGCGCGCGTCGGCGGCAGAGAGATTGTCTCGCAAACAGTAGTGGATACAGTCGGCACGCCGATTGACGTGGCGGCGTTTGAACAATCTCGAGGCGGCGTTTTGCAAGTCTATGAGAACCCAACCATCAATTTTTACAATTCCTCAACACAAGTGGTCATTGGCGGCGATGTGTTTAATTGGAGCAGCACGCCAGTTCGCACCAATGTGATTTTCTATGAAAATTCGGTAACCAATCCGATTGAAACAGCGGGCGGTATAGCGCCAAGATTAAATCCAAATCCAACCGTTATCGGCACCACCGTCGTGCAAGTGCCAGCCAACGGTCGAGCGCGCGCTGAAATTCCTGTGCCGCCAAATTTCCAACTGTTGAGAGATTACCAAATCGCTATGCGCGTCATCGCCGACAGTGCAACGGCAGGCATTGAAGCTACTTACATCAACAACTTGTCGAGTCAAAGACGACTGACCTATAACCTTGTGCGCCTACAAAACAACGTGGCAAACACTATCACGCTCGACAACAACGTCGTCTTGAACACCACAGCGGGAAATTTCTCACGCGACGGTCTGATTAGGGTCGAGCGTTTGGTTAATCCGCCGAAAATCGCACAGCCCGACAATCGATTGATGCGCTTTGCCTCGCAGATGAGAACCGATACGACGCGCTTGGCTTACCGCATTGAACCAGTAGATAGTGCGCTTGCCCTCACGCGACCGCTTCGCGTGACAATGCGGCTCAACCCAATTGACTCTGCGCAGGGCACCACGTTTGCCTATCGATTCTCCGAGTCGCTTGAACGCTGGCTGCGTGTGCCGACGCAGTCTAAGCCCGACCTCAACACCGTGTCTGTCGACGTCGATCGCTTCGGAACATACGCGCTGATGGAAACAAGCGACATTACGCGCCCAATCGTAACGCTCGGCATCGAGGGACAACAATACGTGCCAAATGGATTTGCGCCGCGCCGTTCACGCATTGTCGCTGTGGTGCAAGACCAAAACGGCGTCTATCTTGAACCCGGTTTTGTCAGAGTCATTCGCAATGGCGATACGTCTGCCATATTTCAAGAACGCCTAAGCATTCCGCAAACCACCGCCAACGCCAACACTGTCGGCATCACATATTCGGAAGAATTTCAAGAAGGGCGGCAAAGCGTTGCGTTTCTCTTCTACGACGCCAACTTGAACCTGACCAGAACTGATACGCTGCGCTTCAACGTCGAGGACGGTTTTCGCTTGAAGGTCTATGGCTCTTATCCCAATCCGTTCAGCGATAAAGCCTACATCAGCTATGAAATTATTGGACAGGAACAAGCCGACGATTTTGAAATTAAAATCTACACCGCATCGGGCAGGTTGATAAGCACCTACCGCGAACCCGGTGTCGCGCCGATTGGCTTCGAAGAAAGGCTTTCGGGCAGTCTGACGTCGATAGGCGGAAAGATTGTCGTTTGGCAGGGACTCGACGACAAAGGCAACCCTGTTGCTAACGGCGTTTATTTCGCTAAAATTCGAATCAGTTTGCGCGGCAGAGTATTGGAGGAGACCATTAAAATCGCGCGGTTGCAATAAATTTTTCTTTCCGAATGATGATGAAAAAACTCTCGGCAATTGCGCTCTGTTGCATAGCGCTTACTGCGTCGGCGATTGCGCAAACAACGACCAATACAGCGCAAGGCGACGCGCGTTACGCGGCAGATTTTTTAAGTATCCCGCTCGGCGCGCGCGCGCTGGGCATGGGCGGGCAATACACGCCGATTGACCAATACGACGGCGCAGCGTTTTTCTGGAATCCCTCCGCCCTTGCGCTCATCAAAGGCAAGTATATCTCCACGATGTATTCCAATCAGTTTGGCTCGCTTGGCAGACCGCTCTCGAATTATTTTCACATTGGCTACGCGCAAGACTTGGGCAATGGCGTCGGCGTCTCCGCCAACTGGATTCGAAACAGCATCGCTAACATTCCTTTGACCGACGACCCGCGACTGTTCGGCACGAGCGGCGAATTTTTACGCCTTATCCAACAAGGGCTGCTCGATAATGGAGGCGCAACATTTTCCAACAACGACGACGCGCTGTTTCTCTCAATTGCAAAAAATGTGATTAACGCGGTCGATTTCGGCTGGCAGTATTTTCGCATTCCGATTGAAATCCCAATTGGCATAACATTCAAATACATCTCGCAAAGTTTCGGCGGAGATAGCCGTGTGAATTTTTCAGGCACGGGCGTCGGCGTAGATGTCGGCGCAATGATTAAGTTCAAATTCGGCGATTTCGTCGCCCGCCCGATTTTCGGCGACCTTGCCTTAGGTATCAATATCCGCGACGTGTTCAACACACCTGTTTCTTGGAATACAGATTCCAGAGCCAGAGCCTCTATCCCACGCGCGACGTTTCTATCTGCGTCCTACAAACAGCCGCTCGAGTTCTTATCAAGCAGTTTGATTTTCGCTATCACACGCGATACGCGCTACGACGGAATTACATCAATTGGACTTGAATACCGATTCCGTCAGCTCTTTGCCTTGCGCGTTGGCTCGTTTGACCGTGAACTGACCTTAGGCGCAGGATTGTTTTTGTTCAGAGCGGTCTTTATTGATTATGCGTATCAATCTAGCCCACTTGGCGCGCCGCATCGAATTGGGCTGACCGTAAACCTTGCCGAGTGGTTATAAAACAGATGAGCAGATGGTAACAATGCAACGGCAATTGACATTCATCGCAACAGCCCTAAGCACAATAATCCTGCTGATGCTGACGATGCGCTTGAACTGCCAACCGCCTGTTCAATCGACGCCGAGAAAGCCAGTGTTTATCAACAAAAACTCTGATACAGCACGCGTGGAGCGCGGAATCCGTGCGGCGTATGGACAAACCGCGATTTACTTGGAATGGCAACGCAACACCGAGCGCGATTTGGCAGGCTATCGCCTGTTCCGAACAACGGAGGTGATTGGCGGAACGCCGGTCAACTTTAGACTTTATCGCGATTTGCCACTGGGCTCACAAGCCCCTCTGGGAATCGCCGACACGGTATTTTTTGACGCAAATGTGGTTATCGGCACACGATACTATTACCGTCTTCGCGCTTACTCCCGCTCAGGTGGCGAAAGCGACTTCGCTGATTCGATTGTAACCTATGAACTGGCGCGCAGGGCTACTCCCGTGCGTCCCTCTACATCTGTTTTATTGTCTCGTCGAGACAGCTCAATTACTTTTGAGTGGCAAAAACCGTTAGACGCAAGCGGTTTCTATGCCTTCAAGCTCTATCTGTTTAATGAAAATGAAGTGTTTGAAGAAAGTGACTGTATTGCTGTTTCCTATCAAATATCCAGCTTTACCACAGTTGATACGCTTCGTATAAATTTCAACCGAATTAACTCACAATTACAGGGCGAGACGGGAACACGAGTTTTTCGCTTGCTCGAAAGCGGACGAGAATATCGGTGGAGAGTTTTCACCTTGCCAGTTGGTTTGGAACGGTTCAGAGGAGCAAGTTCTGAATTAGCAGGATTCCGATTAACAGTGAATTAAAAAAACTATTTTAGAATGTTAAAAATAAAGTTAATTTGCACAATAACGCTCATTTGTATAACTTGCCTACGTAGCAATGCGTTGGGGCAAGTTTTCGGCGGAGGCGGTTCGCAGCCATCTACGCCGTCCACCCAAAGCGCTCCGACAGGCGGTGCCCCATCGGCTTACTACTTTGGTCAGGGGCAAGGTGTTCTGATAGATATCAACCTCTGGGGACAAGTTGGAAGTCCGGGTAAGTATTACGTGCCTTACACGACTGACTTGGTTTCGCTGATTTCAATCGCAGGAGGGCCACAGTTAACGGCAAAGTTAGACGACATCAGGGTGATACGATATACAAGGCAGGATACCTCGGTTGTAGAAAAGGTCGTCAGGGTCGATATTGAAAAATTCATTGAGACGGGCGAACAAAATTTTCCGCCGCTGCTTCGAGGAGACACGGTCATCGTTCCCGGCGGCGCGCTCAGTGTATTCAACACTATTGTAACCGTAACAACAGGCATATTTGGTATTTTGAATGCCGTGCTGTTTATCTTGATTTTGAACCGACAACTCTCTTAAAGAAACAAACCTTAGAAGTTTAAGCTAAAACAATAAAAAGCCCTTTTGGAGGAGACATGCAAAAACGCTTACCTCTTGTTCTTCTGCTCTCTGTTCTGCTCTTTGCTGCATCTACGGTTTCGGCACAATATGTCTACACTGCGAGCGGTCGCATGGTGCGCACCCAAGAAGCCCTAACCGCGAAATCTGGCGCGCTGACCTTCTACACGCACTTGGATTACAACACCGTTACCGGCGCCTATGTGGGAAACCTTGGCAGTGTGGTTGCACACTCTATTCTCCGTAACTCAATTCATTTAGATTACGCCATTAACAACAATATCACACTGGCGATCAATCCACTGATTTACCAAGATACACACTTCAATGATGGAAGTACTGGCGCCACTGGCGGCAACGCGCTCGAACACATTATCGTTGCTCTCAAAGGCGGCTCGTTTGGGTTTGTAAATGACTATTTCTATGTTGGCGGTATGGCAACAGTGATGATTCCCATCTCGAATCGCTTCAACTCTTTCGGAAATCCATACACGGCAGGAGGAACGGAAATCGGAATAAACCTCCTTTTGTCGTATTACGCCGATAATCTTTTCCCCAAAGAGGCGTTTAATGTCAACGCGAATGTCGGCTTCTACACCTTTCTTGACCAAGGCAAGAACATTTCTAATAACCTGACAAACCGCATTGAAGTCGCGTCGACCAGCAGCGCCATCAACTACTCATTAGGCTTCAAGTATCCGACAACTGCGGTAGACCTGATGCTGGAAGTCTGGGGTTGGGCGTTCATTAATCAGCCGCCGTCTGTGGCCTACACCCGTGAGAGCATGACATTCGTTACGGTCGCTGGTCGCCTTAAACCAGTTGACTTCTTAGCCTTCACGCTCGGCTTTGATTATCAAATCACGGGCAGAGATGACCAAACCGACTACATCGCAGGGGCGCCATTTTCTATTCTGCGCCGTCCGCCGAACAGCCCAACAAACTATACCGAATGGCGGCTTATTCTTGGCTTGCAGTTCAACATCTTGCCGCTTAGCTTTGGCTCCGCTGCCGACCCAAGCCTGATTGATTTCACGACCGGAAGCCAAGGCTCGGACATCATTCTGCGCAAACTCGAGGACATCGGCGAAGACAAAGAATCAACGGCTCGTAAAATCGAGGAATTGCGCCGCCGTCGCCAAGACATCGAAAAGAATTTGCAGCAACTTCGCAACATCCTCAAAGAAGGTGAACCCGCGAAGAAAGAAGAGCCGAAGCAACCTGAGCCGCCGAAGACCGAACCAAAGAAGGAAGAGCCGAAACAAGAAGAACCAAAACAACCCAAGTAATCTCTTCGCGAGAAATGTAACGTCAAACAGCCTTTGTGAACCAAAGGCTGTTTTGTTTTTACAACAACGAACCAGCAAATATCACTCTTCACAGCCATGACCGAACCTGTCGTAACGCTTGAACTCGCTAAGAAATACGGACTGCTGCCAGAAGAATACAATCGCATTCTCGCGATTTTAGGACGCACGCCGTCGCATACCGAACTCGGCATTTTTTCCGTAATGTGGTCGGAGCATTGCAGTTACAAAAACTCTATTGCCGTTCTCAAAAAGTTACCGCGCAACGGCAAACATCTGCTTGCCAAAGCGGGTGAAGAAAATGCAGGACTCATTGACATTGGCGACGGTCTGGCAGTGGCATTTAAAATTGAATCGCATAATCACCCGTCCGCCGTTGAGCCATATCAAGGCGCGGCGACTGGCGTCGGCGGCATTCACCGCGACATTTTTACAATGGGCGCGCGTCCAATCGCCGCATTAAACTCGTTGCGCTTTGGAAATCCGACCGACCAGCGGGTGCGCTATCTTATCGATGGTGTGGTGCGCGGCATCGGCGATTATGGAAATTCTTTCGGCGTAGCGACCGTTGGCGGCGAAGTCTATTTCGATAAATGTTATCAAGGCAACCCGCTTGTCAATGCTATGTCGGTTGGCATCGTTGAGCATCATAAAGTGGCGCGCGCGATTGCCAAGGGCGAAGGAAACCCTGTGTTGATTGTCGGCTCAGCGACCGGACGCGACGGCATTCACGGTGCAACATTTGCCTCCGAAGAACTCTCTGAAGCGTCGGAAGAAAAGCGTCCCAGTGTTCAAGTCGGAGACCCATTCACCGAAAAATTGCTTTTGGAAGCAACGCTCGAAGCAATTGAAAGCGGCTACGTCGTCGGCATTCAAGATATGGGCGCGGCGGGCTTGACATGTTCGTCGTCGGAGATGTCGGCGAAAGGCATTGAAAAAACAGGGAAAGGCGGCATGGAACTCACTCTCGACCATGTGCCGATTCGTGAAAAAGATATGACCGCCTACGAAATTATGCTCTCCGAATCGCAAGAGCGAATGCTGATTGTTGCCGAAAAAGGACACGAACAAAAAATTATTGACATTTTCAAAAAGTGGGATTTGAATGCGGTCGTCATTGGAAAAGTAACATCGGACGGAAAGCTCCGTGTTTGGCATCACGGTCAATTGGTTGCAGACATTCCTCCGATGGAATTGGTCTTGGGCGGCGGCGCGCCGGTCTATTACCGCGACGCCGTTGAAAAAAAACCGAATACGACCTTCCCAACCTTGAAGCCAGATGCGGAAATTGACTTTCAAAAAGAAATTCTATCACTGCTCTCACGCCCGAACATCGCCAGTAAACAGTGGGTGTTTGAGCAGTATGACACAATGGTGCGAACAAATACCGTCGTCGGCGCGGGTGTTTCCGATGCGGCGGTCATCCGACTCAAAGGCACAACGAAAGCCTTAGCAATGAAAGTCGATTGTAATTCGAGATATGTGTATCTGAATCCGCGGAAGGGTGCGCAAATTGCTGTTGCCGAGTGCGCCAGAAACATCGCCTGTAGCGGCGCAAGACCGCTTGCCGTAACGAACTGCCTCAACTTTGGCAATCCGTATAAACCCGACATTTTTTTTCAGTTTCAAGAAGCGGCAAAGGGAATGGGCGAGGCTTGCGAAAAATTCGAGACGCCCGTAACCGGCGGCAACGTGAGCTTCTATAATGAGAGCGTAACAGAACAGGGAACGGTTGCGGTCTATCCAACACCGACGATTGGCATGGTTGGACTGATTGACGATGTGAGTAAAATCCTAATGGCAACATTTAGGCAAGATGGCGATACAATTCTGCTCGTTGGCGGAAAAATGAGCGACACATCATCAGGTGCGCTCAACGGGTCGGAATTTATTGTCGCGTTTTACGGCGAGCTCGGCACGGACGCGCCGCATGTAGATTTAGACGCCGAGAAACGTTTGCAAGATTTTCTCAATCAACTCGCCAACCAATCTCTCGCGCAATCGGCGCACGATGTCTCCGATGGCGGGCTGGTTGTTTCGCTCTTGGAATGCGCAATCATGAACCAAACCCTGTCGTTAGGATTTGACGTTGAACTCTCTGCGCAACCATCGGAGACAGCGATTCAAGAACTGCTGTTTGCCGAAACGCAAGGAAGAGTGGTGTTGAGCATTAGACCGAGCCATATCGAGGCAGTGCAGGCATTGGCGAAAGAATTTGAACTCTCGTGCGACGCCATTGGAACAGTTGGTGGCAAGGCGGCGCGACTGCGCGTCAGCGGGAGAGAAATTTTTTCAGCGACGATTGACGCGATTGCCGATGTCTATTTTAATGCATTGGAAAACGCGCTACAGCTCGAAAAATAAAGTGGGCGATTTAGACGGATTCTAAAATAAGTATTGAAAAAATAATGAGATAACGCCTTGACATTCACCTCGATACCGCGCTATATTAGAGCCAAATAAGTAACAGCAACTTCAAAATTTATCGACCAAAAGGAGAACTTGAATGAACACACATAACGATGTTTCAGCAGGCTCGATTGCGATGGAGTTAATTGACGACGTGTATAGTGTCGCTCTATGGATGACCGGTGACGAAGCCAGTGCGGGAATGCTTGTTAGTCAAACTTATCTCAACAACACAGGGTTCAAAAACGCGGCAAGTCTGTTCAAAGCGTTTCGCAATGTGTACGTGCGTAGCTACGGACAAGAAGGTGGGTTCGGCGCCGCGGACGCAATGAACATTGACGATGCAGAAGTCGCACGCGCAGTCATCAACACATCAGCAGATTTCAAACTGGCAACCCTGCTTGCAGATATGGTTGGGCTCTCGCACAGCCAAATCGCGGAAGTCCTTGATAAACCCATCGACGCCATTCGCCTTTGGCTGCGCTGGGGACGCAAGCTGCTCAGTGTTGAAGCCGAAGAAAAAGTCAACTAATCTAGCGTAAGGCACTACAAGCAAGTTCCTAAGCCGCCCATCGGGCGGCTTTTGCGTTTGTGTAACGACTTACGTTAAATTTGGCAAACCACAACCGAACTTCGAATGATTATTATCACTGGCGGCGCGGGCTTCATTGGCAGTGCAATGCTCTGGAAACTCAACCAAGTTGGGATAAGCGACGTCATTATCGCCGATGAACTCGGTGACTCCAACAAATGGAAAAACCTTGTTGGGCTGCGCTTCCACGACTACTTGCATAAGACAGACTTCCTAAAAAAACTTTGCGAAGAGAAATTCCCGCGTATTGATACCATCATACACATGGGCGCGATTAGTGCGACGACCGAAACCAACGTCGATTTGCTCATGGAAAATAATTTTGCATATACGAAAGACCTTGCGCTGTTTTGCGCGCAGCGCTCGATTCGATTCATCTATGCGTCCAGCGCAGCAACTTACGGTGATGGCTCGCAAGGTTACAACGACGATGAAGAAAAACTCACGTCGCTTCGCCCGCTCAACGGCTACGGCTACTCGAAATACATCTTCGATGTGTGGGCGCAGCGAAAGCAGCTGTTGAACAAGATTGTCGGCTTGAAATTTTTCAACGTGTTCGGCCCAAACGAGTATCACAAAGGTGATATGGCAAGCGTGGTGTTTAAAGCCTATCATCAAATTGCCGATAAAGGTGTCGTTAAACTCTTTCAATCGGATAATCCTGCTTACGCCGATGGCGAGCAGATGCGCGACTTCGTGTATGTCAAAGATTGCGTCGAGGTAATGTATTGGCTGATGCAAAAACCAGATGTGAACGGCGTCTATAATCTTGGCACAGGTAAAGCCAGAACCTTTAAAGACTTGGTAACGGCTGCGTTCATTGCGATGAGAAAGCCTGTGAACATTGAGTATATCCCGATGCCGCCTGCACTACAAGGCAAGTATCAATACTTCACCGAAGCGCGCATGGACAAACTCGCTAAGGCTGGGTGCCCGGTGAAATTTAAATCGCTTGAAGAAAGCGTCGCCGATTACGTGCAGCAATACCTGTTGAAAGAATTTCCATATCTCTCTCATACCGACTGACGATGAAGAACATCACGATTTATGTTTCAGGAAAAGAGTTGGACGATGTCTTGATATTCAATCGGCTACGGGCAGATGTCAGAAAAATCGTTCAGACGCATCAGTTGATTTTAGTTCATGATGCAGAGTATCAATTTCAGCAAGCGTTGGCGCGGCGCGGCAATGCGGCTCAAGCAACGACGCTGCTCGATACGCTGTCGCTCAAGCTCGAGACGCTGACGACTTTGAACAAAACCTTTGCGGCGAAGCTCTCCGAAGACCTTGTGCCTGCGCTACCAATTGCCGCGCATCATTTAGGGCTGGTGCGCGAAGTTGAACGAGAGGGAGAAAAAACACTTATCGTGAAAACAGAGACGTTGCTCGAAGTGCTTAGCCGCAATGTCTTGCCCGTTGTTGCGCCGATTGTGCAAAGCGCCGACAGACAATTGGTTGACGCAGCAGGCGACAAGGTTGCCGCAAAACTTGCTGCCGCTGTCCATGCCGACGTCGTGATATTTTTATCGGAGCAAAAAACGCCGCAGCCCAACCTGCGCGACACTGCCGCGCAAAGTTTGGTCGAGGGTGCCAAGCGTGCATTCATCACTGACCTGAACGGCATGGAAAAAATTTTGCTGCGCGCTGAACATGCCGAGACCGAAATTTTTGTTTGACACCAATTTACTTTCCTACACATAGAAGTTTTTTTAACCATCTAAACGGAGACGCTCATCGAAAAAAAGTTTTCAATCAAGGGTATTGAGCCGATGCTGGTCTTCGGCGCACAAGATGCACACCTGCGTCGAATTGAGGAGGAGTTTGCGGATGTCTCTATTGTTGCACGCGGCAACGACGTCACGCTGCGCGGCACAGATGCTGATGTGAAAGTCGTCGAGAAAGTCTTCGCTGAGTTGATGTTTCTCGTCAATCGAAACGGAGAGCTGTATCCGAAAGATGTTGATGCAGTGATTCGATTGGTCGTGGCAGGCGAAGCGCAGCATCAAGCGGCGACGCTCGTCGAGGGAAACGACGATGTGATTGTCGTAACGCGCACCGACGCGGTTCGCGCCAAAACGCCGGGTCAGCGCCGAATGGTTGCGGAGTCAAGAAAAAACGACATTGTCTTTGCCATCGGGCCTGCGGGAACGGGCAAAACTTACACGGCTGTTGCAATCGCCGTCGCCGCATTGAAGGCACGAATTATCTCGAGAATCGTCTTGGCACGCCCAGCGGTCGAGGCGGGAGAAAGTCTGGGATTTTTGCCCGGCGATTTGCAACAAAAAATCGACCCGTATTTGCGACCGCTCTACGATGCGCTCGGCGATATGATTACGCCCGAAAAACTCAAAGAGTATATGGAAAAAAAGGTGATTGAGATTGTGCCGCTTGCCTATATGCGCGGTCGCACGCTCAACAATGCCTTTATTATTCTCGATGAAGCGCAAAACGCCACAAGTTTGCAAATGAAAATGTGCTTAACGCGGCTTGGCACGAATGCGAAGGCGATCATCACGGGCGACGTTTCACAAATTGACTTACCTAAAAAAGGCGATTCGGGACTCATTGAAGCGCCACGCCTCTTGGAACACATTGAAGGTATCTCGTTTGTGTTTCTGGACAAAGCTGATGTGGTCCGTCATCGACTGGTGCGCGACATCATTGATGCCTACGACAAAGACCGAGAGCGGCGCGACGCTGAAAAAGCCGACAAGCCCAAACGCGAGAAAACTGAACCAGCAACCGAATCAGTTTGACCGCACCTCACAACTTATACGGTCATGCTTTCGTGGTTAAGAGTTGAGCAATCAATCGCCGCCGAAGATGCTCCCGATGCCGATGCCGCCTTCTTCCTTGCCGCCGTAGGACGCCCGCGCAACACGGTCAGCCAAGCGTGAGAACGGCAGGCTTTGCAAATACACCAAGCCGGGTCCTGTAACAGTCGCAAAGAAAAGTCCCTCGCCGCCAAAGAGCGCATTTTTGAATCCGCCGACGAATTTAATGTCATAATCGACGGTCGGCGCAAACGCAACTAAGCAGCCCGTATCGACGCGCAAGGTTTCGCCTGCGTGCAAGTTGCGTTGGATAATCGTGCCGCCTGAATGAACAAACGCCCACCCGTCGCCCGTGAGCCGTTGCAAAATAAAGCCTTCGCCGCCGAACAGCCCCGTGCCAATTTTTTTCGTGAAGGCAATATCAATTTCAATGCCTTGTGCGGCACAAAGGAAGCCATCTTTTTGGCAAATGAACTCGCCGCCGAGTGCTTTCAAATCCAGCGGAATAATTTTGCCCGGATACGGTGCTGCAAACGCAACGCGTTGTTTCCCATCGCCCTTATTCAAGAAAGTGGTGATGAAAAAACTTTCGCCAGTGAACATACGCTTCAAGCCTGAAAAGATGCCGCCGCCAGTGCTGGTCTGCATCTCAATGCTGTTCTCCATGTAAAGCATTGTGCCAACTTCAGCGCGAACTGCCTCGTTAGGGTCTAATTCTACTTCAACGACTTGCATATCATCGCCGAAGATTTTGTAGTCAATTTCATGTGCTGGCATGATTATGGTTTGATTTAATAGCGTTTTATGAAAGGTTTGACAGGACACAAAATACGCAAAAACAGATTGTCTGAAAATCAGATTTTTGAGTAGACAATCTCTCCGCGAACAATCGTCGCTAAGACTTCTGTGCTGCGTAGCTCGGTTGTTGGGGTTGCAAAAATGTTCGGCGTTACGATAACCAAATCCGCGTCTGCGCCGACGACCAATCGCCCGCGCGTTGATGCGCCAACAAGGTCGCGCGGCGTTGATGTGTAAGCATGAAGCGCGTCTGAGAGCGAAAGTTTTTCGTTGCCATGCCAAACATGATTTTCTCTATCGCGTCGCTCAACAGCGTAATAGAGACCCTCAAATACATTCGGCGTTTCAATCGGTGCATCGCTGCCGAACAAGAGCGTCGCGCCTGAATTGAGCAGTGAGCGAAACGGATATAATCGATTCGTCCGGTTGCCTAACAGCCTTGCCGCCGTTGCAATATCTTCTTTGATGTGAACCGGTTGCATAGAGGCAACTACATTGAGCGCTGCAAAACGATGAACGTCGTCTCCGTGAATCATTTGTGCGTGTTCTATGCGATGCCGTAAGTGGGCTAAGTATTGTCGTTTGTTTTTGAGTGTCTCGAATGTGTTGAGGGCGCGGCGCACAGCACGGTCGCCGATGGCATGAACGGAAACGAAAAGTCCTTCGCGCTCAATGAGGCGAAAGAGTGAGGGAAGGTCGGCATCGGCGTAAAGGTCAATACCTCTTTGCGTTGAGCCTTCAAACGGGTTGAGCAGCGAACAGGTTTCTGCACCGAGCGCGCCGTCGAGAAATAATTTTGCCGCCAGAAGTTTTGTAGTTGTCTCTGGGTGCGCCGCGTAGAAAGACTTTGCCTCTTGAAGCGACTCAAGATAAACTGCAATACCAGCGCGCAATTTGAGCGCGCCGCCGAGTGCATGGTAATGCGCTAAATCTGCAGCATGTTCCATTGACAAAACTTCTGTAACGCCAAGCCTAAGCAGTTCCGTTTGGGCGCTGAGTAGAGCAGCGCGTTTTTCCGAGTCAGAAAATTCGGGCAATGAGAAAATCTTTTGTGCGGCGCGTTCAAAGGCAAGCCCGATGATGTGTCCGTCGCTATCTTTGGGAAGTTCGGCGTCCAAAAATGTTTGTCCTGCAAGGCGATTCAGGGCGGGCGTATTGCACCATACGGCGTGCCAATCTTGACTGCGCAGCGCGATGAAATGCCTTGTTGAGAGTCGGTCGAGCGCTGTTGCTGTCGGGAAGTCGCCGAAGTAAGTTTTCATCCAGCCGCCGCCTAAAATCCATTGTCCATCGGGCGTGGTGTTGACGGCTTGCTCAATGAGCCGAAGCGACTCTGTGAGGCTTTTTTGTGTCAAATCAAGTTGCTTGAGCCGTAAGCCGAAATCGAGTAAGTGAATGTGGCTGTCGCAGAACGATGGCAACACCAAGCCGCCGCGTGCATCAAGCCGTGCGCGCTCGCCATCTTGCATCGTTTCCGATGCTGTGAGAAACGACACAACTTTGCCTCCGTGAATACGTAGACCACTGAACGGCGTCGGCTGAAACGCCGCATCAACAATCGTTGCGTTGAAAATAAGCAGTGAGTTCATTGAGCGTTAAGAAGCAGCAAGTGTGTTGATTCGACAAGTGTTTTCGGGTGTTGCGGCGATTATGTAATTTTCCGCAGCAGCCAAAAAACCAAACAAGATGTGCCTCATGCGAAAAGTAGCAATCGTTCTTTCGCTCGTCTGTGCAGCATTGATGACGACCGCTTGCAAAACCACCACAGCAGCGAAGCGCTACAAATCCTCGCCTGTAACGCGCGACGAAATTCGGCTGATAGAAGCCGACACGGCTGGCGGCGCGACTATCTCAATTAGCGAAACAAGCCCTGACCTGCGAAAATACAACGAGAACATTCGCCGCACGAATGTGCCTTATGATGTGGTAACTCGGCTCAACAAAGAAATTGACAAATACATCGGCACGCGCTACAAATACGGCGGCTTGAACGAAAATGGGTTAGACTGTTCCGGCTTTGTCTTTCGCGTGTATATGGGTGCGTTGAATTTGGAACTGCCACACTCCTCGGCGATGCAGGCGAAACTGGGCGCGTCAGTTCAGAAAAATGAATTACAATTCGGCGACCTTGTATTTTTCAACATTCGCGGGCGCGGCATCTCGCATGTTGGCATTTACATCGGCGACGGAAATTTTGTTCACGCCAGCACAAAACTGGGTGTTGTTGTCAGCAATCTTCAAGAAAAATACTACAAGGAACGATATGTATCGGCGCGTCGGATTTTATAGCCTGCTGCTCTGCTGCTCTGCGGTAAACCTACTTGCCCAAACGACTAAACTTGGCGCAGTCAAGTTTCAACTTGCTGCCGAAAAACAACGCGCTCTTTCACCTCATCAAACGTTTTTATCTTCTGTTGCCGAACCGGCCACTCCAAAAAATCTCTCTCTCATTGCGCGCGGCAAAAACAACACGTTTTCCGAAGGTGATATTCGAAAAATTCGAGCGCAAGTTCAATCGTTAGGAGGAGCGATTAGCCTTGCGCTCAAAAATTTGCTGATCATTTCTGTTCCGAGCGACCGTCTGGAACTGCTTGAAAACATTGAGGAACTCGGCAGCGTTGAACTCTCGCCGCCCGATATGCCGCTCTCAATGAATGTGAGCCGAAGTAATCAGCAGAGCGTTGGAATTTGGTTAGGCACAAACGCAGATTCCGCGCACGCGCTTGGATACACAGGCGTGAACGCCCTCGTCGGCATCGTCGATGTAGGGTTCGATATTTACAACGAGGATTTTAAGAACAGCGATAACACGACGCGCGTGCTTGCCGCATGGAATCAATCAGCGACAGGAACGCCGCCGCCGGGATTCACCTACGGCGTAGAATACGACAATGTCGCCATTGATGCAGGTATTTCGTTTCCAAATGACGGACACGGCACGGCTTGTCTGGGCATTGCAGCAGGGAACGGTCGAGCCAGCGGACAAAAAGGCATCGCGCCTGAGGCAGGAATCATTTTGGTCAAAGCAGCGAATTTAGTCGACACGAGCGTCATTGCGGCGTTCACCTACATCAAACAAAAAGCGCAAGCACTTGGGTTGCCCGTATCAATTGGATACAGCTACGGCAGTAATTTCGGTGCGCATGATGGCTCGCGCTCAACGGAGGTCGCAATCAGTTCGCTGGCGGGCGCGGGAACGTTGTTCTCCGTTGCAGCAGGAAATAACGGTGGTCAGAACATTCATGTAACGGGCGTGGTCGCGCCAAGCAGTTTCGATGATATTGGAATTAACCGTCCAACGACCAATCAATTTTTCGGGCAACTCTGGTATCGCGGTGCCGACGAATTTACGCTGTCGCTCATTGCGCCTGATGCGACGGTCTATGGTCCGTTTCCGATAAGCGGTTCCGTGCAAAGCGCGGCAGGCGGAAACATTCAGGTCTTTCACAATACCTTCCCGCCCAACGGCGACCGACAAATTCAATTCACCATCTCGAATCTCCCGTCAGGGAGTTGGACAGCTCGATTAAATGCTGTAACCATCGCGGGCGGCGCAAACGCAGGTAAATACGACGGCTGGAAAATTAGCGGCGACGGCAATTGGACAACGCGCCTAAGCGGCGAAAAAGACCTGACAACGCCAAGCACGGCGGATTCCGCACTCTCGGTAGCCGCTTACGAAATCAGCGACGGAACGCGGGCAAGTTTCTCGAGTCGAGGACTCACGCGCAACGACCGACCTAAACCCGAACTGGCTGCACCGACCAATGTCATTACTACCAACGGCAGCTTTGGCGGCACCTCCGCATCTGCGCCACATCTTGCAGGACTCGGCGCGGTTTTACTGCAAGCTAACCCAGCTCTCTCGACAAGCCAATTCCGACAAGCCATCGCAGACAGTTCGCGCAAAGACGCCGCAACAGGAACGATTCCGCCACACCGCAACGACTGGGGATATGGAAAACTTTACGCGCTTGGTGCGTTGCAAGCGGTGCTGCCGAGAAGCGGAACGACGGTCAATATCAACCGCACGGGAAATTACATTTGGCGCGACGACGCGGGCTACGCCGTGATGCTCAACTTTGCTTCCGAAGATATTAGCACCGTCCAAGTGACGGTTTTTCCAGACACGCCGCCGCCATTTGCGGGAGCAAGTAAAGCCGTGAAGCGATATGTGTCAATTACCGCTACGGGCGGAACGAATTTTAATGCCACGCTGCGGCTGTATTACAACGATGCAGAAGTCGCGGCGGGCGGACTTACCGAAGGAAATTTAAGGCTGTATCGATACAATGGGTCGACGTGGGAATTTCGTGGCGGCACGAATAACACGGTTGAAAATTACGTCGAGCTTGCAGGCGTAACTGAGTTTAGTCTTTGGGCAATGGCAGACCCGTCGGATTCGCCGTTGCCAGTTGAACTCTCGGAGTTCAAAGGTCGAAAGACCGAAGGCGGCGTCGAACTCGTCTGGAAAACGGCGAGCGAGCGGAACAATGCCGGCTTCGAGGTGCAACGAAGAACGGAAAACGATGAACAGAACGAGGCATTCCAAACCATTGCCTCGTATCGCTTCGACCAACGCTTGCGCGGCAGAGGCACAACGACAAGCCCCACGACCTACTGGTTTCTTGACGCAGGCGTCGAGGCGGATAAAACCTATGCTTACAAACTTCGCAGTTACGACCTTGACGGCGTTGTTCACGACTATCCGCAGACGGTTATTGTCAGCATCGCGGAAAGAGAAAAAACCAAACCGTTGTCTTTTGAGCTGTTTCAAAACTACCCTAATCCGTTCAACCCGTCAACCGTCATCAGTTATCAGGTGCCTGTGAGCAGTGCGGTGCGTTTGAAGGTGTATGATGTGTTGGGCAGAGAAATCGCAACGCTGGTCAATCAACGCCAAGAGGCGGGACGGTATGAGGTGCAGTTTAACGCAGTCGGGCTGGCAAGCGGCGTGTATCTGTATCAACTCAGCGCAGGTGGCTTGACGCAAACGAAAAAAATGATGATTGCAAAATAGCGTGGTGTAATAGCTGAAAATGCTTGTCAAATCAAGGTGTTTGGGGCGAAGTTCATCTCCTTGTATTGGAAAATTGCAGAGTGGCATTTATTTTTTCAGCGTTACTTTAGTGTGTTACATTTTTCATTAACCAAAACAATCACCACTATGAGCACGCAAATCGCAAATCGTAAATCGTAAATCGTAAATCTATAGTTTATACTGCGCTTCTGATCGCGCTCTCGTTCTCGCTCGTTGCAATGACTGGGTGTAAAGAGAACTCGCCTGTTGCTCCCGAACCAACCGATGGAATTCAGCCAAAGAGTGCTATGAAAGACGGCGATGACCAAGTGTCTATGGATTTTATCGTGCAATTCAGAAACATGATTCAACGAGGACAAGCGGAAATGCCCGCAAAGATTGACGAATTTATTCGTCGATTTCAATCTGAACGACCTGAGTATGTTCGTCCAGCCGAGCGGCCCAATGTAAAACTCTTCACAAACGAAGGAGCGCGGCTTGACAACTCGAAGCTAATAAGTCGTACAATACCCAAGACGTCCCAACCTATTGGATGGATGAACGGAAACTCTACTCATCAGCAACAGTCGGAAACCGTAACGACCCTGCAGCTGTGGCGGTATTTTTTACTGGGGACACTGGCAGCCTATACAGTCCCGACATATGTTGGCTTCACAAATAGCTGGCGAAATGATGTCTGGATTGAGGTCGCCTCACAAGCATTTTCTCTTCCGAATTATTTTCCGGCTGCGATAGATGAGATTGCAGTGAGTTATGATGTGTGGGTCGACGGATTTTACATTGGCGGCGAAGAAAAAATCAGTTCAAACACTTCCATTGCATTTGAGAGCGGCGTTATTCAAGACGACCCAATGTATCTCAATATTTATGGTGCGCAGTCCAATCATAAGTTTAAGGTAGAAGGTATAGACATTCAATTCCCTCCTCAAACAGGGTTTCTATTAAACTGAATCAATATCGCGGCGTTAGTCAGGCTAACGCCGCGGTTTATCTCTGGCACTAACAACAGTTACTTGTATGCTTTACAAAACCGTTTTGACGGCTGCGTTAATCACGATACTATGCAAATGCAATAAAACCGACGCGCAATGGATGACTCCCCAATTTGTCACTCTGGCTGGCAGAGCGCAACTGATATATCACGATTCCCTACGCATGCTCATATCTGGCGGAATAAGTCGGTTAGACCAATTTGCAACCAGAGAAATATCACTTTTAACACGCCAAAATACGAGTTGGACAGATCAGCAACTTATCTCAAATACCCTTAACTTTCCTGTGCCACGCTCCATTGTGGCGGACACCAATGGCGTGCTTCATGCTATTTGGACGGAAGGCATCATTAATGGCAATCCAACACCCTCGACCAATACCGATATTTTTTACTCTAATAATGCTGGAGGCAGGTGGTCTGCGCCTGTCAGCATTTTCAGAGACCCTGCTGGCGGTTCTATCGCAGGTCCTACAAGCCTTGTGGTAGATAAACAAAACAATGTGCATGTGACGCTTATCGCCTCAAATGCCCGCGGTCCGATGAATATGACCCATCTTCGGCGAGTTCGTGGCGTTTGGGAGACCAGAAACATTCGCTATCAATTCTATGCCAGACCCAGCACTGACTTTGAGTTAAGCGTTGACCGACAAGGCAGACTGCATTTGATTTTTGTCACTTTTCGCACAACTGGCATTAACCCGCTCATGATTCACACAATCCAATCGGAGGACAATGGAGAGACTTGGTCCGAGCCGTCGCCGATTGCAGGAACCGAACAGCCAGTGAGCAATCCAAAGTTAGTAGTTGACCAAAGAGAAACATTTCATGCTTTTTGGATGACTCCGCTGAATCGCGGCAGTTTGCCTAATGGGTTCGGGTATGCGACTTCGCCTGACGGAACATCTTGGTCGTCCCCATGGCTTTTCCCTGTTCAATCAAGCGGGTTTCTGGTGAGTATGATAGGAAAAGTAGATAGGCAGGGGGTCTTGCATATCGTATTTTATTGGATGAGCGCGATAGTGCGTTATCCCACGCGGTTATATTACTGGAATGCAAGAGAGCAAACAATAACGCAGTTATTTAATTCAGACATGGCAACTAATCCCTCTTTAGAGATAGATAGCAGCAATCTGCTGCATGTTGCTTGGACAGACAGTTTGGCGTCGGGGGTAGGCATTTACTACTCGCAAATACAGGCACGAACCAGTTCCGCGCCCAAATCATCTGTCGAGAAACCAAACACATTTGAGCTGTTTCAAAACTACCCTAATCCGTTCAACCCGTCAACCGTCATCAGTTATCAGGTGCCTGTGAGCAGTGCGGTGCGTTTGAAGGTGTATGATGTGTTGGGCAGAGAAATCGCAACGCTGGTCAATCAACGCCAAGAGGCGGGGCGGTATGAGGTGCGGTTCAACGCGGCGGGCTTAGCGAGCGGCGTATATGTGTATCAACTCGGCGCAGCAGGCTTGACGCAAACGAGAAAAATGATGGTGGCGAAGTAATGCTTATGACATAATTGCCTCTATGGCGGCGCGGGTATCGGAAAAATTCGGGAATGTGTAATCGGGATTGTAGGATTCCAGTCGTGCTGCCGTGTAGTGTCCCGTCGCCACCGCGACGCACTTCGATCCCAACACCTTGGAGCATCGAACATCGTGTTCTGTGTCGCCCACAATAACGACATCTTTTCCGACAAATTTTTTCCCTGTTAGCTTGTAGGCACGCTCGACAGCGATAGGTGGCAGCGCGTTACGGCTTTCAGCGTCGTCGGCAAAAGCGCCGAAGGAAAAGTAATGATTGATGTTAGGCAAAATAAGTTTGTGCCGCCCCGACTCTTCAAAATTTCCGGTGAGCAATGCAAGCACCACATCGTCGCGCTGCGCCAAAGCATCGAGCAGTTCAACCACGCCGACCATCAAGCGGATATGCTCGGCTTTGGCGCGCTCTTTGAAGATGGCAATGTAGGCTTGTTTCGCCTGTTCCAGTCCTGCCGCAATATCGGCATGTGTAAAGCCAACTTCGCGCATGACTTCGTTGATAATGACGCTGTCGAGTTTTCCAGCGAAGTCGTGCGTTTGCGCCGAGCCTTCCGTGCCATAAACCGCACGAAGCGCGTCAATCAAGGCATTGCGGCTGATGCCTTCGACTTTGAGCAGCGTGCCGTCAATATCGAAGAGAACGAGCTTTTTAGACATGGTGATGGCGCGCGTTAGTTGTGTTTAGCGTCGTCGAACTTCACAGAGACCAATTTCGATACGCCTTCTTCTTCCATCGTTACGCCGTAGAGTGTTCGGCAGGCTTCCATGGTACGTTTGTTGTGCGTTACAATAATGAACTGCGTATCGGACGCAAATTTAGCAAGCAATTTGACAAATCGGTCAACATTCGCGTCATCGAGCGGCGCATCGACTTCGTCGAGAATGCAGAACGGGCTTGGCTTGACAAGGTAAATGGCAAAGAGCAGCGCGGTTGCCGTCAGTGTTTTTTCACCGCCCGAGAGCAGCATAATCGACTGCGGACGCTTGCCTTTGGGTTTGGCAATGACATCGATATTGGCTTCCAATGGGTCATCGGATTCCTGCAACATCAAATCGGCTTCGTCGCCGTCGTTGAAAAGCTCACGGAAAATGCTGATGAAGTTCTGTCGTATTGCGGCGAAGGTTTTTGAAAACTGCTCTTCCGCTGTTTTGTTGATTTCATGAATTGTATCGCGCAGTTGTTTTTCGGCGTCGAGCAAATCAGCGCGTTGCGTCGTCAAAAAGTCCAGCCGTTTTTTTTCATCTTCAAATTCTTCGAGCGCAAGTTCATTGACCAACCCGAGCGATTTGAGTTTATTTTTCAACTGTTGAACACGGCTTGCGGCATCATCACGGTCGAAGGCGTCAGCGTCGCTGAACGTGCGGTCGGCAAGCTCGACGTCGTATTCGGTTTTAATGACCGTGCGCAGGTGTTCGGCGCGCACCTCTGCTTGCG
Organism: [Candidatus Thermochlorobacteriaceae] bacterium GBChlB; assembly: GCA_000724175.1. Taxonomy (GTDB): domain Bacteria; phylum Bacteroidota; class Chlorobiia; order Chlorobiales; family Thermochlorobacteraceae; genus GBChlB. Next base: position 131,256 of record JPGV01000009.1, on the reverse strand, counting down.
AGAGCTGCTGTTGAAATTCCAAAATCATCTGCAACAGCACGTCGCGCTGACGCGAAAGGTCGCGCAGTCGCGATTCATTTTGGTTGAGGTCGCTTTTGAGCGTCGTGTATGCAACTTCAATGTCGTTGAGCGCATGTTGCATCGCGTCCTTTTCAGCGTAGAGCGCACGAAGATTGGCGTTCATCGTTTCAAGTTCGGAACTGAGACGGAACGACTCGTCGTTGGATTGCTCAATTTCTGTGGTGAGCCGCTCGATTTGCCGCGTGGCGTTTTTGTGTTCTTGGTCGCTGACTTGAATCGCGCTGCGCAGTTTCTCTAGACCAAATTCCGATTCTTTCAGCGCGAGATTTTTTTGCTGAATTTCAGCGCCGACGACCTGCACATGATGTTCTGACGCAGCAATATGTTGGAGCTGCTCTTGAAGTTCGGACTGAAGTGCGCTGAGCGAGAGTTCAAGCATGGAAATCTCTGGGTGCAGTCGAGAAAGTTCCGTTTGGAATTTTTCCGATTCGTTGCGGTCGGCGGCGAGCCGTGCATCGAGCGTTGTAAGTTCGGCTTCAAACGACGCCTTCTCGAAACTGACTTGCGCCAAGCGCTTCTCATTTTCGATAATGCCTTGCTGCATCTCGCGCAAACGCCGTTCCATTGCCGAAAGGTCGATGGCATGAATGTCGTTTTGAACAGCAGCAATATCAGCCTCGAGCGCGTGAATGGCATCTGCAAGCGTGGCTTTTTCAGCAGCAAGTCGTTCTAACTCTTCGCGTTTGCCAATGCGCAAGCCTTCGGATTCCTTGACACTGCCGCCGCGCAGTAAGCCGCGTGCGCTCAATCGCTCCCCAGCGCGCGTAACGAAATCCACATGCGGGTGAGCCTCTGAAAAAACTGCTGCTTGCGCCAGCGTCTCGACGACGAATGTGTTTGAAAGCAATAGGTCAATGACAGGACGAATGTCGTCGGCACAGCGAACAAGGTCAGAAATGCGTCGAGCGCCGTCGATGCCAGTAAAATCAATACGTTCTGGCGGGGCAATTTTTTCAAGAACGACAAAAGTGAGCTTGCCTTTTTCGGATTCTTGAAGTTTTGAAATGGCCGCAAGCGCATCGGACGCGGTGCGCGAGACGTAATAGGTTTGTGCTTCGCCGAGTGCGGCGGCAAGCGCGAGTTTGTCTGACTCGTCGATGGAAATTAAATCGGCAAGGCTGCCCAACCCGAATTGTTTTTCATTGTCGTTGTCCAAAAACTTAACGCCTTCGGGCAAGCCCTCATAGCTCTCCAAGAGCGATTGTAAAAATTCAATGCGCGACGTCGTCGCGTTCAGGTCAGCGCGGTGTTTGAGCAGGGTTTCTTTGTATTGTTCAAGCGTTTGTTGCAGCGCAGCGCGTTGCGATTTGGCGTCCTCAAATGCGGCGGTCTCGGACGCAAGTGCAGTGGCAAAGCGCTCGATGCCCTCGCCGAGCAAGGCAAGTTGGGACGCCCTTTCCGCAATCATCTGGTGTAAGTCGGTCTTCCGTGCGTCGTTTCGTGCCGATTGAACGGATAAGTTCTCAAGGCGGCTCTCAAACGACTGCGCTTCTAATTGCAGCGATGAAATTTTCTTGGAGAGGTCAGCGGCGGCAGCACGTTTTTGTTCAAGCGCGGCGCGCTCTTCGCGGAGCGACTGCTCGGTCTGTATGAACGCGGCGCTGTCTTGTTCAAACGATTGCTTTTGGGCGTCAAATGCAGCAAGGCGTAGCGAGAGTTCTGTCTCGAGCTCGATGCGCTGCGTCTGAAGTTCAGCCAGCCGAGTTTGATGGGTGGTTAGTTCGCCGCGCGCACGGGCGATGTTTTCGGCGAGCGATTTGCGTCGTTCTTCGTTGGCGAGAATTTGCTTTTCCGTCGCCGTTATCAGTTCTGCTTTTTGGTTGATGTCTTTTTGCGCTGCCGAAAGGCGCTTTTCCATCTCGACCATGTCCAACAATTTTTTTTGAATATCGGCATCGAGCGAATCAAGTTGCGCGGTCAAGTCGCCTTTGTGCTGTTCGTGTTGCTGAATGGTTTGAACGAGCGGCTCGATTTTTTCGCGTAGTTCACGAAGCCCGCGCTCGGCAAGCTCGATTTCCAATCGCTGTAACTCGATTTTCACCTGCTTGGCTTGTTCGGCTTTTTTGGCTTGGCGTTCAAGTGAGGCAACTTTTTTCTCGACTTCAAGCACAATGTCTTGCACGCGCGAAAGGTCTTGCGAGGTCGTCTCCAATTTTTTGAATGTTTGTTTCCGACGCTGCTTGTATTTGGTAATGCCTGCCGCTTCTTCAAAGAGTTTGCGCCGCTCTTCAGCATTTTCAGAGAGAATCTGCTCAATCATTTTCAGCTCAATGACGGAGTAAGCATCGCTTCCCATGCCTGTATCGGCGAAAAGGTCGGTGATGTCTTTCAATCGACACGGCACTTTATTGAGCAGATATTCGCTATCGCCGTTGCGATACAGTCGGCGCGTGAGTGTAACTTCGGTGTATTCGGTCGGCAGAATGTTCTTTGTGTTTTCAATCGTGATGCTGACTTCGCTCATGCCGAGAGGCTTTCGGGCGCGTGTGCCGTTGAAGATGACATTCTCCATTTTGTCGGAGCGAAGCACGCTGGTTTTTTGCTCGCCCAGCACCCAACGAATGGCATCAACGATGTTGGTTTTGCCGCACCCGTTGGGTCCGACAATCGCCGTCAAGCCGCTATCAAACTTGACATTGATGCGCTGCGCGAAGCTCTTAAATCCGAATAATTCCAATCTCGAGAGATACATCTCTGATGTTAGAGTTTAAAAGTGAATAATGACGACAATGATGTAAAAAATCTACTTGCTTTGCCAAAATTCAATGTAGGCAAAGGTTTGGTTGTAAGCGTTGAAGAGATAGAGCGCCGTGCCGAGAAACATGACCAGAAGCAGAACGCCGATGAGTGAGACGGCAAAGCGGCTCGACTCCGACACCACTGCTGCGCCGCGCAGCGTGCGGCTCAAAGAAACAAGCAGAAACAAAAGGCAGATGAAAAACAGAGCAAGCGTGAACTCTTGACTGTCAAACCTATCAATAAAGGCGGCAATAAAAATCAAAACAATCCAATGCGACGACGACCACGACCAGACATTCAAAATTTGTAAAAACGTAATCTGTCGCCGCGCGAGGAAAAAAAGCACTTTGATGAAAAACGACAGCAGGAGCGACAAGATGAAAAACGCCATGCCGAAAACCGGAACAGCGATGTGCGGATTGATAATCAGATAGTTCAAGCCATCGCGCAAGTCGTTGTAACGAACTACATGTGAAAGCCAAAATTCGAGGGCGGCGCTCTGGTGCAAGCTGTGTAGCATCGCAGAGAGAATCGACGCCCAAAGCAGCGACAGCAACACAAGCAGCAAGAGCGGGTCGAGTGGCGTGTAAAGCCGTTGGTCTCGAATGTCCATAAAGAGGTTCATCGGGCGCGTAACGGCGCGGGTGAGATTGTCGCGAATGCGTTTATTGCTGTTGAGTAAATAGACGAGAAACGCGGTAAGAAAAATGCTGATTAAAATGAGCGCGGGCGAAAAGTCTACATCAGGGCTGCCAATCGGCGGATTATAGACGCGCTCTCCGGCATAGAGCGATTTTACCATTTGATAGCTCATTTTCTTATCGCGCTGCACTGTGAGCAGACCAGCCGTGAAGAGCGTTTTATCGCTCTCGCTTGCCTGACGAAGCGGTGAAAACTCCAAATGATAATCCGCCATGGTGAGAACAAACGCGCCTGAAATAAATCGTTTGGCGTTGTTTTCTTGCTCAATGAATTTATAGCGGTCTAAAAAGAACTTCGCCTGATGCTCGAGTGAGCGTGGGTCGCTGTATCCGTTGTGATTATCGGGCTGTGGAAGCACGCCGTATTCCCCAATGAGGACAGGCTTGCCGTTTGCTGCTGCGCGCGCCATGCTTATCTGCTGTTCAAATTCTTTGACATCACCGCCCCCAGCTGCAACAGCGATGAAGTCGGTATAGTCGAGCAGCGAACTTGGCTGCAAGCGATGCGGCAGAAAGTAGAGAAAATTCTGCGTCGCGGATTTCGCCTGTGGATAGAGCGTTTGCAGATACACTTCGCTTCTTGCATCGGCAACGTCAATGCCGCTTCCCATGCCGTAGGCAACCACCGATGGATTGAACTTGGACGACGAGACGACTTCGCGTAACGCCGCTTCCGCATTCTGAAGAAACGGCGATTTCGATAATAAGCGCGGCGGCACTTGGACAACAGGCAATTCGACGAAAATCAAAATGCCGAGACTGTCGCACAAACGATACCACAACGGGTTCGGCGCATCGGAAAAGCGAATCGCATTTGCGCCAAGACTCCGAATCAATTCCATGTCCTTGAGAATATCCTCACGCGCAAGCGCATTCGATGCGCCGTTGATTTCCTCAACAACATGAACGCCTTTGAGAAACAACGGCGTGCGGTTCAGCGTGAGTTGTCCATTGCGAACATCGAGCGAGCGAAAGCCAGTGTAAAACGAAAGGTCATCGAGCGTATCGCCTTTCGCAGTTTGAAGTTGAAGCTCAACGCGGTAACGGGTGGGAGAGTTGGGCTGCCAGAGCTTCACATCGGGAACAAGCAGGGCAGTTTCGGACGCGAAAATTTTATCGCTCTCCGGCTCAAACTCAATGAGCGGCGACTTTTCAGCGACGAGCAGTGTATCCAAAAACAAACGAAACAGTGCACGCGCCTTTTTCTGACCAAGCGAATCAGCGAAGGGGTGCAGGTCGCGCAAGTTGAACGCTTTGATTTTTAAGTCGACCGTGAGCTTCATAAAAATCTGCTTGGCGGTGTCGCGCGCCGCGCCGCGCGTGAAAGGCTGCGGCGGTTTTGCCGAATCAAAAACGGCATATTTAAATCCGACGTCGTCGAGCCGTAAGGTGGGCTCGGACACGAGATAAAGATTTCGAAAAATTCCACCGTAGTTTTTCTTATCGAGCGCGTGCGGTTTCAAAGGAAATGTCGTCTCTGCGCTGAGCCGACTGTCTACGACGATGGTGAGTTTGTTTTCCGCACCGAAGCGCAACATCTCCGACGGCAGGTCGAGCTTAAACGGCACGCTGCTTGCTACATGCGACGCGACGAACTGGTCATTGACGAGAATATCGCATCGATTATTGATGCCTTCGCTGACAAGTTCCAATCGGCGGGTTTCCATGTCCTTTGGCAAAACGACCATGCGCTCGAAGACGACTTTGCCGAAAAAGTCAAACGACGATGGAACATACACGTCGGTTTCCGTGCCGTTGGGCAACTTGGCTTTCCACACGCCTGCAAGCGGCATCACGTGCCGCGATTTGGAATCGGGATAGACGCGCTCCGACGACGGCGTGATTTTCCGATTCTCAAAAAACGTGTAGGGCTGTGCGACAAGCGAGGCTGAACAAACAAGGCTGAAAAGACAAAGAATGATGCGGCTCACGACAACGACGGTGGTTTAAATTCAAGTAAAAATGTTTTGAGTTCTGAAAATGCGACGTGGTCAAAATTGACATCGCCGTTTCGCGCTGCCAACCCGATGCGATGAACAAGGTTCGGCTGCGCGCTCAAATATGCTTGTGTTTTTGCTTTAAGAATTTCCTTTGGCTTTTGGGGCAAACACTCGACAAACTTCTCTACACAATCCAAAACACGGTCTCTTTGCGCTGAATCCAAAAATAATTGTTCAATTCCGACAAGCAAATTGACCTTCCGGAAATCGTTCATGTCCAGATGCGTGATGCCGCGAAAATTCTGTATCGCGATGGACTGAATCATGATGTTCTCGATGGTTATGCGTTCCAAAATTCTCGGTCGAGGCTGCGATATTGAATGGCTTGAATGAGATGTTTCATTTGAATGTGTTCAGAGCCGTTCAGGTCGGCGATGGTGCGGCTGACTTTCAAGATGCGGTCGTGCGCCCGCGCCGAAAGGTTGAGCCGTTTCATACTTTCCAAAAGCCGTGTTTCGCTTTGTTCATCGAGCTTGCAAAATTCTTTAATGAGTTTCGTGTTCATTTGCGCGTTGCAAAATACGGATTGTGCGCGATATGCTTTGAAGCGATGCTGCTGAACCTCGCGCGCACGAATCACGCGCTCGCGAATTGTCGCCGATGTCTCTGCTGGCGCCTTCGACAGAAGTTCCTTATGCTCGACCTTTGGCACGTCGATATGAATATCGATTCTGTCTAAAAGCGGCCCTGAAATTTTGGAAAGATAGCGTTGAATTTGTTGCGGCGTTGCGGTCAGGTTGCCGTGTTCGTCTTTGAGCGCGCCCGCAGGACTGGGGTTCATAGCGGCAACGAGCATAAAACTGGCAGGATACTTGATTGAAATCGCCGCGCGCGAGACGGTAACTTCGCGGTCTTCGAGCGGCTGGCGCATCACTTCCAAAGTAGCGCGGACGAACTCGGGCAGTTCGTCTAAAAACAGCACGCCGTTGTGCGCCAAACTTACTTCGCCGGGCTTTGCCGATGCGCCGCCGCCAATGAGTGCAACGCTGCTCGTGGTATGATGCGGACTTCGAAACGGTCGCGTTGTTACCAACGCTGCGCCCGACGACAGAAGCCCAGCCACCGAATAAATTTTCGTCGTCTCTAAGGCTTCTTCGAAGAGCAGCGGCGGCAAGATGCTGGGCAGGGCTTTGGCGAGCAGAGTTTTTCCGCTTCCGGGCGGGCCAATCATAATCAAGTTGTGTCCGCCAGCAGCGGCAATTTCCATCGCGGCTTTGGCGTCTTGCTGTCCTTTGATGTCGGCGAAATCCGTCGCGTAAAATTGTTCCGTTGAAAATACCTCGGCGAGCGAAATGTGCGTCGATGCTCGGCCGTTTGGATGATTGAGAGCGTCGATGGCGTCGGCAAGCGACTGAACGCCGAAAACCTTCATGCCAGAGTCGCTCGAGGCAACGGCGGCTTCGCGGGCGTTCTCTGTCGGCAAAATGATGGTTGAAAATTTCTCGCGCGCCGCCATGACCGACATCGGCAATGCCCCCGACACTCGGCGCAGCATCCCATCGAGCGCAAGTTCGCCTAAAATCAAAACGCCTTTAAGTTTTTCTGGTTCAACAATGCTCATGCACGCCAAAATGCCAACAGCAATTGGCAGGTCAAACGCTGTTCCTTCTTTGCGCACATCGGCAGGTGCAAGATTGACCGTGATTTTTTTCGGCGGCGCCGCAAAGCCCGAATTTTTCAACGCGGTCAAAACGCGCTCGCGGCTCTCTTTAATTGCACTGTCGGGCAAGCCAACAACGATGAACGACGGCAAGCCGTTATCGAGATTCGTTTCTACATCAATGCGAATGGCATCAACGCCCAAAACAGCGGCGGAACAAAGTTGTGAGAGCATAACCCTGCAACTCAAAAAGTGACGAGAAAAAATTGAGCCAAATGCAAAGATAAAAAAGCAGGACGAACTTCGTCGGAGAAAAAAGTAGCCGATTTTGTATTATGAAAATGTATTGGAAGCCATAGCAACACAAAATGACGCACGCACAACCAAAACGAATTTTAAGCGGAATGCGCCCGACGGGAAAATTGCATCTCGGACACTATGTCGGCGCGCTCGAAAATTGGGTTCACCTCCAAAATGAACGCGCGCAAAACGGCGCAAAAACCTATCAAAATTTTCACCTCATCGCCGATTACCACGCGCTCACCACGAACACCGATTCTTCTCTGCTGCATCAACACTCTGTCGAGATGGTGCTCGATTGGCTTGCCAGCGGAATCAATCCCGATGAAAGCCCGATATTTCGGCAGTCGCAAGTTAAGCCGCACACGGAACTCTTTTTGATTTTATCAATGCTCATTACCACATCGCGCTTGGAACGCAATCCGTCGCTCAAAGAGCAAGTCCGCGATATGGAACTGGAGACCATTGCCTATGGGCATTTGGGCTATCCTGTCTTGCAAGCCGCCGATATTTTGCTTTACAAGGGCGAGATCGTGCCTGTCGGCGAAGACCAATTGCCGCACATTGAAATCACCCGCGAACTGGCACGGCGCTTCAACGCGACGTATCCGAAGCCCGACGGAAACGGCGTCTTCCCCGAACCCGAAGGCAAAATAACAAAGTTCTCACGGCTGGTTGGCCTTGATGGCAAAGCGAAAATGTCGAAGTCGCTCGGCAATACGATTTTGCTCTCGTCGTCGCCCGATGAAGTGATGGCGAATATGCGCACCGCTGTTACTGACACGAACAAAGTCCGCAAAAACGACCCGGGCAATCCCGATGTGTGCACGGTCTTTGCTTATCACAAAAAATTCACGCCCGAACACGAAACACTGCAAATCGACGCGGACTGCCGAAGCGGCGCCTTAGGCTGTGTGGAGTGCAAGAAACGCTGTGCGGCAAGCGTCTCAATGTTTCTCGACCCAATTTTGGAACGACGCGGGAAACTCTCGCCGAAACAAGCAGAAGACGTGATGCTCGCAGGCGAGGCGCGCGCAAGAGACGTCGCCGAAGAAACAATGCGCGATGTGCGCGCCGTGATGAAGCTGGGGTAGGGATACGGATATCATTTGAAGATGAAGATGGATTCCTCGCTTCGCTCGGAATGACACCGTGGTAAAATCTACTCCTCTTCTAATTATTTTTGGTATTACTCGTCGGAGCGGCGACCAATGTTGTATCGCTGACGCAATTCTTCTGCCACATTGGGCGCAATGCCGTGCGAGACTTTTAAGCCGAAGCGCGTCTCCAAAAATTTCTCCATACTTATCCACTGGTCATTCATCTTGACCTGACCCGACCAGGCGCAGACGGTGATGATTTCCTCCAAGTCTTTGACTTTGTTCAGGGCGTCGCGCAGTTCTAAAATCAGGGCTTCTTTTTGCTGGTCGGCTTTTTTGCGCTCGGTAATGTCGCGCATAATTGCCATCATGCCAAGTGCTTTGCCGTGAAGCTCAATGAAACTGGTGGTAATCTCGACGAAAATCTCCCGACCATCTTTCGGCAAAAGGCATACTTCGCCGCGCCATGTTTTGTGTTCTTCTAAACTTTTGGCCGCCTCGAGCGCGTCGCCCTCGCGTAGCCATCGAAAGTCGTAAAACGACGAATAAGGCTGACCGACAGCGTCGGCAGCAGAAATGTTGAACAGTTGCTCGGCGGCATTGTTCCAATAGATAACTCGGTATTCAGTGTCGATGCCGACAATCACATCTTTGACAATCGAAAGAGCGGCTGATTGAAATTGATGTAAATCAAGATGGTGCATTCAAAAACTATAAAATGTTTTAACGTTAAGGATTCAGGAAAGTGTTCTGCTTTAGGAGATTGAGGAAAGTAGAAGTAAAAAGGCGACTTTGTCAAGCCGCCTTTTTATCCACAGCAAGCGCCTGTGGGGGTAAGGCGCTCACCATACCTCCAAAACACAAATGTGCGTCTGGCGCAAATGTAAGAGTCGACCTACGATTTTTCTAATTTTTAAACGGCAATCGCCCAAAAATCCCTGTATTGACAAGGGTTTACGGGCGATGAGCCGTTAGACTCGAGCTAAACACTTTTTTTGAAAACGATGTGATGCGCTCAACGCGACGCCAACGCCAAAGCCAAAGTGATGTTAAGGTTAAACACCGCGATCATCCCTGAACAATAGATTGCGTCGCCGCGCTCGCAATCCATACACGCTTTGTCTGTCATTCCGAGCCAGAGCGAGGAACCCATCTTTGGAACGACTTGTCCCGTCTGGACTGCGTCGTCGCTCTGCTCCTCGCCATGACAGACGCCGCAGTTGCTCACTCGACCAACCGGTGTCATTCCAATCGCCAGCGAGGAATCCATTGACAGCGTGGATGCTTCACGGCGTTCAGAATGACACAACCACAGTGTTGATACACAACCCGCCCATGACCAAATGGCGTAGATTAAAATTTTGTGAAGTATTTGCAAGTAAATCGGGCTTGAAATATCTTTAAGTATCAAATCCTCGTCGCCTAACCTAAATTGTGTGCGACAACCGCAGTTCGTGGTCATAACTTGTATCTGTCATTCTTTCCGAAGTTAAATACAGCGCATGGCGCACGCATTAGGAACGCGTGAAACCTAAGAACGGGAAGTGCGCGCGCTCTAACAACGTAAGGGCTTTAAGCAAAAAAATTGTTCACGATAACTACGACCAATATGTCAAAACAGTCTATTGTAAAAAACCTGTCTGCTCTTTTGTTTCTTTTGTTTATCGGCGCCGTTGAGGCATTGGCTCAAAACCGATACTTTTACAGTTTCCAAACTGGAAACTGGAACACGGCAGCGACATGGCGGTTCATTAATGCCGCAGTCGATCCTGGACGCGCGACGGTTATCTCCTCTGGCGCAACAGGCGTACCGAACGCGACTGGCGATTTTGTCCGCATCGGTGCTGGTCATATCATCACGCACAATGTGGGCGGACTCGCCATCAGCGAACTTGTCGTGAACGACGACGCGGGCGGCGGCACGCACCGCTTTGACAACGCGCCAAGAACTTTCACGATTAACGGCAACCTGACGATTAACTCCAGCGGCGTCGTGGAAACAAATGCAAGCGCAGCATTGGGAGACGGTGGAACAGACACCCACACGCTGACCGTGACAGGAAATCTCAGCAATGCCGGCACATTGGACGGGCGGGAGGCGGACGGACCCGGATTCGATAACATCAATATCACCATCGGTGGCAATATTTCAGGTGCAGGTACCTTCGACCTCAATAACCTGACCTTCAATGGAACAACACAAAGCGTTTCTGTTACGGCTATCCAGATGGAAAACGATTTGACCGTGAATGACAATGCAGCCGTAACCATCTCCGCTGGAACGATCAATGTCGGAAACGTGGCGACCAACGTGGGGACGATTACGTTACTTTTATCTGCTGCTGCGCCGCACGCAAGTTTGACGATTAACAGCGGCGCTGATGTGATTGTCAANNCAATCCTCGTTGGTAACGGTTGGTGGGGCAGGAAGCACTTTGACGATTGCGCCGAATGTGACAAATAATGATGACATTGCCAGAATATTTGCGGGCATTGACGCTGCTAACCAAACGACATTGACGGTAAGCAACGGCGGTGCGGTAACGATAGGCACAGGCACATTTGGAGATTTTATTGAGGCAGGAACGGCGAATACGTTTCAGAGCATCACGGTGTCGGGAACCGGGTCGACGCTGACCGCGAATGGGACAGGTGGCACGCTGGATGTTGAGAACCTGTCGGTAACGGGCGGCGCAACAGCCACATTCAGGAACAGCGTGTCGGTAGACGGACTGACGGTAACGGGGTCGACGCTCAACATCGGCACGACGACGGCGGGAACTTTGACGCTCAATGCAGTTACCGCGCACACGATGAGCGGAGCGTTCAACTGCCAGACGGAGGACTTGACGATTGCAGACGGAGCGTCTTTGACAGTGTCGACAGGAGCCTTGACGGTTGGAAGCACAGTAACGAACACAGGAACGATTGAATTGAATGCATCAACTGCTGCGCCGCACGCAAGTTTGACGATTAACAGCGGCGCTGATGTGATTGTCAATGGCGTGGCGAACAACGCTACGTTTAACATGCGACAAGCCTCGTTGGTAACGGTTGATGGCGCAGGAAGCACTTTGACGATTGCGCCGAATGTGACAAATAATGATGACATTGCCAGAATATTTGCGGGCATTGACGCTGCTAACCAAACGACATTGACGGTAAGCAACGGCGGTGCGGTAACGATAGGCACAGGCACATTTGGAGATTTTATTGAGGCAGGAACGGCGAATACGTTTCAGAGCATCACGGTGTCGGGAACCGGGTCGACGCTGACCGCGAATGGAAATCAAAATGTGTTAGATATCGAGAGCATTACTGTAACGGGCGGCGCAACGGCGACGATTGCAAATGTCCTGACCGTTGATGGCAATTCAACTGTCAGCGGCGCTGGGAGCCAGTTGAACATTGCGACCGGGTTTACAACGACAACTGGAAATTTGTTCACCATCACGGGCGGTGCCGTTTTTACGATTGACGGCGGCGGCACTGTTAGAGTTGGGCAAAACCTCACCGATGTAACCGCCGGAAACCAAGTCCAGCTCACGAACTCGACGCTCAACATTGACGACGGAACAATGACGGTTGCTGGCGTGGCGACGAACCTGACGAGCGCAGCATTTGCGAACTTGTTTAATGTTGGCGGAAACAGTTTTCTGAACATTGGCGATAACGCGGGCGGCGCGGGCAGCGCAGTCTTGAACCTTGCGCCGAATCTTGCCGCGCAATTGCCCACGCCGGCAACGCGCAACCTGCTCGACCTCGACGGCACAGGCACGCCTACGGTGCGCGTCAGAACAGACGGACTCTTGCAGGTCGGCGGCGGGAACATTGGAAATGTTCGGCTTCAAGCGAACGGCGCATTGTTCGAAAACACGGGTGGCACGATCAATATCACTGCGAGTATGCAGTTGAACGCCGGCGGCACTCGATTCAATATGACCGGCGGCACGGCTAACATTGGCACATCGGCAAGTAACGGCGGCAACTCAATCGCTGTGCCCGGCAGCGTCGGCACCGGCACAGCGCGGGTGACGATAAGCGGCGGCACGGTCAATGTCGGCGATGGTAACACCAACCTCGGCAGTTTAAGCCCAACCGTAAACGGATTTGGCAACGGCGATAACATTCCTGCATTTGCTTCGACGAACTTTATCAGCCTTGAACTCTCTGGAACTGCTGTTTTTAATCTCAATGGGCGGTTCTTTCTCAACGATGGGAATGCGCGGTTTATCATGTCTGGCAATGCGGCGTTCAACATCAACCCGACGGGCGACCAAGACCTGACAGGCACACAGTCGGCATGCAACCTCAACAGAGGCATTGTGCAGATGTCGGGCGGAACGCTGACGATTGTAAACCCAACGCCCAATGCTGGCACGGGCGCAGCATTCCGCACATCGCCGTTAGGAAACCCTGGGACAGGCGCGAACTTAACTGGTAGCACATCATTGCCGTCTGAGAATACCTGTTTTACGGGCAACGCTACAATTCGCTTCGGAGACGGAGTGTCTTCGACAAGCGGCTCATCGGACGGCTTCGATGTAAACTTAGCAGCGAGCCATACCTATCGTAATTTCACAGTGAATAACCCGAGTGGCTCAAATCGCTTTGTCTCGCTCTTTACCACGCCGGCCAACTCGACCATTGACCTCAACGACTTGACGCTAACGGCGGGCGAAATTCGCCAAGGACTTGCGGTCACGAGTCCAAGCACATTGGTAAGCGGAACTGGCGTATTGACGCTGGGCGCAAACACGCTCTATAACATTCTCAGCACAGCGACCGGCTCGCCGTTCCCGAATTTTGGCTCGATTGCCAGCAATTATGTCATAGATGTGCTTAACACGGTTGAGTATTCTGGTGCAGCCACAGGCGGTCAAACCATTACGATTCCAGCCTCTGGTGTTCAATTCGGCAGCCTGACTGTGTCGGGAAGTGGCACAAGAACGGTCTCGGCTGGCAACGCCGTGCGTCGCACTTTCAGACTAAGCGACGGCTTGGTCAATATCGGCACGGGTAATTTGACTATGGTGGGCGGCTCACGTGTGCTTCGGGCGGGAACAGACGCCGCTGGCATCATTCAAACAGGCAACACTTTCAACGCGGCAAGCGGCGACTACACCATCGAGTATCAAGGTGTTGACAAAACCACGCGTCCCGAAGAGTTTAGCGGCACAGGAAATAAATCATTGACCATCAATGTAACCGTAGGACAAACGGTTACGCTCGATGCCACACGCACAGCAGAAGCGAACTTGGCGCTCACGAGCGGCAATTTCAGCGACGGCGGGTTTATCTTGAATGTCGGCGGCAACGTGAGCGGCACAGCAAACGGACAACACAACGGCACTTCGGGACGCATTCGCTTGAACGGCACGGCAGCGCAGCAATTCTCTGGCACGGTTATCGTTCAGAACTTGGAACTGAATAATACAGCGGGCGCAACGCTGGCGGGCGCAGCATCGGTAACCATCAACGGCGTTTATACGCCGACGGCCGGCATCTTTGACATCGGCGACCAACTGTTGACCTTTGGGTTAAGCGCGTCAGTGGCAGGAACACCCTCCGCGTCCAATATGATTCGGCTCTCTGGCACGCCCTCGGCGCTCGGCGTCCGAAAGGGCTATCAAGCCGGAACGAATTTTCTGTTCCCTGTCGGCGTCGGCACAAAATACACGCCTGCCCGAATCAACCTGATTGCGGCAACGGGAAGCGACTTTGTAACCCTGAAACCGATTAACGCAGAAGCGCCGACAAACTCGGCGGCAAATGCGCTGCAATACCATTGGATTGTCAGTCAAGGTCCGAGTTTAAGCGTAACGCAAGTAACACACTTTTATCAATACCTGACTGCTGATGCATCGGAAGGTACGGAAACAGCTTACGAGCCTGGACGCAACCAGCTGGACCTGCTCAATTGGACGCTGGCGGGAACATCGGCTGATGTGCAAGAGAATACCGACGTAAATGGCAACCCAGCCGTTGGATTTGGCAGAATTGTCTTTACAACTCAGCCTTACATTGACGGCTACTTTACCGCAGGCGAAGGCGCGAAGTTCTCCAATGGAACACTTGAAGCCTATTACAGCGTGCCGAGCGCAACAGGCGAGTGGGGAACTGCCGCATCGTGGAGAATCGGAGGCTTTTTTGGAACGCCCGCCGTTACACCACCCGGTATCGACAACCCAGTTATCATCGGCAGCAACGGTACCATCACTGTCACCAACGGTGCTGCCACTGCTGTTCCCAGCACGACAATTCAAGCGACGGGAACGCTGACATTTCAAGGAACGGGGTTTCCAGCAACAAGTTTTGGCACGGTGAGCGGCGAGGGATTGCTTCGCATCACGACAAACGATAACCCGGCCCCGTTTCCCGTCGGAACATTTACATCGTTCTTGGGAACCACTGGCGGCACCGTCGAGTACGGCGGCAGTTTTAGTTACACGCTGCCCGCAACTGTCTCAACCTACCGAAACCTGATTATCTCGGGTAGCGGCTCAACGAAAACCTTTGCAGATGTCGGTCTCTCCATTTCGGGAAATTTGACTGTTCAAGGTGGCGTTCTGGCGCAACTAAGCAGCACGACTGACGGCGATCTCTCGCTCTCTGGCGCAGCCGCAGGCGGCGGCAACCTGACCGTTACAGGCACCGGAAGCATCTTGCGCTTTATGAATAACAATGAACGAGCCGTCTTTGTCGCAAATGACGTAACGATTGGCGCTGGCGCGACCTTCGATGTGGCAACTACTGGCACGCCTGTCGAGAACAGTCTGAATATCGGAAGCGCGACGGGCGGCAACCTGACGAACAACGGCACGTTTGATATGAGCGTCGGCGGCGGACGGCTTTGCAACGTAACCTTCACGGGTGCCAGCAATACCTCCATCACAGGAACTGGCGCAACAACGGACTTCAATCGCCTCATTGTTAGCAAAGGCTCTTCGCAAGCGTTTAGCTTATTTGTGAATGCGCCGACCAATTTTACACTCTCTGCCACCAATGTCGGTCCTAACAAAGCACTCTCGCTGGTCAATGGCACCTTCCGCTACAACTACACCAGCGGAACGCTCGAGCTGAATGCTGGAAATGGCGACTTTGTTATTCCTGCGACTGCGGCTTTGCAAATTGACGCGGGAACAGTGCAAGTCAGTGCAACGAGCGGCGCCAACGACCTGCGCCTGAGAGGCGGACTTATCATCAACGGCGGCACGGTCAATATCGGCACCGACCCCTCCGGCACGACGCAAAACAGCATCATCTATGAAACGGCAACCGCAGTGCTGACCGTCAATGGCGGTACGCTAACTGTTGGAACGGGCATTCGGTCAAGCGGTGCAGGCACCGATGCGCTGAACTATACGCAGTCGGGCGGCACCGTTACCGTTGGTCGCTTCGCTGTTGAAAACGGCTTCGCCGTCTTTGGAATTACAGGCAATACGGGCAGTCAGTTCAATATGACCGGCGCTGGAGCAACGCTCAACATTGTGCGCGGTGGCAATACTGCAAGCACGGTCGCCGACCTCGTCATCGGAAATGTGCCAAGCCCGACAACGCCCGCCGGCACAATTCAAATTTTTACGGGCGACACGCCTGCCACGCCAATTGGCGGCGCGCTTGGATTGATTTACAACATCAATTCCAACGTGCGCTTGCCTGATGTCAATGTCGGCAATGGCGGCACCATCAATTTCAATACAGGCTCGCAAAACACGGGCGCGCCGCAATTCGGCAACATCAGAGGAAATTTGACGGTGAATCTTGGAGGAACAGGTCAGTTGCGCTTCTTCCGCATCAACGGTGCAACTAACCTAGATGTCGTTAATCCAATTGTCGGCGGCAACTTTGTCATCACAAACGGCGACGTGCGGTTCGGCAATACGACATCGGCGACTGTGTCTGGTAACTTCACGCAAAACGGCGGCGTGGTTACGCAAGGCACAATCAATTCGGCAAGCCTTTCTATCGGCGGCAATTTCCAGCAAACGGCAGGCACATTCAACGCGGCGCTCAACACCACCTTCAATGGCACCACGACGCCGCAAACCATTCAACGCACTGGCGGCAGCCCAGCAACCTTGACGTTCATCAACTTTACGCTGAACAACACGGCGGTCGGCGGGACTGTGGAACTGCTCTCACCGATGAACATCACGGGCAACTGGACAACAACCGCAGGCACATTTGACGCCACGACCAATGCCCAAACCGTTACCTTCAACGGCACAGCGGCGCAAACCATCACGGGAACGACCGACTTTTACAACCTGACAATCGCGAATGCGTCAGGCGTTACGATGGTGAGTGGCACGCTCGGCATTCGCAATACGAATGGCTCTGGCGGCACGCTGACGCTGACCTCTGGTATCTTAGACATTGGCGCAAATCTGCTCATCATTCGCAACACCGATGCCACCGGCGTCATTGGCGGCACGCCGAGCGCATCGAACATGGTTCGAACCAACGGTCTCGTGAGCGCGGCAGGCGTAACCAAAGTCTATGGCGGCGCTCAATCCTTTACCTTCCCCATAGGAACGACGACCATCTATACGCCCGCTACAATTAACGTAACCAACTTGGGAACGGGAGGCGCAGGCTCAATTACCGTCGCGCCCGTAACAGGTCAGCATCCGCAAGCAGCAAGTGCCACAGGAAGAATCCTCTACTACTGGCGCACGACCCAAAGCGGCTTCGCAGAAGAAACCACAGGCTTTTCGGTAACGCACACCTACACGGCAACTACTGCGGTATCGAATCTCGGAGGAACATTGGCAAACTATGTGGGCGCATTCTACATCGGCGCGCCGACCTTCCAATGGAGATTCTTGCCGAATCCGCCCGGCACGCCCGACCCAAATTCGTTTGACGAATCCAACTTCACCATTGGCGCGCCAACGGCAGCAATAACCAACCGCATTACAGGCGACTTCACCGCTGGCGAAGGCTTAATTAACCCAATTGTCTATTACAGCGTCCGAAGCGGAAATTGGGACGTGGTTACGGGAATTGGAACAACGACATGGTCAACCGACCCAGTTACAGAAATACCGCCTGGCTCGCTCCCCAATCCGGGAACGCCCGTTGTCATTCGCAACGGACACGAGGTGAATACCAACGGCAACAACAGACTCTCGGCAACCTTGACGTTCGATACCAACCCCGGCGGCACGCTCGTCATTTCAAACAACTCGTCCGGACATAACTTTGGAACGGTTATCGTTAACTCAGTCAGCCCTGGCACGATTCGCTTCGACCAAAATGCATCATCAACGCCGAACTTCCCGACGGCAGCATTTGACGTCTCGTTCCTCGCTAACGGCACAATCGAGTATGGCGGAAGCGGCACTTACACCATGCCGACTGGCGGCTCGGTTCCAGCTGTCTATCCTAATTTGACGTTCTCTGGCTCTGGCACGAAAACAACCGTGGCAACCTCGTTAAGCGGAAACTTGGCTATCAACGGCAGCGTAACCGTCGACCTGAACGCTTTGACGTTGAACCGCACAGCTGTTGGCGGCACGATGTCAATGGCGGCTGGCACGACGCTGCTCGTCGAAGGCGCGCCGAGCGGTGGAAATAACTTCCCTGCAAACTTCACGACCTACACGCTTAATCCGACCAGCACGGTCGTCTATGACCCCAACGCACCCAACCAAACCATTGCCTCATTGGGCGGACAACCCTATGGAAACTTGACCATCGGCGCAGCAGGCGGCGCGCAAAACCGAACCCTGACTGGCGCAACGGTCGTTGCAGGAAATCTGACGATTATTAATAACAAGACGCTCATCACAGACAACTTCGATTTGACAATTGGCGGAAATTTATCGCTCAATGCTGCTGCTTCGGCAATCACGCCCGGCACATCTACGATTACTTTCAACGGCGCCGGTACACAAAACTTTGCCAAAGCAGGTGGCGGGTCATTTACCTTCAACAACCTGACACTCAATAAACCAAGTGGCAGCGTCAATGTATCGATTTCAAACACCAGTATTACCGTTACAAATGCGCTTGCACTCACTGGCGGAACATTGAACATCGGCGCGGCGTCAGCGTCATCTCTAACGCTCAATGGCACCGTGAGCGGCTCAGGACTCCTCTCTGGCACAACCGCTAACTCCGACCTTACGATTAACGGAACAGGTGCGCTTGGCACACTTACTTTCGCAGGCGGCGGACAGGGCTTACGTCGCTTTACTGTCAACAGAACAGCGTCGGGAACACTGACGCTTGGCTCAAACTTGACGGTCGGACAAGGCACGGGCGCCGATTCGCTCTATTTGCTCAACGGCGTCATTTTCACAGGCGCAAATACGCTGACGCTGGCCAACCAAGCGCAGTTCGGACACGGTAGCGCATCGGCATACATTGACGGAGAACTTGCAATTACCTACCCGACGGCACTGGGTGTCGCACGGTTCTTCCCGATTGCTGGCGCAGGAAACTACCGTCCCGTGAGCGTGAGTGGTAACTCAACAAGCGGCGCGGTCGTCGGGGTGCGAATGATTAACTCAACGCCGCCCGGATCGCCCGGCGCTGGCTTGAACAACATTTCCAGCGTGCGCTACTACCAGCTGACGCGGAGCGGTGTGATTGCAATTCCAAGAGTAACGCTGAGCTTCAATACGACCAGCAATGACGAAGGTGTAACGAATCCGTCGGGACTGCGCGTCGCCTCGACGATTGACAACCCACCGACAGGATCGAGCATTTGGCAAGCTGGCACATCGCCCTCTGCGACGATTACAACATTCCCAGCAGGTTTCGCTTCGTCCGACATTGCATCGGTGGCGACAAATTCGCCTGTCTTCGTAGTGCTGGCCAGCACCACAATCGATAACCCGCTCCCTGTTGAGCTGACGAGTTTTATTGTGCGACCAGTCGATGACGGCGTCTCGCTCAAATGGGAAACCGCTTCTGAAA
Organism: [Candidatus Thermochlorobacteriaceae] bacterium GBChlB; assembly: GCA_000724175.1. Classification (GTDB taxonomy): domain Bacteria; phylum Bacteroidota; class Chlorobiia; order Chlorobiales; family Thermochlorobacteraceae; genus GBChlB. Next base: position 111,806 of record JPGV01000009.1, on the reverse strand, counting down.
CCGACAACGCGGGCTTCATCTTGGAACGCGCAACTGTCAAAGACGGGGACTACACGGAAATCGCATCGTATCGAGACAATGAGTCCCTGCGCGGCTTAGGCACAAGTCCAACAGGCAAAACATACGAGTATATCGATAAATCTCGTCTGGTTGCAGGCGCGACATATTTCTACAAACTCAAAGATGTGGATTTGCAAGGTAGAATCACTGAGCATGAGATTAAAGAAATCAAAATGCCAAACGAATACGCGCTGTCGCAAAACTATCCCAATCCGTTCAACCCAACGACGACCATTGAGTTCTCGCTCAATAAGTCAGGCATGACGCGGCTTGAAATTTACAACGTGCTTGGTCAGAAAGTCGCTACTGTTGTGAACGGCGAACTCTCAGCCGGCTCGTATCGCTACCAAGTCAATGCCTCTAATCTCTCGTCGGGCGTGTATTTCTACCGTCTCCAAAGCCGAGACTTCGTCGCCACCAAGAAAATGATGCTGGTGAAGTGATAAAGGCAAAAGGATAAAGGATAAAACAAGGCGTCTCGGCTCGAGACGCCTTGTTGTTTTTAGAGGCATTGGAAAAAATTAAGAGTGTCAGAACGATGCCGTGTAGCGCTCTGCCCCGCGAATGAAATAAAACGATTGCTGCTGCTCCGACGGGAAGTGCATGACTTGAACAATGTTCTTTTGGTCATCGAAGAGTTCAAAGAGCAGCGTGTTTTTAATCGTAACAGCGTGCAGCGTTTTGGAATCCGAAAAATTCAGTTTATACCACCACATATCACCGTCTTCGCCGCTTGATAAAAGTTCGGCACGCAGCCGTCTGCCGTCGCAGGTTATCTCGAATTTCTCGGCAAAGTAGCGCAAATAAATGGAGTCGCACTGCGGCGTGGCGGCAAGTTTGAGGTCATCTCGCGCACTCGACTTGCACAGTGCCGTCTCTAAATCATCTTTGAAAAAACGCAGGCTCAAATAAATCGAGTTGCCTTCCACAGCCATTTTGCCGTAGCTCACATGAAAGTTGTGCGCTCTGTTTTCCGGAGCGGCGACGATGAGATGATAAAGTGTTAGAACCAACAGCGTCATTGAGGTGCGCGTTTAGAGATAACTTTGCGATAAAAAAATGTTTGAACATCGTCGTTGCCATACTGGCGGCGCATCTTGGTGAATTTCAGACGATTGCCTGTGCATTCAAAAAGCAGCGTGAGCGCGTCATATTCGGGCTTGCTCGACTTCAGAAAAAGGTCAATCGAGAGCGATGACGGTCGATGTATCCAAACAACCATCTCCAACTGCTCGCGTGTGTCGCGAATCGTGCGGATAGGCAGACGAAGCTGATTGCGCATGGCGCCGCCGCCGTGCAACTTCACGGAATCCGTCATAACCAACGTGTCGCCGCGTGGCGTTTCTCGGAACGATAAAAAAAACGGCGCGCGCGTCGACGGCGGCTCTTCAATTGTCCAGTCGCCTAAAATACTCGGCGCCGGTTCGCTAATCTCGCCCGTCAAAATAATCAGCAAGCAATACACCGCCGCGTGCCGCGCTGTTCCGATAAGTGTGATGAAAAAGCGGCTCATCATAGAACCTATTCAGATGTTAAAACTCAAAAATTGAAATCCAAACTGTATTTTAAGAAAAAATGCGCGGCAATGCGCAGCTGCAAACTCTGTATGAACTACCTCGATAAAATTCTCGCGGAAAAAGAGCGCGAAGTCGAGTTGCTCAAAACACTCGACCTTGAAAGCCAGTGGCGCGACTCGAGACAGGCGCTGATGCCGACGCGCGATTTTTACGCCGCGCTTCAACGACCGTCGAGTGAGCCGTTGCATCTCATCGCCGAACTTAAAAAAGCCTCTCCCTCGCGCGGCATCTTGGTCGAGAACTTTAAACCGCTTGAACTTGCGGAAAAATACGAGCAACTGGGCGCTTCGGCGTTCTCGGTCTTGACCGATGAAAAGTTCTTTCAAGGCAAAGCCGATTACTTGACGATGGTCAAAGAGACATTCTCGCTGCCAACGCTGCGAAAAGATTTCATCATCGATGAGCTTCAAATTCTCGAGGCGCGGCTTATCGGCGCCGACGCCGTGCTTTTGATTGTCGCCGCGCTCTCGGCGCAGCAGTTGCACGATTACATTCAGTATGCAGCGTCGCTCGATATGTCGGCACTGGTCGAGACACACGACGAAACTGAAATAGACATTGCCCTCAAGGCGGGCGCGCGCATCGTCGGCATCAACAATCGAGACTTGAAAGATTTTTCGGTGTCTCTCCAAACGTCGCTGCGCCTGAAAAAATACATTCCAGAGGGCGTTCTGTCCGTCGCCGAAAGCGGATTGAAAACCAACGACGATCTGAAAACCCTTGAAAATACAGGCTTCGACGCCGTTCTCATCGGCGAGGGACTCCTTCAAGAAAAGGGAATTAGCTACAATTGGAAAAAAAATAATCCAAGCGCGTCGCTATTGTGATAAACTTGTGAAGAGTTGAGGCTATTCTTGCAAGCGCACAGAACATGCGCTGGACGAAAATAGAACGCTCATGAATCTACAACCGATATGCGCGGCGTTGCTTGCAGCAATATCAATCGCTGTGCTATGCGGGTGTCTCAAACCCGCTAAGCCGTCAGCAAAGGGTGTCAATAGCGCTGCCGTTGCTGCGACGGGAGAGTCGCACACAAAAGCAGAGAACTGCAAAATGGCATACTGCAACGAGCAATATCGTCAATCGCCGATAAACTTAGAGCCGACCGATTCGCTGAGTCGGCATGCCCTTGTGTTTCAATATGTCCCGTCGCATGAAATCATAGAAAACTTAGGTCACACCGTTAAACTTCATTACAAGCAAGGCAATCGATTGTCTTTTGATGGAATAGACTACGACCTTGTCCAATTTCATTTTCATACACCGTCGGAGCATCGTTTGCAGGGAACGCCGTTTCCAATGGAACTGCATTTGGTTCATCAAAGCACGGACAGCGCGTATTTGGTCGTTGGCGTCTTGTTCGTTGAAGGCAGAGAAAATGAAGTTTTAAGCCGATTCATTCGGGATATTCCACGCGCGGAAGGCGGACGTAAGACATCGAAAAATGTGGTGGATTTGAACAGCGCGTTGCCAAAAAACAAACGGTTTTATTTATACGCAGGGTCGCTGACAACGCCGCCCTTCACGGAAGGCGTACGGTGGATAGTCTTCAAAGAGCCAACGGAATGCGCCGCCGCGCAGATTAATGCGTTTCGAGAAATTGAAGGCTTCAACGCGCGCGCACTTCAAGCGTTGAATCAGCGTATCGTAGAGGTCGTCGAGAGTCCGCAAAAGTAGAAAAAATGGAGATGTCGTTTGTCGAGTCAATCGCCTTGAACCTGCAGTCGTGGCAGTGGGTGGGAATGTTTGTTGCTCGAGTAGCTGTTGGGCTGCTGTTTGCGCTCTCAGGCTACGGCAAATTAGTTGTGCCAGCGCGGCGCGCGCAGATGCGCGAGACAATTAAGGCAGCAGGCGTTCCTGCGCCAGAAATCAACGCGGTTGTGGTATCGCTCATAGAATGTCTTGGCGGCGCAGCTTTGGTCTTTGGGCTTGCAACGCCTCTCAGTGCGCTCTTGCTGCTCGGCGTAATGATGGTCGCCCTGCTGACAACGGTGCTGCCCAGCGTGAAAGCCACATCTATCGCCGATTGGCTCGGCGAGTTTTTTTATTTACCAGAAGTGCTTTACATCGTCATCTTGTTTTGGTTATTTTTGTCGGGCGCAGGCAAGTTCAGCGTAGATGCGCTGCTGGTTGCTACGCGCTAAGCCGCGCCTGAACAGCACGGCGTTTCATTCATTTGAACACCAGACAAGCTATGACGACTCCAAAACACATCGCTGTCATCGGCGGCGGCACAATGGGCAACGGCATTGCGCATGTCTTTGCGCAAAATGGATTTCACGTAACCCTTATCGATGTCAAACAGGAATTGCTCGACCGCGCCCTGAACACCATCGCAGGCAATCTCGACCGACAAATCAAGAAGGGAACACTGACCGACGCAGATAAAACGCAAACGCTATCCAACCTCACGCCTACGACAGACCTCGCTGGGGGCGTCAAAAGTGCGGATGTCATAATCGAAGCGGTCAACGAAAACACGGAATTGAAGAAGTCCATTTTTCGAACCGTCGATGAACACGCCAAGCCCGAGGCGACCATCTGCTCGAACACCAGTTCTATCTCGCTGACCGAGCTTGCCGCCGCAACCAAACGACCGGACAAAGTCATCGGCATGCACTTTATGAACCCCGTTCCTGTAATGAAACTCGTCGAGATTGTCCGCGCCATTCAAACCTCCGATGAAACCCATCGATTGGTCGAGGAGACCGCAAAAGCAATCGGCAAAGTTCCCGTTACGGTGAACGACTATCCCGGCTTTATTTCAAACCGCGTGCTGATGCCGATGATTAACGAAGCGATTCAGTGCGTTTATGAAAACGTGGCAACGCCCGAAGCAATTGACGAAATTATGAAACTTGGCATGGCGCACCCGATGGGGCCACTGACGCTGGCCGATTTCATCGGGCTGGATGTGTGCTTGGCAATTATGAATGTCTTGCATGATGGCTTCAACGATTCAAAATATCGACCGTCGCCGCTCCTAAAAAATATGGTCGCTGCTGGTTATCTTGGGCGAAAATCCGGACGCGGATTTTACAAATACGATTAAAAAAAACAAACGAAATAAATTATGCTTGGAGATACACTCGTCGCCAAAGGCGTCGTTACCGCCGACCAATTGCAGCAAGCCTTAGCTGAACAAAAAAAGACAGGAGAAAAAATCGGCGACGTATTGATAAAACTTGGCTTTACAACACACGAAAAAATTGAAACAGCCTTGAAATAACTTGAATCGCAAACGAGTATGACACAACCCACGCCAAAACTTTATGCCTCCAAAGGATTTTTAATCAAGGAGCTTGTGAAAATCTACGCGAAGTATTGTCAAGATTTGGACGACCCCGAAGAAATCTGGATTGAGGGCTACGATGAGTTTCTGTTTTACAGAAGCGACATTGAACTGCGTAAAGACGAGCTGACGCCTGAACTCGAGAAAGAAGTGCGCTGGGCGGACGCCATCGTGCTGCAAAATGGCTACAAGTATCTGGAAGTCTACGAACATGGTCTCGGCTTACTCGACGATGCCTACCGCGAAAAACGCTATCCCGAATCGCATTGGTGGTGGTATGTCGACCGCATTCATCACGGCGAATTAGAAAAGCCAGATCTTAGCAAGCCTGTGTAAATTGAGCTGCATAACAGCGTTATCGGAAAAGGCGAGAGAGTTGCCCTTAGCGCATTGCACGCTCACGGTTTTAGATGTAATTTTAGGTCAAGCCGCCGTCATTAATTCTTCTGAAAGAACATCATGAAAGTTGCCGCGAAACGAGAGACGAAAAAAGAACAGCGCACGCGTGCCAATACACAGGCGCCCGAAGTTAAAGAACGCGAAAGCGTCGAGCATATTTTTCGCGAGTTCCTCAAAAAGAAAGGCTATCGCGCTACGCCAGAGCGCGACATTGTGCTGCGCGAAATTTATTCTGCAGCAGGACACTTCGATGCCGACGAACTCTTCATTAAACTCAAACAAAAAAATCATAACATCTCCCGCGCAACGGTCTACAACACGCTCGATTTGCTCGTCGAGTGCAACCTCGTCAGCCAAAACAGTTTTGGGCATAAGCACTTGCACTATGAGCGTGTCTATGGTTACGACCATCACGACCATATCGTTTGCAATCAATGCGGCGAAGTATTTGAATTTTCAAATCCAAAAATCGAAGAGCAGCAAGACGCGGTGTGCAAAAGCATGGGGTTTGACATTCGCCAACACACACTTCAAATCTTTGCCGACTGTGTGAAGACCGACTGCGATTACAAGAAACGTCAGGCGGAACAAAGTCAAACAAAATCACAGCGTTAGGGAACGAGCAGAACTTTTCCTGTCGTGCGTCGATTTTCTAACCTTATGCACTAACCGCGCGTCTTTGAGCGCAAACTTGTATTCCACTCGAAGTCGCAAGTCCCCTGTTTGAATACGAAAAGTTCAGTTGCCTGCATCAAAGGTTCTTAAACTTACTTTTGAAAAAAAAGAACAATGAACTTCAGCAACCATCGTTTCCTTTTCAACGTGTGCAAGTAAAAAAAATCGTTTGGATAATCGTCGCTGTCGTCTGGACAATCACCTGTGCATCGGAGTCGATCTTGGCACAAATTGGCGGTGGCACACTGCGCGGTTTAATTACCGAGACGCGCATAACGACGGAACTCATTACGATTACCGACTCGCTTGGTCAAGCGCAACCGCGCGCTGTGCGAAAGCGGCTGTCAATTCCACTCGTCGGCGCAAAAGTCCAACTGAAAAACACAAGCTATGGTGCGCTTGCCGACGCGGAAGGGTTCTACATCATTCGCGGCATTCCGCGCGGCACGTATGATGTGGTGTTCAGCGCCGAAGGCTACAAAACACAGCTGTTCAAAAATATCTCAATAAAAAACGACACGATTACCGAAATCGATATGATACTCGACCCGATTGCGTCGGAGGCAAATGAAATCACCGTAACGGCGAATCGCTATGAACAGCGCTTGCAGGAATTGTCGCTGTCCGTCTCGATTCTACGACCTGAATTTTTCATTGAGCGCAATAGCGTCTCGCTTGACGATGCGCTGCGACATGTGTCGGGCGTGAATGTTCTCAATTCAAACGTCAGCATTCGCGGGTCGAGCGGCGTGAGTTTAGGCGTCGGCAGCCGAGTGCAGTTGCTCATCGATAACATTCCGTTTTTATCGCCCGACGATGGCTCGGCGCGCTGGGACGCATTTCCCGTCGATTTCATCAGCCGCGTCGAGGTTATCAAGGGCGCCAGTTCCTCGCTCTATGGGTCGGCGGGCATCGGCGGCGCGATTAACGTGGTTACAAAAAATGAGTTCTCGACACGCACATCGCTGCTGACCTATGGCGGCGTGTTCGATAACCCATCGTTTGGAATTTGGCGATGGTCGGAGCGACCCAGAGCGCAGGCAGGCGTTGAACTCTCACATGCGCAAACCTTCGGCAGGCTGTCGGTCTATGGCTCGCTCACACGGCGCATCGACGATGGCTATCGAGAAAATTTCGATTTTCGCCGATGGCGATTTTTTACAAAGTCGGCGTATCAATTTTCAGACGCGGCTGCGCTCTCGCTTGTCGCTAATTACGCCGAAGAAGAACGCGGCAGTTCGCTCTTTTGGCAAAACATTGATAATGCCTTGCGCGACGGAATGTCGACGCCGTTGCGTCTGTCCTCAACCAACCTCATCATCGCGCCGACGCTTAATTGGAAACTCTCGCGCACGGTCGATATGATTGTCCGCGGCAGAACTAATCGCACGTCGTTTCAAGACACAGACGGACAAAATTCAACGGCGGCGCAATACGGCGTTGATGTTCAAACGAGCGCCACGCTCGCCAAAGGCTTCACGCTAACAGGCGGCGTTGAAACCTCATACTCGACCGTTCAGGCAAACATCTTCGGAAACAATACATCGGTCACCTTCGCCGCCTATCTGCAAGGCGATTTGCCGCTTCTCAATACGCTGGTTCTGAGCTACGGCGCGCGCTACGATGGACAAAGCGTGAACAGCGAAACAATCGTTGGGCGACTCAATCCGCGCGCAGGGCTAAACTGGACGATTGGACAATACTCGTCGTTTCGAACCACCATCGGCGCGGCGTTTCGCAATCCAACCATCAGCGAGCGATTCCTGACAACGCAAACAGGTTTTCTGCAAGTGCAGCCGAACCCAACGCTGAAACCAGAGAGCAGCGTGAGCTACGAACTGGGCTACCTGTTCAGCTACAGTCGACCCATTGAACTCTTCTCGAGTTTTTCGCTGACAAGTTTGACGATTGACATAGCGGGCTTCGTCAATAACTACGAAAATCTTATAGAGGTGCGCCCAACGGCGAGCGGAGCGTTTTCATTTCAGAATGTTACCAGCGCGCAAATTCCGGGCTATGAACTCTCTGCATCAATGAATTTTAATCAGCGTCTGCTTCGGCTCTCGCTCTCATACACACATACAAACCCAATTGACCGCACACTGAACGAGTGGTTGAAATATCGAAGTCGGCGGCTCTTTTACGCAACCATTGAAGCGAATTACGACGTGCTCTCTCTCGAGTGGAATTATCGGTTTGTCAGCCGAGCCGATGCGGTCGACCGAGAATTGTCGCTCATTGTGGCGGACGGCGCGCGGCTGGTCGATGCGCATGTGTCCGATGTACGCGCGGGCGTGAAGTTTCCGTTAGGCGCGCTCGAGATGGCAGCGAACGTGATTGTAAGAAATGTGTTGAATTACAATTATGTCGAGCAGCCGGGCATTCTTGCGCCAATTCGGCATTACATTCTGCAACTGCGCGCTGCGTTGTAAGATTCGCGCCGTTGCAAATCTCTGCGAGAATCGCCACTTTTGTTGGACGAACTTGCAACACAAACAACAAAAACCAACCATGTCAGCAAAAGCCTCAAAGAAAAAACTCACGCTTGCCAGACCCAAAAGAACGTCGGACGATAAGAAACTTGAAAAATTCGCCAAGCTGTTTGCAAAGAACGTGCGCACGGTGCCGAACTTCCCGAAAGAGGGAATTATGTTCAAAGACATCACGACGGTGTTGAAAAACAAAAAACTGTTCACTGAAACGGTCGAGATGCTGGCGAAACTTTACAAAGGCAAAAAGGTCGATAAAGTGGTCTCGATTGAATCGCGGGGATTTATTTTCGGAGCGGCGTTGGCGTATAAATTGGGCGCGGGCTTTGTTCCCGTCCGTAAGCCGAACAAACTTCCCGCCGCCAAAATCCGCGAGACCTATTCGCTCGAATACGGCACAGACGCGCTTGAAATTCATCTCGATGCCATCAAGAAAGGCGAGCGCATTGTCTTGCACGACGACCTGCTCGCTACTGGCGGCACGGCGGGCGCAGCCTGCAAACTCATTGAGAAAATCGGCGGGCGCGTCGTTGGGCTTTGCTTTCTGATAGAGTTGGGATTTCTAAATGGTAGGACAAAATTAGAAGGCTACGACGTCCATTCGCTCATGAAAGCATGACAACCTTCGCCCGTAAAACCTTGTGAAATCAGGCAGTTTCAGCCGGCTCTAATTTTTACACGCTTAGCCAATGATGTCGTTTCTCGGTATTGTATGGACGCTCTTTTTTGCTGTCTCACTCGTCGCACAGCCAGCATCGACAGCAACAGAGCAAAAAAAATCGTTTGTTTTAATGGCGCTCTCGGCACATCCCGACGACGAAGACGGTGCGACACTTGCTTACTACGCACAATTCTATAACTCATCAGCACGTCCGCTGAAAGCATACAGCGTGTTTTACACGCGCGGCGAAGGTGGTCAAAATGAAATCGGCTCTGCGCTCTACGATGAACTCGGCGAGATTCGAACCCAAGAAACGCTCGACGCCGGAAATATCCTCGGCACAGAGACCCTCTTTCTCGGTTTCCGCGACTTCGGCTTCTCGAAAACTGCCAAAGAAACTTTTACAATCTGGGGCGGGAAAGACGCTGTATTATCGCGTTTGGTGTATTTAATTCGCAGAACGCAGCCCGATGTGATTATCACTAATCACGACACCATCACCGTGCCGCCGAATCGCCAACATGGGCATCATCAAGCCGTCGGCATCACTGCTTACGAAGCGTTTGAAAAAGCTGCTGATTCGTCGTATCACCCCGAACAGTTCAAGGACGGCGTTGCGCCGTGGCAAGTCAAAAAACTGTTCGTGCGTGCCTTTCGCAGCGCGCCGGCTGGAACAGGTTCAGTCGTGGAAATCAACGTCGGTGAAAGAGAGCCGGGCGGCAAAACAATTCGTGAAGTGGCAAGCCTTGCGCTCTCGCAGCATCGCTCGCAAGGCATGGATAAAGCCGTGTTAGCGCGGTCGCAGTTCCTTGCGCAGCCTCGTCGATACATGCTCTGGCGTGCGTCGGAAAACTTTGCGCACAATCAGCACGACCTCTTCGGGGGCATTGAACCGATGCAACGCCAAATGCCATCACTCGAATCGTTGCAAGTCGAGCAAGCGCAAGGATTTTCAATCCTCGTCTCGCCGAGCGATGCGCTCAAAGAGCTTGCAACAGAGCGGGAATGGCAACAGAAAAAAACACCAACATATAAGCGACGATTTCATATCGTCATGCGAAATCCAACGCAAAAAATCCTGCCCGTCATACTGTCGGTGTCGTCAAGCGGAAAAACGCTGCTCAGAAAAGAGTTCGTCTTCGGCGGAACAAATAAAGCGCGATTGACCGATACGCTCACGATTGACATCGAAAAAGACACATCGCGTCTGCCGCAGTTACTAATCTTCGACGCTAAGCCCGTCGGCGCGGAAGCCGAAGACTCCAAGCTCTCGCCCGCAAAGCAACTCGTTACGCTCAAAACCGTTGATGCAAAATGCTCGCCGTCCGCCCGAATCGGACTGGTGAATACATACGACAACACGCTCGAGGACATTTTTCGCGACTTTAAACTCAAATTCACTGTGCTGGATTCTGCCACACTCGAAAGCGCAGACCTAAAAAACTTCTCTGTGATTTTCTTTGACCTTCGCACGGGCGGTTATCGTCCCGACGTTGTGCGTCAATCAAAAAAGATATTCGACTACATCGAGCAAGGCGGCAACGTGGTCATGTTCTACAACAAGCCGCAAGATTGGAACGCCAATGCCGACAAGCTCGCGCCGTATCCGATTCTGATGACCAACGAGCGCGTAACAGAGGAAACTGCGACGGTGAAATTGCTTCAGCCCGAACATCCCTACTTCAACAAGCCAAATAAAATTCTGCCCGACGATTGGAACGGCTGGATTCAAGAACGCAGCATTTATCTGCCAAGTGCCGAGGCTTCGAAAACATCGGAGAAGTATGAAAGACTTTTATCGATGAGCGATGAAAATGAGTCGCAGCCGTCAACTTCTTTCATTACAGCATATTACGGCAAGGGAACTTATACATACATTTCTCTTGCGCTTTACCGACAGTTGAAACTTTTGCAGACAGGGTCAGTAAAACTGCTTCTCAATTTAGCGTCGCAGCCGATACGCAGATAGCTTGTTCAACATCGCATCGGCGGCGAGTTTGAAAGTTGTAACCTAAACTGCTGTTGAGATGTCGAAGTATGTTCTTCTCTTTGTGGTTGTCCTAAATCACAGCGAAAGCGCGTTTGCCATTGACAAGCCTCTCGCTCGAAAGTCGCTTGTAAAAAACGCCAAGACTTCCGAAAAAAAGTCATCGGTTGCTCCAACGAAGAAAATTCCAGCGTGGAAAATACAGAAGGAAAAATTGGAGCGCGAGTTCGAACTCTCCAAACCATACATCGGAAAATACGCGCGCGGCTCAGCGCAAGAATACTTTGAATTTGTATTTACCTCGAAGAACAAGCTCAAAGGCTACATCGTCGGCACGGGCGAGTTTAACTATCGTTACGCTTTAACCGACCTGCTGTATCACGACGATGGCTCGATTGAGTTCAAAATCAAAGGCAAACCATGCAGAGCGCGCCGCATCGATGAGTCGCTTGCCGTGCTGCACCACGACGGCCAGAAGCGTTACTACCCTCGTTTAACTGACGACACATTTGCCCAAAATTAACGCTATGCTCGGCTACGCTCGCAAAAAAAAACGCTAACTTGCCACGCTGAAACCACAAAACAGAATGCGGCAAGTTCAATTGGTATCGCTTGGCACAATGCCCTACGCCGACGCTTGGAACTTGCAAAAGCGCGTCTTTGAACGCGTGCAGCAAGACCTTTTGGCTGATACGATTCTCTCCGTCGAGCATCCACATACCTATACGCTCGGCAAAGAATCCAAACGCGAACATTTACTTCTAAGCGAAGCTGAACTCCGCGCAAAAAACATTTCCCTCTTCGAGATTGACCGAGGCGGCGACATAACCTATCACGGCTACGGACAGTTCGTCGCGTATCCAATTCTGAACATGAACCACTTTTATCACGATGCGCATCGCTATCTGCGCGACCTTGAAGAAGTCGTCATTCGCCTCTTAGCCGATTTCGGAATCGACGCGCATCGGAAGACGCATCACGACAAGCGCAAGAATTACACGGGCGTCTGGATTGGCGATGAGAAAATCTGTGCGCTCGGCGTCAAGTTCTCGCGCTGGACGACGATGCACGGCTTGGCGCTGAACATCAATACAGACCTTGAGTATTTCAACGGCATCGTGCCTTGCGGAATCAGTGATAAAGGGATAACTTCGCTCGCTAAACTTTTAGGCACAGAAATGTCGCTCTCGCTCGTTGAAGAGAAATTCGCTGAAAAATTTGCTGATGTATTCGAGGTAGAAATTCATCGCGCTAAAACAATCTCAACGGAGGAAATATGAACCGCACGCTGCTTTTGGTTCTCCTGGCGGCGATATGCTTTGGTTGCAATCGCGCAAACACGCGGGACGAGAGTGCGTCGTCTGCGTCATCGCAACCTATGATGTCATCGGGAGCACCAGCGCCAGAGGAAATGTCGGAAAAAGAGGAATCTGCCGAACTCGAAAGAGCGACCGATAGCCCAAGTGGTTCAGGAGGTGGCTTGCCCAAGAGCGCGCCGCGCCGCGCCGCTTTTCAATCTGTCAGCCAAAGCAGTGCCACACCGCCCGCGCCACCGAAACAGCGTATGGTAATTAAAACAGCGGAACTCACGCTCGAGGTTGAAAAATTCGACACCGCGTCGGCGCAAGCGCAGCGCTTGGCAGAGCGTTACGGTGGCTTTGTCGCCTCGACGAGCGTCAGTGCGTCGCGCTATAAGGATGTCAAAGAAGGGGCGGTCGTCTTGCGCGTCCCTGCCGAATCGTTTGAAGCAGCGATGAGCGACCTCAGACGGCTTGGCAAAAAAATCGATAACGAAACCGTCAAAGGTCAAGACATCACCAAAGATTTCTACGACCTTGAAGCACGCTTGGAAAATCAAAAACGACTTGAAGCGCGGTTTCAGGAAATTTTGAAATCGGCGAAAACTGTTCAAGAACTTCTCAGCGTCGAGCGCGAACTCTCTCAAACGCGCGGCGTGATTGAGCAGCTCGAGGGACAAAAACGCTTTTACATAGACCGTGCAGGTCTCTCGACAATTACCGCGCGCTTTCACGAACCGTATCCCGAATTTGCAGGCGGCGATGCTCGACCAAGTTTCTTCGGTCTGCTCGGCAGAGCATTGTCAGATGGCGTTTACAACTTCGGGAAAAATTTAGCGAACGTGGTTGAGTTTCTCATTGCTGGCATTCCGATTTTTGCGCTCATCGTCTTGATCGGTTACGCGATGGTATGGTTCTTTAAACGCTTTGTCAAATCGCCGCCAAAAAAATCCGCCGTCGAGAGTGCATTGCCACAAAGCTGATGGTTTATGCGTAACTTCATGCGCCGATTTTTTTCAGAAAGCAACAGCGATATGACCGAACCGATGTTAGAACACATCAAATACAACAGGAAATATGTCCAACAACAACCTTGAACGGTTATCGACATCACATCTTGAACAAATTGCTCGTTGATTTGCAGGTCATGATTTGATAGAACGCTCCGAGATTCAATTATCGTTCATCTATAAACTTTTACGACAATGGTTGAGGCCAAATTACCCAAGAAAAAATCCGCGAAGAAAAAGAAGTCGCTCCTGACAACATTCACCAAAGAGCAGCTCTTGTATTTCTACCGCCTGATGGTAACGGCGCGAAAGATGGACGAGAAGTTGCTCATTATGCTCAAGCAAGGCAAGGCGTCGTTTCACATCGGCGTTTCGGGACACGAAGCGGCGCAAATCGCGGTCGCCGCGCATCTAAAAACTGGACACGACTGGTCGTATCCGTATTACCGCAATCTTGCCTATTGCCTAACGATGGGATTTACGATTGAAGAGGCAATGCTGCACTTTCTTGCCAAAGAAGAAGACCCTTGCACGAGCGGTCGACAAATGTATGGGCACTGGGGGCATCAACAGCTTCGCATCGTCTCGCAATCCTCGCCGACGGGAACGCAGTATTTGCAGGCGACTGGCACAGCGATGGGCTGCAAACGTCAAAAATTAGAGACGGGCAAAAATGAAATCGTCTATGTGTCGAGCGGCGAAGGCACGACATCGCAAGGTGATTTTCACGAGGCGCTCAACTGGTCGAGCCGCGAAAAACTGCCGATTATTTTTTTAATCGAGGACAACGGCTATGCGATTTCCGTGCCGATACGCGAGCAAACCACCGGACAATCGGTCTATAAAATGACCGCCGGCTATGAAGGACTCTTGCGGTTCGATGTCAATGGCAACGACTTCTTCGACGTCTATGAAGCGGCGCAGGCAGCTGTTGAAAGGTGCAGAAACGGCGAGGGCGCATGTCTCATCAATGCAAAAGTGGTTCGACTCTTGCCGCATTCTTCGTCCGACGACCACAATAAATATCGCACTGAAGCCGAACTCGCCGAAGAGCGTAAAAACGATTGCATCGTCAAATTCGAGGAGCGTGTGTTGGACGAAGAAATTTTCACACAAGCCGAGCTTGACGAAGTAAAGCAACGCGTGAAAGAGAAAATCGATGAAGCGGCAACTTGGGCAGAGTCGCGCCCCGACCCGAAAGTGGAAGATGCAACGAAACACGTGTTTAGCGATACGCCGCCGCCCGTGCAATTTGAAACAAGCGAGCCTTCGGGCGCGCCGATAGTAATGGTCGATGCCATCAACAAAGCATTAGATGAGGAACTTGCAGCGAATCCGAAACTGCTCATCTACGGTGAAGATGTAGCAGGCGGCAAAGGCGGCGTCTTTACAGCGACGAGAAACCTAACGGCGAAACATGGGGCGGATAGGGTGTTCAATTCACCGCTCGCTGAAAGTTCCATTGTCGGCACAGCAATTGGGCTTGCAGTGATGGGATATAAACCCGTCGTTGAAATTCAATTCGGCGATTACATCTTTCCGGCGATGATGCAAATTCGAGACGAGCTAACGATGATGCGCTATCGCTCCGCTGGAAAATGGAAATGCCCTGTGGTCATTCGCGTTCCTGTCGGGGGATACATTCACGGCGCGTTGTATCACTCGCAAAACATTGAGGGCATTTTCGCGCATGTAACTGGACTTTACATCGCTTATCCCTCGACCGCCGCCGACGCCAAAGGCTTGCTCAAAACCGCATGTCGAATGGACGACCCTGTGTTATTTCTCGAGCATAAATACCTGTATCGACAAAATTTCGCCAAATCGCCCGAACCCGATTCAACCTATTTTTTGCCGTTTGGAAAAGCCCGCATTGCGCGCGGTGGCAAAGACCTCACCGTGATTACTTACGGTGCAATGGTGCAGCGCTCTATTGAAGCAGCCAGAAAGTTAGAAGCCGAAGGCGTTAGCGTCGAGGTGATTGACCTTCGAACCGTGATTCCTTACGACAAAGACGCGATTGTTAATTCGGTGAAGAAAACAAGCAAGGTCTTGGTGGCGCACGAAGACACGCTCACGCAAGGCTTTGGCGCGGAGATTGTCGCGTTCATCGCACAGGAGTGTTTTCGCTATCTCGATGCACCCGTAATGCGCGTCGCAGGTGCAGACTCGCCAGTTCCCTACAACAGTGCGCTCGAGGAAGCCGTCTTGCCCGATGAGAAAAAAATCTACGCTGCGCTCAAAACGCTCGCCGCCTTCTAAGGTAATGAGGCAAGAACGGCTTCTTCATTGCCGACAGAACGCCGTTAGAATTTCCACAGCGCGTAGAAGTGATGCACAGGTCCGTGTCCGTTGCCTAAGCGGTAGGCGGCGCCCGCACGAATTGCGCCTGTAAGGTATTGTTTGGACTTCCTAACCGCGTCTTCAATGCTTTCGCCACGCGCCAAAAAAGTGGCAATTGCTGACGAGAGCGTGCACCCTGTGCCGTGCGTATTCGTTGTTTCAATCCGCTCTTCCTCGAACCAATAAACGGTGCCGTCAGCTGTCGCTAAGCAATCTGCGCTACCTTGTGCTGTTAAGTGTCCGCCTTTGACCAAAACGTGTTTTGCTCCGAGCGCTTGTAAGTCCTGCGCGGCTTTTTCCATATCGTGTCGAGTGTTGATGTGTCGGCTAAGTAAGACAGACGCTTCAGGCAGGTTGGGTGTCAGCACAGTGGCAAGCGGCAACAGTGTGTTACGCAGTGCCTCAATGGCGTTGTCTTGCAAGAGTTTATCGCCGCTCTTGGCAACCATGACCGGGTCAAGCACGACCGACGGCGCATTGTAAAATCTCAATCGGTCTGCAACAGTCTCGATAATGTCCGGCGAAGCGAGCATTCCAATTTTGACTGCGTCAACGCCGATGTCGGATAAAACCGCGTCAAGCTGTTGCGCGATAAATTGCGGCGGCGCAGCATGAACCCCCAAGACGCCGATTGTGTTCTGTGCCGTCAGTGCAGTAATGACCGACATTCCATATCCGCCCAACGCGGAGAAGGTCTTTAAGTCGGCTTGAATGCCAGCGCCGCCACCCGAATCTGAACCTGCAATCGTGAGCAACCGCGTATAACGATGGTCAGACATAACGACAGTTTAGCTTAAATCTACTTCCGACGAGTCGCCGATATTGACGCGCCGCGCTTTGCCTTTCACAAACGCATTGTTGCCGATGATGGACTCGTTGAGCAGCATCGAGAGAACTTTTGCTTCTTCGCCGACGATAGAATTTTGAACAACCGAGTCGCGCACGACTGCTTTGCTTGCAATCGTGGCATACGGTCCGATAATCGAGTTGTGAATGTCCGCATCGTCAGCAATGTAGACGGGCGGATTGATGACACAGCCGAAAATTTCTTTATGCTTCGATTTAGATTTCAAAAGTTTCTGGTTCGTCGAGAGCAGCGTTTCCGGCTTGCCGCAATCATACCAACCCTCGACAGGAAATGTCGAGAACTTCTCGCCGCTATCAATCATCATTTGCAGCGCGTCGGTCAGTTGAAATTCGCCTTTCGTGCGAATGTTCTCGGAAATCTCTCGGTTCAGGCACTCGACCAAAAGCTGCGGACGTTTGATGTAATAAAGTCCGACGACAGCAAGGTTCGAGGTAGGCTGTTCAGGTTTCTCAATGAGTTTTGAAATGAACCCGTTTTTCATCTCCGCTACGCCGAACCGACGCGGGTCATCAACGGCTTTGACGCCAAGCGACGAATACTCGCGCCGCAAGACATCTTTGAGTTCTACCTCAAAAATTGTATCGCCCAAAATAATCAGCATTGGCTCTGTGCCGATATGCTCGCGCGTTATCCAAATCGCGTGTCCTAATCCCAAGCGCTCTTCTTGCTCGATAAATGTAAATTTGATGTCGTAATGTTTTGTCAGATACTCCTCAATCATATCGCCTAAGTAACCAACGACGATAACAGCCTCATTGAAGCCCTCTTCGATGATTTTATCGAGGATGTGTCCGATGATGGGCTTACCAGCGACATTGAGCAGCACTTTTGGGAGCGTGTAAGTGTGCGGGCGTAGGCGACTGCCGACGCCCGCAACGGGAATAATGGCTTTCATTAAACAGGTTTTGTCGTAAATTTTATCGACGAAAATTAATTGGCTTGCAAGTTATGCAAAAGCGTCGAAAAAGTCGTAACCTAAAAACGCCGCCGAACATCTCGATGCCGCCCGCTCTTTCCCAGCGTGTGTTTCGAGAAGCCATCTTTGACGTGAAATACGAACTGTGGGTGGAGCGGATGAAATTGGCACGCGGCGAGTCCGATTTTAACGCGCTGCGTCAAAAAGCCAATGTGTTGATTGAAGTGATTGAGCGGCGGCATCAACAAGTCTTTTCTGACAGGCGGCGAAAGAGGGTGCGCTTGTCGGCAGCAGAACTGATTGCGTTACCATTTTTTTGAAATAGCTGTTTGCTTCGCGTCGAAAAAGAATTATATTTGCAGCCTTGTTTTGAAAAACGGGGTGTAGCGCAGCTGGTAGCGCGCCTGTTTTGGGAGCAGGAGGTCCCGAGTTCGAGTCTCGGCGCCCCGACAGCGCAAGCACGGCTGCAATGGCAATCCCGAGTGAAGAAGCAAGCCATCACAATGACGCGAATAAAGTGCCCGTAGCTCAGTTGGATAGAGCATCAGCCTTCTAAGCTGAGGGTCACTGGTTCGAACCCAGTCGGGCACGCGCAACATGGAAAAGCATGGAGATTGTAGCTCAGCTGGTTAGAGCGTCGGTTTGTGGCACCGAAGGTCGAGGGTTCGAACCCCTTCAGTCTCCCGCCACAACTGTTCTTTAAAATTTGTTTCAACTTGGCCCCTTCGACTAGTGGTTAGGTCACCACCCTTTCAAGGTGGTTGGACGGGTTCGAATCCCGTAGGGGTCACAAACCTTGCCAAACAAAAAAGCTCCGCAATGAACGGGGCTTTTTTTGTATCCGAAAATCTGAATCGCTATGAAAATCTCGCTCAATTGGCTCAAAGAACTTGCGCCCTCGCTTGCGCTCTCCGAAACCGACATCATCGAGAAACTCACCACGCTCGGCCTTGAAGTCGAAGGCGTAGAGCGCATCGGCGGCGCCTTCACGAAGGTCGTGATCGGTAAAGTGCTTGAAAAAGAAAAGCACGCCAACGCAGATAAACTGTCTGTCTGTAAAGTTGATGTCGGTGCAGGCGATGCGTTGCAGATTGTCTGCGGCGCGTCGAATGTGGCAGCAGGGCAGACTGTTCCCGTCGCACTCGTTGGCGCTACGCTTGTCGTTAAAAAAGACGGCGTCCCAACAACACTTGAAATTAAAAAATCCAAAATTCGCGGCGTTGAATCGCACGGAATGATTTGCGCCGAAGACGAACTGGGACTCTCCGACGACCACTCTGGCATTATGGTGCTGTCAGACGATTACGCCGTTGGAACACCGTTTGAAAACTATGTCGAGCGCGACACGATTCTCGAGATTTCCATTACGCCCAATCGCCCCGATGTGCTATCGCATTTGGGCGTGGCGCGTGAACTTGTCGGCGTCTCTGGTGTCAAAGCGCTGGCTTACGACGCATTGCCGTTTTCGCGGTCGCAGTCGCGCATTAGGATTGATGACGCTGACAACTGCCCGCACTATGCCGCCGTCGTCATTGAAGGTGTAACGATTGCGCCCTCGCCGAAGTGGCTGCAAACACGCCTGAAAGCGATTGGACTTCGCCCAATTAACAATGTCGCCGACGTAACGAACTATGTTTTGCATTCTGTCGGGCAGCCGCTTCATGCGTTTGATTTGGATATGCTGGCGGGCAAAAAAATCGTTGTGCGCAGCAACGTCAATGAGTCGTTCAAAACATTGGACGGAAAAATACAGCAGATTGAACAAGGAATGGTGATGATTTGCGATGCGGAAAAACCTGTTGCGATTGGCGGCGTGATGGGCGGCTTAGAGTCGGAAATTTCGGATAAGACGAAAAATGTCTTGCTCGAGGCGGCATATTTCGCGCCAAGTTCTATTCGGCGGACGGCGAAAAAATTGGGACTCTCGACGGATGCGGCGTATCGATACGAGCGCGGCATTGACTGGGGAAATCTTCGTGCGGCGGCGGCAATGGCAACGAAATTGATACTCGACCTTGCGGGCGGCACTGTCGTTGAGACATCAGAGGTCGTCCAAAAAGAGCGCGAGAAAGTTCACGTCGAGTTCCGACCGGCACGGGCAACGGCGTTGCTTGGTGTTCATATCGAGACGCCGAAAATGGTTGAGATATTGACGCGGCTCGGCCTCGAGAAGAAAAATCAATCGGCGGAAAAAATCGGGTTTGCTGTCCCGACGTTCCGAGTCGATCTTGAGCAAGAAGAAGATTTAATTGAAGAAATCGCGCGCGTATATGGCTACGACCACATTCCAGCGTCAGAAAAAATGAACGCGTCGTATCCGCAGAGCCGCGATAAAAAACAAGGCTTCGACGACCTTGTGCGCGAGATGATGATTGGCTTCGGCTTCAAAGAAATTCTCACCAATCCGTTGCTCAAATACGAGGATGTGGCGCCGTTTTCAACGAACATTGTGCGCACGCTCAATTCGGTGAGTGAAGATATGGAGGCAATGCGTCCTGCGCTTGCGCCGTCGATGCTGAAAATCATCGCGCACAACATCAATCGCGGCAATGCGGATTTACGATTGTTCGAGGTTGCGCATGTCTTTGAGACCGACCCGACATGTGGCGAGGAGAAAAGCACATTGGTTCGGGGGTATGTTGAGAAAGAGATGCTTGGTTTGGCAGTAACCGGGCGACGCGAGCCACGACGCTGGGCGCAGAGTCATGAAATGTCGGACTTTTACGATGTCAAAGGCGCGGTCGAGGCGTTACTTCAACGGTTACATCTTCTTGAAAAAACGAAGTTTATTCCTTATACTCCCAATGCTCTGCGTGTGGAATTTTTTGACGCAGAGCGCAATGCTGCTGCAACAGGGCAAGTTGCGGGAATAATTTATGCGGCGACGAGAGAAACGCTGACGCGATACGACATACGCCAGCCCGTGTTTTGGGCGGAATTAGATATGTCAATACTGAAAGTGTGGTCGAGATTCGAGCGTGTGTTCAAAGAGCCTGCAATTTACCCTGCCGTGTGGCGCGACCTTGCCTTTTTCGTTCCAACATCGGTTCACTCCCGCGACCTTATCGAGGCGATGCGGACAATCGATTCGCTCATCGAGACCGTCGAGGTTTTTGATGTGTATGACGGAAAGGAAACTGGCAGTGCCACGCCCAAGCGCAGTGTTGCTTTTTCTCTGAAACTTGTCAGTTACGAACGTACTTTGACCGAACAAGACATCAGTTCGTTGCTGGCAAACGTGATTAAAGCAGTCGAGTCCAACTTCGGTGCGGAGCTTCGTCAAGCCTAAGGTCAAAGAGGCGAGGAAGCACGGGAGACGGACAAGACGTATTTGTGAGAAGTTGTGTTCAAGCATCAGGCGATATGGATCTCATCATCGATTTAATCCGATCAATCCGAGACAGCAATGACGGGCAGCGCGAACAGAAACGGGATTATGGCAAACACGGCAACAGAACCGACACCGGAAAAAGTCGCGTTGAGCAATTTAGCGCAATGTGTGCATCAACTTATTGAGGAAGTCTCTCGATTGAAGCAGGAAAATCGTCGGCTGACGCATGACCTTGCTGTTGCAGCACTGCAACTGCAAGAAGCACGCGCCTTGACACCGCAATCGCTTCAGACATCGGACATGGAGACCGACTGGGTGCTTTCCGCGTCCGAGCGGGCGGTCTTGCGCGAGCGACTGCTGCGGCTCTTGGAAAAAATCGACCTTGAACTACAACGCTACGACTCATAAATCGTTACAAAGTTATTTGGGTAATCGATGTTATTTTCATCGGAACTGTTACGCCAACAGCTATCAGTGAATGGAATCAATCAAGGTTAGAATATACGGCGACGACTATCCACTATTAGTCGAGAACAGAGAACTCACCGAAGCCGCTGCCCGCCAAGTCGATAAACTCATGGCAGAGTATCGACAAAAAGCGGCGGATTTGGGCGCGGCTCGATTGGCGATTCTCGCTGCAATTCACTTGGCTGAAAAAACCATTGAAGCGGAGCAGCGTCTTGCCGCTGTAACGCGCGACATGGAGCGTCTGTGCGAGTTGTCCGAGTCAGCGTTGCATGTCGATACCGCGATGTAACGATTTTTTTCGTAACATTTGCCGCCCGTAAAAGCGGCATTGCTCTTTGACAATCACGCTTTGAAAAATTCAATCCGCACCGATTTTTCAAGGTTGCGCTCTTAGAAATAAAGAATCGATACTTTTTCTAATAGGGAGCTCATCTCTCGGCGTTGAACGCAGGCCTCGCTCGCTTTGGCGATTAGGTTGCGCTGTCTGTATGCCTTCGCGGGCATTGATGTCGGACATCGCAGGCTCAGTGGAAGCACGATACGTAGAGGACGCACCCACCGTGTAGGTCGGGATTCTTTATACCTATCGCAACCGTGAAGACGACGTGCGGATTTTTTATTTCGAGCCAACCAGTCGCGGGTCTTTAAAGCGGAGAACAGATTGGACGACATCCAAACAACATTACTTAGTGAATGAATCTTTAAGCAACACAATAAACTCACGTCATCGCAACGGCGAGACGCTGTTACAGAAAGGAATTTTTCAGCATGGACATTGTCATCAATTTTGTATTGCTTGCTTTGGCAAGCGTGATTTTTTTCATCGTCGGGTTTTTCGTCGGACGCTATTTCCTCGACCGCATCGGCACAACGAAGATCTTGGAAGCGGAAGAACAGCGCATTCAAATCGTTCAGGAAGCCAAGCGTGAGGCGCAGGCGCAGAAGGACGCCAAAATGGAAGAAGTAAACGAGGAATGGAAACGCAAGAAGCGCGAATTTGAACAGGAAGTAAACATTAAAAACAACAAGTTTCAGCAGGTGCAAAAGCAAGCGAAAGCCAAAGAGGACGCCCTGCAAAAACGCGCTGAGCAACTGCAAAAGCGCGAGAAAACGCTCGATGACATTCAAAAAGACCTGAACCAAAAAATGGCATTCGTCGAGCAGCGCGCCGCCGAACTGCAACGGCTGATTGAAGAGCAAAATCACCGCTTGGAAAATCTAAGTGGCTTGAACGCAGAAGACGCTAAGGCCATGCTGACAGAAAACCTGATTAGCAAAGCCAAAGAAGAAGCCGCAGCAACAATTAAACAAATTCACGACGAGATGCGCGCCAACGCTGAAAAAATCGCCGAAAAGACGATTCTGATGGCAATCGAGCGCACCACCGTTACACAAGCCACCGACAACGCGATTACCGCCGTGCATCTGCAAAGCGACGAACTCAAAGGCAGAATTATCGGGCGTGAAGGCAGAAATATCAAGGCATTTGAAAACGTAACTGGCGTCGACATCATCGTCGATGATACGCCCGAAGTAGTCATACTGTCGTGTTTCGACCCAGTGCGCCGAGAGGTAGCTAAAATCACGCTGCAGAAGTTGCTGGTCGATGGCGTCATTCATCCGGGAACCATTGAAAAAGCATATCAGGCAGCGCAGAAGGAATTGGAAGAAGTTATCATCAGCACGGGCGAAGAAACCGTCGTGCAACTCGGCATTGCGAACATTCACCCCGACCTCTTGCGGCTCATCGGCAAAATGAAATATCGCACGAATTACGGACAAAATATGCTTAAACATTCGCACGAAGTCGCTATGCTCGCAGGCTTAATGGCGGCGGAATTGAAACTCGATGCGAAACTTGCCAAACGCGCCGGACTCTTGCACGACATCGGCAAAATGATTGACACGCAAGAAACATCGCATGCGCTGTCAGGTATGGAAATCTTAAAAAAATATAAAGAACATCCAATTGTGATTAACGCAGTCGGCGCGCATCACGGCGAAATCAACAAAGAAAATGCAATTGCCGACATCGTCGACGCAGCGAATGTAATTTCAGGGTCGCGTCCGGGCGCACGTGGCGCAGTTACGCCCGAAGGCTATGTCAAGCGACTGGAAAGCCTCGAGGAAATTGCGCGGACATTTCCGGGCGTGGCGCGCACCTACGCATTGCAAGCGGGACGCGAAATCCGAGTTATTGTTGAGGGCGACCGTGTCAGCGACCAACAAGCCGATATGCTCGCGCACGACATTGCTGGGAAAATTATGACATCGGTGCAGTATCCCGGACAAATCAAAGTAACGGTGGTTCGAGAAACGCGCTCGACTGCTTATGCGCGATGACCCTGGAAGTAAACGAAAAAGTCCCGCTTACGTCGGGACTTTTCTATTCGTGTCTATTCGTATCAAGCGCGGCGTTATTTTTTCGCCGAGAGCAGGTCTGCAAGTTTTGCCTTTTCCTCATCGCTCATCGAGCTAAGTTTCTCCGCCAAGTCTTTATCGACGGATTTAAGCGCGGTGGGCTTCTCGGAATCTGATGAAATTTTGTTCATCTCCTCTTCAATACCCGATTGAGCACGTTTGAATTCGTTGATGCCTTTGCCTAAGCCACGCGCGAGTTCAGGCAACTTTTTCGCGCCAAAAAAAAGCAAGACAACAAGGAAAATCAAAATCAGTTCTTGTCCGCCAAGTCCAAACATAGACGATTGAAAATTAAGTTGTAGAAAACAGCGAAGTGAATTTATACAAAACTCTGCTTCGCGCCAATTCGATAAGGAGACATTTTTCTCTCAGCCAAAGCACGCCTGCTAAAAAAGGCCGCGTTGTGTATTAGCAGGGGCAATGACCACCGTGCTTAAATGAACATTCAAGAAACAAGCCACCGCAAGATGCAGTGGCTTTCAGGTTCAGCGATTGCGGCATTAGTTTTTCTTTTCGGGCGCAGGACGCTTATCGAAAATCTGGTCGATAATGCCGTATTCTTTTGCTTCTATCGCGCTCATCCATCGGTCGCGTTCTGAATCCTGTCGGACTTTCTCGACGCTTTGTCCAGTGTGTTTGGAAATGATTTCATCGAGCAGTCGGCGCGTCTTTTCGATTTCGCGTGCGGCGATGAGAATATCGGTTTCTTGTCCTTGCGCGCCGCCCGACGGCTGATGAATCATCACGCGAGCGTTAGGGAGCGAGGCGCGCTTGCCTTTTGCGCCCGCCAGTAGAAGAAATGCGCCCATGGATGCTGCCATACCGACACAGACCGTCGAGACGTCGGGACGAATGAACTGCATCGTATCATAGACGCCAAGCCCTGCATGAACCGCGCCGCCAGGTGAATTGATATACATATAGATGTCGCGCTCTGGGTCTTCCGATTCCAAGAAAATCAGCTGCGCCATAATCAGGCTTGCTGAATGGTCATCGACAACCGTGCCATAGAAAATGATGCGTTCACGAAGCAGTCGCGAAAAAATATCAAACGCGCGCTCGCCGCGTCCCGATGTCTCGACGACCATTGGCACAAGCATACCGTGCGTTTGGTTGATGCTGTTCTCGATACGCGAGTCAAAGAGTTTCTTCGCGTGGTAATCGAATCCAAAATTGATGTTTGCCATTATTGTGTCAACAGTTGATTGAAAAACCGTCGCGCGCCACTTGGCAGCGTGCGCGACAACGCCAAGTATTAGCGTCAGATAAAAACAACGCCCGTCCGAGTCAACGTTTCGTGCGGCTACTTAGAAATTAATTTTCAGCAACTCGCTCTTGTATTCCTTAAGCTGTGCGGCGTCCCACGAGGGATATTTATGGCGCATCGCCACTGCGCGAACTTGGCTTGCCGCTTGTTCGTCCAAATCGTTTTTGACGATGTTAAAGCCCTTAACTCTTCCATCGGGCGACACAACAACATTGAACGCAAACGCGCCGGTCTTCCCTAAACGACTTTTTGCCGCCATAATGGTCGGGCGAACTTGCTCGACCAACTCTTCGGTAGCGTCATCAATTTTTCCGTATTCAAATTTTGGTGCGTTTGGGTTGCTCGGTGGTGCTGGTTCAGGGCGTTTGCTGTCGCCTCCTCCGCCACTGTAAGTAACTGTTTTCTCGATTTTGATGCCGGTCTCCTGTTGTTTGGCGCTGTCGATAGTTTGCGCATAGCCGCGTTGCAAGGCGCTGTCGGCAACTTTAATTAAACTATCGGGACGAGTGAGTTTCACTTCGTCAGTTTTGCCGCAGCCAGAGCAGCCTGTCATAACATGAAAAGACGACGCCAGCAGCAGCGCAGCGGGCAACAGCATGGGATTGAATCGTGATTTCATCTTTGGTTGGAGTTTAATTTTCGGAAAATTATTGATGCGGTAACCGCCGCATTAAGTTTCAATGGAAACGTATCAAAACGCAATCTGTAAAACAACGGGTTTAAGTTACAACTCAAAAGTTATAGAAACGTTAAATCATTGCTTGGTAAAAAGAAAGGCTGATTTGCATCGAGCAAATCAGCCTTATCGCATCGGCGAAGCGTGGGTGCGGAATTAATACATGCCGCCCATACCGCCGCCCGGAGGCATGGCAGGCGCTTTTTCTTCTTCCTTCTTCTCGCAAATGACGGCTTCGGTCGTCAGCAAGAGACTTGCAACGCTTGCTGCATTCTCAAGCGCGGTGCGCGTAACTTTCGTCGGGTCAACGACGCCAGACTTAATGAGATTTTCGTAGGTCTCGGTGCGAGCATTAAAGCCGAAATCGTCTTTGCCTTCCTTGACCTTTTGAAGCACGACAGCGCCGTCGGTTGTGCCTGTATTGGCAACAATCATGCGAAGCGGCTCTTCGACAGCGCGACGGATAATCTCGATACCTGTTCTTTGGTCAATGTTGTCGGTTTTGATGTCAGCCAGTTTCGCCGAGGCGCGAATGAGCGCAACGCCACCGCCAGCAACAATGCCTTCCTGAACAGCCGCGCGTGTGGCATGCAGTGCGTCTTCAACGCGGGCTTTCTTCTCCTTCATCTCGACTTCGGTGCTTGCGCCGATGTTCAAGACTGCAACACCACCAGAGAGTTTCGCCAAGCGCTCTTGGAGTTTCTCCTTATCGTAATCGCTCGTGGCTTTCTCGATTTGGTTCTTGATTTCGTTGATGCGCGCTTTGATTTGTTCGGGCTTACCCTTGCCTTCAACGATGGTCGTGTTGTCTTTATCGACCGTTACACGAGCGGCTTGACCAAGGTAGGCAAGCGTCGCATTCTCGAGTTTGTAGCCTTTTTCTTCGCTGATAACTGTGCCACCCGTCAGGATAGCGATGTCCTCGAGCATGGCTTTGCGGCGGTCGCCGAAGCCCGGAGCTTTGACGGCGCATACGCGCAACGTGCCGCGCAACTTATTGACCACGAGCGTTGCCAGCGCTTCACCTTCAATTTCTTCTGCAATCAGCAGAATTGATTTGCCAGTTTGCGCCATTTTTTCCAAAATCGGGAGCAAGTCCTTCATGTTGGAAATTTTCTTGTCGTGAATCAAGATGAACGGGTCTTCCAACTCGGCTTCCATTGTTTCCGCGTTGGTAACAAAGTAGGGCGAAAGGTAGCCTCTGTCGAACTGCATGCCCTCGACAACCTTCAATTCGGTTTCCGTGCCTTTGGCTTCTTCGACCGTGATGACGCCGTCTTTGCCGACTTTTTCCATCGCATTGGCAATCAGGTCTCCGATTTGCTGGTCGTTGTTAGCGGAAATCGTGCCGACTTGCGCAATTTCGTTTTTACCAGAAATCGGGCGGCTGATTTTCTTAAGCTCTTCGACAATAGACGCAACGGCAAGGTCAATACCGCGTTTCAAGTCCATCGGGTTTGCGCCAGCAGTGACGTTCTTCAACCCTTCGCGGTAGATGGCTTGTGCGAGAACGGTCGCGGTGGTCGTGCCGTCGCCAGCAACATCGCTGGTTTTCGAGGCGACTTCGCGCACCATTTGCGCGCCCATATTCTCTAATGGATCCTCGAGTTCAATTTCTTTTGCAACGGTAACACCGTCTTTGGTAACCGTCGGCGCGCCGAATTTTTTGTCGATAATGACGTTGCGCCCTTTCGGACCGAGCGTCACTTTGACGGCGTCGGCGAGTTTATCCACGCCGCGTTTCAAAGCGGAACGACCTTCCGCATCGAAGTGAATTGTTTTTGCTGCCATAGTTCGTTTTGACTTTTTTGGTTGAGTTGAAAGTAGGTTAATTCAAAACTGCGAAGATGTCGCTTTCGCGCATAATCAAATACTCTTCGCCATCGACGGTAACTTCCGTGCCAGAATACTTGCCGTAAAGCACTTTGTCGCCTTTTTTGACTTGCGGCGCAACAATGTTGCCGTTGTCGGTAGCTTTACCAGGGCCGACGGCAACGATTTCGCCGTGCTGCGGTTTCTCTTTGCCCGTATCGGGAATGTAGAGTCCGCCTCTGGTTTTCTCTTCGGCTTCAGCCGCTTTAACAATCACGCGGTCTGCGAGCGGTTTCAGGTTCATATTGATTCCTCCGTCTGTAATTTTTGATTGATGAATTTTGAGTTGTCGTGAGAATTCATTAGCACTCAACGCTAACGAGTGCTAATATAGTTCCAAAACAAGAAAAAGTCAAGAAGTGCCGCGAAGAATGTATAGGAGAGATTTGCAATGCGAGTTGCTAAAATGACGGACGCCATACATTCCACACAATGACAAACAGGGCTTCAATGTAGGTCGTGTTGATACAAGTCTTGAGACAAAGCGCCGCGATTTAACTAATTTTAGGGACGCCCTAAACGTTGGGCTTGCAAACCGTGTTCAAGAGAGCGAACTTATTTTGTAACTTTAAAAATTTGAGTGAGAAGTAACCATCAAACCTTGTTCGTTATGTCGATTAAACCAAAATTCATCGTCGGATTTGCCCTCGTGGCAGCCATACTTGGT
The DNA here is from genome assembly GCA_000724175.1 of [Candidatus Thermochlorobacteriaceae] bacterium GBChlB. Classification (GTDB taxonomy): domain Bacteria; phylum Bacteroidota; class Chlorobiia; order Chlorobiales; family Thermochlorobacteraceae; genus GBChlB. The sequence continues at coordinate 83,529 of JPGV01000009.1, read as the reverse complement.
TGGCTTGCATTCACTGCTCAAGAGTGGGGAAACAGCACCATCGGCTATGCTAACCTCCAAGAGGCCAGCACCACCAAGAAACTCTCGTATGTCAAAGGATATTGGGTGAAAGAAAAACCCACCGAAGTAAACGGCAGCGTTTTTACATTCTACATGAAAGATGAATCTGGCGCAGAAGCGCTGGTGATCTACCGCAACGGCAAACCGAACAACTTTGAGCAAGCAACAAGCGTCGTTATTCAAGGCACGTGCGAAAATGGCACGCTGTACGCCAAAGATATTCTCGTCAAATGCCCATCAAAATACCAGTCTGAACAGGCGGATAACGCTAAGAAGAGTTAGTGCAGATGTTTCATTGAACAATGCACTGAATTTAATTTACTAATCAGTCCAAACAACCAATGCAATACCGTTCAATCCTGTTGATGCTCCTTAGCCTGCTCTTGGCTCAGGACCTGTTTGCGCAAACTACAGCGAAGGTCGAGATTTCATCAAAAGCGAACATCTTTGCCGCAGGCAACACAAAATTGCCTGAGATGCACGGTGGTGCAGGTGTTTTGCCCGTGATGGTCTCGCTTGCTGGCGCAAAAAGCATTTCGTTAGAAAATGTCAGCGGCAAGGTCAGTTGCGCCTTTGAGTATTATGGTGCCGACGGAGGCAGCTGCGCAGGTGGCAATACCGACATACAATCGTTTGATAAGATTTCGGGCATTGTTCATCATCATCGCACCATGTTTGTTGTCGGCGTTTTTATAGGGGGCGGGCAATCTATGCAACGCACAACGGCAACGGAAGTTGGAGTCAACGAAGGGGCGAATGAAAAACTTAAACTGCCAAACAAAGTCGACCGAACCACAGAGGTTGCTGTCGGCGATGCAGTTACAAGTGCGCCTGAACGTCTGGATTTCACGAATAACGACAATTTTACGCAACTCTCGCCCAAACTTAATCAAGTGTTTTTTATCGGAGATGGCAAAAATAATCAAGGCGTCGTGCAGAAGTTTATCGTGCCACAAGGTGCGACTATGCTCTTTTTGGGATTTGCTGATGCTGCTGCATTTCAAGGCGAGCCGGGTTATTACGATGATAATGATGGCGCCATCACCGCGACTGTAAAACTTTCAAAGTAGTATGCTTACAGAATTTTTAACGGGAAAATTTATTACAATCGTCGGCTTTACGGCGGCGCTCATCTCGACCTTCGCGTTTTATCGCGCTGCGCAGAACGAACAAAACAAGCCCGTGTATCATGAGTGGCTCCTATTAGCCCGAAAAACCTTTATGGTCATGTTTGGCGCGCTTGTCATCAATGGGTTTCATTTGTTATACCTGATTCTCTCCCATCAATTTCAGTATAACTATGTCAAGCACTACTCCTCGACTGACTTAAACCTGTTCTATCTTATCTCGACGTTCTATGCGGGACAAGAGGGCAGTTTTATGCTCTGGATGTTCTACGGGGCGTTGTTCGGCGTGTTCATCATGCTCACCGCAAAAGAGTACGAAGCGCCCGTGATGACCGTGCTGACGCTCTCGCAAGTCTTTCTGCTCTCAATGATTATGGGCGTAGATGTTCCGGCGCTCGGCATGATTGGGAGCGACCCCTTTGCACTGACGACTGGGCAAGTTCCAAAAGAAGGAGACGGATTGAACCCGCTGTTACAAAATCCTTGGATGGTCATTCACCCGCCGACGCTCTTTGTGGGCTTTGCCTCGCTGATTGTACCGTTTAGCTACGCGGTTGCGGCGCTCTGGAAAAATAAATATGATGATTGGATTCGTCCTGCGATGCCGTGGGTGCTGTTCAGCGCGGTCGCACTTGGCACAGGAATTATGATGGGCGGGTATTGGGCATATAAGGTCTTAGGCTGGGGCGGATATTGGGGCTGGGACCCAGTCGAAAACTCATCGTTAGTTCCTTGGCTCTTCATTGTGGCATTGCTCCATACAATGATGGTTCAAAAAAAGAACGGCTCGCTCAAACGATGGAATTTATTTTTGGCAATTCTCGCCTTCTCAACCATTCTGTATAGCGCGTTCCTGACACGAAGCGGAATTTTGGGCGATACATCTGTTCATTCCTTCACTGACTTGGGACTTTACAACCAACTTGCGCTGTTCTGCGGCGGGTTCCTAACGTTAGGACTTATGCTGCTCGCCTATCGCACTAAATCGATTGTCTCTGTGCAGCCTAACGGATCTCTTTACTCTCGTGAATTTTTTCTCTTTTGCGGCTCAATCGTGCTGATGCTCATTGGGCTTGTAATTGCGGCGGGAACATCTACGCCGATTTACAGCAAACTTACTGGCACGCCGCTCACCAAAATTGATGCGGATTTTTACAACAAAGTAACGCTTCCGCTTGCTGTCTTGATTGGGCTTTTGTCTGCCGTCGGGCAACTGATTTGGTGGAAGAAAATCGATGCGGAAAATCTCGTGAAAGCGATTTCGCTGCCGCTGTCGGCTGCAATGATTTTTACATCGGTGCTGGTGCTGTCGGGCGTCCGCGAGATTGGAATGATTCTGCTTGCGCTGACTGCCGCCTTCTCGCTTTTTGCCAATGGACAGATTTTCTTCAAAGTCGCCAAAGGAAATCTGCGATTCGCGGGTGGCTCGCTGGCACATGTCGGGCTTGGCTTGATGCTGCTCGGCATCATCGGCTCAGCGAAGTATGACGAAAGCAAACACGTCGAACTGCCCAAAGGCAAGCCTGTTGAAGCCTTCGGAAAGACATTGACCTATACAGGTGTCCAAACGGTCGACGGCGCAAAGAGCGGTTACAAAATCAACATTGAGGACGGCGGCGATACATACACCGCTATGCCGATAATGTACGAAACCAAACGTATGACGGTGCAAAATCCCGATGTAACTCACTACCTGACAAAAGATTTTTACATTGCGCCCGTCAATTTAATGAAACGCAAAAATCCCAACCGCTTGGTGTTGTCCGCCGATGAACCGCAGACAATTCACGGCTATGCTGTTACATTCACGGGCTTCAAAATGTATCAAGACCCGACAACGCTCGATGCCAACGCTACTCAGCCCATTAAGGTCGGGGTGAAGCTGAGCGTGGCTAAAGATGGAATATCCGAATCGATTGAACCAACCTTCACCATTGTTGCTGGCGAATCGCCCGTCATTCAACCTGCGCCGCTTGCAAGCAATCCAGCCGTTTCTTTCGCTGTAACGAACATTGACGCCAACAGCCGAAAAATTATGGTCGAGGTCGACGGCGTCGGAACAACCAGCGACGCGCCGAGCGAAACCTTGATTGTGGAAGCCAGCGAAAAGCCATTCATCAACGTGCTGTGGATTGGCACATATCTCGTCGTCTTCGGATTTATGCTCTCCATTTACCGCCGTTGGAAAGAGCGTAATATCACAAGCCGTGTCTCGACTCAAACACTTACGACAGCACAGAATGCGCCTGAACTCATCGATGTGGAAGACTAAATCGGCTGCCGCCGTTTTCTTCTATCTCTTGTGTTACGCTGTACCCGTCTTTGGACAATGGAAATCCGCCGTCGCAGTGCCTAACGGTGCAAATTATGTTTTAAAAAACGCCTCCAAAATAGATACATTGGAAAAAAAACAAACGGTTTTACTTATGCCCGAAGAATCGGCGAGTGGAAAAATTCCGTTTGCTGCCGCCGCACTCTCGTTTATACTGCCGGGTATGGGAGAAGTGTATGCGGGAAGATTTAGTTCGGGCGGACAGTATTTTCTGGGTGCGGACATTGCGCTGGTTACATCGCTCTTGGTAACCGTCATCTCAGGAAATGTGCAGCGCGCCGAATATCAAACCCTCGCGCGACTAAATGCCAACATCACTGGCGATAAAACCGACCAGTTCTGGATAGACATTGCCGATTACCAAAGTTGGCAAGCATTCAATGAAGATCGCTTGCGCCGCCGTCAATACGGTCGCGTATATACCGAAGCGAATGCTTGGCAATGGAACAGCGAGGCAAGCCGCCTGCAATACAGACAAACGCGCATATCGAGTGAGACGGCATTTCAAGCAGGATATTTTGTCGTTGCGGCGATGGCGCTCAATCGATTGCTTAGCGCAATTAACGCCGTTAGGCTTTTGAATGAGCAAAACGACGCCTCTCAAAACCAAACATCTTCTTCTATGCTACTTCGCAGCGCAACGCCTGCCTCGCTTGATGGCCTCGGCGTTGGTGTTCAAGTGTCCTTCTGATAGAAAACTTCCAAACGAATTTATTTATCCTCGATTGTTCCTCCCGCCGCCGAAATTTGGAAGTTTGTAATGCTTGTGTTAACTTTGCGTTACCAAAAAGTTAAAACAATCTTTCTACAAGACGTTTAGAATTTTGGTTAGGCTTTCCAGTCAGCAAAGCCGACGAACAAGCTCTCCAGTCAGCAGAGCGGCAGTAAGTAGAGTTCCTGTATTACGAAGCCCATTTAGCCCATTTAGTATGTGTGTAAAAGCATCTGTTCTTCAAAGTGCTCGGAAGAGTGCGTTCAACATTGAGGCTTAAACATTTGTTAATCTCAGTAAATGCAACAGATTCGCAAAATTTTTTAATGAAAAACATCTACTAAACTTCTCAATCTCATGCCGAACACGAAAGCCAAAACAATTCTCGTCGCTGACGATGAACTCCATTATGTTACTGTGTTACGCAGTGCATTGGAAAAAGAGGGATACAATGTCGTTTGGGCGCAAAATGCCTCCGAGACAATCTCGAAGATTTCGGTCAAGCCGACGGCGCTCATTATGGACTTGATGCGCGGACAGTCCAACGGGTTAGAACTTTGCCGACAACTTCGAATGCTGCCGGAATCGAAGCATCTGCCGATTATCGTTCTAACGAGCAAAGGCGAAGAGTCCGACGAAGTCGTCAGCCTTGAAATGGGCGCGGACGATTTCATTCATAAGTCGGTCAGCACGCGCGTTTTGTCTGCCCGCCTCAGAAATATCCTGAAGCGCTATGCGCCAACCGCGCCCGTTGTATCCGACGAAGTAAGCGCGGTCAAAATTGGCCCGTTAGAAGTCGATAAACTCTCGCACTCGGTCAAACTTGCCTCCAAAGAAGTCTTTCTTCCGCGCAAGGAGTTTGAATTGCTCTGGATTTTGGCATCGAACAAAGGCAAGGTCTTTTCGCGCGAAATGCTGCTGCGCCGCGTCTGGGGTGAAAACGTCTATGTAACCGACCGCACAGTTGATGTGCATATTTGCAAAGTGCGACAACGCCTTGGTCAATACGGCAGCGACAACATCGAGACCATCAAGGGCATCGGCTATCGTATCAAAGCGTAAGTTGTGCTGTTAGGGTGTTTCAGGCAAAGGCGGATTCCGACGCCGCTCAATCCGCCTTGCTTGTTTCAGCTATGTTCTGTCGCCCCAATGCGTGTCGAGGTGAAAGACAGCCACCTTCCAAGGAAACTTTTTCTTGTTCAATTTTGTCCTGATAAAAGAGATAAAATATTTTTACATTACCCGTTAGCGTGTTATGCTTTGTCGTGTGCATAGAGGTGAACGCGTTATTGAGATTGTCCTTATTGGTCTTGTAACGAAGGAGGTCGCCTATACTGAATGGACAAATCTCTTTGACCGACTTCGCGCTGAACATGTGTTAGGTTATCACCTTCTTGTTGATTTGACCAGAGCTGATAGCAATATCGTGTTCGCAGAAATGGCAGACATTATTCAATTCATACGGCAAAACCCTATTGGGTTTGACAAAATTGGCATTTTTTGCGAAACGCCTCTGAATTACGGAACATCTCGGATGTTCCAGTCGCTCTATCGCGAGAAACAAAACGACATTAAAGTCTCTTCATCTCGAGAAGCCCTAATTTCTTGGATGATGTGTTATCACTACAAAAGCTCCCGCTGAGACATTTGCCGCTGGAAGCGTGTAAGAGAGAACCCAACGATTAACCATTTGTAAAACACACATGGAGAAGATTCTCTTTGTAGACGACCAGCCTCAGATTTTGCAATCACTTCGATTGCTTTTTCACGACCATGATGTTCTTACAGCTGAAAATGCTACCGAAGCATTGCTACAACTGAATGCCAACCCTGACATCGCCGTTGTGGTTAGCGACCAGCGTATGCCGGGCATGCAGGGCATTGAACTCCTTCGTCAAGTGAAACAGCTCTATCCCCACATTATGCGCATTTTACTTACGGGTTATGCCGATATCGATGCGGTTGTCTCATCTGTCAATCAGGGCGAGGTGTTCAGGTTTATCTCAAAGCCTTGGAAGTCCGAGAAGTTACGGGAAACGCTGTCGTTAGCCTTGAGTATTTTTCGCCGTCAGCGGTTTGCAGACCTAACTTTTGTAGAGCGCAGAAAAACGCCGCGCGGCAGGCTGAGCATTTTAGTGCTTGATGATAACCCCAATCACTTATTGGCTATGAAGCATCTGCTCGAGCATGAGTACGATGTTTTTGCGTTGAACAATTTTGATGAAGCCCGCGCTGTGTTAAGTTCCCGAAAGATTGCCTGTGTGATTTGCGATACGCGTGTCGCCGGAGCATGTGGGGTAGATTTTCTCATGGAGTTGAAGGAGAACTACCCTGAAATTTGCGCCATTATGCACTCACAACAGAAAGACGCTGACGTGGCAATACGCTTGGTCAATGATGTGCGCGTGTATCGCTACTTAATCAAACCGTTCCGAAGAACAGAGTTTTTGACGACGGTTAAAGCAGCAGAACAGCAACATCTGCTTTGGAGTCAGAAGCCTATGACAAACGATAAGTCCTTTCAGCCTGAAACGTCGTTTTTTTCTGGGGTGACCAATCACGTGACTCAGCCAAAGTCGGATACTTTTTTGAAAATTTTGACACAAAGCTACAACGCCTTTGAGCAAGTTTTTGAGCATCTACCGATTGCCGCAGGCGTCTTAAAAGTGAATGGAACTATCCAGAAAGCCAATAATGCGCTTTGCAAGTTGTTGAAGTATTCACAGGAAGAACTAAGACGCCTTAGCCTCCATGAGCTTGTGGAACATCAGGATATTAACGTGGGTCTCACGAAAATCCTTGATGAACTTATGCACAAAAATTCATACGTCAGTTGGGAGATGATTTACACCACAAAGCATGGTCAAGTAAAATTAGCAAAGGCTACTGCTGCTTTGGGTCAATTAGACGGGGGCGATGTGGTTTTGTATGGCTTTCTTGAAGAAGTCGTTTAGGCTTCAAGATGTATTCTTTCACATAACTACTCCACAACTGTCTCCGCGATTTCGATAACGCTCTTTTTACGGCTGACGTGCAGACGGCACTTTGCGCCGATAGGCAACGTGAGTTTTTGAGGGATGTGTCCGTAAGACAAATTCGCAAAAGCAGGCGCGGGTTTCGGTAGGAAGGACAGATAGTGCAGCAGCACATCTTCCATTGAAAGCGACGGCTTTTCATCGTCGGAATCGCAGTCTGTCAATTGCCCGATGATGATGCCGCTGAGATGAGCTAAAATGTCGGCGTGCTTCAACTGTGAAAGCATACGGTCGATGCGGTATGGTTCTTCGCCGACGTCTTCAAAAAACAACAAACTTTTTTTGAGATTGGGAAAAAATTCTGTGCCGACCAGAATAGTAAGGAGCGAGAGATTGCCGCCGAAAAGCCGTCCCACACTGCTGCCGTTGCGAAGCCCGACGCGATGGTGGTCGAGGTGGTTAGGCAGTTCGCCGAAAACGCGCGGCGATGTCAGCATTTGCCAAAGAACTTCCTGCGCAAACGGATGCGGCTGGGTCATATCGGAAGCGAGCATCGGACCTGAAAATGTAATCAAGCCGGTTTTCGCAAAAATGGCGAGTGAAAGCGCGGTAACATCGGAAAAACCGACGAAAATTTTTGGATGTTTTTGGACGAGCGCATAGTCGATGAGGTGCAGAAGTCGCGGGGAGCCGTAACCACCGCGCAGGCAGAAAATTGCGTTCACTTTCGGGTTGGCGAACATCTCGTTGATGTCGCGGGCGCGTTCTTTATCGCTGCCAGCCAGATAGCCATGGACTTTTCGAACGGCTTTGCCGAACCTGACGCGGTAGCCGAGGCTTTCAAGATACTGCGCCGCGCGGTCGAGCTTATCTTCGGGAAAGACGGGACTTGCAGGCGCAACGATGCCGATAACGTCGCCTTTTCGCAGTCGTTTCGGTTTTAGCAACATTTATTTCATGGGTTCAGCCGATTCGGCAAGCAGCGTCGCGCGATTGTTGCTGACTTCAAAGAATCCACCGCTCACCAAGAACGACAATTCGGTTTTATCGGGCAGTTGAAGTTTTACTTTGCCTTTGTCGATGCCAGCAAGCAACGCCGCATGGTCTTTGAGCACTTGAAACTGACCTTCTGTGCCGGGAAGCGTAACGCTCACGACTTCGCCTTCAAATGCGGACGCGACGGGCGTAACAATGTTCAAATCAAATCCTTTTTCCGACGCCATGGTGCGCGATGAGTTTAGAGTGTTTTGGCTTTCTCGACAGCTTCTTCAATTGTGCCGACGAGGCGGAAAGCTGCTTCGGGCAAGTCGTCGTATTTGCCTTCAAGAATTTCTTTGAAGCCGCGAATCGTATCGGCGAGTTTGACGTATTTGCCTTCCAAGCCCGTGAACTGCGCTGCCACAAAGAACGGCTGTGAAAGAAACTGCTGAACACGGCGGGCGCGGCGCACCGTCAGTTTATCATCGTCTGAAAGTTCATCCATGCCGAGAATGGCGATAATATCCTGCAAATCTTTGTAGCGCTGCAAAATTTGCTTAACGGCTTGTGCTGTCTCGTAGTGGTCTGGTCCAACGATGTTCGGGTCGAGGATTCGCGAGGTGGAATCGAGCGGGTCGACAGCCGGATAGATGCCCATCTCTGCGATTTGGCGCGAGAGAACGGTGGTGGCGTCCAAGTGCGCGAAGGTTGTGGCTGGCGCTGGGTCGGTCAGGTCGTCGGCAGGCACATAAACGGCTTGCACGGAAGTAACCGAGCCTTTTTGCGTCGAGGTAATGCGGTCTTGTAGCGCGCCCATTTCGGTGGCGAGCGTCGGCTGATAACCCACAGCGGACGGCATACGACCGAGCAAGGCGGAGACTTCCGAGCCAGCTTGCGTGAAGCGGAAGATGTTGTCGATGAAGAGCAGCACATCGCGTCCTTCTTCGTCGCGGAAGTATTCGGCGATGGAAAGTCCTGTGAGGGCAACGCGCGCCCGCGCGCCCGGAGGCTCGTTCATCTGTCCGAAGACAAGCGCAGTGTTCTTGATAACCCCTGATTCTTGCATCTCGAGCATGAGGTCGTTGCCTTCACGGGTGCGCTCACCAACTCCAGCAAAAACGGAATAGCCGCTATGGAATTTGGCGATGTTATTGATGAGTTCTTGAATGAGAACTGTCTTGCCGACGCCCGCGCCGCCGAAGAGCCCAGTTTTTCCCCCTTTGGAATAGGGTTCAAGAAGGTCGATGACTTTGATGCCGGTTTCAAGCACTTCGGCTTTGGTCGAAAGGTCAGCGAAACTGGGCGCGGAGCGGTGGATTGGATAGCTCTTTTTGGCATTGATAGCCCCTTTGCCGTCTATGGCTTCACCAACCACGTTGAGCAAGCGGCCAAGGACTTCGGGACCAACGGGCGCTTGAATCGGGCTGCCTGTGTTGGTAACGGTTGTGCCGCGCACCAAGCCTTCGGTGGCGTCCATGGCAATGGTGCGGACGCGCTCTTCGCCCAAGTGCTGCTGAACTTCGAGGACAAGGTTGGTGCCGTCGGGACGCTTAACGGTAAGTGCGGTCATAATGGACGGCAGGTCGCCTTTGTTAAAATCGACATCGACGACGTTTCCGATGATTTGTGCAATTGTGCCTTCTTGCATGGCGAGTATGATTTTGATAAGGTTGGTGAATGCGGCGAAGCCTGCGGACGTGTTCCGCATCGCTTTTCCGAAAGTTTGATGAGCCACCTGTGGGACTCGAACCCGCGACCTGCTATTTACGAAACAGCTGCTCTACCGACTGAGCTAAGGTGGCTTATCTTTTTCAGCACGCGCGCGCCGAAACGATGCTCAAAAAGAGAGCCGCAAATATACGAGAAACATTTTTGTTCTCAAACAAAAATTACGCTGTGAGAAATCCACTTCCCAAACGCAGGCGGCGGCTTGCAGGCGACCCCGTGCTTGGCGCGTTCAATGAGCAAGCAAGGTATCCTGACGATGTTTCTGTGAGCAGGAACAGATACAAATGGTCAAGGGATTGAAAGCGGCGCGACGTTTTTTAGTATCTTTGAGTCTAACATCAAATTCTGCAAACTACACCGCAGTATGTTACACCGAGAATTTCATATTGCCCGTGCGCAACGCGAGCGTTACAATTTTGACGAGTCATTTTTTACGCTGCGTGGCAACACGATTTTTGCCAACTTTCGAGCCGCGCAAATGTTCGCCGAAGTGCTCAATGCCAAACGAAGAGCCGACGGCGTGCCTGAGTCCAGACTTGTCCGCGCCGCCGAACTCAACGCGATGGGACTCCTGCACGAAATTTATCATGTCGTCATCGCACAGTATCAGAAAGAAAAAAATCCCGGCGCCCTTCAAAAGTGCGAGGTGTATTTACAAACGACGCTCGGCGCGTTGGGCAAACAAACACTGCTGACGCGCTTCTGCGACGCCTTCCCTGCGCCAAGCGTCTATCGCGGCAGCGAAACCGTTACGGAGTATTTGCAACGCTTCACCGAAGGGACGTCGAACCGCGAAGTCGCCGTTGAGGAACTGATGCTGGTGTGGCTTCAAAATCAAAATCCTGCGCTTGCGCCGATTGCCGACCTTATCGACGACACCGTCTTGCGTAAAGAAACCAGCTATGTCAAGGCGGTGATGGATATTGACGCATTTTTCGAAACACAACCGCGCTATGGCGACGATAACGAAACGCTGTTCAAATTGCTGCTTGCGCCGATTCTCGCCTCGCCAAACGATGTGATGGGACAGTTGCAGTTCATCATTGTCAAGTGGGAAGCGATTCTCAAAAGCACGGGCATATTTCGTCAATTGCTTATGGCAGTTGATTTCATCAAAGAAGAGGGCAAGTTTTTTCAAATCATGGCAGAGGCACAAGGCGACCGCGAACGTCTGCCCGCAGAAGTGCGTCCCGTCGAGTTCTTCGGGTGGGGCGATAAAGAAACGCCGCCCGTGCCGACATATCAAAGCGAGGAGCTCTTTCAAGATGCGCCCGAAAAATTCAGTCCCGACCTCAACTGGATGCCGCGCCTCGTCTTGATGGCGAAGAACGCTTATGTTTGGCTTGACCAGCTCTCGAAAAAATATCAACGCGAGATTAAACGCTTAGACCAAATTCCTGACAACGAACTGCAAACGCTTGCGGCACGCGGGTTCACGGGACTTTGGCTCATTGGCGTTTGGGAGCGCAGCATTGCCTCGCGCCGAATCAAACACCTCAACGGAAACACGGATGCGGTGGCGTCGGCATATTCGTTGCAAGATTACAATATCGCCCGTGAGTTAGGAGGAAACGACGCGCTGCTGACCTTGCGCGAGCGCGCCAAGATGTTCGGCATTCGCTTAGCAAGTGATATGGTGCCAAACCACTTTGGGATTGACTCCCGCTGGGTAATTGAACATCCCGATTGGTTTCTGTCCGTGGATTATCCCCCCTATCCAAACTACACGTTCTACGGACCTGATTTATCGACCGATGACCGCGTGGGCATTTTCATTGAGGACGGCTACTGGCGCAAAAGCGATGCTGCTGTAACATTTGCACGCTTAGACCGATGGACGGGCGATGTGAAGTTTATCTATCACGGCAACGACGGCACAAGTATGCCTTGGAACGACACCGCACAACTCAATTTTCTTCGAGCGGATGTACGCGAAGCTGTCATTCAGACGATTCTCCATGTCGCGCGGTTGTTTCCTGTCATTCGATTCGATGCGGCGATGGTCTTGGCGAAGCAGCACATTCAGCGCTTATGGTTTCCCGAACCGGGCAAAGGTGGCGCGATTCCCTCGCGTGCTGCGTTTTCGATGACAAAAGAACAATTCGACGCGCTAATGCCCGTTGAATTTTGGCGTGAAGTCGTCGACCGTGTGCAAGTCGAAGCGCCCGATACGCTCTTGCTTGCAGAAGCCTTTTGGATGCTTGAAGGCTACTTTGTGCGCACATTGGGAATGCACCGTGTCTATAACAGCGCGTTTATGCACATGTTCAAAAAAGAAGAGAACGACAAATACCGCACGCTGATGAAAAACACGCTCGAATACGACCCACGCATTCTGAAGCGATACGTGAATTTTATGAGCAATCCCGACGAAGAAACCGCAGTCAATCAATTCGGCAAAGATGACAAATACTTCGGCACCTGCGTTGTGATGGTAACGATGCCCGGCTTGCCGATGTTCGGACACGGACAAATCGAGGGCTTTACGGAGCGCTACGGAATGGAATACCAACGCGCTTACTACAACGAAACGCCAGATGAGCATCTGATTGCACGGCATGAACGCGAGATTTTTCCCTTGCTCAAAAAACGCTATCTCTTCGCTGAAGTCGACCATTTTCTGCTCTACGATGTGGTTTCATCAAACGGCGTGAATGAAAATGTCTTTGCCTACAGCAATCGATACAACGATGAAAAAGCGTTGGTCGTCTATCACAATAAATTTGACCACGTCGCAGGCTGGATTCGCCTATCTGTGCCAACACTGGACGACGGCAGACTCGTTCAGCGCAGTTTAGCTGAGGGACTGCGGATTTCCCCAAAACTCAACACCTTCACCATTTTTCGTGATGCCATTTCGGGCTTAGAGTATATCCGCTCTAACCAAGACCTCATCGAGCAAGGGCTGTTTGTTGAACTCAATGCGTTCAAATACGCCGTGTATCTAGATTGGCGCGAAGTGGTGCCGACAAAGCTGCGCCCATACGACAAACTTGCCGACCTGCTCGGCGGGCGCGGCGTTCCTTCGGTTGATGAAGAAGTGTTGGAATTGAGCTTACGCCCAGTGCATGCCGCGTTTCAAGACGCAGTCAGCGCAGAAAGCCTCGAGATGCTCAAAGCGGGCATGAAAAATGGCGTCATCAACCAGAAAATTATCGAGGCGTTCAAGGCAAAGCTCAAAGCCATCGGCGACGCTAAGGCAGAGATTGAACACAACGGCGAACTCTCGAGAGAGGTCATTGATGAACAAGCAGAAAAATTTACGGCAATGCTTGCGCTGACCGACATTGACCTGCACGCCACAACAGCATTAGACGATTGGCGAAAATTCATTCTCGATGTATTGCCCGAAGAAGATAACGGTGATTCGCCATGGCGGGTGTTTCTCGTTTGGCTGTTCGTTCAAAAGCTGGATTCCGCGCGAGCCGTGCCGATGAACGTCGTCCGTGATTGGAATTTGGAAAAGTTCATCGTCCAGTCGTTCAAACAAGCCGGCATTGGCGACGCACGAGCGCGCAGCGAAGCCGAGTTGATTTGGTTGCTGGTTGAACGCGAAAAACATCTCTTGCGCGACCGACGCCTCGATGCCGTCGTGAAATCCATTTTGGAAAGCGGAGCCACCAACCGATTTATTCAAACAAATGTCTTTCAGGGCGACATCTGGTATAACAAAGAACAGTTTGAAACACTGGCAGGCATGTTCTTCATTGCGAGCGCGATTGAAACGCTGGCAGCGTCGAGTTCAAAAACGATGCTGACGGAAAAGACCGCCGACCGTATCGCCATAGAGTTCGAGACGCTGCGCAAGCTGGAAATGATGTCGAGCGCAGCAGGCTTTCGATTGAAAACACTGATTGAGAACCTCGAACAAAGTCTGGTAATCGCGAGCGCGCCAAAGGTCGATGCGCCGAGCGCTGCAAAACCAGTCAGCAAAAAAAGCGCAGCCAAAGCACCGAGCGCTAAAAAAGCAACGGGCAAAAAAATGACGCCAAGCACCACGACAGCAAAATCTGTAACACTCGATGAAAAGCCGACGATAACGCCTGTCCCGAAAAAAACGACGGCGCCCGTTTCAAAGCCTCAACCGGTGGTGCCTAAACCCGCCGAGCCTATCATTGCGCCAAGTGTGAAGACAAGTGCGAAGAAAAAATCTGCCGAGAAAAAAGCAACTGACGGGACCCTTGTCGCTGAAAAAGCAGCCGCAGCATCGAGCGTCAAAAAGTCGACAGCAGCGATTAAACCCAGCGCGTCGAAACCAGCTGCGTCAAAACCAGTTGCGCCGACGCCAAACACGATGACCGCTGACTCATTGAGGACGGCAAAACCGACAGCAGCGCCATCGACACAGCCAGAGACGAAAGCGCCTGTCGTCCCGAAAACCGCGTTAAATCAAGCAAAGGCAGGCACATCGAGTGAAAAAGCGTCAGCAAAAAAAGCGGCGCCGAAGAAAAAAACAGTGGCGAAATTAGCGCCGAAGCCTGTTGCTAAGTCAAACGGAGCAGTTGGCGCGACGCCGAAGAAAAAGTCGCCGCCAAAATCGCGATAAGAGCAGCGTTGCCGTCAGTCAACCTCAGCCGCGCGGGTGAAATGTCTTATGCACCTCTTTGAGAAAAGCGCGGTCGATATGCGTGTAGAGTTGTGTCGCTTTGATGCTGCTGTGTCCGAGCATTTCCTGCACGGCGCGCAGGTCGGCGCCGCCTTCCAAAAGATGCGTGGCAAACGAATGGCGAAGCGTGTGTGGTGAAACAGATTTCTCGATGGCGGCACGCCGTGCGTTCTCGCGCACGATGTTGAAGATGCTCATACGTGTTAGCTTTTTGCCACGATGATTTAAGAACAGCGCGTCTTCCGAAAATTTGTTCACCAGCCCGATGCGGCACTCGACGCGGTATTTCTCCGTCCACTCAATCGCAGAACGCCCAACGGGAACAAGTCGCTCCTTTGCACCCTTGCCGAAAACGCGAATGAACCCTGCATCAAAAAAAAGTTGCTGCTGTTTCAACTCGGCAACTTCGCTGACGCGCATGCCCGTTGCATACATCAATTCTAAAAGGGCTCTATCGCGCAAGGCATATTTTGGCGTTTGGTTAAGGTCGCTCATCGGCATCTCGAGCAGTTTAAAAACATCGTCTTGCGACAAGACCGTCGGCAAGTAGCGGGGCTGTTTGGGTAGCGGCACATCATCGGCAATGTTTTTATCGAGCGTTTTCTCGCCCACGAGAAATCGGTGTAAGCTGCGAATCGCCGAAATGTTCCGCGCAATAGATGTAGGTTCAAGACCAAGCTCGCTCAATTCGCCAACAAACATCTTGACATCGGCTGCGGTGGCGTCGTTTAAGCAAGCCCGTCGTTCTGAAATGAATTTCAAATAGCGTGTAAGGTCGTGCTGATACGAGACATAGGTGTTTTCCGACAGGTTGCGTTCCAATTTGAGGTAATTCAAAAAGTCGCGCAGATACGCAGCGAATGTAGGGTGAAGCGTCTGTTCAAGCATTGGCGTTCAAATAATCTAAAATTTTGTTGGCAGCGCCAAGCCGTTGCGACACATACTTCGCCGCCCGAGCTCCCGTGTCAATCCTGATAGTTTCGTCGGTAAAGAATTTTTGCAGCGCCGCGTGAAGCGACGCTTGGTCATAAACGACGACGCTTGCGCCGACGTCCGCCAATTCTTTGGCTTCACGCGATTTGTGAAGTCGAGGACCATAAATCGTTGGAATGCCGTAGACCGCCGCCTCCAAGACGCTGTGAACATTGACGCCGAAACCGCCGCCGATGTAAGCAACACTCGCGATCGAGTAAAGTTCGGCAAGGTAGCCGAGTTCGTCGATGAGTAGCACGGTTTGGCCTGCAAAATTTTCTGACAGGGTAGAAGATTTCTCGAATGCAACGCCAGTGTGACGGAGCAATTTTTCCAAACGATTGATATTCGCCGCGCTGATTTCATGCGGAACAAGAATCAGTGAAACGCCTTGCATCGTTGTGAAGGCGGGAATGAGCAGGTCTTCGTCCGTTTCCCAAGTGCTGCCTGCAACCAAGACGCGCTTGCCGCGATAGATGTCTTTCAACCGCGACACACGCGCGAGTGATTGACTGCGCTGGAACACTTGGTCGAATCGAGAATCGCCGACAGCGGAAACATTGGTTAGCCCGAAGTGCCGACGAAAATTTTCTGCATCAACGCTCGAGACGGCAAAAATTTTCTCGAAGAGCGAAAAGACAACGCCGTAAAAACTTTTTGAAATCAAGTAGAGATATGCGGAATTCTCGCGCAAGACGGCGTTGCATAAAATGAGCCGTGTGCCGAAATCGCTTGCGGCGACAAGGCAGTTCAGCCAGAAGTCGTATCGCATCAAGAGCAAGACATCGGGACGCAGGAGTGAAATAAATCGTTTGGAATTGGCGCACGTGTCCTCTGGCAGATAGCAAACGACGTCGGCGTCGCAAAAATGTTTTCGAGCAGTGTAGCCAGAGACCGACAGAAAAGACACAAAAATGAGTGCGCCGTGCTGTTTGAGTGTTGTGATGAGCGGGCGAGCTTGTTCAAATTCGCCGACCGACGCGGCATGAATCCAAACGCGCAAGCCTGTTTTGTCGGAGAGTCGGTTTAGTTGTGCTTCGAGGCTGTCGAATAAGTTTTTTCTGCCCTCGAGCGATGCGCGAACCTTCGGCTGAAAGAGCGAGAGAAAGCGCACCAGCAGTTGAAAGAGCGGGAAGAAAAAATTGTAAATGAACAGCCAAAGGTAACGCATTTGAAAAATTGCTAAGTATTATGACGGCGCGCTGTATCTTTAAAGCAAGCTAAATTAACCATCGCACTGCTCATTCTCTATGCGCCTGATTGCTGTCTTGTTCATTCTCATCGTCGCGTCCATTGGCGCGTTTTTGTTCTTTATGCGCGGCTACGCCAAAACGCCGAAAGCGCTGCCGAAAGAAACAGCAACGCCGTCGGAAGATTGGGTCAAAGACGCAGTGATTTATGAACTCTTCGTTCGCAATTTCACGCTCGAGGGCACGCTGAACGCCGCTACGGCTCGACTGGCTGAACTCCAACGGCTCGGCGCGACAGTCGTTTGGCTAATGCCAATTCACCCAATTGGTGAAGTGAAGCGCAAAGGCTCACTCGGCAGCCCGTATTCGGTGAAAGACTACTTCGATGTCTCGCCCGACTTAGGCACAAAAGACGATTTAAAGAACTTCGTCGCTGAAGCACACCGATTAGGCTTAAAGGTCATTCTTGATGTCGTCATTAACCACACCGCGTGGGACAACGCACTGATAAAAACAAACGCGAATTTTTATACGCGCGATAAGGACAGCAATATCGTTTCTCCGAATAAAGATTGGTCAGATGTCGCCGATTTGAACTACGCCGTGCCTGAATTGCGAAGGTATATGACCGATATGTTGCTCTCGTGGATTCGTGAGTGCGATGTCGACGGATACCGATGCGATGTGTCGGAACTGATTCCGATGGATTTTTGGAAAGAGTGCAACGCTGAACTGCGAGCCGCAAAGCCGTCGCTGATGTTGCTCTCCGAAGGCACATTGCCCGAACATCATGTCATCGGCTTCGATTTAACGTATTCGTGGAATGTCTATGACGCTCTGGTGGCAGTCGTTTCCGGCAAAAAGCCCGCGACTGCGCTCGATGAGGTCTTGGAAATCGAGGCAAAAGTTTTCCCGCAGAATACGCTGCGACTGCGCTTCAACACGAACCACGATAAGAACGCTTACGACGGAACGCCAACAGAACTTTACAAAGGAAAAGCCGCCGCAAAAACGACTGCTGTTCTTGCCTTCACGCTCGGCGGATACGAGACGCTACGAGGCGTGCCGATGCTCTACAACGGCGATGAAGTTGGCAACACCAAGCGCATCGGGCTGTTTGAAAAAGAACCAATCGAGTGGAAGACAGAAAATGCCGAAGAGTTTCGAGCATTCTATACGGAACTAATTGCGCTCCGACGGCGCGAATCGGCACTCCGACGCGGAACGATGACAAAGCTCAAAAGCTCAAATGATGAAGCGGTATTTGCTTACGAACGCACGCACGAAAACAGCCGCGTCGTTGTTGCGCTCAATTTGAGAAACGCACCCTTCACCGGGTTTCTGAAAGTCGATGCAGATAAAACGCTGCTCGATGTATTTGATGCACAAAAAGAATTTGCGACAAAAGACGGAAACCTGCGGCTCTCGCTGAATTCATTTGAACACAAAATTTTCGTCTACAAGCTATGAGCATCGGCATTGACATCATTGAAATTCACCGAATCAAACAAGCCTGCGAGCGTTACGGCAAGCGGTTCATTGAGCGTATCCTGACCAAACGCGAAATCGACTACTGCTTTGCTAAGGCGAACCCATACGAGAGCATCGCGTCGAGATTTGCTTGCAAAGAAGCCTTCGCGAAAGCCGTCGGCACAGGCATCGCTGAACAGATCAACTGGCAGTCTATTGAAATTTTGAGAGACACCACAGGAAAACCGACCGTGAACTTTTTGCATCATATTGATGGCCTGACGACCGATATGGTAAGCCTATCACTCTCACACACGCATCACTACGCCGTCGCTGTCGTCAATATCGACAACTAAACAGGTTGAACTATGTCAGAGTCCCTCGCTCATAAAGACGGCAGCGAAAGGTTAAACGAAGCAGCACAGTTCATAGAGTCGCGCACAAGAGTTGATAAACGCGCTACGGCTGTCGTGTTGGGGTCAGGCTTGGGAAACTTCGCCGAAAAAATCATAACTCACATAACTCTCGACGCAGCAGAAATTCCAAACTTTCCAAGACCAAGCGTCGCAGGACATCACGGCAAACTCATTTTCGGGAACATCGGCGGCTCGCCTGTAATTTTAATCAAAGGCAGAGTGCATCTGTATGAAGGACGCACGATAGACGACATTGTCTTTTACGTCCGATTGCTCAACGCGCTGGGCGTGAAAACCCTTGTTCTGACTAACGCTGCAGGCGGCGTTAATCCATCGTTCAACGCAGGAGACCTGTGCCTCATCACCGATCACCTGAATTTGATGAATGTTCGGCTGCACATGGCAATCGCTGCTGGAAAAAAAACTTTTTATGACGACCAACTTTGCCAGCTCATCAAAAAGACAGCGTTGAAAAATGCCATTGGGCTGCACGAAGGCGTCTATGCAGGCGTGTTAGGACCGAGTTATGAAACGCGCGCCGAAGTGCAACTGCTGCGGCGACTGGGTGCAGACGCCGTCGGAATGTCGACCGTGATTGAAGCAACCGCCGCGCACTCGTTAGGAATGCGTGTTGCGGCGATTTCGCTCATCACGAATAAAGCGGCGGGACTCGCCGATGAAAAACTCTCGCACGAGGACGTGCAACTTGTCGCCGAGGCATCGAAGGAAAAATTCGCTGCGCTGATGTGTGCCATCGTGCAAGCGTTATAGGTGCATCTGCTCAAAATGGTTTAACACCGCGCAGTGTTTTACGAAGAGATATAATTTCATCATTACCAACCTGACGATGACGATTTCCAATATGTCGACTCATATCACACTCGAAACCCTTCGCCAAACGCACCCGCTTGTGTATGAACAGTTTTCAAGAATCGACGGCGGCGAGCAGTGGCTAAAACGCATCCTCGACATCGACGACTATTGGTCGCAAATCGGACGCGCGCATGTTCCGACCGTCATTTTGGACAGCTCGAAATTGCCAAAAGGCATCGAGATCTCTGGCACGTATGACCTGATTTATGCGGGCGCAACGCTGGGACTTCTGCACGCCGCAGCACTTGTGAAACTCTACGAAAAAACCGTCCTCGTTATCGATAAATACACGCCTGCTAAAACCCACCGCGACTGGAATATCTCGCTGCGCGAACTTGCACGGCTGGATAAAATGAACCTTATTCCGCAGGCAGAGGCGGAGAAAGCCATTACGAAAACTTACAAAACTGGCTTTGTAGAATTCGCCGCAACAGGCGCGCGCAAAAGACTATTTATTGACGGCGTGCTGGACTGCGCAATTGAATCCGATGCGATTCTGCGGCTTGCTTTGGAGCGCATCACGAAAAATCCGCACAACAAAATTCTTGGACAAACCCTGTTCAAACGCTGCTTTAAACTCGACGACGGCGTTGTCGTTGAGGTGGAAAAAAACGGGCAAACACGTTACTTTAAGTCAAAAGTTTTGGTCGATACAATGGGCGTTTTATCTCCGATTGCGATGCAGCTTAACGACGGAATCCCGCAAACACACTGCTGTCCGACAGTTGGCACACTCGCCAGCGGCTTGGAAGGAATTGACTACGACATCGGTGAAATTCTTGCCAGCACAGAAGCAGCAGATTTTTCCAACGGCAATGCCCGTCAATTGATTTGGGAAGGATTTCCAGCCACCAATACTGAATTTACAAGCTACCTTTTCTTCTACGATGCGATTGACTCTGAAAACGACAAACGTTTGTTGAACTTATTTGAAACTTACTTTGAAAAATTACCAACTTACAAAAAGCCATCGGCGCAGTTTAAAATTCATAAACCTGTTTTTGGAATTATACCAGCATATCACCATGAAGGATTTTCAAAGACGCGGGTAACGGCGGACGACCGAGTGGTATTGTTTGGCGACGCAGCGTCGCTGTCCTCGCCGCTTACATTTTGCGGATTTGGGTCAATGGTGCGGAATTTAGAGCGCACAGCGGGTCAATTAGCCGTTGCATTAGAACAAAATGCGCTCGATAAAACGCGCTTGGAACACATCAACGCCTACGAACCAAATGTGGCGATTATGTCGAATCTGATGAAATTTATGTGCTTCAATAAGGCGACCGATGAGCCAAATTTTGTGAATGATTTGATGAACGAGATTATGAAAGTGTTGGATAAACTGCCGCCGCGCTACCGCGAAACAATGTTTCGAGACGAGATGTCGCTTGCTGATTTCACGACGCTGATTTTGACTGTTGGCGCAACATATCCAAAGATTTTTGCAATCGCGTATCAAAAATTAGGCGTGTCGGGAAGCGTGAGTTGGCTGCAAAATTGGGCAGGCTGGGCGGCGCAAACGCTCGCAAGCGGCAAAGAAAGAGCGTAGAAGGTAAGAAGTAAAGTTCAACGCAATCTATATTTTCACGAACAGAATTTCTTTGCCTTTCCAGTGAACTTGTAGGGCAGGGCTGACGACAATTTTCCGTCCCGATTGTGTCTGTAATAAATGCACAAGGTCGCTAAGCAGCGTCGCGTTTGGCTCAATTGAAAAACGCTTCAGCGCGCGCTTGAAGAGTTCTTTTTGCTCAAACGGCGTGAGCGATTTCAAGTCGGCGACCTGAAACCTGCCTTGTGCAAGGTCGAGTGTTTTTTTCTGCGCAAGTTGTTCAAGATGCTCGTCTAAAAATGCTGCAAGTTCAGTTACATTTGCCGCAAGCCGAAGAAGGTTCGCCGAAAGTTTATGCTTGAACCGCTTTTCAAGAAGGGGAATGACGCGCAATCGAATAAAATTCCGGTCAAAGTCGTCGGAAAAATTGCTGGCGTCGGTGCGATAGCGTTGTCGCTTCGATTTCAGATAGTCTAAAATATCCGCGCGAGAAAGGTAAAGCATTGGACGCACGATACTGCCGCGTTGTTCAGCGATGCCCGAAAGCCCCAGAATGGATGAGCCACGAGAGAGATTGAAGAGAATCGTCTCGACATTGTCGTCGGCATGATGCGCGGTTGTAATCTTTGTGAAGTTGTGCGTTTCTGCAATTTCCTCAAAGTAAGCGTAGCGTAAATTTCTGGCGGTTTCTTCGAGCGAAGTTTTCCTTTCAGCGGCGATGCGTTTCGTCTCAAAGCGCGTTGAGAAAAGTGGGATGTTTCGCTTTGCGCATAATTTTTTGCAGAAAGTTTCATCGCTGTCGCTTGCCGTGCCGCGCAGCCTGAAATTGCAATGGGCGGCGGCCAGTGTGAGTTTCAGAACGGGCTGAATGGCGGAAAGCAAACAAAGCAGCGCAACGGAATCCGCGCCGCCAGAGAGTGCCATCAGCACGCGCTCGTTTTTTGAAAAGAGTTTTCGCTTTTGGCAATGCTCTAAAAATTTTTTCTCAACCGCGTTCATTGTATTTTCGCGCCAAGTTTTCGAGATACAAACCTCAAGCTATGATAACGCCCTACGGCTACTCGACCATCGCAAAAGTTACGCTGATTTCGCTTCTCATCGCTGCGGTTGCGCATTTCCTACCGACTGCGATTGGCGTGCCGCTGTTGGCGATTGCCGTTTTTCTCGTTCTTTTCGCGCTGCAATTTTTCCGTGACCCAAGTCGCACACCGCCCTTGAAAGACGGCGTTGTCGTGTCGCCTGCCGACGGCAAAGTGGTTTTAATCCAAGATGTCGAGCATCACTTTTTTGGCGGCTCGGCGACGCAGGTCAGCATTTTTATGTCGCCGATAAATGTTCATGTCAATCGGATTCCGCTCACGGGAAAAGTAACGCATCTGAAATACATTGAAGGAGACTACATCGCGGCGTTTGACCATGCATCGGGCGAGCGCAACGAGCGCACCGAAATCGGCATCGAGAACGGCAGGGTCAAGGTGTTCTTCAAGCAAATTTCAGGCTATGTGGCGCGGCGAATTGTGTGCGATTTAAAGCCAAACGACGAGGTTCAAATCGGCGAGCGGTTCGGCATGATAAAATTTGGCTCGCGCGTGGATGTCTTTTTGCCGAAGAGCGCCACGATAAATGTGCGTCTTGGCGACAATGTTACCGCAGGCGAAACCATTTTGGCTACCTTTTGAAGATGCAAGTTGCAGTCAGAACGCGCTAAATTCCCATAATAGCTTGCCTGTTTGAATATCAAGCCCACACGCCGCTCTGTTTCTATATGCATTGTTGATAATTGCCACTGCGTTTTTGCCAATGACGCCCGAAAGGTCGTTGCTGCGGGCTTCCTCCAACGATTTGAATTTCGGTGCAGTGATTTGCCACAACATCTTCCCCTCGCGGTTCACGCAGCTCAAAATTTTATCAGCATCTGGCTCAATGGTTTGGCTGTGTAAGACAACGCAGTAGCGCGAATCGGACGCCAGAATTTTTCCGTCTAAAAACACGTCCGCTGCAACCATCACTAATTTCTCGCTTCTTAAACGTTGATTCTGTCTGCTCTTGCTCAAGCCGCGTTCCGCATCACGCGCAAAACGCTCTATATCGTTAAACAGATTCTCTAAGGATCCTGGCCTGAAATCGGGCGCAAGCGATAGATGGTATTTCTCGGTCAGGTAAAGCTGTTGCCTAACGCCGTCGGTTTTCTTTGAAAGTCCCCACATATACCGCAATTCATAGTCTTTATCAGTCGTGTCCATCGGCGCGTCGTAGGCGTAGACCTTTTTTTCCTTCTCACGATACTGCTGTTCTGTAAGCAGAACTTGTTGTAGCGGGAAATACCAGTATTGAAAGCCGTCTTTCGTTGTCAGGAGAAAATGGTTGTCTCCGCCGAATGGTTTCTCCGCTTTTCCAATGCCCGCTCCGAGTTCGGGAAATTTTTTAGCGAGCGTCTCGTTGTTTTCCACCAGTTCGCCGTCTGCGGCTCGAAGTTGTAAGTTGCCTCCGTGTACTGTGGCGAAATACTCGCCACAGCGCGACAACTCCCTCACAGAAGTTCCAGGCGAGCCTAACTGTTCATCGCTAAGCGAAGTGACCAATTTTTTTTTTTCAATCGGGTTGATGATATCGAGACGGCCGCTAAAATTGCGGGTCATAGCGTTTTTCAGCGATGCCATCCAGATAAACGGCGCGTCGCCCCGAAATCCAACATCAATTTTTTCCGCGCGAGAACTAAGTATGTGAATTCCAAATTGCCCCGAATAATGGTAACTCGGAATCTGCCCTGAAAAAATGAGGGTGGGGTCGAGAAGCGAAATGATTGGTATTCCGAGGGAAACTCCCACTACTAAAATAACCAATACGATGACTTTGAACTTATCATAATTAGGCGTTGACATATCAGGTGTGTTGGTTAAGAGTTGTTGATATTAGGCTCTTACGACAAAGATGAACATGGTGCTATTTGATGTTCATGGATGTCGCAGATGCGGCACGGCAATATCCCACAGGCTTCCATCGAGCGGCAGAACGAGCATCCAATGTTCCAGCACGGCGAGCAACGCCATCATGCCCACGAGAATATGTCCGACCTTTTTCCATGTCTCTTCCGCGCGCCATGTATTTGAAATCAATTGGTAGGCGGCAATGGTCGCCACCGTAACGGAAATCGGAAATAGCCAATTCATCGCGGCGACGGTCATATACGGCTTCAAGCTCGACACTGTATCGGGCAAAAACTCTCCTCCCGTGTTGGTAACGCCGAGAAAAATGTTCAACTTCGCCGATTGATGCATCAGCCAAAAGATGAGGAACGTCTGCACGCCGAATTTATTTTTTGAGAAGAACCACAGCGTAATCATTCCTGCTGCGCCGCCCAAAACCATCACCTCGTGGTATAAGCTCCGATGCACGGCTTGGTGAAACGCCTGCCACGATGGTCCAATCGTAAAAAGCGGGCGCACCTGAGGCCCGACAATATAGCCTGTATAGAAACTTACTTCCACGAACGCCCATACCACTGCTGCCGCCGTAAAGGTGATATACGCACCTCTAACGCTGGCGTCGTTGCGATGTGTAACGAGCAAGTAAATTGCCGCGCAGGCAAGCGTGAAGGTCAGCCAAAATACCACTGCCCGCGTTTCAGGTTGAAAATTGAAATAAATAATGGCGGCGGTTGAGAGCCACCAAAAAACCAGCGAGTAAATTGCTCCGCCGATGAGATGCGTCCACAGCCGTTGTGGTTGCGCTTGAGGAAGTGCCTTCCCGAAATGCGCGGCAGCAAGGGCGTCGTTCCGCGAAGAGGCAATGGTCGGCGGCGGCAAGAGTTCATTTGTGCGCTCAAGCATGTTCTCACGAGGCGCGTTGACGACTGACATAGAGTTCTCCTTTCCATAATGTTTCGCGTTGAACAAGCAACGCTGTGCTAAAAGCAAGTTAAGTCAAATTGCGCCGCTTCCCAAGAGCAAAGCGATAATGACAAGACCAACGGCAACCGCCACTTGAACAGCTTTCATGGTAATTTTCTCAACCAGCCTTGCCCCAATGAAGACGCCAAGAAATGCAGCAAGTATCGCCGCCACGAGCGTCCATAAATTTTCCGAGACAAGCGCATAGGTAAAGCGCTCTCGATAAAAGAGAAGGCGCGAGATGTCAATCAAGCACGCAATCAAAACGCCAGTGGCAATGAATGCCTGTTTTTCAAGGTTGCATCGAATTAAAAACGCGCTGCGCAGCGCGCCCTGATTGCCCGACAAGCCGCCGAAAAATCCTGACAACACGCCGCCAAGCGGCAAGTATTTTTTATCAACCGTAACTTTTTCGGCGAGCGATGAAAATTCAACCCATGCAAAGAGCAGCATCAAGAGCGCAATGAAAAATTTGACAGGCGTTACGACAAATTGTTTTCCAAAGGCATGGTAAGAGAGCAGCGCGGGCAGCGTCGTGAGTTGATTTAAAAGCCATGCGCCCGCCATCGCCGACAAAATTGCAGGAACGCCGAAACGCACGACGACGTCCTTATCGGCGAATTTTCCGAGCAACACCAGTTTGAAAAAATTATTGGCGAGATGTACAACTGCCGTGAGCGCAATCGCAACATCGACGGGAAAAAATAGCGCAAACACGGGCGTTAGGATAGTGCCAAGCCCGAAGCCCGAAAAGAGCGTTAAACCCGACGCCACAAACGAGACCAGCGCAATGACGATGAGTTCCAAAGTTTGAACGATGTTATTTTTTACGGGCGGTTCAGTCCCAGCGCGCAGACCATCATGCCTGCGACAAGAAAATTTTGAGCGAGGGCGTTATACCACACATCTCTGGTGCGTGGCGATTCAATGAGCTTACGTTGTAGAAAAATTTGCGGCACGACAAACGCGCCCGCGAGCGCGGCATTCGCCCATTTGCCAAGCCAGAGCATATAGAGCGCGGCGGCAATCTGCCCGATGTTGATAAGCAGCGCAGCAATCACGGCGGCACGTGTTTCGCCATAGACGACAGGCAACGTCCGAATCCCGACGTGCTCGTCGCCTTCAATGGATTTAAAGTCGTTCACGGTCATTGTCCCTGTGCTGGCAAGGGCGTAACAAAGCGCAATCACGATTGAGCCTGTTGTAATCTCCCCGCGATAGGTAACTTCGCCCGAGAGCCACGGATAAACGAGGTAAGAAAACGCCACAATGATATTCCCCCACCACAACCGCTTTTTGAGTTTAATCGGGTTTGCGCTATAGAGATGCGCGTTAATAATGCCGAGAATCACATGCATGACGACAAACGGGTGAATCAAGGACGCAACGGCGACGGTAAGCAAAGACCAAATTGAAATGAGAATGGTTGCATCGCGTAGTGAGATGTCGCCTGCTGGAATTGGACGTGTCGGTTCGTTGATGCCATCGAGGTCTCGGTCGAAGTAATCATTCAACATTTGGCATACGCCTGTTGCAAGCGGCCCGGTTAGCAAGATGCCGAGCCAAAAGACGAGGTCGCCCAGATTTGACCAGCCGAAGTTGCCACTGGCGGCTGCGCCGCAGACAAAACTCCAAATCACGGGCACCCATGTGATTGGCTTTAAAAACTTTATCAGCAGTTCAAACTTGGTCGGCTTGAAGGTCGGCGTGTCGCCTTTGTCTTTTCGAATGCCCGATGTGTTTGCCAGACGCGCCTCGAGCGTTGCATCGTTCAACGCCTCCAAACGTTTGGACTTAGGCGCATTGGTGGGCGATGAATCATTGGGTATGTCTGGCATAGCTTACACGAACAAATTAAAAAACATTCTACACTGCTTTGGCATATTCAGGCTGGTGTGATGTGAGTTACGGCGCGGTGTTGTCTTGGTTGAGTGCATCAATCAGTGCAAGCATCTGTGCATTTTCAGGATGAAATGGCAGTTGATTGGAGAGGTCGGTGCCCGCCACATACTTAAATCGAACAATGCCGTTTCGGTCGAGTAAAAACTGCGCGGGCAGCGGCGCGCCAAGCGCAGCACCGAGACGGTAAAGTCCAAACACACGCCACTCCGCATCGCTGAGCGTTGGAAATGTAAATCCCTGCTCTTGCACGATTTGCCGTGTCATCTCAATTGAAGTGGAATTGACCAGAACGATTTCAGCGCCGCGCGCTCTAAAATTTTCTGTGTCGGCTCGCAGCCCAAGTAAATGCGGATAGCATAACGGACAAAAAATTTTATCGGTAAAGATGCGTGTAAAAACGAGCAACACAGGTTTGCCTCTGAAATCCGAGAGCTTGACAGGTGTGCCTGTATGGTCAGGCAGTTCAAAGTCAGGCGCAAGATCGCCAAGTTGAAGCGCGTTGTCGGCGAGACGCGGCGTAAAATTTTCAACGAACTTTGCGTTGATGGGCATAATAGAATCGAACAACGATGGCATAAACGTTTCAAGCAAGTTTAGCATTCTCAAAAAGTGTCGCTGTCTACACACTGATGTTTGAGCGGCGACTGTTTAAGTTACATCGCAACGTAATGAAAACCGAAAAGACTCGATACACAAAGTCCACATTGCCCGAAAAAATATGCGAGCAGTGCAAGCGTCCGATGGCATGGCGCAAGGCGTGGGCGAAAAATTGGGACGACGTCAAATACTGTTCCGACCGATGCCGCAAAGAAGCCAAATCGCGGCGTAATTATTCAACCAATTAGCAACACTATGAAACACCCGCAGGCGAAAATGCCAACGGCGATGGAGATTGAAAATTTGATTTACGAAGTCTCCTTGAACCGCGCACTGATTTTAATTTTGCTCGGCGAGTTAGAGAAAACCAATCCCGGCTTGACGGAGCGCGTTCAGGAAGTGCTCAACGAAGAGCCTCGCCGTGTCTATGGCTTGGTCTCGCAGTTTGTGGAAGAACCGTCGCCGTATTACGCGCCGCTTCTCAACGCGCGTCAAGATTACGCCGATGCAGACAAAGTTGGCGAAGCCCTCAAAGCTATTCTGCATCAGCCGCCGCCACCTAAGCCAAAATCAGAAGACGAATAACACACGGCTCCGTATGTTGTGCAATGCAATGGCTAAAGCAACGATGTATAGCAGTGTTCCAAACCATGAGCGGTTTGACTGCGCAAAGTATTTAGACACCGTCCAGACAAGCGGTTTCATTTGTCGAGAGAACTGTTTTTGCTAAGTTGCGCCCGCGAATTTTCAAGAAGTTCATGACCTCAACAAATGCAAGAAACATATATCGTTGGCGCAGCAAGAACGCCGATTGGAAGTTTTCAACAAAGTCTTGCTGCCAAATCCGCTCCCGAACTCGGCGCAGTCGCAGTCAAAGAAGCGTTGAAACGCTCAGGGCTTGCGGAAACTGATGTGCAAGAGTGCATCATGGGCAATGTGCTTACCGCAGGCTTAGGGCAAGCACCGGCGCGTCAGGCAGCGATTTACGGCGGACTTCCAGTCTCGACCGAAGCCCTAACGATAAATAAAATGTGCGGGTCAGGATTGAAAGCTACAATGCTTGCAGCGCAAGCCGTGATGCTCGGCGATGCCGATGTGATTGTAGCGGGCGGAATGGAATCCATGACCAACGCGCCGTATTTACTTCCGAAAGCGCGCGGCGGCTATCGATACGGCAACGGCGAAATTATCGACTCGATGCAATACGATGGCTTATATGATGTCTACAACAAGTTTTTAATGGGCAACGCCGCCGAACTCTGCGCCAAAGAATACAATATTTCGCGCGAGGCACAAGACGAATTTACCATGTGCAGCTATAGGCGCGCCATTGAAGCCCAAGAAAAGGGCTGGTTTGCGTCGGAACTCGTCGCCGTAGAGTGGGAAGAAAAAGGCAAAAAAGTGTCCGTGAGCGAAGATGAAGAACCAAAAAATTTCAGACCCGAAAAAATTCCGACGCTGAAACCGGCTTTCCAAAAAGACGGGACGGTAACGGCGGCAAATGCCTCGAAGCTCAACGATGGCGCATCAGCAACGGTCGTGGTGTCAGGCAACGTCGTTAAATCACAAGGCTTGAAACCGCTTGCGAAAATCGTTGCATTTGCCTCAGCAGCGAAAAAGCCCGAATGGTTCACGACGGCACCGATTGACGTAATTCCAAAAGTGTTGAAAAAAGCCAATTTGACGATTAAAGACATTGACCTCTTTGAAATCAACGAAGCGTTTGCCGTTGTCGCCTTGGCAGCACAAAAAGAATTAGGTATTCCGCACGAGAAGTTGAATGTCAACGGCGGCGCAGTCGCGTTAGGACATCCCATTGGCGCAAGCGGAAATCGAATTTTAGTAACGCTCATTCACGCCCTGAAACAACGCGGCTTGAAGCGCGGCTTGGCGGCAATCTGCATCGGCGGCGGGGAAGCAAGCGGCATGATTGTGGAAACGCTGTGAAAATCCAAACGTAAACTGTTAGCGACATTATTTAGACGCCGTATAAGATTGCCACAGTTCCCAAAAAGAAACTTATACAACGACAAGCCGCTTTTACACAGTGTCATTGACCAAAAAAGTTTTTTTAATCAATCATACTTAACACTAAACCAAGGAGACAACACCATGGCCTTAATGATCACAGAAGAGTGCATCAACTGTGGCGCTTGCGAACCAGAATGTCCGAACACCGCCATCTACGAAGGCGGCAAAAACTGGACGCTCTTCGGCGAAACTTATGCGCCGCTTCACGATTCGCTCTACTACATCGTTCCCGATAAATGCACCGAGTGCGTCGGCTTCCACGAAGAGCCGCAATGCGCTGCCGTCTGCCCAGTCGACTGCTGTGTCGCCGACCCGAACTTCCCAGAAACGCAGGAAGAACTCTTGGCGAAAAAAGACAGCCTCGAAGCGGACAAGAAGTAATGACTGTCCTTTGGCTGTAATTGTAGAAGGCGTCCGAACATCGGACGCCTTCTTGGTTTACGCGCTGTTCAGCGGAGGAGAGACACGGAAAGAGGACAGGATTGGCGTTACAACGCAAGACGATTTTTCATCTTCTGTAGCCAAGTATAGTTGACGAACATTTGTCCAAAGTTCTCATCGTCCTGTGGCTTGACGCCGTGATAATCCGAGCCGCCCGACATCAACAGAAAATACTCGTTGGCGATAGCACGATAAAACTCCTGCCGTTCTGCATCGTGCGAGGGATGAACAATTTCCAATCCATCGATACCCTCGTCAATTAAAAAGCGAATGGTGTCGTCTGGCACAAACCGACCGGGATGTGCCAAGAACGACAAGCCGCCAGCCTCGCTGATCAGGCGAATGACTTCGGCCGGTTCAGTATCAATGCCTTTTTCGTAGGCGGGGCTGTGCGAGCCAATGTATTTGGCAAAGGCTTCGTTGTAGTTTTGAACATAGCCGCTTTCTTGCAAAACGGCGGCGATGTGCGGGCGGCCGACCGAGCCATTCGCGGCTTTTTCAATGACTTTCTCGACGGTGATATGGACGCCCAACTTTTTAAGGTTCTCGACGATGCGCTCTGTGCGATAGAGTCGTTTTTCGCGGCAATCACTTAAATACCCGCACAGCGCAGTGCCTTCTTTAATGAAGTATCCTAAAATGTGAACATCTTTGCCTAAGTGAGATGTGCTGACCTCGACGCCATTGATAAGCTCAATGCCGAGGGCGTCGGCGAGCGGCTTTGCGTCGGCAATCGCCGCCAAATTGTCATGGTCGGTAATGCTGATGGCTTTCAAGCCGACCTGATACGCTTTTTCCACAAGTTCTTTGGGCGCGTATTTTCCGTCTGAACAAGTTGTGTGCATATGCAGGTCGACCGGAACCGATTGTGGTTCGCGGACTGCATTTGACATAGCTGATTAAGTTGATAAGAGTTATCAAATTTTTCTCCATAACTTAATCGAGCCGCGCCAAAATTCCCAACGGTTTTTTAACGGAGCGCCCTGACGCCTCTGACCGATGGAGAAGCGATGTCGGTGAGTTTATCGGTTCGCGTTCATTTTTTGGCGAAGCGAGACATTTTGTTTGTTCAAGTCGAGCGCCTGTTGCCAATACTCCATTGCTTTCTCGCGCATGCCGAGTTTGTGGTAGACATCGCCCAAGTGCTCAATCACGACGGCGCTGCTGCGCCCGGCGGCGACGGCTTTTTCAATCCACACGCGAGCATCTTCGTATCTGCCGAGTTTGAAATAGACCCAGCCGATGGTATCCAAAAACGCGCCGTTGTCGGGCTCTTTTTGCACGGCAATCTTTGCCATTTCCAAACAGCGCTCCAATTGCTGGTCGCGCTCCGAAAGCGAATACGCAAGGTTGTTCAACACCAAGGCATTTTCGGGGTCGACCTTCAAGGCTTCTTCGTAACTGCGCTGGCTTTCAAGGTATTTGCCCAAGCGGTCGTAAGCAATGCCGAGCGTGCTATACATCTGCACTTTTTCTGCTGCGCCGATGCTCTCATCGCTTCTGAGGGCGTCTTCAAGTGTAATAATCGTTTCGGAATCTTGACCTGCTTGGTTCAACGCAAAGCCGAGCAGCATTTTCAGGCGGAACGGTGCTTTCGGGAGTTTCTTCAATGCGGATTTAAACGCAGCAATAGACGATACATGGTCGCCTTTTTGCAAATACGCAATGCCCAAATTTTCCCAGCCAACCGTAAGGTCGGGCTTGATGGTCGTCAGCACTTTGAAGTTTTGTATCGCCCCGTCCAGATTGTGTTGCTCCATTTGCACAACGCCCAAAAACCAATACGGTTTCCACTCTTTCGGATACTGCTTTTGCAACTTCAGCATCACGATTTCAGTCGGTCGCAACATGGTAGAATCTTTTCCGGCGCGTCCGAGATAGAGTTCGCCAATGTTCAGTTTTTCATCGAGCGAGAGGTTGGCATCGGTAAACATTTTATCGACGAAGTTGTCAAACTTCAGCCAGTTGCGCTTCTTGATGTAAATCTCTGACATGCCGACCAGCGCGCGCATATCGTTTGGATTGCGCTCGATAATTTCTTGAAACGCACCCAAGGCTTCGTCATATCTGCCCGACTTGATGTAGAGTTCGCCGAGCATTTGATAAAGCTCTGTGTTGTTCGGGTCGATGATAATCATTTGGAGCAGCGTCATTAGCGCGTCGTCGTCGCGCTTCATCTGGACAAGCAAGAGCAGTTTCTTATACAACGCCTCCATATCTGCGCCTGACGAGTGTAGAATGCGGTCGTAGACGGCGAGCGACTTGTCATAGCTTTCGGCAGCACCGTAAGCGGCAGCGAGCAAATAGAGCGCAGCAGTGTTGGTCGGATCTTTTTGACAGAACTTCTCGAGTGCATCGGCGGCTTTCTCGAACTCCTGCGCCTCGAAGTAAAGTTGTCCTAACAAATCGAAATACCACTTTTCCGACGCATCGAGTTCGACGGACTTCTTCGCGTGGTAAATCGCTGTCTCCAGCTTATTGAGCCGACGATAAGATTTGGCAAGGGCAAAGTGAATCGCACTTTCGTTAGGCGCATAGCGCAGCGCGTCTTGATATTCCAACACGGCTTGCGAGAACTGCTCTTTGATTTCATAAAGACCGCCGCTCACAAAAAATTGCATGGCTTTATCGCGGTCTTCGGCGGGACGCTGACGGACGACCGGCGGTTTTTGAGCGGTCTCCCGTGTTACGGATTCTGTAACGCTGCAAGCAGAGACGAATCCCGCAACAGCCAATAGAAGCAGCACGCGGGCAGCGACGGACAGGCGAATCATAGTCATCATTTCAGTTGTTTTTCTAAAAGATTACAGAGGACGAAACGTCTGATGTAACACCAACAGTGAAAGTTAAAATTTCCTGTGAAGAATAAAAACGTGCGCCAGCGCAAGACGTGCGCCAGCACAAGCAAAATGTCATCCGAAAAATTTTCTCTCGCTGGTCTTCGCCTCAAACTGTTTGATGTAAAACGGCTCGGCTGTCTCGAGCGCGGTAAAGCGCTTACGGCGCAATTTTTCCTCGCCAAGCCCAAGCAAGGTCTGCGCTGAAAACTGAGTTGCGTCTTTCCAATGAAATTTCTCATTCAACACATCGCGCCACCGCTCAGCAACACGCCCAACAACCACTGCATCAGTTCCTTTCCCAAGGCGCTCCTCGAGTTCGGAAATTGTTAGATAAGTTTTTTTTACCG
Organism: [Candidatus Thermochlorobacteriaceae] bacterium GBChlB; assembly: GCA_000724175.1. GTDB lineage: Bacteria > Bacteroidota > Chlorobiia > Chlorobiales > Thermochlorobacteraceae > GBChlB. The sequence goes on along the minus strand of JPGV01000009.1, from coordinate 50,493 downwards.
ACGGTTCATCGGTTGTGAAGGCTTGATAAATCAAGGTATTTCGGCTTGCGATGCCGACGTAAAATTCGTCTGCCTTTGAATAAATAAGCGACACAATCGTTTCTGATTCAACATCGTGAGCGACTGATGCAGCGATTGCATCGAGCGTGCCGACGGCGACCAGCGGCTTTTCCAGTGCAAAGCAAAGCCCTTTTGCCGTTGAGAACCCGATGCGCAAGGCGGTAAACGACCCCGGCCCTTCGGAGATAACAATGGCATCTAAGTCATGCGGCGAGAGTCCTGCCTCGTTCAGCGCCGTGTCAATAAGCGGGATAATCTCTTCCGATGTTTTTTGCCAGACCGACCCGACCTTGAGAACAACACGGTCGTCCGCTTGAACGGCGACGCTCATGGGCGGGTGAGAACATTCAATTGCAAGTAACTTCATGGCGTTAAAAAGTGGCGCGGGCAATCGGCAAACCACCCTCGATGATAATCAAGCGCTCCGTCTCGCCGACAACATCAATGTTGACGCGCCGGCTGTGTTTCGGAAGGGCGTCCAAGAATCGGTCAGCCCATTCGATAATCGAAATCCCATCGCCGTAAAGATACTCGTCGATTCCAATGTTGTAGAGCTCATTGCGGGTTTCCAAGCGATACCAATCGAAGTGGTAGAGCGACACGCTTTCGCCACGCCATGTGCCGTTGTAGATGTTGAGCAGCGTGAAGGTCGGGCTGGTTACATCGGCAGAAACATTGAACACATCGGCAATGCCGCGCGTGAATTCGGTTTTGCCCGCGCCGAGTCCGCCCGTAAGCGCAACGGCGTCGCCACGCTGCAACGTGCAAGCAAACTGGCGAGCATATTCGCGGGTTTCTTCGCTGCCGCGTGAAAGAAAATTTTTGGTCAAAAATTCACTTTGCTGTTAGTCGAATCATCGGCACGACGAGTTCATCAAGCGAAATGCCGCCATGCTGAAAGGAATCTTTGTATTGATTGACGTATTTATGATAATTCGTCGGATAAACGAAATAATAATCTTCTTTGGCAATGATGTAATTCACGTTCAAGCCGTGATTGGGCAAACGGTAGTCGCTCGGTGTCTTGATATAGACGGCGTTCTTTTGTTCGCATTGCAAATTTCGCCCGAACTTATAGCGCAGGTTCGTCGAGGCTTCGCGGTCGCCGATGGCTTTCGTCGGGCGCATGCAACGAATGCTGCCGTGGTCAGTCGTAATTAAAATCGTTGCTTTTTGTTTCGAGAGCGTTTTGAGCATGCGCAAAAACGCCGAATGCTCGAACCACGTTTTTGTCAGCGAGCGAAACGCGGACTCGTCGGGCGAAAGCTCTTTGATGAGCTGCGAATCAGAACGGCTGTGCGCGAGAATATCGACGAAGTTTACCACCACTGCGTTGAGTTGATGTTTCAATTGTGTGCCGATGCCTTGCTCGTATTGTCGGCTGTCGTCCGCGCTGACGAGTTTAGCGTATTTGACATCTTTGACAGCAATACGTCGGCGCGTGAAGAAGTCTTGCAGAAATTCAGCTTCGTATTTGTTCTTGCTGTGTTCGTCGTCTTGATTGTCCGCCCAGAGCGTTGGGTAGCGTTTTTCCATATCGGCGGGAAACAGCCCGCTAAAAATCGAGTTCCGTGCATACGGCGTGGCAGAAGGCAAAATGCCGATGTATGCATCGCGCTCGACTTTGAACATTGGGTGCAAGATTTTTTCCATCACCAACCATTGGTCAAGCCGCAGGCAATCGACGACAAAGAGAAAGACCGACTTGCCCGGCTGAATTTCCGGTGCGACTTTTTTTTCAAGCACATCGACCGAGAGCATTGGCCGGTTACCTTTATCGCTGTGAATCCAGTTGCGGTAGCTACGCTCAATGAACTTTCCAAATTCCAAGTTGCACTCGCGCTTTTGGTCGAGCAGCGTTTGGCGTAAATCGACATGCGGGTGGCTGTCTAATTCCACTTCCCATTGCGCCAGCCGAGAGTGAATATCTATCCAATGTTCAGCCGTGAGCGGCGTAACGAGTTCCTGTGAAATACGATTGAACTCCTGAATGTAATCGCGCGTAACGGCGTCGCCTTTCAGCCGCTCCGACTCCAAGAGCTTTTTGCACGCCAGCAAAATTTGATTCGGATTGACGGGCTTAATAAGATACTCCGAAATTTTTTTGCCAATCGCTTTTTCCATAATCGACTCCGTCTCGTTCTTCGTAATCATCACGACGGGCGTCGAGGGCGAGATGGATTTTATCTCCGACAGCGCGGTCAAGCCGCCAATGCCCGGCATTTGTTCATCTAAAAACACAATGTCGAATTTCGTCTCGCGCGAAAGTTGTACTGCGTCTTCACCGTTGGCGACGGTTGTTACATCGTAACCCTTGTCGGTCAAAAACATAATGTGCGGTTTTAGATAATCAATCTCGTCGTCTGCCCAAAGAATTTTGTATCGCATCAATCAAGAAAACTCAAATGGATTAACAAATTTCGTCTCTTATACGGATATGGAACAAAGGTGTCTTTACTTCTAAGCAATCGAGTTCATCACCACGCCCGTGAGAACTTTCGGATAAAAGAATGTCGATTTTTGCGGCATCACTTCGCCGATTCTCGAGACGGCTTCGACTTCCGCGACGCTCGTCGGGTTCATCAAAAATCCAAGTTGCGCTTTGCCGCTCTCGACCACATTGAATACCTCGTCAAAGTCCTTCGAATAATTCAAATGGGTTTGCAGCGCCTGCGCCTCCGTCGTGATACCGAGCATTTTACCTAAAATCAAGTGATGTAGCAAGACCACGTCAAGCGACTTCAATTCGCGCGGCAATGCTTCGGGAATGGCTTTATCCAAATCGCTCGCCAAATGCACACCGTAGAATTTTTCTTTAGTAACCAAACCAAATGCACCATGCGGATAGAGCGCGAGAAAGTCTTTTACTTTCTTTTTGTCGGCAAGTTCCTGAACGCCGAAAAACGCATGAAGATTCTCCAAAAGCCCAGTCAAATCAAGCGTTGGCAGGCTATGAACCAATCGATGTGTCGGAAACACCACCAGCCCGTCGTCATAGATGTTCGTCATAAACATCATGATGTAATTATACGCTTCGTTGCCGGTGTAGTGCGGATGTTCCTCGCGTCGAAGGTTGCGATAGGCAATGGCGGTTTCGTAGCGGTGATGTCCGTCGGCGATGAACATCTGTTTTTCGCGCAAGACAGATTTGACCGTTTGGATAATTTCGGCGTCGTCTAATTTCCAAACCAAATTGCGCGTGTGTTGGTAATCTTCCGCGTCGATGTAAGGGCGGCTCGACGCAGTGAAAGCGTCAATCGCACGGTCAACGATTTTTTCTTTATCGCCGTAGAGTCCGAAAATTGGGCTGATGTTGGTTTTCGTTTTAATGAAAAGTTGCAAGCGGTCTTTCTTCGGTCCCGACAAAGTCCGCTCGTGCGGCAATACAATGCCTTTGTCAAATTCATAAAGTTTACAGAGTGCGATAAAGCCTTTGCGCGTGTAGCGTGCGCCGTCTTTCGTGGTGAAGGTTTGGTGATAAGGGTAAATAGCGTCTGTATCGTGCTGCTTTAAAATGCCGTCGCGAAGCCAAGTCGTTAGGCGTTCTGCTGCGATGTCGTATTTGTTGTCTTCTTTGGGCAGCTCGAGTCGCACGGCGTTGTAATCGGACTGGGCGTAAAGCGCCTCTTGCATATCGGGCGGAATCACGTCGTAAGGCGGACACAAGACATGTTCATAGTTGCCAACGCGGTCGCTGTTATAGACGATTCCTTTGAAGGCGGCAATGTCTGGCATAGCAATGGTTTGAAAGTAAATGAGTTGAAAAATTAGTTGAGATGTTCTTTGCGCGAAATCCAAAAGTCGTTGTGGTCGTCGCGCACGAGTATGGACACCAAACGGCTTTTTGCCATTTCCAGCACGGCAAGAAATGTTACAACAATCGTGATACGGTCAAACTCGGAAACGAGCTCGAAGAACGAGAGTTGCACTTTTTCGTTCAAGCGGCGCAACAAAAAGTCGGTTTGTGCTTCAATTGTTACGGGAATTTTTCGAATTTCGTGGACGGTTTTTTTGGGCGCGTGGTCGAGCGCGTATTTATATGCCTGAATCAAATCGAAAAGCGTTGGGCGGCGCAACTCTTCGGCAAGCGGCGCATCGACATGCTCGAACTGCAAGCGCGGAAACAATTTACGGCGCAGTTCTTCCTGCATTTGCATTGCCGCCGCCATTTCTTTGAAGCGTTTGTATTCCAAAAGTTTCTGCACAAGTTCGGTGCGCGGGTCGAATTCATCGAGTTCGCCGTCGGCAAGGTCGGGACGCGGCAGAAGCATTTTCGCCTTGATGCTCATTAAAACACTCGCCATATAAATAAAATCCGACGCGACTTCCAGATTCAGCGTCTGCAACGCGTCAAGATATTCAATGAAGTCCTTGGTGATTTTCGAAATTGGAATGTCGTAGATGTTCAGCTCGTCGCGCTTGATGAAAAACAGAAGAAGGTCAAGCGGTCCTTCAAATTCGGACAGGGCTACGCGATACATAACGTTTGTTTATCGAAATAAAAAAGCAGCTTGTTTGAAAGCTGCTCAAAAATACAACGAGAACGGCTCGATGTAAAAAAAAGCTTAGCCGCCGAAGAAGCGTTTTGCAGCGCGGAGTTTTTCACGCCACCAGTTGCCTTTTTCGGTAGCCTCTTTCTCGACGAGTTGGGGCGCAACTTCTTTGGCAATCGCGTGAATGTTGCGTGTCGGTTGCACTTTGTAGGTGCGCGCCCGTGCCATTGCCGATTGAATGGTCTTGTCTAAATCTTCCACCGAACACGGCTTGACATGGTAGCGATATACCTGAAACTCGTTGATGGATTTAATCGCCAAGAGCGCGTCGCGCACTTGCGTCAAGAGAATAATAACGATGTTCGGATATTCTTGTTTGACCGCGTAGAGAAAGTCTAAGCCATCTTCGCTGTTCAGGTTCAAATCGCTGACCATGACCGAGACCTGATTCTTCGACATTTGGTCAAAGGCTTCTTGAATCGAGGCGGCAGGCAAAACCGCATATTTCTTTTCAAAGACTTTAATCATCGTGTTGAGCTGCTCGCGGTTGAACTCGACGATGAGCAGATTTTCTTTTTCAGTCGGCGCGGGCGGCGGCGCAACCTCCTCCTCGACAACTCCTTCAGCGGTTGCCGCCGCGCCGGAGCGCATAATGTCCGCTTTGTTCGGATAAACTTGGCTGACCTTCATTGCAATTTCGGCGGCGGCGCTCACGGTTTCGCGCAGCTGGTCGACTTTCCACGGCTTGGTGAGATAACGGAATACTTCGCCGGAATTAACCGAGTTCATAATGGCATCGAGGTCAGAATAGCCCGTCAGCAGAATGCGAATGGTGCTGGGACTAATGGTCTTGATAATTCTCAACACTTCGTGTCCCAACATGCCGGGCATACGCTGGTCGCTAAGAACGACGTGAATCGTGTTCTGGCGAACCACCTCAATAGCGTCTTTGCCGTTATTTGCGGTGAAGACATTATACTGACGGCGAAATGTCGCAGAGAGCGATTGCAGCACGAGCGGTTCGTCGTCGACAAGCAAGATGTTGATATTAGAATTTGGTGCAGCCATGTTTGTAATGCTTTCTCGGTGAATGATGGATTAGCAAAGATAACGCTTTCGAGCGTAACTGCGAACCCTGTCGTTGAATAAAATTTTTAGTTAAAGACCGGCGCAGAATCAAAGACTTTTTCGTTGTCTTGAATTTCCGATTTCTTCATGGGCAGGTAAATGAAGAAGTCGGTGCCTTTGCCTTTTTCGGTTTTTACATCAATGCGTCCGTTGTGTCCTTCCTCAATAATTTTTTTCGAGATAGACAGCCCCATGCCTGTGCCTTTGCCGACGGGCTTCGTGGTGAAGAACGGGTCGAAAATTTTGTTGATAATTTCTTTCGGAATGCCCGGACCGTCGTCGGAAATTTGAACCACCACTTGGTCTTTTTGGACGCTGGTTTTCAGTGTCAGCGTGCCGCGTCCACGGTCTTCGGTGGCGTGCGCCGCGTTGGTGATGATGTTCAAAAAGACTTGGTTAAGCTGCGATGGCGCACAAAGGATGTTCGGGACTTGACCATAGTGCTTTTCGACGGTCATGTGCCGCTTCAAGATGTGGTTGGCGATGACAAGCGTTGAATCCAAACATTCGTTTACATTCGCGCTCTGCATCATGCTCTGGTCGAGGCGCGAGAAGTTTTTGAGGTTGATGATAAGCTCTTGGATTCTGTCCAACCCTTGAATGGCGCCCTCGAGCATGGAGCGGTTCTCGTCAATCATGCCGATGCTCTCGATTTCATTGATTTTCTCAATGGCTTTCGGAATGCTGTTCTCCACATCGGCATAGTTGCCTTTAACGAGGTCTTTCAGCACCGCGCTACTTTGCTGCAGGGCATGATGAAATTCTTTTTCGTTTTCGGTGATGATTTCAACGTTATTTCTCACAAAGCCAAGTGGCGTGTTCATTTCGTGCGCCAAGCCAGCGACCATTTGACCGAGCGACGCCATTTTCTCCGATTGAATGAGCTGACCTTGCGACTCGGCGATGATTTGTTGTTGCTTGCGAAGCGAAATCGTTAAGCGAACCGCCATAGCGATAAACACGGCGATGCCTGCAACGAGCGCGAGAATCTGAATGCGTTGCAGCGAGTTGATGCGTTCCGTAGATAGCTCACCTAATTTGACGATAAACTCACGGTTCGCCGTCAAGATGCTCTCATCGTTTTGAATGGCGAAGTCGATTGAAGCAAGCAAGAGATTCGCATCGAGTTTGCGCGTGCCAGCGTATTGATGCGAAACGCCAATCAGGGTGTCGGCGCGCGGATACCAACGCTGCGCAATGTCTTCAATGAAGACGCGCGCGCGCGGGTCTTTCACTGCGTCAATGGCGTATTCCGTGCCTTCAATACGGAGCTGATCGTCGCCCTTATCCAACGCCTTTACCGTTTTGCTGAAGTCCTCAATTGTATGACGATAATTGGTAAAGACCGTGTCAATAATTTTGCGTTTGGTTTCGACCAGCGCTTGTTGGTCGGGCATCGTCATTAGCAGCGAATCAGAGGTGATGGCTTCAACTTCCGCTTGCGTGGTTTGAGTTTTGAGCAAACTGCGCAGCGAGCGCTGCCAATACTCTTGCTGCTTTGTCGCGCAGAAGATTTGCTCGGTATCGCGTCGGCTGTCGTTGGCAATAGTGATGTTCAAAACGAACACCGATGCGACAAGCGTCAGGAACAAGACGCCGTAGATAACCAACTCGGTGTATTGGAAATTTAGTTGCCCTTCTTTTTTGTCTTTTTTGTCCGCCATAACGCTGTATCGCTTCGATAGAGTTAGAGTGTTGACCAAACATATAAATCGGCTTGGGTGCGACGCGCTGCGCGAATGTGCCACTTCAATAAGAACGACCCTATCAGTGCTCAGGCAGAGCGCGCTAATAGGTCTTTCAGAGCCGCATCCACATCTTGGTAAGAGAACCGGAATCCCAATTCCGTCAATCGCTTCGGCGCGACGCGTTGTCCTTCGGCGACCACATCGGCTGCTTCGCCGAACAAGAGTTGCAACGCTGCCTTCGGCACTGGAAAGAGCGACGGACGCGATAGCGCTCTTCCTAAACTGCGAGCCAAGTCGGACATCGTTACCGCTTTTGGCGCGGTGGCGTTCAAAGCTCCACGGACGCCGGCATTATCCAACGCATACAAGAAAATGGCAACTTCATCGTCCAAGTGAATCCACGAAACCCATTGTCCGCCACCGCCAATCGGTCCGCCTGCGAACAGTTTGAACGGTGTGAGCATTTTTTCCAGCGCGCCGCCTCTGGTCGAGAGAACCACACCCGTGCGAATCACCGCTGTTCTGACACCGAGCGTTTCGGCGCGTAAGGCTTCAGCTTCCCAATCCACACAGACGTTCGCTAAAAAATCTGTTGCGGCTGGACTTGACTCGGTTAATTCAGGCACATCATGTTGCTGCGGCTGAATGCCGTAGTAGCCAATGCCTGACGCAGAAATAAATGCGTCTGGTTTTTTCGCCGACGCCTCGATTGCCGAGACTAAATTTCTGGTGCTGAGAATACGAGAATCGTAAATACGCTTTTTGTATTCATCGTTCCAACGCTCTGCAACAGGAACACCCGCGAGGTGGATGATTGCATCTGCCTGACCAATCGAGCTGCGCCAATTGCTGTTAGATTGCTCGTCGGATTTCTCCGCGTCCCAGCGAACATAGCTTGCGGCGTTAGGTAATTTCTCTCTTGCAGTGTCAGGGTCGCGTGCGAAGACAATCACACGGTCGCCTCGCTGGGTGAGTTTCTCAAAAATGGACGAGCCAATGAGACCAGTTGCCCCTGTTAGGATAATCGTTTTCGCCATTGCAGCTATGACAGGCATCAAAGTTAAAACAAGAAACGGGGAATCCAATAGAGAAAGTTTCACTTTAAAATAGATTTAACACGAGCGTAACAACGCCCTCTTGCGTCAGATGAAATCTGCGCTTGTCTGTAAAAACCGTATTATGGACACAGGTGGTTTATCCTTTCAAAATCAGAGTTGAAATTATGTCGTTGATTAAAAAATTGCCCGATGCGATTGCCAATAAAATTTCGGCAGGCGAGGTGGTGCAGCGCCCAGCCTCGGCCGTGAAAGAACTGCTTGAGAACGCAATTGATGCAGGAGCAAATGAGATAACGCTCGTCATCAAAGATGCAGGCAAAACGCTGCTTCAAGTCATAGACAACGGCTGCGGAATGTCGGACGAAGACGCGGTGATGTCGTTTGAACGCTTCGCTACCAGCAAAATTTCCGATGTCGGCGATTTAGAAACGCTGCATACGCTTGGCTTTCGCGGCGAAGCCTTGGCAAGCATTGCCTCTGTCGCTCAGGTCGAGATGAAGACTAAACGGCGCGACGATCGCACCGCAACGCTCGTCAAAATCGACGGCGGCGTCATGCAAACCGTAGAAAAAACGCAAGCGGCGGACGGCACCAGTGTCAGCGTGAGAAATTTGTTTTTCAACGTGCCGGCGCGACGCAAGTTCCTCAAATCCGATGCCACCGAGTTCAAGCACATCTACGAGATTATTCAAGCGCAAGCCTTGGCACACAGCGATATACGATGGACGTTCATCAGCGACGGCGACGAGGTCTTTCGGTTGGACTCCGCCGATGTCTTAGAGAGGCTTAATGTGTTTTTCGGAAAAGATTTTTCCAAGGGATTGCTGGAAATTTCTGAAACAAACGATTACCTATCGCTGCACGGATTTCTCGGAAAGCCCGCGATGATGAAGCGCACGAAAAACGAACAATTTTTATTCGTCAACGGGCGCATCACGCAAAACCGTATGTTGTCCCATGCGGTCGCAAAAGGCTACGGCGAACTTTTGGGCGAGCGCGAACAGCCGTTTTTCCTGCTTTACCTGACAATTGACCCGCGCCACATTGATGTAAATGTCCACCCGTCGAAAATGGAAATTAAGTTTGACGATGAGCGCAATGTCTATGCCATGGTCAATTCGGTGGTGCGGCGTGCGGTGAGCGGGATGGATGTTTCGCCCGCCGTAACACTTGAAGAAAAACCAAGCAGCGTCGTTAGGCGAACCGACGAACACACATTTGCAGGTGCAAGCAAGCGGCTTTCCTACAACGACCGCTCGACAGAAGTTCGCAGCACCAACGCGCTCTACGCCGAATACAAACAAGCCGCCGAAATGTTCAGAGCCGAGCCGCAGCGCACAGTGGGCAAGGAGAGCGGCAACGTGGCGTCCGCCGTCGCCCCCAATGTCTCTGAACCGCAGACGTCCGAAGAACTTTTCGAGACAGCCGCGCCCGCCGCGCCAAAAACCTATCAAGTGATCTATCAATCAACCGACGGCGCGGAAGAACGCAACCCGACCGACCGCTTTCTGTGGCAATTACACAACAAATATATCGTTACGCAAATCAAATCGGGCTTAATGCTCATCGACCAGCATGTGGCGCACGAGCGCATTTTGTATGAACGCGCCGTTGCCGTAATGAACGCTGATATTCCCAACTCGCAGCAACTGCTGTTCCCGCATCGCATTGAACTCAAGCCGTGGGAAGAAGAAATTTTGAAAACCATCAAGCCCGATTTAGAGCGCTTAGGCTTTACGATGCGCGTGTTCGGCGGACGCTCCATCTTGATTGAAGGCGTGCCGCCCGACGTGCGTCCCGGCTCAGAAGAAAAAATTCTGCAAGAACTCTTGGAGCAGTATCAAAATTACGCCGAGACGCTGCAGTTGGAACAACGCGACAACATCGCCAAATCCTATGCCTGTCGCAGCGCAATTATGGCAGGCGATAAGCTCTCGCACCGCGAAATGAACGTGTTGATTGACCAACTCTTTGCGACCTCAATGCCGTATGTGTGCCCGCACGGGCGACCGATTGTCATCACGCTCTCGCTCGAGGAACTCGATAAAATGTTCGGGAGAACGTGAATATTCAACAAAAACAAAATATTTTTGCTTTATGATGAAGTTCTTATATTCTTAGCGGAAAAAAAGCCCTTATCACCTTGTTCAGTCATAGCGGCTGCGATCATATCTAAGCGAATTGCGCTGTGCCGTTAAAAGTTGCCCTTGTAGCTCAGATGGATAGAGCAGAGGTTTCCTAAACCTTTGGTCGGCAGTTCGACTCTGCCCAAGGGCACGGGGGAAACCGAAAAGAACGGTCTCGCCCCTCGCGATTGAACGAGTTTAATGTCGTCCGAAAACTCAGCAAGCAGACCGCGAAGACAATCGCCGCTAACATTTGCCTCGCGGAGAGGCGATTTAACCATAGAAAGAAGGAACAAATTGCCCAACGCAAACACTATACTCGTCGTCGACGACGAACCGACGATTTCAGAGTTTATCAAGGAAGCACTGCTGGAGGAGGGATACATCGTCGAGGTTGCTGGAACAGGCAGAGAAGCGTTCAGCGTGGCGAAGAAAATCTCGCCCGACATTGTCGTGCTGGATTTTATGTTGCCCGATATGAATGGGCTTACCATTCTGAAAGAGCTGCGAAAGATGGATGAAAGTGTGCAAGTTTTGATGCTCACGGCGTATAACTCCGTGCCGACGGCGTTGGAGGCGGTGCGCAACGGCGCAGCGGACTACATCTTGAAGCCGTTTGACCTCGATGCCCTGAAACTGGCGATTTCAAAGACGGCGGAAAAAATTGTGCTGCGCAATCAAATTCGATTTTTGCGCGAAGAAAACGCCAAACGCTACGCTGATACAGAGTTTATACTCTGCACGTCGCCGGCAATGAAAAACATCTATGAGATGGCGGCGCAAGTCGCTCAAACCAACGACACAACGGTGCTGATTTTGGGCGAGAGCGGCGCAGGCAAAGAACACATCGCGAAGTATATTCATTTGTCCTCTGTGCGAAAACAAAAACCGTTCGTCGAGCTCAACTGCGCAGCGATTCCTGATAACCTGTTGGAGTCGGAACTCTTTGGCTATGAGCCGGGCGCCTTCACCGATGCACGCAGCAAAAAAATTGGACTCTTTGAATATGCCGACGGCGGCACACTCTTTCTCGATGAAATCGGCGATATGCCGCTTTCAACGCAGGCAAAGATTTTAAAGGTGATGGAGACCAAGACGTTCCGCCGTGTGGGTGGGCTGCGCGACATCAAAGCCGACGTGCGCATTGTGGCGGCAACAAACAAAGACCTTGCAGCAGCGATTGAAAAAAACGAATTTCGAGAAGATTTATACTATCGCTTGCAGGTCGTGCCAATAGAACTGCCGGCGCTTCGCAAACGTCCTGAAGACATTGTTCAACTGACCGATTTTTTTCTCAATATCTTCAGCCAAGCGATGCGCAAGCGTTTGGAAATCTCGGACGACGCTGTTGGGGCGTTGCTTGCGTATTCGTGGAAAGGCAATGTGCGCGAGTTAAAAAACGTCATCGAGCGCGCGGTCATCATTGCGCCCAACGGCAGCGTGATTCGCCCAGAGCATCTGGCGATAAAAATCTCGCCGCCCGACAGCGAGTCAATGACACTGGCGCCGGAAACATGCGCTTCCCCCGTTCCAATGACCGAAAAGCCCACACAAAAAATTCCTGAAAATTTTTCGCTCACAGAGCATTTGAACGAAATTGAACGCAAATACATCTGCATGGCGCTTGCCGAAACGGACGGCAATCAACTCAGAGCGGCTAAGTTACTTGGCATTGAGCGGCATGTCTTGCGCTACCAGATGAAGAAACTCGGCATCGAAGCCAAAGGCGAAACACAAGACTGAAGTCAATGCAGCGAATTGTCATGATGTTTTTTACAATGCTACTGGGCTGCACGGTTAAAGAACAGCCTTCGCCAATGTCAAACGGAACATTCCCAAAAGAATTTGATTTACAAGGGCATCGTGGCGCGCGAGGACTTTTGCCCGAAAACACCATTCCTGCATTTCTCAAAGCGTTGGAGTTCGGCGTGAATACATTGGAATTGGACGTCGTGATTTCAAAAGACAACAAAGTCGTCATCTCGCACGAGCCATGGTTTTCCAGCGAAATCAGCTCGACGCCCGACGGCACGCCCATTGAGAAATCAAACGAGACAAGCTACAACATATACCAACTGACTTACGAGGACATTGCACGCTTCGATGTGGGCAAACGCGGACATCCAAGATTCCCGAAGCAACAGCCAATGCCAGCCTCCAAGCCGCTCGTCGCAGAGATGGTTCGGCAAGTGGATTCGTTGTGCCGAAAAAAAAATCTGCCACTGGTGCGCTTTAACGTGGAAATTAAATGCACTCCGGAGGGCGACGGAAAATTTCACCCTGAGCCGAAAGAATTTGCCAGACTCGTCTATACCGACTTGAACACATTGGGCGTTCTGGCACGCTCCACTGTGCAATCGTTTGATGTGCGGGCGCTGCACGCCATGCGCGAGATAGACTCGAGCGTGTGTTTGGCACTGCTGGTCGAGAATAACTTAGGTTTTCAAGAGAACCTTTCGCGGCTTAACTTTATCCCTGAAATTTACAGCCCATATTTTAAGTTAGTTGACGAAACGCTGGTTCGAGAAACACACTCGCGGAAAATGAAACTGATTCCATGGACGGTCAACGACCTTGACGAGATGAAACGATTGCTTATCTTAGGGGTAGATGGCATCATCACCGATTATCCGGACATTGCTGCCCAGATTCACAAGACAAACATCCAACGCTGAACGCAAAAACCGCAGGTTAAAACACCATCATCTGAAAACCGACTGCGAAAAAATTATGATTGTAATTATTGACGATAACAACGACTTACTTGTAAGTCTGAAAGAGATCTTCTCTATGACCAATCCAACTGAGGCCTTCACCAACGGGCCGCAAGCGCTCGAGTTTATTCGAAAGAATAAAGGACAGGTCGCTGCCTGCGTCGTAGATTATATGATGCCTGAAATGGACGGCTTGGAAGTCGCGCAGCGCATCAAAGATATTGACAAAGACGTGTTCGTGATTTTGATGTCGGGCTTCGTCGATTTTGAAAAAGTGCAGCCTTATCTGAAAAACCGCACCATTTATCAATTCTTCACCAAGCCGCTCAATATGGCAAGCCTTGTTAAAACGACGGACGACGCCGTGCGGCTCTACAAAAAGCGCACGCTCATTTAACCGTTCCACTGTGAGGTATGTCCGAATCGGAAGCCGCAGAGTTCATCAATCGCTTAAAGACAGTCGGGAAGGTTTCGCGGCAAGACGCGCTTTTGGGAACGCACGGGTTTGAGTATCTGGCCGATAAAAACATTTTCCATGTGTATAGTGAACGTCGCGGTATGAGTTACTTAGCGCCCGAACAAAATCATCAATACTTTACAGAACAATCGTTTCGCCGCTGGGTGATGGCGATGTATTCGCTTGATGAGGCGATGAAATACAGATAGTCTCTTGCAGCCGAGACAGCTCTCATAATGCAGCAGCACAAAGCGTTTCGCGCTCTTTGACGTAGTAGAGTTTATTGCCGCGCACGAAGAACCCGTCGGCAAGCAAGCCGCTCATCGTTTTGCCGAGTTTATCCTCAAACAGAAGGTCGCCGCCGTTGCTGAAAACGCGCATCGTATAGTCGAGCGCGGGAAGTGGCTGTCCGCTTTGCGTCTTAACCATGTTTGAGGTTTGTTCATGGAAACCGATGATGAATTTTTCGTTGGTCGTAATCACATCAAGCCCATCGACGAGTTTGGCAGAGGGGAACAGGTGCTTGGTCTTTGCTTGAAGTTCGGCGAAGCGGTTCGAGGACGGCAGAACTTTATCGGGCAGCGTAACGCCTTGTTCCTGCTCAAAGTTTGGTGCGGAAACCCGCATCTGATTCGCCAAAAGTCCGTCCGCGCTGAACTTGCGAATTTCCTTTCCCGTCATGGGGTCAAGCACTAAAAAGGCGCGTTCCATAAAGCCCTCGACAAGTATGTTTCTGTAGACCAACATTTCGTCGCCGACCATACAGAGAAAGCCGACGTCCTGACGCTCCCATTTATGTGTTTTGGTTTTGGCATCAAATGCCCAGATGCCGAGATGCTCTGGTGTCGATGGGCTGTAATAGCCATGCAAATAAAACAGGTCGCGATGCACGGTTTCAATGCCGACCCACCAGCCCTCGCCGATGGGTTTTTGAGAAGCGGAATCGGTCAAGACAAAGTTCATCCAAAGGGGTTTTCCAGAGGCGTCGTCTAAAAGGAAAAACGAGACCTTGCGTTCTTTTGCCGCTCGATGCTCGCCGATCAGTAAGCCATTATCGAGAAACATGACGCGCCATACGTAATGCGTTGGGCTCGAGAATTGCCAGAGCAATTTGGGTTTGGGCGCGCGCTTGAAAAGGTCGAACATAGATGAAAATCAAGGTTGTTTTTTGAGTTCGTAAATGTCGATGTTGAGCAGCCGGTCGCTAGTTTGAAGCGGCTTGGAATAGACTTCGACTTTAAAGTTGTTTTCAGATGCTAACGCAAGAAAGTCTTTGGCAATTTCACGGCGCGGGTCGGCGATGTATGCTGCCCCATCGGGTCTCAGTAATTTATCGACGGCTAAAACGACGGGCAGCAGGTTGCGCCGTTCGTACAACACGTCGGCGGCAAAAATAAAATCAAAGTTGTCTGTCCGCCGAATATCGCGCCAATCCATGCGTTCTGCCTTGACGAAAACCTCGTTCTGCCACGAATTAAGTCGGATAAACTCCATAGCTTCGGGCGCGTAATCGGTGGCAAGTATGTGCGCCCCTGCTTTTGCGGCAGCGACGCTAACCAGCCCGACGCCAGCGCCTAATTCCAAACAGTGTTTTTCGGGCATTGGCAAATCGTCCATAATAAACTCGGCAAGCACAAAAGAACAGGGCCAGATTTCCGCCCAATACGGCAGGACTTCGTCTTTCATAGCTTCTTCGGAAAGCTCATCGAGCAACTCGTAGCTATTGGCAATGCTGAAAATTTCCAGACGGTGCTTGCCGATGAGGTATGTGGCTCGTGACAAGGTGTATCGCTGCGCCAAATCCAGCGCGAGTTTTTTATGCGGCGGAATCATATTGAAACAGTCAAAGCTGAAAAATATGAGTGAACGAAATTGCGCCGCAGGTTGCGGACGAGCGATAATAGCTATCACGGCGGCGTCAAGCAAATTTGACAACCTCGGATAATGTCGTTTAATAACGGCAGCTGGTTGAAAAATCGACCGTATCGGCTGTATGCGCGCAGGCGAATTGCAAAAACAGTTTGGAGAGCGCAAGGCAGGCGGTGTAAGTTAGACCTGAAACGACGCGACAGACGTGCAACGCTTATCGCAACGGTTCAGGCAGGAGTAACTTTCTCAACGTTTTACTTAGCAAAAGGAGAAAACTATGGCTCTCTTTGGCGCAGCAGAAGCAACCATCGCTCGCTCGGACTACGATATCGTGCTTGAAGGCGGCACGAGCACTTGGGGAAAACTCAAAGCCCGCGCCACCATCAATGTCACGCCCGCGATTCCGTTGCTTCCAACCGACTTAAACATCAAGCTCAAATGCAAACCCATGGGCGACAGTAAAGACGTCGTCCGCTTCTCCGTTTTGATTGAAACTGTCGTTGACAGCACCGTCAAAAAACTCACCGTCGAAGCCGACATTGCCAATGAAACCGATGAGCGGCGTGTGGCGGTGGGCGATGGCGTTGTGACCGTCGGCGATTTCAGTCATGCCTTCTCCTTCGAAGGCTCGGTGGTGAATCTGTATTACTACAAATCCGATGTCATTCGGCGCAACATTCCGAACCCGCGCTACCTGCAAGGACGCCAGTTTCACGACATCTTGATGAAAATCCCGCTCGAGAACGACGACCTCATTTCTACTTGGGAAGCCACGCTTTCTGGCATCCGAAATTCAGGTCCGAACTTCGGCGATTGGATTCGAGATTTCTGGTTCATCGGCCCGGCATACAACGCGCTCGATGAAGGCGGACAGCGCATCTCGAACTTGGAAGTCGTCAGCATTGGCACACAAGGCACGCCAGAAGAACCATTGGGTGTCTCCAACTGGCGTTTCTCGAATGCAGGCTCGGGCGTGGTGGATGCCGTCGGTCGCTGGCTTGAGCTCTTCCCGGTCGAAAAACTCTTGGGCAGAGAAGCCAGCATTGAAGCAGGTTTCCGCTCCGACTCGCAAGGCATCGAAGTCAAAGCGGACGGAGAACTTCCCGGCATTTCCATCGACGCTGGCGGCGGCTTGCGTCGCATCTTGAACCACCCGTTTATTCCGATTATCCATCACGGCATCATCGGCAAATACAACGAGTTCAGGGTGGATACGCAGCTGACCATCACGTTGCCGAAAGGCTTCAAAATTCGATATGCTGCACCGCAATATCGCACCCAAAATAACGAGACCTACAAATGGTACGGCGGCGCTTACGCCAAATGGGTGGAACATATTTGCAAAGGCGGCACAGGTCAATTTGAAGTCCTTTACGCGCAATAATCACAAACGCTTGCGACTTGTAAGCGTGGCAGTAACTACGAGGGCCTCTCGTAGGTTTTTCATGGCGGGAAGGAACTTGACTGAGGGCGTCAAGTTCCTTTCAGTATCAACATAAACAGACAGCGTCGCCCAATCGCCGACGTATATCGTTTTGTTACTACATAACTGCGCCAGCACAACTTGGCGCTTAAATGCGGAAACGCATACACACAATACCTGCCCGACAAAAAGGGGTGCGCCTGAGCGAAGGGCTGCTTCAAAAACGGAGCAAAAAGAAATCGCACAAAAAACCGAGTCTCCGGAACTCGGTTTTTTTATGTCAGCGCGCGGCTCAACGTATCAAGGTATTTTTCTACAAACTCAGCTTGTCGTTTCCGCCGATATTGCATCACGAAGCGCGGATGCTCGACAGGAATAATTTTTTTGAAAAAACCTTCCGCGTGGTTGATGTTGGTAAAAACATCGTAAAGTTTTCCTGTTCCTAAGCAAATCGCCACATGGCGCCGCACGCCGAATTTAAGCTGCGCTCGCATTGATGACACAATGAACGGCATGGCAACCGTCAAGAGTTGTGCATCGTCGTAAAAATTGTAGTTCCTGCCAAGCCTTGTAAATCCAAGCGGAGACAGGCTGTTGATGTAAAATCGACCGTAAAACTTCTCCACGCCGCCGAAGCGTTCAATCACGTTGTAAATGAACATCGACGATGGCTCGCGCCGTCCCGTCAAAGAATGCTCAACGCCAAGATATTCTTTGAGCGCAATCGGGTCAGTGAATGCCAGTCCGGTTAGTCCGCCGCCGTGTCGTCCCGGATTAATACCCCACAGCGAAACGCGCTTGGCATCATCACTGTAAAATTTTTCGAAGAAGGTTGTAACATAGCCAAACGTGGTGGCGTCTCGATACGGGTTCATCAGTTCAACGCCCTTCGGAAGCGCGGCAGGAAAATCGAGCGATTTGAAAAACCGAAGGGCGCGCGCGGCAAAGGTCATAGACGAGTTTCGGCGGCGTGTTTCCAAACAAGTTGGTTAGCGCCCCAACGCTTTTTGCATGGTTGCGCCGATGTCGGCAGGGCTTTCCGCAATGTGAATGCCTGCGCTTTTCAGGGCGGCGAGTTTTTCATCGGCAGTGCCTTTACCGCCAGAGACGATGGCGCCAGCGTGTCCCATACGCCGACCGGGCGGCGCGGTGCGTCCTGCAATGAATCCGACGACCGGCTTCTTGTAATTTTTTTTGATATATGCCGCCGCTTCCTCTTCCGCCGAGCCGCCGATTTCGCCAATCATCACAAGGGCTTCGGTGAGGTCGTCTTTGGCGAACATTTTCACGGCGTCAATGAAACGTGTGCCGATAATCGGGTCGCCGCCGATGCCGATGCAGGTCGATTGCGCAAGTCCCAATCCCGACAGTTGACCAACGCATTCGTAAGTAAGTGTGCCGCTCCGAGAAATCACGCCGATGCCTTTGCCGCTCGCGTCGCCTTTGAAAATAAACCCGGGCATAATGCCGACCTTGCATTTTTCACTCGGCGTAATGACGCCCGGACAATTCGGACCAATCAAAACCGCGCCTTTTTCTTTGGCGAACCAATAGGCTTTCATCATATCGTTGGTCGGAATGCCTTCGGTGATGCAAATGATGACGCTGATGCCAGCGTCGGCAGCTTCCATAATCGCGTCGGCGGCAAACGGCGCAGGGACATAGATAATCGAGGTGTTGGCTTTGGCGTGTTGAACAGCGTCGCGCACGGTGTTGTATATCGGAACGTCGCGGCTGAACTTGTCTTTC
Source organism: [Candidatus Thermochlorobacteriaceae] bacterium GBChlB (assembly GCA_000724175.1). Taxonomy (GTDB): domain Bacteria; phylum Bacteroidota; class Chlorobiia; order Chlorobiales; family Thermochlorobacteraceae; genus GBChlB. Next base: position 31,728 of record JPGV01000009.1, on the reverse strand, counting down.
TCGTTGCCACCATAGTTCAGTCCGCCTTTGCCGGGCGTAACGCCAGCGACGATATTCGTCCCGTAGTCAAGCATCTGCGACGCATGAAATGTGCCTTCGCTGCCCGTGATGCCTTGCACAACGAGCCGTGTGTCTTTTCCAACTAATACTGCCATACTGATGCTCCTTTTGGTTTTTATGTCGTTTGAGAAACGATGACGATTAAAAAATGCCGTTAGGTAAAATTTCAAGAGAGAAACGCATATCCGCCGATTGCTACGCCAATAAGTCCGAAGCCGATGCCGACGCGGTAGAAAATGCTTTGGTCGGTCAAAACGGAAATCGAACACAAGACGATGGCAATTTGCAGAAAAATATCGCCGATGTCGTGCAAATTGCCTTGGCGTTCTGCCTTGTCGCCAGCAACTTTGTAGGCATTGGCGTCGCTAGCGATGTCTTTGTTTTCTTGTTCATAGCGTTCAATCGTTGCCGTGTAGGTTTTAATCAACTTTTCGCTGGCAGCGTTTTCGTCGGGCGTTTGATGAAGCATTTGCACCTGAACCAAGTCGCGCGTCAGTTCGGTTTGCGTGCTGCGAATTTTTTTAGCTTGATACCGCGCCCATGTGTTCGATTCCTGAACGCGGGCTAAAATTTCATCGTTGTCCGATTTATTGCCCAGCGCCGTGTTGATTGCCAAAACAATGGCGATGATTGAAATCACCAATCCAACGCGGCGCTGTCGGTCGGTTTTCGCTTCGGGAAGTTCAAGTTCTGCCATTGGTCAATAATGTTGCCAAAGAAATTAAGGTAAGTTTTCTAAGTCGCTCAGGTCTTTCAATCGACCGCTTGCCTTCTTGTTGATCTTCAAATGCGCTAAACTAATCAGCGAGACTTCAACGCCATCGATAACCGCAATCTCTCGATGCGGATAGCAGTCGTCAAACGATACGCCGGAAATCGAGGTCAATATCTCGATGCGCATCGGCTTAATGCCCATACGGGTAACTTGATGTTCCGCAAGAAATAAATTCCTGTCAATGCTGCTTCGCTCGAACCCGAATTCTTCAATTGCCGCTATGATTCTGTCAGCATTAGAGTCGGTTCTGGCTATCCAAACGTCCATATTGCCTGTTGCGCGAGCGTAGCCGTAGTATCCGACCGCGTAGCCGCCAATGAGCAAATACTCAACGCGGTGTGAGTTTAGCAACTTCAAGAACTCGTTGAAGTCTTGCGGTAGCTGCTGATTGTCCATAATTTATCTCTCGTAAGAGTTGCAAATGTATCAACCGCTCTTCGGGTGTTTTGCTCCACCAATACTCGCGTTCCGCTTGGTCGGCAGCTTCAAACGAATTAAAGACTTCCAAAGTCATCTCTCTTTTTTTCATAGCGACCTCCGAAATTAAATGGCGTTTGCAACAGCAAACAGCGTCGATTCATCAAACAAATTTGAAACATACTGAATGCCGACGGGCAAGTTGCTCGAGCCAAAACCAGCAGGAACGCTCAGAGCGGGAACACCTGCAAGGTTCATCGGCACCGTGTAAATATCCGACAAATACATTTGTAGCGGGTCATCGATTTTCGAGCCTAATTTAAATGGCGGAAACGGCGACGTCGGTCCAGCAATCACATCAACTTCTTTGAACGCTTTCAGATAATCTTCACGAATGAGCCGTCGAACCTGTTGCGCTTTTTTGTAATAGGCGTCGTAATAGCCTGCCGAAAGCACATAAGTTCCAAGCATAATGCGGCGTTTGACTTCGGCGCCGAAGCCCTCGCTGCGCGACCGAACATACATTTCCGTCAGGTCTTTAACGCCGTCTGCTCGATAGCCATAGCGCGCGCCGTCGAACCGCGAGAGATTCGACGAGGCTTCGGCGGTCGCCAAAATGTAGTATGTCGCCAAAGCATATTCGGAATGTGGCAGCGAGACCTCGATGAGCTCTGCGCCTTTGGAGGTCAGCACATTGAGCTTGGAATGCACAACGTCGGAAATGTCTTTATCGAGCGCACTGGTGAAAAATTCTTTCGGCAGTCCGATTCGGACATTCTTAAACGACAGCGCTTGGCTATAAGCCGGAACGGCGTGGTTGGAGGACGTCGAGTCGTAGGTGTCTTCGCCGGCAATGACTTCCAAAACAAGTGCTGCGTCGGCAACGGTTTTCGATAAGATGCCGATTTGGTCGAACGATGACCCAAACGCCACCAAGCCGTAGCGCGAAACGCGACCGTAAGTGGGCTTCAATCCGACAATGTTGCAGAACGACGCAGGCTGACGCACCGAGCCGCCCGTATCCGAGCCAAGCGCGACCAAGGCGCAGTCCGCCGCCACCGCTGCCGCCGAACCGCCCGAACTGCCGCCCGGCACAAGCGTGTCGTCAAGCGGATTTTTTACTGCGCCGAAATAGGAATTTTCATTCGAGCTGCCCATAGCAAACTCGTCCATGTTCGTCTTGCCCAGAATGATGGCATCTTCGGCAAGTAGCCGCTCGACCGCTGTTGCGTTGTAAATGCTCGTGAAGTTGGACAGAATCCGCGAGGCACAGGTGAGGCGCTCTCCCTTGACCGCGATGTTATCTTTAATTGCCATCGGCAATCCGAAAAGTTTGCCGACGCGCTCTCCTGAGGCGAGCTTTTTATCCAGCGCCCGCGCGCGTTCCAACGCCTGCTCATGAAAGACGGCAAGGAACGCATTGAGAGAACTTGAAGCCTCGATTTTTTTGAGGTAGGCGGAAACAACGCTTTCGCAGGTAACAGATTTGGAAAGCAATTGGTCGCGGAGCGCGGCGTAAGACGGATAGAGTTCGGACACAAATTCGCAAGTTAGGTTGAGCCGTAAAGATAACGCCGACAAGCTACTTTTCAATTCAGGATAGCTTTTGTTCCAAACGCATTTGCCGAACGCGCAAGCTGTGCATCCAGAAAAACAGTGCAGCGAAACCGAGCATTGAGGCATACAGAATGACTCGAATCATTGGGTCGGTCGTGCTTGAAACGGCGGGATTGACGTCGCCTTTATCGGAGCCCGGATGCAAGCCCGGAATGAGCCGCGGCAAGACGAAGTAGAGGAAAATGAGCGCAGGAAACGAGAAGATGCTGTAGACGCTCGCCAGCGCAGCGCGTTTTTCAGCGGCAGGAATAGCAGAACGCAACGCGAAATATGCCGCGTAAATGAGGAAGACCAAAAAAATGGTGGTCTGGCGCGGATCCCAGTGCCAGAACGCGCCCCAAGTTACCTTCGCCCAAATCGCGCCGGTCATCATAGCGAGCAGATTGAACATAAACCCCAAGCCCGACGCAGCTTCCGCGTTCAAGTCATCGTCGAGATTTTTTCGGCGCAGATACATCACGCTAAACCAGACGGACGTCAAAAACGCGACGACCGCCGTGATGGACATTGGCACGTGGAAATACATATTCTTCGTCGTTTCATTGAGCATGCCGACTTTATTGGGCGACAGGATTGCAAACCCAATCACGGCGCAAAGCCATGCATACAATCCGAATTGAAAAAGTTTGGTAGTCATACTAATGAATATTGATGAGTTAAAGTGTTGAATCGTGTTCCGAGGTGTTGCCGTTTCTGGTGTTTTGTCCGCCAGCGCTTTGTGAATAACCAAGTTCAACGGCAAGCCGTTTTCGCGCCGTGAAGTGTTGAACAATAAAACCCCCATAAAGCGACGCGGGTTCTGTTTATCAAAAAGTGTTGTTGTCAACGCACTAAGAAAAAACAACACGTTCTTGCGGGGGAATGTTCTCCGAGACGGCAATTTTAGGTCAATTTAATGCGCGGGTCGACGACGGCATACAGCACATCGGCGAGCAAGTTTCCAAAGATAATCACGACGGCAGAGACAAATGTATTGGCGATGATGAGCGGATAATCACGGGCGAAAATAGCATCGACAGTTACTCGTCCCATGCCCGGTATGGCGAAAATGACCTCGACGAACAACGCGCCGCCGAAGAGCGCTGGCAATGAATTCCCCAAAATGGTAATGACGGGCAAGAGCGCGTTTCGAAGTGCATGCTTCAAGACAACTGCGCGTTCCGACAACCCTTTGGCGCGCGCGGTGCGAATGTAGTCCTGCCGAATCACCTCCAACATACTGCCGCGCACGTAACGCGCCAAGCCTGCGGCGCTCGATAAGCTCAATACGGTAATTGGCAAGACGAGGTGTTTGAACTTATCAATTAAAAAATCGTCAAGTGTAAGAAACTCCGCGCCGACGCTCTCCAATCCCGACGCGGGCAGCCAGCCTAATTTCAGGGCGAAAAGAATAATCAGCATCAGCGAGAGCCAAAACTCCGGCATAGAGTAAATGAACAAGGCGCCAATCGTCAAGCCTCTGTCCCAAAGTGTGCCTTGTCTGACGGCGGAAAATGTGCCGAGCGCAAGTCCGAAAATAAATTGCATCACGAGGGCAAGCGCGGTGAGTGAAAGCGTAATCGGAACAGCATCGAGAATGACATCAAAGACGGGCTGCGAGCGACTAAAGCTCGTGCCGAAGTCGCCTTGCAAGACGCTGAAAATCCATTTAACATACTGAATCGGAAGCGGGTCGTTTAGTCCGTATTGTTCGCGGAGTTGTTCGGCAACTTTTGGGCTGACGCCGGGCTGAATGAAATACGCGGTCGGGTCGCCGGGCGCAAGGCGAATGATGAAAAATGTGAGCGTTAAAACGCCGAAGACGAGTGGCGCAGCAAGCACGACGCGCCGAAGCACATAAACAAGCATAAATTGAACCGATGCAATAGCGAAAACGACAAGTTAGCACGATCGACGCGTATCGCGCAGCAATTATCGTAATGGGCGTTCAAAAATAAGAGTTAGCAAAAAAATCACCATATTTACGACGGATGTTCAATCTCTCCCTGTTTAAGAAAGTCAATGAACTGGCTCAATCAACTTGCAACACGGCTGGGAGTGATGCGCATAGAAGTGCTGCTTGTAACGGGCTTGCTTGGATTCCTGTTGGCGGGCGTCGGGCTAAATTTGGCGGGCGAGGCTGTCGCCAAAAAAGAGTTGTTTGAAAGAGCCGAAGCGGAGATGTTCATGGGCGAAGAATCAGACAGCGCGCTGACGGCCGAACAACGGCTTTATGACGAAAGCCTGAAAGAATCTGGCAGCGACGTGCGCCGCACCGACCTGCCGCGTAAGAAACTCAATTTCAATACAGCGACTGAAGCCGACTTGGAAGCCTTGCCCGACATCGGCGACTTGCTTGCAAACCGATTGATTCGGTTTCGCGCGTTCAAGGGCGGAAAAATTCGTGCCTTGGAAGAACTCTTGGAGGTAAAAGGCATTACCCAAGAGCGGTTTGAACGCTTAAAACTTTATTTAACTGTCGAGTAACATTCTGAACTGTATCATCAATGACGAAATCTCAACTTTCGCTTTCCTTCGAGAAGCACAGCATCTTACTGGTTTTGGTAAATCAAGGCGACGGCAGTTGGTATAACGTGCAGCAATCGGTGGAGTTGAAGTTCGACGATGACTTATACGCGAATTTGTTAGACAAAGGACACACTGCGTTGATGACCCATGTCTCGCAGAAACTCTCGGAAACGCTGGCGCGGGTGAGCACGTCGCGGCTATCGGTTTGTCTCAACCTAAGCGGTGCGAAGTGTGTGACGGTGCAGCTCGACCGCGCGCTCGATGCCGAGGCGTTCAATCAGGAATGCAAACGCGAAGCGGAACTCTTTTTACGCGACCCCAGCGAGTATATCTGGCAGCCGATTCAACTCAGCGATGGACAGCCGTCGGAATTTGATAATTACCTGTTGGTGTTTTTGCCCAAGCGTTATCTGACGCGCTTGCGCATGATGCTGTTGGCGTCGCGCAAAGACATCAATCTGGTCGATGTCTCGCATATTTCGTTGCAGCATTTGCAGATGAACCCGCAGATGAAACACGCCTTGCTTGAAATCGAGCGCGACTATGTGTCGCTTAGCACCGTGATGTCGACCCAAATTGAGGCGATGAAATACTGGCCGCTCGAAGTTGAAACCGACGTGGCTTACTTTGCCCTGTCCGAAATCAAAAAAATTGCCAAAGGCTGTCCTGTGAGTTTGGTCGGCAGCAGCGTAACAGACGAGATTATCGGGTTTGTCTCGAGCGCGCTCAAAACCCCCGTGCAGCGGGCGACCTTGCCGCCGAATTTTGTCCTGAGTGGAACAGACAAGCCTGAAAAGTATCTCAAAGCAATCGGGTGCGCCGTCAAAGCCATGAGCTACTTTTGAGCGATGCACCTGCGATTGAAATTCGTGTCACTACCCAAAGTGTAACTTGATAACCGTTCATGCCGACCGCCGCCTTGCTAACCCATCTCTCGCCGTCTGCCTCTTTGGTGCAGCGCGTCTTATCGCATCAAGCCATCAGGGCAGAAATTTTTCCGCCGGGCGCAACGCATAAAATTTCGTTTGAAACCGACCTCGTCTACGCTGAAATCCTCAACGATAGCGAAAGCATTGATGATATCGAGCAACTGCATGAACGATTGGCGCTCACGCCGATTATCGGAATGCTGGCGGTAAATCGATTGGACTTGGCGATAAAAGCATTTCGAGCGGGACTCGCAGACATCGTGTATTTTTCGGGCGATATGACAGCCGATAGTATTGAGGCGGCGAACTCCGTCTTTCGCGCCCTCCGCAAACGCCAAAGCCTGATTGCATCGCGACAACTCTTGACCGAAGATGAGCGGCACGAGGAAGACACGATGCCCACGTCGGGCGGATTTGTGCATCAAATGCCGCAGCCAGCAATTGTGCTCGACAACACGGCGCACATCGTCGGCGTCAATGCAGCGGCAGAGCAAATCATCGGCTACATCGAGAGCGAAGTCTTAGGCAAAAGCATCGTGCGGTTGTTAAACTTGTCGCCAGAAGAGCAGAAAAAAATTATTGTCGCGCAAAGCTCTCGTGGGGAAGTAACGCTTCAAACGAATCAGCAAAGCAAAACCATTGGGTATTCTATTTCGCCGCGCCGCCTCAGCAACGGCGAACACGACGGCGCCGTGATGATGTTCAAAGACATCACTGAAGACAAAGTGCGCCGCCAACAAGCTGAAAAAGCTGAAAAAATGCAGACGCTCGGCGAAATTGCCGCCGCCATTTCGCACGAGGTCAAAAACCCGCTCGCGGGCATTAAGTCAATGGTGCAAGCTGTGATTATGGACTTAGACCCTACGACCGAACCCTATCAATATGTCAAGCGTATTTCGCAGGAAGTCGACCGCATCAATGCGTTCATTGAAAGCACCTTTGCCTTTGCGCGACACAAGCGCCCGCGCATCATTCGCGTTGAAATTACAAACATCATCGATACGGTCGCCGCGCTCTTGGAGCAAAACTTCAAAACCAACGGCGTTGAACTGACAAAAATATACGCGCCGAATTTGCCGACGATTCGCGTCGACCCCGACCAGTTGCACCAAGTATTTTTGAATGTGATGCTCAACTCCGTCGAGGCCATGGTTCAACAGCCCAATGCCGCGTCGAAAAAACATCGTTTGACAGTAAGCGTGAAGCAAATTCAATATGCGCAGGTGGGCGAGTTAAAACCGCACATCGAAATCATTTTTCAGGACAATGGACCCGGCGTGCCAGAATCGCTGCTCTCAAAAGTGTTCGATCCGTTCTTTACCACAAAGCCATCGGGAACAGGCTTGGGATTGGCGATTTGCTTTAAAATTGTCTCGGAGCATAGCGGGCGCATTGATATTGCCAACGCCAAAGAAGGCGGCGCGGTCGTTTCCATCAAACTGCCAACAATTTACCAATCGCGCTTCGAGACGAGCGGCGCAGCTAATCCAACTGCGCTTTCGGTTTGAGCGTGCCGACCAATTTCTCTGCAATCTGAACTGCATTCGTCGCTGCGCCCTTGCGCAGGTTGTCGGCAACAATCCACAAATTCAGGCTCTTCGGCTGGGATAAATCGCGCCGCACTCTGCCAACAAACACCTCGTCGCGTCCATAGCACTCAATCGGCGTCGGGTAAAGTTGCTCGGCGGGATTGTCTTTCAAAACCACACCCTCCGATGAAGCGAGCAGTTTTTTAACCTCCTCGATGTTGAACTCGCGCTCAAATTCAAGATTGACCGATTCGCTATGTCCGCCATAAACAGGCACGCGCACGGTCGTCGGCGAGACCATAATGGACTCGTCGCCCAAGATTTTTTTCGTTTCATTGACGAGTTTCATTTCCTCTTTTGTGTAACCGTTTTCGGTGAACACATCGACCTGCGGAACGACATTGAACGCAATTGGCTGAAAATGTGTGTAGGTCTCAAATTTTTCGCCAGCAATTTCGCGCTCCAACGCCTCCAAACCCTGCTTGCCTTTGCCAGTAACCGATTGATAGGTCGAGACAACGACGCGCTTGATTTTGTAACGGTCGTGCAAGGGCTTTAAGACAACCACCATTTGAATCGTCGAGCAATTCGGATTGGCGATAATCGAGGCGGCGCGTCCGTTGATAAAAATCTTCTCCGCATTGACTTCCGGCACAACGAGCGGCACGCCCTCGTCCATACGAAAAGCCGACGAATTATCAATCACAACAGCGCCTTGTTCGGCAGCGACCGCTGCCCAGATTTTGCTCGTCGACGCGCCTGCTGAAAAGAGCGCAATATCAACGTGCTTGAACGACTCGGCGGACGGCGCAGCGACGCGATAAGTGCGGTGATTGAACTCTATGGTTTGTCCAACCGATTTTTCCGACGCAAGCGCCACAAGGCGGCTCACGGGAAACCGACGCTCTTCAAGAACTTGGAGCATTGTGCGTCCTACCATGCCCGTTGCACCAAGCACAGCAACCGAATATCCGAACGACATATAAAATGATTTGAAGTTCAAAGTGCAAAGATACGCACGACCGCGATTTAAATTTCTGCACAAACGATTTAGAGCCGCTCAATGGCGCGGACTCTTTGCGCGTAAACAACGGCGGCGCGCAAAAAAAAGGCAGCCGTGTTCGGGCTGCCTTGGGCGTTGAATCCAAACGACGAAACTTAGTAACGGTAGTATTCCGGTTTGAACGGGCCTTGCTCTTTGACACCGATGTATGCTGCTTGTTTCGGTGTAAGTTCGTCAAGCTCGACGCCGAGTTTTGCAAGGTGCAAGCGCGCGACCTGCTCATCGAGATGTTTTGGCAGCATATAGACTTTGTTTTCGTAGTTGTCCGAATGTTGCCACAACTCCATTTGAGCAATCACTTGGTTTGTGAATGAACACGACATCACGAAAGACGGGTGTCCGGTCGCCACGCCAAGATTAACCAATCGACCTTCGGCAAGCACGATAATGTCTTTACCGTCAATCGTGTAGAGGTCAACCTGCGGTTTGATTTCCATTTTGGTATGCCCATAGTTCTTATTGAGCCATGCCATATCGATTTCAGTATCGAAGTGACCGATGTTGCAGACGACGGCTTTGTCTTTCATCAAGCGGAAGTGCTTTTCGGTAACGATGTCCTCGTTGCCCGTCGCCGTTACGATGATGTCAGCTTCTTTGACGGCGTTTTCCATCTTCTTGACTTCGTAGCCTTCCATTGCGGCTTGGAGGGCGCAGATTGGGTCGATTTCGGTAACGATGACGCGCACGTTAGCGTTCTTCAAGGACTCTGCCGAGCCTTTACCGACGTCGCCGAAACCTGCCACAACCGCGACCTTGCCGGAGAGCATCAGGTCTGTTCCGCGACGAATGGCATCGACGAGCGACTCGCGGCAGCCGTATTTGTTATCGAATTTCGACTTCGTAACGCTGTCGTTGATGTTGATGGCCGGAAGCGGGAGCTTGCCGTTCTTTTGGCGTTCATACAAGCGATGCACGCCCGTTGTCGTCTCTTCCGAAATGCCTTTAATGCCGGCGATGAGTTCGGGATATTTATCGAGAACCATGTTCGTCAGGTCGCCGCCGTCGTCGAGAATCATGTTGAGCGGCTTGCCGTCCTCGAAGGCAAACAAGGTTTGCTCGATGCACCAATCAAATTCTTCGGCGTTCATGCCTTTCCACGCATAGACGGGAATGCCCGCTTTGGCGATAGCCGCCGCCGCGTGGTCTTGTGTTGAAAAGATATTGCACGACGACCACGAGACTTCTGCGCCCAATTCTTTGAGCGTTTCAATCAAGACGGCGGTTTGAATCGTCATGTGCAGGCAGCCGGCGATGCGTGCGCCTTTAAGCGGTTTCTGCGCGCCATAGTCTTTGCGCAATTGCATCAAGCCGGGCATCTCGGCTTCGGCGAGTCTAATTTCTTTGCGTCCCCATTCGGCGAGCGCGATGTCCTTCACTTTGTAAGGAAGGCGTTTGGTTTCAGTTGCTGTTGCCATATCTCTGGTCTATTTAGTCGTTGAAAAAAAACTGCAAGTGTCAATACAAGGTATAGAGCGTTTTATCGTCGGGCGATTTTGGGTTGCGAACCAGCGTTTGGGTATTGCAATCGACGAGCAAATCCAACACTTCAAGCGGGACTTGTCCCAACAGCGTTTCCGCGCTTTTCGGCAGGACGATTGCATCGAGCGTGGCGCTGCGGTCGCCGAAGGTAACGGTCAGCGCGCCGACGATGTCGCGCATGGCGCGTGTGCCGGCGGCATAAATGACGTTGGTTTGTCGGACACGGGCCAGTTCGAGCGCACGCGCCAAATCTTCGGGAATGGCAAGCATACGTGCGCCCGTATCCACAACGGCATCAACATCGATACTCGGAACATCGCGCTTCGCCAAGCCAGTTTTGACGGCTTCGGCAATCGCATAATTTTCCAACTTGATTTTGACAACCACGTCGCCCATGCGTTCCTAACGGTTTTATTTAAACGCGCGCTGAAGGTCTTTCACCTTGTCTAATTTTTCCCAAGGGAAAATGTTTCGTCCGAAGTGTCCGTAGGCAGCGGTATCTTGATAACGCCAGCCTTTGGGTTTATTAAGCCCAAACCGCTCAATGATGGCTGCTGGGCGCAAATCAAAAATTGCTTCGACTTTTTCTTTCAATTCCGCGTCGCTCACGTCGCTGGTGCCAGTGCCGTGCGTATTGACATAGATGGAAACAGGACGCGCGATGCCGATGGCATAAGAGACTTGCACAGTGCATTTTTCAGCAAGCCCGGCACCGACGACATTTTTGGCGATGTGCCGTGCGGCGTAAGCAGCAGAGCGGTCGACCTTCGACGGGTCTTTGCCGGAGAACGCACCGCCACCGTGCGGAGCTGCGCCGCCATAGGTATCGACGATGATTTTTCTGCCCGTCAAACCCGTATCGCCGTGCGGACCGCCAATCTCGAACCGACCAGTCGGGTTGACAAAATACTTGGTGTGTTTATCAAGCAGATGTTTCGGAATGACTTTATTGATAACGCAGGCAATGGTGTCTTCTTTGATGCGCTCTTGCCATTGCTTTTCGGTTACGCCTTTTGGCTCAGGGTCATGTTGCGTAGAAACAACGATGGTGTCGACGCGCACGACAGTGTTGCCGTCGTATTCGAGCGTAACTTGGCTTTTGGCATCGGGACGCAGATAGGTCATCTCTTTGCCCTCTTTGCGAATATCAGCGAGTTTCTTCACAAGTTGGTGCGCGTAAGTAATTGCGGCGGGCATCAGTTCAGGCGTTTCTTTGCACGCATAGCCGAACATCATGCCTTGGTCGCCTGCGCCGACGCTGTCGAATTTGTCTTTTGTCGGGGTCTTTTTATCGACGCCGCGATTGATGTCGGGCGATTGCGAGTGAATCGCCGAGAAAATGCCGCACGACTTCGACTCGAACATATATTCGCCTTTCGTGTAGCCGATGTCTTCAATAACGCTGCGCACAAGGTCGGGAACTTCAACGTAGGCGGAAGTGGTAACTTCGCCGCCGACGACGACCTGTCCTGTCGTTACGAATGTCTCGCACGCGACGCGCGAGTTTTTATCCTGTTCCAGAAACGCATCGAGCAGCGCATCTGAAATTTGGTCGGCGACTTTATCGGGATGCCCTTCGGAAACGGACTCCGATGTGAAAAGGTATTTTGCCATTGATGGTTGTATTATTAGCGTTGAACGGAAATCACTTGAACGGTATTGTGTATTGAATTAAAAAATTAAAAAAGCCTTGTCGAGAAGGCTTCCGTGCGGACGACGTTGTTTTGGACACGGAAATTTCTCTCACAAACACCCACGCTTTCAGCGCGAATTTTTGACACCGTGTCCATAGATAATGGCGTGTCAAAAACAGGGCGTAAATATACGCTTGCATCGCTGACTTTCAAAGGCAAAGTTTCGCCTCTTTTCAAGCAGATTTCTTAACCGCCGAAAAATTGCAAATGAGCCAAGAAGTGTTTTATCTTGATGTCAATTCGGCAATCAGTCCTCGTGCCGAAAAGATAACAATCACAATCACAAACTATCACAGGAGAAATATCATGAGACGCGCACTCCTCGCGGTAATTATTGGCTGCATCAGCCTCTTTGCCGTTAGCTCGACTTCGAAAGCTGTATCGCTAAACGATGATAAAACCGTCGTTTCCGACAGCTCAAAAGCCGAGAAGAAGATGGAAAAGAAAAAAGGCAAAAAGAAAAAAGAAGGCGCTTGAGCCTTTGTCGCTTTGTTTTACCGCGCATCTGCCTGTTCAACCAACGGGCAGATGCGTTTTTTATTTCCAACCATCTTCACAAATGAAAGACGCATCGTATTGGATTGCTGCGCTGGGTATGCAGGCGCACCCCGAAGGCGGATTTTTCAAGGAAGTCTACCGCTCCGATGAACGCCTGCCTGCATCGGCGTTGCCCGCGCGGTTCGGCGGCGAAAGAGCAGTCTCAACCTCGATTTATTTCCTCTTACGAAGCAACGAATTTTCATCGTTGCACCGCATTCAATCCGACGAAATCTGGCATTTCTACGACGGTGCGAGCGTAACGGTTTATGTGATTGACACCGCAGGCCGCCTGCAAGCGCTGCGATTAGGCAGAAATGTGGAGCATGGTGAGCGGTTTCAAGCGGTCGTGAAAGCCGGAAGCTGGTTTGGTGCAACGGTGGCGTCGGCTGACTCATTTGCGCTGGTGGGCTGCACGGTCGCGCCCGGATTCGACTTCGCCGATTTCGAGCTTGCCAAACGGGAAGACTTACTTGCGCAGTTCCCAGAGCATCGAGCCATTATTGAACGCCTGACGCGCTGAGGGGCTTAACTTAGGTTTCCGTTTCAGGTTTCGGCGACATGGGTTCCGGCGCAGGCTGCTCTTGTACGAGCAAGACTTTATCGACGCGGTTGCCGTCCATATCCATGATTTCAAAATGCCACCCTTGCCATGAGAATTTTTGACCGGTAACAGGAACGCTGCCGATTTGATGAATCACAAATCCGCCGAGCGTATCGTAATCGCGCTCTTCGGCATGCGGCAAATCAAGCGACTCAAATGCTTCGCCGAGTTCTTCCATCGTTACCATGCCATCGACAAGCCAAGAGCCGTCGGCACGTTTAATGATTTTTTGTTCCCATGGCTCTTGACTGGTCGGAATCTCGCCGACAATTGCCTCGAGAATGTCGTTGAGCGTCAGCAGTCCCAGCGTCGTGCCGTATTCATCGACGACGAGCGCAATGTGAATCCGCGACGCTTTGAACTGCTCCAAGACTTTCAAGGCGGGCAGCGATTCCAACACGAAGAGCGGCTTACGCATACAGGCTTTAAGGTCGATGCCTGTGCCGCAAAAATTTTGCGAGAGCAAATCTTTGACATGAACGACGCCGATGACGCTATCCATGTCATCCGCGCAGACGGGAAACGACGAATGCGGGCTTTCCATGACTTGTTTTCGAATGTCAGCCTCTGACTCGTTGATGCCGAGCCAAACGATGTCGGTGCGTGGCGTCATGATGGAACTAACTCGACGGTCGCCCAATTGAAACACGCGCTCGACCATTGATTGCTCCGCCGCTTCAAACGTGCCTGCTTGCGTGCCTTGTTCAATCAAGACTTTGATTTCTTCTTCCGTAACAGTCGATTCCACTGTCGGCTTAATGCCGATGGCTCGCAAGACGAAATTGGTTGACCCCGATAGCAAGCGCACTGCTGGATAAACGATGTTGGAGAGCGCCATCATCGGCGCTGCGACAAAGCGTGCGACGCCCTCAGGATTTCCCAGCGCCAAGCGTTTCGGCACAAGTTCGCCGATGATAAGCGAAAGATAAGTGATAACGAGAACGACAATGCCAAGGCTGATTTGGTCGCTGTAGTTGCCGATGTAAGGAACGGCTTTGAGCGGAATGGAAAGTTGTTCGGCAATGGTCGCGCCGCCATAGGCACCTGCTAATACGCCGACGAGCGTGATACCGACTTGAACGGTGGAAAGAAAATGTTCAGGCGCGTTTGCAAGGTTTAACGCAGCTTTTGCACCTTCATCGCCTTCATTGGCAAGCTGCTGCAACCGTGCTTTGCGCGCGGAGACAATTGCAATTTCGGAAAGTGCGAAAATACCGTTTGCAATGATGAGAACGAGTATCAGTAGAACCTCTGTGCCTATGTTCATGCGTGATGAATATCGTTTCGTAAAGGGTAAAATATGCCTTTTCCCGAAAAAAGACGAATGAGCCGTTTTCACAAATCAAGACTCCGCTCCGCCACGCCGAGACGGAACAACAGCCCTTCGCCTGTCAGTTCATTCCCGTCAATGAGCGACGACGACATTGAGCGAGCGCGGGCGGACTTCAACACAAAGTTTGCCGACGATGCCTTCAAACACTTCGCCGTCGAGGTGCATCGTTTCAGGGCAAGAGAGTTCAACCGTGAGTTTCGTTGCCTGCGCGTAAATCACGTTCCGGTGTGTAAGCTGCTTGCCTTGCAAGTAAAGCAGCACGAACTGTGGCAGTTGCCACATCGGAAACGCTTTCAAGATACAGACGTCAATTAAGCCATCGGTCATTTCCGCTTGCGGTGCAATCCAAAATTTTCCACCCTCTCGCTTGCCATTGCCGACCGAGAGCGCAAAAATTGAGTCATCAATCAACATCGTGCCATTTCGTGAGACGATTTCAATGCGCATCGGCACGGCTCGAAACGTCCGGGCGACGTGCCAAAGTGCATAGGCGTAGATTAAGTCGCCACGCAATCGCTTGAAGCGGCTGGCAACGGCGGCAATGCGCCCAGTAAATCCTAGTCCCAACGAGTTCAAAAAGTATCGCGCGGTTGGATGTTCTGGCGTCTGAAAAAAGGACGCCAGCGCTGTATCAATTGTTTTCGGCGCACGGTGAAACAACGCGAACAGAGACTCTGGGTTGGGCGGCGCGGCGTTTTTGCCAGAGACATTTCTGAAAAAATCATTGCCCGACCCAAGCGGCACGCACGCCATGAATCGATCTGTATGGACAAGGCTCTGCGCAACTTCATTGACCGTGCCGTCGCCGCCGCACGCGGCAACGATGCTCGATGTCGAGGCTTCAGCAAGCCGAGTGGCGTCGCCAGTGTTTTCGGTCAGCTGCAGCTCAACGTGTCGTTCATTTGAAAACCATCGTCGGAAAATTTGAGCATATTTTGCAGCGACGCCTTTGTTGGCAGCGGGATTTAAGATGATGTGAAGTTTGCGCCGTGCGGCGTCGGCGTTAAAAAGTGTCTCAATGTGTTGAGCATGGGGGAGCGGCGTTGATAAATCTGGCATAACAGCGTTGCACGTGGTTTTGCGGAAAATACGCTTTAAGCGTGGATTTCTGAAAAGTCGGCTCGAGTGTGGTCGTTATGGACGGTTTAATCGCTAATTTATTGTGTGGAAACGAGCCAGCATCGTTGGCATTGGCGAGTGCTGGCGCGTAAATCACGCTCGCATGTGTAGAACTTTACGTAACTTTGATTGGTTCTAAGGGTAGCTTTCGCAAGCTGCCTGCACACATTCAAGATGCCCGTCTGACGCATGAAGTTTGAGTGTGGGTGATGCGATTTATCGTGAGACCTAATTAACTCTAAACTACCAAGCAAATCATGGACAACTCTTCTCTTAAACTCGCGGGTGCGGCAATCGGTGGCATCGTTGTCATTGGGCTTATCTACCTGTTCTCTGCGTTGTTGCTCGATGTGCCAGCCTCAAAAGTGCTTTACACCTACGGTCGTTACGTGGCACTCTTTCTCGGCGCAAGCCTAACTGTCTGGATTGCCGGAAAATTCGTTGCTCAGTATAACTCCGGCTGGTTTCTGCCGATTATCTTTATCGGCATCGCCTCGATTTTCTTCGCGTGGATTGCCGTTGTTGGTTCTAACGGCACGCGCACGATGTCTAAAGACGAAAAAGACCCACAGGGCATGTACAGTAAATTTGCGCCGCGCACAGTAGCCCAACTCGAAGGCAAAGTTGAAACGCCTGCTGCTGAAGCGCCGCCAGCAACGTCAAACCTGACATCAGTCGATGCCGCTAAAAAAGAAGTCGACGAACTGCTGAAAAAATACGAGTTAAAGTTCGATGACAAAGCCTTGACGTCGGAAACGAAAATCTATGAAGCAATGTCGGCAGCCTTAGCGGAAAAGAAATCCAAAGGCGTAACGATTCCCGATGCGGACGTGTTCAAGATTCAAAACTATCTGATTCTTGAATTCCGCAAGAAGGAAGAGGAAAAAGCGAAAGCCGCTGCGCCGGCTGCGGAAGCCGCACCTGCACCGAAAGCCGCTGCGCCTGAACCAACGCCCGACCCGAAAGCGACAGCCGCTGCGCCCGCTGCAGCTGAAACGCCCGTTGTGGCAGCGTCGTTGGACGGAGACCCGCTTGCTCATGAAGCCGTCTACAAAAAGAAATGTGCCGCCTGTCATTCGCTCGCGGCAAACGCCGGCAAAATGAAAGCCAAACACATGAAGTCGCCCGAAACCGCACTCAAACTCGTGCAATGGATGCAAAAGCTTGCCAAGCAAGACCGCTCCAAAAATATCTCGGACGATGAGGCGCAAAAAATCGCCGCCTTTATCATGGCGCCTGGCGCAAAACTTTACTAATCATTTCCCAACGGGTTCAATGACGCTCAACGCTTCAAGGCTCAACCAGTCTTGAAGCGTTTTTATTTTAATGCCTAACAATCAACGCCTAACAAAAACTTATGAATCCCGTCGTGCTAATCACTGGCGCAGGTAAAGGCATTGGGCGCAGTCTGGCACTGGAATTTGCGAAACGCCAGCATCGAGCATTCTCACCGAAGCTCTTTCTGGTCTCGCGCACTTTGTCGGACTTGGAGTCGCTTAAAAAAGCCTGCGACGAAATGAGCCTTGAAACGGATATTTGTGTGGCAGACATTGCCGAGACAACCAGCGTAGATAAAATTTACACCGACGCCATCAAGCGCTTCGGCGCAATCGATTGCCTTGTCAATAACGCGGGCGTTGGGCGATTCAAAGACCTGCTCGACCTGACAGAAGACGACTACCACTACACAATGAACATCAACCTGAAAGGCACATTTTTCCTGACACAGCGCATCTTTAAGGACATGCAAGCCCGTCGAAGCGGGCATATTTTCTTTATT
The DNA here is from genome assembly GCA_000724175.1 of [Candidatus Thermochlorobacteriaceae] bacterium GBChlB. GTDB lineage: Bacteria > Bacteroidota > Chlorobiia > Chlorobiales > Thermochlorobacteraceae > GBChlB. Next base: position 14,284 of record JPGV01000009.1, on the reverse strand, counting down.
ACTTCGGTTGCCGCCGAAACGCCCTTCGAGCAAAGCGGGCTTTACTGCATGTCGAAGTTCGGTCAAAAAGGCTTGGTGGAAGTCCTGCGACTGTACGGGCGGAAATGCAATGTGCGAATTACGAATGTCATGCCGGGCGCGGTCTATACGCCGATGTGGGGCGAACAAAATGAGGTAACACAGGCAAAAATGATGCGCCCAGAAGATGTCGCAACAGCAATGGTCGACGCGTTCTTACAGCCGACGCGCACCAGCGTGGAAGAACTCGTTCTGCGTCCCGTCGCGGGCGATTTGTAATTGTCAAGTCAGCGCGGAGACCAACGGGCGGCGTCGACAATTGACCACAAATGAATAAGCCAGCCAAGCAGGAACACCCACAAGATTCCCGCTAAAATGAAATGCACGGCTACTGCAATGACGCGCCCTTGAACAAGTTGTCCAAGACAGAGAATAAAAAAAACTGCATAGCGCAGCAATGACATGGCCGCCCGACCCTTGTCCCGACATAAATTTCAGCGTTTGGATTATTCTGAAATTTTGTCCGTCAAATACGCTTTGACCTGACTGATGTTGATGCGTTCTTGCTTGGTGGTGTCGCGGTCGCGCACGGTAACAGTGTCGTCTTTGAGCGTGTCGTGGTCAATGGTGAAGCAATACGGGGTGCCGATTTCATCTTGTCGTCGGTAACGCCGCCCGATAGCACCAGCCTCGTCGTATTGCACTTTGAAATACTTTTGAACGTCTTTCAAGAGTTTTTCGGCTGCTTCGGGCAAGCCGTCTTTTTTCATCAGCGGAAAAATGCCCGCCTTTACAGGCGCGAGCTTTGGGTGCAATCTGAGCGATGTGCGCTCTTCCTCATCGACGACATCTTCCTCATACGCATCGCAGAGCGTCATTAAAAACAACCGGTCGCAACCGCACGACGTCTCAACCACATAGGGAATGTATCGCTCTTTGCCATCGGGTTCGACGTATTCCATATTTTTGCCTGAATACTCCTGATGGCGGCGTAAGTCAAAATCGGTGCGTGAGTGTATGCCCTCGATTTCCTCTGTTCCAAACGGGAATTTATACTTGATGTCGTAAGCAGCGTCGGCATAGTGCGCAAGTTTGTCGTGTTGATACCACACTAAGTTCTCTGTATTGATGCCGAGGTAATCCGCATACCAATTGAAGCGTTTTTCCTGCCACATCGAAAACGCCTCTTTTTGAGCGCCGGGCTTGATGAAATACTGCATCTCCATTTGCTCAAATTCAATCATTCGAAAAATGAAATTGCCTTTGACGATTTCATTCCGAAATGCCTTGCCGATTTGTGCAATGCCGAAGGGAATCTTCAAGCGCGCCGATTCACGAACCGTGTGGAAATTAACAAAAATGCCTTGCGCGGTTTCGGGACGAAGGTAAAGAATCGAGGCGTCGTCAGCCACAGCGCCGAGTTCGGTTTTGAACATTAAGTTGAACTGGCGCACCTCTGTCCAATTAAACGCGCCGGAATCGGGCGATTTGATTTGCTCCGCCACAATAAGGTCGTAGAGTGCCTTTGGCATGTTCTCGGCATTTTGTGCCTTGACAAATTCGGCTTGGACGCGCTCGGCGTCGGCGACTTTGTTTTTTTTCTCCAACTGACGGATGTAGCCCTCGATGAGGTGGTCGGCGCGGTAGCGTTTTTTGCTCGTCTTGTCGTCAATCATAGGGTCGCTGAAACTCGCCACATGTCCGCTGGCTTCCCATGTTTTTGGGTGCATCATAATGGCGGCGTCGATGCCGACGATGTTGTCGTGTTCCTTCGTCATAAAATCCCACCAAGCGTCTTTAATATTTTTTTTGAGTTCAACGCCGAGCGGGCCATAATCATAACAAGCTCCCAGACCGCCATAAATTTCGGACGACTGAAAGACAAAGCCGCGTCGCTTGCACAGCGAGACGATTTTTTCCATTACCTTTTCAGGCGAGTCGGATTTCTTTTTGACCGTTGAATCTGCCATGTCAGTTGATTGAAGGAATGAAGTTGTTCTTTAGCAAGCATGGGGAGAATATACAACGCAGAAATGTTATTTTTGCGGCGTAACACTTCTGTTGCACCTAAAACCATCAAGCCGATTTATGCCACATCACGACGTTCCACTTTGGTCGCTTATCCCATTTGTGTTTATGCTTGGCGCCATCGCAGTGATGCCGCTTGCCGCCAATCATTGGTGGGAACACAATCTCAATAAACTCTATGTTGCACTCGGACTCGGTGTGCCGATGTCAATTTATCTCATTGCCGACGGACATTGGCACGAGTTGGAGCATGCCTTGCTGTTTGATTATGTGCCGTTTCTCATTTTACTCGGCGCACTGTTCATTATTACAGGCGGCGTGAGAATCACGGGGGATATTGAAGCAAAGCCGCTCACGAATACCATATTTCTCGGCATCGGCGCGGTTTTGGCGTCGCTGATGGGAACGACGGGTGCGGCAATGTTGCTCATTCGTCCGGTGTTGCAAACCAATCAAGAACGCAAATTTAAAGTTCACACCGTCTTGTTTTTCATCGGTGCCGTAGCCAATTGCGGAGGTTTACTTACGCCGCTCGGCGACCCGCCGCTGTTTATCTTGTATTTGCGCGGTGTCCCGTTTGAGTGGTTCTTACAACTCCTTCCGCAGTGGCTGATGACAAACTTGCTGATTCTGATTGTCTTTTACGCGGTCGACACATACTACTACGGCATGGAATCTCAGGAAGCGATCAAGCGCGATGTTGAGCAAATTCAGCCGATTCGCATGGAAGGCACGCTGAACTTGGTGTTTCTCTTTGGTGTGGTGCTATCGGTTGCCTTTTTGAACGAGCAGTATATTGAGCTGTTCAAAACAACGCCGGCGGCGAAGTTCATTCGTGAAGCGGTGATTGTGGCACTTTCAGCGGCGGCATATTTTACGACGGCGAAGTCTATTCGTGAAAGCAATAAGTTTACCTTCGCGCCGATTGAAGAAGTGGCTTATCTTTTTCTCGGCATTTTTATTACAATGGTGCCGTGCATTTTGTATTTGGAAGCGAATGCAAAAACGCTGGGCGTAACAAGCGCGGTGCAGTTTTACTACGCGACGGGCGTGCTTAGCGCGGTTTTAGACAATACGCCGACCGCCGTAACATTCTACTCGCTGGCATTGGGCTTAGGTGCAAATGCGCCACAAATGATGGCAGGCGTTCCTGAAATCACATTGAAAGCCATCTCGATTGCCGCTGTCTTTTTCGGCAGCCTGACCTACATCGGCAACGGACCAAATTTTATGGTCAAAGCTGTCGCCGAAGAGAACGGGTTGAAAATGCCCGATTTTTTCGCGTATATCTACAAATTCTCGCTGGTTGTATTGCTGCCCATTTTCATCATCGTTCAGTTGGTTTATTTTTGAGAAAATCCTAACGACAAAATGTAGTGGCGCAAGAGACGGTTCAGAAAACAGCATTCATCACGGGCGCATCGGGACGGCTTGGAAAGGCAATGGCGATGGCGCTGGCGAAACTCGGATACGCGGTGTGCTTTACCTACTTGAGCTCTGCGAAGCAAGCCCGCCAAACGCTCAAAGAACTGCGTGCAATTTCGCCGGCCTCTCAAATGGTGCGCTGTGATATTTCAAAAGTGCGCGCAATTGAGCGTGCCTTTGCTTTTTTTGCCCGCCGATTTAAACGGCTCGATGTCTGCATTGCCAACGCATCGAGTTTCTTTCCAACGCCGCTCCCGAATGTAACCGAAAAAGAGTGGGATAATTTGGTCGATACCAACCTTAAAGGCACGTTTTTTACAATGCAATGCGCCGTGCGGCTGATGATAGAACAGGAGTTTATTTCGCGCATCATTACAATGTCCGACGTCTCTGCGTCGCTCGTTTGGCGACGATACGCGCCTTACACCGCCTCAAAAGTCGGCGTGCAGCACCTGACCAAAATTTTCGCCAAAGAATTTGCGCCGACAATTCTGGTCAATTCTATCGCGCCCGGTACAATGCTGCTTCACCCCGACCGCGACGCTGGACTTGAAAAAGACATCTTAAAAAAAATCCCGCTCCGTCGCTTAGGAACGCCCGACGACATTGTAAAAGCAATGTTGTTTCTGATTGAGAGTGATTACATCACAGGGCAAACCGTCAGCGTCGATGGCGGCAGAGTGTTATTTTGAAAAGAGCAAATGCCGCTCATCGGAAGTAAGCGCTCTCCATGTCCCGCTGGGCAAATCTCCGAGTTCAAAGGCGCCGATTTGAACACGAATCAATCGGAGCGTCGGATGTCCAACCGCGGCGGTCATTTTGCGAACCTGTCTATTTTTCCCTTCGGTCAGTTCTAATGCAATCCATGCGGTTGGAATAGCTTTTCGAAAGCGAATCGCTGGTGTGCGCGGCGGCACGCTGAACCCATGGAGTTGCCACGCTGTGCACGGTAGGGTTTTGTAGCCTTGAATCACGACGCCGCGCTCTAAAAGGTTCAATGCCTCATCGGACGGCACGCCCTCGACTTGAACGTGATAGCGTCGCAGGTGCTGTGCAGTTGGGTCTAAAAGCGTTTTGTTCAACTTGCCTTCATCGCTGAGCAGCAACAGCCCTTCGCTCTCGGCGTCCAAGCGTCCCAATGGATAAACGGTTTTGGGAAACCCGAACTCGGCGAGCGTGCGATGTGCTGAACCGTCGGCGGTAAACTGCGACAACACGCCATACGGTTTATTGAAGGCAATCAGCATAATTTTTCTGAATAAAAAAGCGTAAAATTGCTCTTTGCCTAAAAAAGTAAAGAAAAAAGATGAAAATTTTTCGCGCCGACTCTTGACTCGATATAGAGAAGTTTCTATATTCAAAACATTAAACATTACAACAAAACAATAAAACAACAAGGAAGCGATACAATGTTAAGGTTCGTAGTTCGATTTCTAACCCTCTCAACTGTTTTGTTTTGCATGGCGACACACGCCCAAACGGCTTCAACCGACGAGGCTTACGTTGCCTTAGCGAAGTTTTCGGGCGGCGCAACATCGCGCGGCGTTATCCTGCGTTGGGTAACGACAGTCGAGAAGAACAACAGCGGATTCGAAATCGAGCGCAGCGACGACAATGTCAATTTTGAGACCATCGCGTTCATCAAAGGAAACGGCACGACTGCGGAGATGAAGCAATACGGTTTCTTCGACCGTGGTGCATACGGCAGAGTGTATTATCGGCTCAAACGCATCAGCTACGACGGCTCGTTTGAGTATCTGCCCATTCTCGAAGTCGAAGCCCGTGTGCCAAAGGCATTGTCAATGAAATGAGAAAGTTTTTTGTAGTTGAGTTTGGTTGGGAGGGAAAAGGGTTTGCGCAAGCAGCCCTTTTCTTTTTCGAGCGGAGACTTACCAAAAAGTAAGCGTGATATTTTTTGTGGTGGCGAGCGTAGCGACGCAATCTATGGTTCAGTCATGATGTCGGAGTTTCACCGTCAACACAACGTTGATACACGACGCTCAAACAATGCCCCTGTTATTTAACAACGGCAATTTTAAGCCTCACGGTTTTTGTCTCGCGTCCGCTTGCTGTAACTGTGCCGTAGTAGATTCCGCTCTGCACGCCGTTCAGACTCCAAACGACTTCGTTATCTGTGCCGCCTTGTCCCTCTGTGGTTTGTTCCCACACACGATTGCCGGTCAGGTCAAAGACGTGAATGGTAACGCGTGCCGCTTCGCTGAGGAAAAATCGAAACCGTGTTTCGCTGCTGGCAGGATTGGGATAATTGAAAACAGACCGCTCGGGCATAAACTCGTCGATGACAGGGCGCACGCGGTCGGATGTTTGCAACGGTCGATACGTGTTGCCGTTTAAGTTGTCTGCATAGAGCGATGACCAAGCGATGTTCTGCGACGCATTAGGCAATGTAAAGCCTTGCAGGAGTCCGCTTCGGTCGACGCTAAACAGATACAAGCCTCTCCCTGACGGCGCGGGAACAATTGTCGGCGTCGTCTCGGTGTTTTCAGCAATCGGAAGCGTAAAAAGATTCTTCCCGAAGCGGTTGTATGCCAGAAGCCGCCCGTCTTGGGTTTGAACAATCACATCTTCAAATGTATCGCCGTCTACATCGGCAACAATCGGGCTGGCATGAATAGGTTTAGCTGAGTTGAGCGTAATTGGAAAATTGCTGACAAGCGTGCCGGTTGTGTTGTATGCAAAAATTTTATCGTCTGCTGTAACAATGGTGCAGAGTTCGCCACGATGCTCTAAATCGGCAATCGCAGGGGACGATGTGATGTCGTTGATGCACGGAATTGGAACAACAGTAATCGTTTGGCTCAACGTCGCGCGATTAAAGTTCAACAGCAAAAGGTCGCGCTCCTTCGTAACGACTGCGCCGACAAACCCATCGGCTCTGCCTGATGCGGCAGCGGCAACGGCTGTCCGACCGTCAAAATTCCATTCAACAGGGCTTGGAAACGTGAACAATCTGGCGCGGTCTTCGGCGACGAAAAGATTTTCCGACAGTGTAACAAGAGGGCGTCCAGAGACTTGCTCGGCTACGAGAACACGCAGGCTATCGAGTAACAGGCGAAAAACCTGTCCATTTATGCCGCCGACAAGCAGCGTTCTTGCGGCAGGAACAAAGACGGGCGCAGCAGAAATTGGCGCGGGCAGTTCCCGAACAAACGTCGGTTGACTCGAGTTTATGTAGCTCGCTACCGAGTCGCGGTTCTGAACGACGATGAATATCGACCCGATGTTTGGAAGGGACGTCAAAATTGGTTTGTAGCGGCTATCAATGACCATCGTCGCTCTATCGTTTGGGACGCCGACTTGAAACGCCGCGTTTTGCTGAGAGTTTACTGCCAGCGTTCCGACGCTGCCGATAGGTTGGAACGATATGCCCGACGACAAGCCAAATGTTGCCGATGCGGCTGAGAATGATAGGGACGTGGGAAATCCTGACAAGGCGCGCAGCATATCATCGCCGCGTTGAAAGCGGGCGGTCATGACAGGTGCAGGCGTGGAGAAATCACTCAAACGAATTTTGCTCGTTGCGCCGCGATTGGAGCGTGTGTTCGGGAAGGTATTGTCGTCGATGAAGTTTCTGTATGGCGGCGCGATGTTGCCCTGAAAAAATGCATCGAACACAACGCCCGATTGTGTGCCGTTGCCTGCATCTTGAATGCCATAGTTTTGCCCAATGTCCTGAGAGCCGTCGGCTTCCAAGAGATAGATGCCACGCGGCGAATCGGTATTGACGCGGTTCGAGTCGAGTCTCGATTGAATCAAATCGTCGTCGATGTGCCAAACAAGAACGCCGCCGTCGAATCGCCGATTGTTCACGACCGCCGTTGGCAACGACCAATCGTAGTTGTCGCTGGCGACGATTTGCCCGTTAAGCCCACTGGTGTTGCTGAACGAAAAATCAGCTTGGTCGTCTGTGAAGGTTTGCGTGGATTGCATGCCTCTAAAAAATCGCGTAAGGGTAACGCCGCGTCCGCGCGCATTGCGGTTGCGATTCTCGAGCAAAAGATACTCGCTTGATGTGATAGGAATGCGGTAAATCACTGAATCGGAATTTTGATGCAACCCTTGCGCGGGCAAGCGCAACGCTTGGTCGATGGACGAAACGGTTATCGGGGTCGCCCAGCCGAGATAGACGCGCTCCCACGCCGAAGGTTCGGGCGGCAAGATGCCGTTATAATTGAAAATGCCTTCGCCGTCGAGCAAGCCGAATCTGCCGATGCCACTGCGTCCGTTGGCGGTGTTGAACAAATCCGGCACGCCGAGAAAGCTCTCGAAACTTGCACAGAGCAAGCCATTGGTCGAGAGTTCCAACAAGGTCTTGCCCCCAAGGGCGTCGATTTCGCGCGATTGCGTCGAGGGCAAAATCAGCGTGTTGGTAATTCGCGCGCCGCCGCGCATCTGAAATCCGTTGAACGACGCGCCGAGAAAACGCCGTAAGGAATTGAGATTGAACGTAATCGATGGCAAATCAAACGGCGTTGGGTTCGTGCCGCCGAGCGCGACTAAATCAATATCTCTGCCGACGCCCGCGTGAAAAATGATGAAGCAATCAAATTGCGTAAAGTCCAATTCAGGGCTTTGGGTATTGACGAGTTGCCAGACTTCCTGCGCCATTTGAGCCAGCCGCGTAAAGTCTGTTCCCGTGCGCGGCGGCGCGTATTCCGACATCACTCGTGAAAGTTGATAAACGCGGTTTGGCACGGTGTAAGTAATCCGCGCTTTTCCGTCGCTATTCGTCTCGAAATAATTTTTCAAAAAATCGAGCTTACGTTGAAAGTAGGCGCGGTCGTGCGGTAGCGGGTCGATAATCGTGTCGCCTGCGGCTTGCAGAAACGGCAACCCGTTGAAGCGCCCTGTGCCGGTTGTGCGGGCATCGTTGTCCTCCTGAAACTCTACCATCACAGCAAGCACGCGAAACGTGCCGACGCCGCGCGGGCGTAGCGAAGAAAATTCTGCCGCCAAGGCATCCGCAGAAATCGGGTGCGATGCTTTGAAGCGGCTTTGCGCAACAGCATTAGTCGAGAGAAAGAGCAGAAAAATTAAGAACAGGCGTCTCATAGAAGCGTAAATCTCTGCGTTTGGAAAAACGAGGCAGTTGACTGAAAAAATGTTGTAATAAAAAAGGGCTTGTTGTCAAGCCCTTTGAATGTTGCGCGAAAGTGTTATTGTCGTCTCGCGCCTAAGCTTTCAAAATTCAAGACGAGTGAGATGCGCACTGTGCCAGCAAGCGGGTGGTTTTGTTCAATCGCTTGTAAGTAGCTGAAATCGACGCCGAAAGAGGAGTAGCGCACGCCCGCGCCAAAGGTCAGAAATTGGCGTCCGCCTGCGCGTTGGTCTTCGAAAAAGTATCCAGCGCGCAATGCAAGCAGCGACGGTTTCCCATACCAATACTCTACGCCGATGCCGGTCGTGAATGTGCGAAGCACCGCTTCTGTGCCCCACGAGCTGAAGAGCGCGGTAAGAAAGTTATCTGGTCGAAACGTCGTGTCTGCGCCGTTAATTTGCTGTGTACGCCGCACGAGCAATCGGCTGAAATCGGCAGCGACGGTCATTTTGTTGTAATCGTTGCTGAGCAGTTTGAACGCAAAGCCAGCTCTGAAATTTGTCGGGAGCGGGTCGGCTTGTGCAGCATCAATGTATGTCATGGCGGGACCGATATTGGAAATGTTCAGCCCAAGGCTTAATCGGTCGGAAAGCCAGCCACTGAATGTCGGTTTCCACAAGGTGGAGATGTCGAACGAGATGCCGCTGCCCTGACCGCTGCCGCGCTCGTTACCGACTTGAACGTTAGACGGCGTGAGTGCTGAATTGATATAGCGAATGGTCGCGCCAAGCGAGAGGTCGTTGGTGACGCGCACGCCGTAAGAAAGTCCGACAGCAAATTCATAGCTGCGGAACGAGCCAAGGTCGCGGTCTTGCGCGTCGCGGAACGCGCTCTCGCCAAGGTTGAGATAAATGATGCTCAGGGCGAATGTGCCATAGCCCGGCACATAGTATTTTCCTGTGAGGTAATTGTAGAACAGGTTAGCGTTGAACGCAGGCAGCCAGTTGGAGTAGGTCAGGTTTACGTCCAACCCCTTTTGAAAGCCAAGTCCGGCGGGATTCCAGAAAACCGCGCTGGCGTTATCGGCAATGGCAACGCCGACGTCGCCCATGCCTGCGGCGCGGGAATCGGGACTGATTAAAAGAAATGGAACGGCGGTGGTAACTACCGTAGGCGGAGCCGTCGCGTTTTGCGCGAAAGAAGTCGTCGCATTTAGAAGCAGCACCAACGCGAGCCAACTGCCCTGTCTGTATCGTATCATTGAAATAGCGAGATAAGTTTTCAAATTGAGGCGTGAATATACAGCCGCAATTTTCAGAAAACCAATACCGCTCTTTGTCTCTCAATTACAGATCTTCTTTTGACGTGCGCGCTTTGAACGAACTGGAAACATTGTAGGCAATCGTTACGCCGACAGCAAAAAACGCCGCTGCCACGCCGAGCAAGACATTGATATACGCCGGCGCGGTCAAGGCAAGGCGGATAATCACGGTGGCAACCGCAAAGCCTGAATTGCGAAATAAAATCAAGTAGTTTGGGCTGTAACGCAGCGAGACCAAGACCAGCAGCACGTCGCTAAAGACGAGAATTGTGTAGAATGTCGCAAAGAAATCATACGTCGGCAGCCCTGCGAAACTGCGGGCAAGGTCGTTTAAGCCGACGGAAATGAAAATCAACAGCAAGAGCAGCCCAACGAGCTTTTTGGCGGCAATGAACTTCAAGCGCTCGTTGGCATCCATGACAACGGGTCGATGCAGTTGAATGCGGTTGTAGAACGCGAGCATAGCAAAAATCGCCAACGCGCCGCCAGTATCCGATAAAATGTGCATGACGGGCTCAGAGACTTTTTGCCACTCAATCGGTTCATCGAAGTAAATGAACTCTTTGAACGACTGTCGCAGCAAAATGAGCGACAGAATTTCAAACTGTTTGCCGAGCGACTCAGAGACTGACCGCGCCACGCTGAACACCAATCCCAAAATTTCAATGCCGAGCAACATCGTAAAGGCAATACTGACGGCAAAAAAATGGCTGTCGGGAAAAACAGATTTCAGCGCGTCGGGCAAAAATCCGCGCCGTCGAAGCTCGATGATAATGAGCGTTAAGATAAAGGTAACGATAAGCAGATTCGCCGAGAAGCGTTGTGTTCTTGGGTTTTCCCAGAAGGCTTCGAGTGCATCGAACGTGCTTTCGCCGTAGTCAATGAGCCGCGTAATCGGTGAGTTCATTTGCCGTGTAAATTGAATTGCCAACCAAGTTCAGGCAAAGTTACAACACAAGCGTTACGCCCATGTTAAAACTGTTTTGATGGCCTCGGAGCGGTTCAGCGCAATGTCGAAGGCTTGCTCATAGTCTTCGGCAGGCAAGCGATGCGTGATGAACTTTTCCGCCGCAAAATCCGTCTCGCCCAAAATGTATTTCGCCTCGAAAAAATCGTCGTCCTCTGTGAGCGAACACGTAAGTAAGCGCGGCTCTTTGTGTTGAATCAATCGGTAATCAATTTTCATCGTGTCATAATTCCCCATCAAGAGATATGTGCCTTGCGGTTTGAGCAGTGGCAGGGCTTGTTCGAGCATAAGAATACGTCCGGTGCATTCGATGATGAGGTCGTATCGGTCATGATACTCCGCTGTGAAGTCGCCGATGTCGAAGGCAATGTCGCGCGCGGCGGCGAGTTTGCCACGCACCAAAAACGGCTCGACGGCATCGACCGTGCCGTAGCCTTTGTAGGTCAAAACCTCCGCTGTCATTAAGCCGACTGTGCCTAAGCCTAAAATTAAAATGCGCTCGATGCGCGAGAAATCAATCTTTTTGAGGGATGAAAGCGCATAGCCCAGCAACCCGATAAGGACATCGCGTTCTTTGGGCGTGCGCCGAAGCGGAACCACGTGCGACTCCGATGCAACCACGCGCTCCGCCAAACACCCGAAAAGCGGAACGGCATCGAGCCATTTTTCGGCGCGATGCACAAACACATACTCCCCGACGCTCACATCTTGCACCGACGAGCCTGTTTCAATCACTTCGCCCACAAGTTCGCTGCCCGCAATAATCGGGAACTTCAAGGCTTTCGACGTGATGGATGTGCCGGTCAGTTGTAGGCGTTCCATACCGGGGGCAATGGAGGTCAGCAGCGTTCGCACGCGCACATCTTCCGCGCCGAGCGGTAAATGCATGAAGGTGGAAAATTCCAATTTATTGGGCTTGATATACGCAATCGCTTTGGACGACTCAAACATGGGCTAAGTGAGAAGTTTATTAAGCCAATTGGCAAACTGTTGCATCATGGCTGTCTCAAGAAAGCTGCCATCGGAACATGTTTAGCTCAGAGCGGCAGTCCCAAACCTTCTTGCCATGTGAGCAGCCGCTGCCGAGCGAGGGCTTTTTTCTGAGAGGCACTGCCTGTCCCAAAGTGTCAGACGAAAAAGCCCCGCACCAGCGAGGCTCTCGGGAAAAGTCAAATGCTCGTTCCGCGTTACTTTCGGATGTCGAGGTCGGCGATAATTTTTCTGTAACGCAAGACATCGGTCTTGATGAGGTAGTTCAACAAGCGTTTGCGCTTGCCGACAAGTTGCAGCAATCCGCGACGCGAGTGATTGTCCTTGACATGCGATTTGAGATGCTCAGTCAGGTCGTTGATGTGTTCGGTCAGCAGCGCAATTTGCACCTCTGGCAAGCCCGTGTTCGTCTCTGAGCCGCCGAACTTTTTGGTCAGTTCAGCTTTTCTTTCTTTGGTCAGTGGCATTTGAAGTTGTCTCGTCTTTTAATTCAGAAAGTTCAAAAAAGCAACGCGAAAAATTAGGGCGCAAAGATACTGTTTTCCTCTTTTGCAGCCAAATTTCGTTTTGTATTTTGTGGAACTAAAAACCAACGTCTCTGGTCGTAAAAAATGAACCTTGCCTTGCCGCCGTCGGAAGACTTCCCGTATTTTCTTGCCGCATTTGGATTGATTCTTGGCGTTGTTGCCCTGTGCGAAGCGCTTAAAAAATTTCTGAATGTCTCTGCAAAGCTCACTCGGAAGATTGTGCATATCTCGACGGGCGTCTTTATTTTCTTTGCGCCGTTTTTCTTTCAGTCTAATTTTTATCCTGCGCTCATTCCCGCCCTGTTCATTCCGTTCAACTTGATTGCGGTGCGTTTCGGCTGGTTAAAATCGCTGCACGGCGACGAATCCGATACGGCGACCCACGCGCTCAACTACGGCACCGTCTATTTCCCGATTTCATTTCTCTTGCTCACGCTGCTCTGCTGGGGAAAATACACGTGGATTCTGCAAACCTCGATGCTTGTCTTGGGCTTGGGCGACGCGCTTGCCGCGCTTGTCGGCGAAAATCTCAAAAAGCCGCGCCAATACAAATTCACCACGACAAAATCAATTGAAGGCTCGCTCGTGATGTTCATCGTCAGCTTTCTGGTGCTATACGGATGTTTGACATTCTTTCAATCGGCATCAGCGGTTCTCTCGCAGCTTAGCCCAAATGTGATACTCGGCTACGCACTCGCGCTGGCACTGGTGGCGACCGCCGTCGAAGCCCTGCTGTCGGGCGGTATGGATAACTTATTCATTCCCGTTGCGGTCGCCTATTTGCTCTACATTCCCGAACTGCGCGGCGCAGAATTTGTAAACAGCATCATTTTAGGTGCGAGCATTTCAGCCACTTTTGCTCGATTGTCGCTGGGCCTCAAATTCCTCAACGGAAGCGGCGCGACGACAACGTTCCTTTTGGCAGCGAACATTTTTAGCATGGGCGGTCTGGTGTGGACCGTTCCAATTTTGACCTTCTTTTTTCTCTCCTCGATTCTCTCGAAAGTTGGCAAGGCGCGCAAGAAAAAATTTGATTTGATTTTCGAAAAAGGCTCGGAGCGCGATATGGGACAGGTGTTGGCAAACGGCGGCGTCGGCTGGCTCTTGATGATTTGGCACTCCTTCACCACCGACCCAGCAATGCAACAGGTGATTTACTTCGGCTATCTCGGCACAATGGCAGCGGTGCAGGCGGATACTTGGGCGACGGAAATCGGCACGATGATGCGCAACCCGAAACCCCACTCGATTATCACCTTCAAGCCCGTTCCCGCCGGCACATCGGGCGGCATAACGACAATAGGCACACTCGGCGGACTCTTGGGCGCGCTCGTCATTTGTGCCAGCGCATGGCTCTCCAACGCCGATGGCATGGCGCGGTTCGGTCTGGTCTCATCGTTTGTGTTCGTCGGCGCGTCGGGCTTAATTGGCAGCTTGCTCGACAGCATTTTCGGCGCAACCTTGCAGGCGCAATACTACGACCCGATTCGCGATAAAATTACCGAGCGCACCCACAGCGTCAGAGAAGACGGAACGACCATCCCGAACAACCTCATCAAAGGACATCACTGGATGGACAACGACCTTGTCAATTTAATCTGCGGCATCACAGGCGCAGGCACTGCGATGCTCTTCGGCGCGATGTAGATTGTGGATTGACTTCAAATCTGAGTTTGTTACATTTGAGTTGATCGTCTCCATCAACGTGTCGAGTTGTGGATTGACTTCAAATCTGAGTTTGTTACATTGTAGTTGACGATTGTCACTCAGGATTGTGATGTTGTGGATTGACTTCAAATCTGAGTTTGTTACATTAGGAGGCGGGATACGCGGCGTTGGCTCGAGTTGTGGATTGACTTCAAATCTGAGTTTTTTCCATTACAGGGTTGATTGCCATGCTAGATGTTCCTGTGGTGGGTGTAATTAAAAACGAAATTGTTTCATTTGTT
>JPGV01000008.1 GCA_000724175.1 [Candidatus Thermochlorobacteriaceae] bacterium GBChlB | reverse complement strand
GCAAACGACCACTCTTTTTGCACGGGCTCTGACTGTATCCATTCCGAGATTTCAGCAGGCGTGAGTTTCTTCTGCGAAATAATTTCCATTTGCGAAGCAACAAGAATTTGAATGTGAAACCTTCTTGAATGTTTGTAGACTTGCAGTTCTACGAGTTGGCCAAAAAAGTGAGCAACTCAACAGGCATTTGTTTTTTTGTTTGTGTGCGCGAAGAAACGATGGATTCCTTCAACCGAAGCCAGCATCTCTGAAAATACCCACAAGGTGCTCTGCATGAATACCCTACTCGACCGTAACGGACTTTGCAAGGTTTCGCGGCTGGTCGACATTGCAACCGCGCATGACGGCAATATGATACGCCAAGAGTTGAAGCGGAATCGCGGTCAAAATCGGGACTAACGGCGGGAGTGTTTCTGGCACACGAATGACAAATTCTGCCAAACGCTCGATTTCAGCGTCGCCCTCGGTGGCGATGGCAATCACGCGCCCTTTGCGGCTGCGCACTTCCTCAATGTTGCTAATAATTTTATGGTATGAATTATCCCGCGTTGCGATGAACACGACGGGCATATTTTCATCGATGAGCGCAATCGGTCCGTGTTTCATTTCGGCGGCGGGGTAGCCTTCGGCGTGAATGTAGGAGATTTCTTTCAGTTTCAATGCGCCTTCGAGCGCAACGGGGAAATTGTAGCCACGACCGAGATAGAGAAAGTTCTTTGCATCTTTGAATATCTCCGCAAGTTTGACGATGGCGTCGTTCTGGTCGAGAATGCGCCTGACCTTGTTGGGAAGGTTGTAGAGTTCGTTTGCAAATGTTTTTGCTTCGGCGTCGGAGAGCGTGCGGCGGCGTCCCAATGCCAGCGCCAAGAGCGCGAGAACGGTTACCTGTGCCGTGAACGCTTTTGTGGAGGCAACGCCGATTTCGGGACCTGCGTGCGTGTAGATGCCGCAGTCGGTTTCGCGGGCAATGGTCGAGCCGACGACATTGCAAATGCCGAGTGCGACTGCACCGCGCGCCCGCGCTTCGCGCAACGCCGCCAGCGTGTCCGCCGTTTCTCCTGACTGCGAGATGACTAACACCACATCATCTTTGCCAATAATCGGATTGCGGTAGCGAAACTCCGACGCATATTCTACCTCGACCGGAATTCGAGCCAAGTCCTCTATGAGATATTCGCCGACAAGACCCGAATGCCAACTCGTGCCGCAGGCGCAAATGATGATGCGTTTGGCATTGCGTAGTGTCTCGATGTGGTCACGGATGCCGCCGAGCTTGATGCTGCCTTCCTCGAGCAGAACACGCCCGCGCATAGAGTTCAAAATGGCATCGGGCTGTTCGAAAATTTCTTTGAGCATAAAATGTTCAAAGCCGCCCTTCTCAATTTCGGCGATGCCAAAGGTGAGTTCGTCGATTTGCTTCGGAAGTTCAATGTTCTCAATGGTTTTGACGGTGTAGCCATCGCGGGTGATAATCGCCACTTCGCCTTCGGAGAGATAGACCACTTTACGCGTGTGTGAGACAATCGGCGAGGCATCAGAGCCAATGAAATACTCTCCTTCGCCAATCCCAATCAGTAGCGGGCTTCCATTACGAGCAACGATGATTTTATCTGGTTCGCGCGATGAAATCACGCAAATGCCATAAGCACCCACGACTTCTTTTAGAGCCAAGCGAACTGCTGTTTCAAAGTCGCACTCGACTTCTTTCCAGATTTCTTCGATAAGATGAACCAAGACTTCGGTATCCGTTTCGCCTTTGAACGTATGTCCTTTGCGCTGGAGTTCGGTTCGAATAGCGGCGTAGTTCTCGATGATGCCGTTGTGAATGAGCGCGATGTCGCCAGCAGAACTTGTATGCGGGTGCGCGTTGATGTCGTTAGGAATGCCGTGCGTCGCCCAGCGCGTATGCCCAATGCCGATAGCGGCATCTAAGGTCTTTGGAAGCGCTTGTTCAAGGTCAGAGACTTTTCCTTTCTGTTTAAAGACGGTGAGCACTCCATTCAGCACGGCGATTCCGGCGGAGTCGTAGCCGCGATACTCCAAGCGTTTCAAGCCTTCAATTAGAATCGGCGCGGCAGGTTTTGCGCCTATGTAACCGACAATTCCGCACATAAATAACGATGTTTGGTTTAAGAGAGCGACATTGGGCAGCAAAGGTAAGAAAAAACTCGGAGTTCATTGGCGACTTATCCTTTCCCCCGTTTTTGATACGGACGCATTTCTGCCACGACCGCCGCCGTCAGTTGCGACACGGCATCTTGAAATGCGGAGATGCTCTCGACCTTTTCATCGGGATAAATGAGCGCGCGGCTGAGACTGACTAATGCCGACAGGCGATGCCGGTCAATGCCATAGCGCACCGCATTAGCGACCGAGCCGCCCTGCGCTCCAACGCCCGGAATCAGGAAACATAATTCTGGCGCAGCATGACGAATTTCCTGCAACGCCTCTGGCTGTGTTGCGCCGACAACCAATCCGACGTTCCCTTCTCTGTTCCACTCTACGGCTTTCTTGACGACCGACTCAAACAAGCGACGGCCGTGTAAGAGATACGCTTCTTCAAAATCTTTTGAGCCGCCATTCGACGTCAGCGCCAACACAAATGTGAGTTTTTCTTTGTAAGCAAAAAACGGTTCAAGCGAATCGTGTCCCATGTAGGGAGGCACAGTTACGCAGTCAAAGTTCCAAGTCTCAAAAAAGGCTTGGGCATACATCGCGCTGGTGTTGCCAATGTCGGCGCGTTTGGCGTCGGCAATCGTCATAGCTGTTTTCGGGACAGCCTCGAGCGTCTGCTGCAATTGCTCCAACCCGTAAAGCCCGTGCGCTTCATAAAAGGCAAAGTTTGGCTTGTAGGCGACGGCATAGTCACTTGTAGCTTCAATGACAGCGCGGTTAAACGCGACAATCGGGTGTTTATCTTTATGAAATACCTTCGGAATTTTTTTGAGGTCGGGATCGAGTCCGACGCATAGATAAGATTTTTTAGTTTGAATGAGGGCATTGATGCGCTCTAAGCTGCTCATAGCATTGTCTTTGTTGAGTCGTATGCCGTAATTTACAGCCAAAATTTAATTTACGATTGCCGCATCGCTGCATTATTTTGGTTCCCCTTCCGTAAAGCACATTTCGTTTGACGCGTTTATTTCCAGCTACTCTAATTCACCAGAAGGGAGAAACAGCTATGGCTTCACTGTGCGTATTCGTGGTAAGAGAAACCGACGACGGCGATGAGTTGCAGGTCGGTAAAACCGTTACCGTCTCGGTCAATGGCAAGAAGATGTCCGCCAAGACGGACGAAAACGGCTCGGCGTTTTTTGACGTGCCGGACGAGCGCGAGGTCGAAGTGTCGTGCGACGGCGCCAGCGAGAGCGTCTCAATTGAGGGCGACACTGCCGACATCACGCTGTATCTGGATTGAGCCGCAAAGGCACAATGCTTCAAGCTCTGACGCCGCTAAAGGCTTCTTCTTTTTCGGGCGCAGCGGAACACAGTCTGGTCGGTTTCACACGCCCCTTGATGTATCTTTACGGCATTGATAGCGCATGTTACCTTTTTCAAATCTCGACAAAACAACTATGAGCCAACGCTATCACGGGAAGCGTCGAGAGTCGCTTCATAAAAAAATCAATGCGCTCAACCGCAAGGCATGGGAGGCGCGACTCGTCGATGCACACAAAGCCATGCGTTATGCGGAAGATGCGTTTGGTTGTTCGGACGAGTGCGGCTACGACACAGGGCTTGCACACGCCTTTCGCACGCTTGCCTATTGCCACTGGCGTTTGGGAAAGCAAGATAAAGCCCGCCATTACTGCGACTTGGCACTCGCTAAATTTCACGCGCTCAATCTATCACAGGGTGTTGCCGAATCGTTGAGCATTTGCGGACTAATTTCCTGGCACGACAGCGACTATGAGCGTGCGATGCTTTTCCAAACTGACGCACTTCGGCTGGCACAAGCGCAAGCAGCACTCGACCTTGAATCCGCTGTCAATGGCTACATTGGAAACGTTTACCTCAAGCAGGCAAAGTTCGACGACGCGCTATCGCATCACCGTCGCGCCTTGCAACTTGCTGACTCCCTTTCGCACAGTCCGCTTAAAGCGGTTGCACTAAGCAATTTGGGCAACACGTATCAGCGGCTCGGCGATTACCGCCGCGCGTTGGATTGCCTTTCTGCCGCGCTCGCGCTCTATGCAGACTTGGACAGCCGACACGGCAAACTTCTCGTGTTTACCAATCTCGGCGTCGTTTATGCTGCATTGGGAGATTTCTCGAAAGCGTTGGAGCATTACGTGCAGAGCCTTGAGTTGCAACGCACCTTAAACGACCGACACAGCGAAGCAGTTATCTTGCTCAACATCGGCAACATCCATTACAAGACATCAGATTATGAACGTGCGCTTGCGCTCTATCAGCAGAGCTACGCGCTGTTTCAGGAATTGGGCGATAAACAGGCGCAGGCTGCATCGCTCAATAACGTTGGGGATATGCTCTACTCGCTTGGTCGATACGACGAAGGGTTAGATGCCTTGCACAAGAGTCTGGCGTTGCGCGAGGAACTCGGCGACCAGCGTGGCATGGCAATTTCATCGCTCAATCTGGGGCTGACATACTTCAAAAAGCGTCAGCACAAAAAGGCGCAACAGTTTGCGGAACAGAGCCGCTCGATTGCCGAATCGTTGAAAGACCGACAACATCAAGCTGAATCGCTGCTTGCACTGGCGCAAATTTTTCTTGATAACAGCACGACTGATGCTCTGACGCGCTCCGTTTCCGCAGCGACCGACGCGCTTGCGCTTGCCAAAGACATCGGCGCAAAAGACCTGATGGTTCGCTCGCTCGATACGCTCACGACCGCCGCTCAAAGAGAGCATCGCCACAGCGACGCCTGTCTGTATCTCTTGGAGCAGCGACAGATAAAGGAGGAGATGCTAGGCGAAGAAGCGCGACAAAATCTGCATCGATTTCAAATTCGGCTACAGCTCGACCAAGAGCGTCAGCAAAAAGAAATCTACCAATTGCGCGCCGAACAATACGCCCTTGAAGTTGAAAATCAGCGCAAGCAATTGACGATGATGGCAGCGTCGCTGGTTCAAACCAACGAATTGATTGAACGGCTCAAAGCCGATGTCAAAGAACTTTCAAAAGATGTGAGCGGACACTGCCAAGTGCGCTTCGAGACATTCGTTCAAAAAATCGACGAAAGCGGCGAGCGCGAAAAAGGCTGGTCGCTCTTTGAGCAACAGTTTGAATCGACACACCAGCAGTTTGGAAAAGCCCTCGCAGAAAAATTGCCTAACATCACCAAAATGGAACTGCGGCTCTGTATGCTTCTGCGCGTGCAACTCTCGACAAAGGAAATCGCTAAACTCCTTTACCTCTCGCCACGCAGCATTCAGACCTATCGATTTCGGCTTCGAAAAAAATTGCGCCTTAAATCGGAGCAAGGCTTGATTCAATTCCTCAACGCGCTTTGATTGCTCTCCGTGAGTGTTTCAAATTCACGCCATTTTCAACTTCAAAATCTGCATAGCCGCCTGAAAGTCCTTGTCCCGCAAGGGATTCTGGGTGTCGTCAAAATGTCGTAGCTGTGTTTTCGATTGTTTGTTGCTTTTTGCACCCGTCAAAATAATTGCACAACGCAAACAACAACTTAAACAACAACCATTATGACAACCGTAAAACGAAGCGCGTTTTTAGTGTGTCTGATTTTCTGTTCAACATTGCTTTCAGCGCAACCCAAGCCGCTTGCCTTCGATGCGTCTTCGCCGACCAACGTCGTCTTTTCCGACTTGCTTCAGTATCGAGGCTTAACGATTGAAAGCAAAAGCGGCAACTTGCGATTGGGCGAACTGCGCCTCGCATTTCTTCCCGAATCCGAAGAAGGCGGCGCAAAAGCCGAATACGGCATATTGGACAATCAACACCGCATTACTGCCACGCTCTCAAAAGGCGGCACAGAAGCAGGAAAATTCATCTTCAATTTTGATTCGCGCGAAGGCGCATTTTCAACCGTGCGTGCCACGTCCAGCGATGGCTATGTCGAAAGCGTCAAATTCACCGAAAGTGCGGATTGCGTCTTGGACTTTTTCGTCGATGCCAAAAAAATCTTCTCGTTCCCGTTCCGCGTTGAAAAGAAATCTTCGTCCGATGCCTACGCCAAAGACGGTGCGCGCTACTTCCTTACGGGTGCGTGGAGCGAATACGGCTATATCCAAGTCTCGAACAATGAGAAGATGCCGATTAAGTGGTTCTTCTTCCTCTGCAATCAAAATCTTTCGGGTAACGAATCCATCGATGTTTTTGCCGATGTCGAGCTTTTCAAAGACGGCAAACTTTATGGTTCATGGAATCAACAAGCAGGCGTGAAAGGCAACGAAGATAAAGCGGCTTGGCTCGGCGCAAATCGCATCTGGCGCGCAGTCGGTGACGGCGACGGTATGCCGCTCTACACCCTCAACAAAGACAACGGCGAAATCATGCTTCCCTCGCACCTCAAAGACGGTAAGTATGAAGTCCGCATCACTTACTACGACAAGCAAAAAATCCGCGACAAACCCAAGATGATTGCCGGACAATTCCAAAGCAAGCCGGGCGCAGATGTCTTCGCCTTTGAAATCAAGGGCGGAAAGGTCGTGCCGCAAGGGCGACAAGTTAGCGCGCCTTCGCCCGAATTGATGATTCAAGGCGGACGCTTCGACACCTTCGTGATTCGCAAAGGCAGTAAACTGAATTAACTCTTTAATCCAACTAAAAACTTACACGATGAAATCCATCATTTTCTTTTTCGCACTCTGCGCCTCGATAAGCGCACTGGCACAGCCGAAGCCGCTCGTTTATGATAAGCCCTTCCCGCCCGCGATTGCGATGAGCAGTTTTCTTGGAAAAGGGTTGAGCCTTGAAAACGTCAGCGGACGGCTCGCCGTGCAAAACTTAACCGTATCGTTCCTGCCCGATAAAGAAGAAGGCGGCGGTGAGGCGAAATACGGCTATGAACCAACCGACCATAAACTTTACGCCGTGCTTTCCCAATCGGGCACAGACCTTGCAAAGTTTCTCTTTCAAACGAGCGGCACGGAAGGTCCATTTACACGATGCTCAATCCTCAGCGGCTCCACGGACACCCAAAAAGAATATGCGCTCGATTACACCGTCACAAGCGGCGGCGAGTATCTCCTTTCGTTTTTCATTGACGGCAAAAAATTCTACGACTTCCCGTTCAGCGTCCTGAAAAAAGAAAATGCCGACAAGTTCGCCGAAGTCAAAGCCCGCTACTTCCTGAACGGTATGTGGAGCGACTATGGCTTCCTCTTCTTTGACCCGCCAAATTCAGCGAAGGGCGTTCGCTGGGTGTTTTTTCATGAGCAACAGGAGTTAGAGACGCCGACCGCCGTCAAGTATTACTACGTCGATATTGAACTCTTCAAAAATGGCAAACTCTTCGGTGCCGGAGGCACAGGCAATAAAGGCACACGCTTTTACCAACCTTGGCGGTTGGAGTCCAAACGCTTTTGGCAACGGGAAGACCTCTCGCTTTTCACAACGGGAGCAGGCGACAAAACTGGCAAAACAATTATGCCCGCCGACCTCGCCGACGGCAAGTATGAAATCCGAATGACCTACTACGACACAAACGAATGGCAGAACGGCAAGCCCACAAAGGTCGTCGCCGGTCCGTTCCAAAAGAAAGGCGGCGCGGACGTCTTCCCGTTTGAAGTCAAAGGCGGAAAGATTCAATACCAAGACCGCCAAGTGCGCGAGAAAACCCCGCCCGAACAGTTCATCGAAGGCGGCAACAGCGAATGGTGGACAAAACGCAAATAATCAACACAACCTACTTAAACCACTAAACTCAAATGGACAATGAAACGGAAATTCTGCTTCGCGCTTCTTGCGCTCACGCTTTGTAATGCCGCGCTCTTCGGACAAGTCGGGCAAGCCTCGCTCTCGCCATACGCGTCAAAGAACGACGGCGCGACAGCGTTCAAATCGGGCGACTTCATTTACGCGCACGTCAAACTCACCAAGCCACTCGCTGACCTTGTTGCCATTGAAGATGGCAAGCCCGTTACGCTCTCGATTGAAATTCTTGAAAACGGAAAATCCATTGAGCGCGACGACTTCCCGCTCGATGCTAAAAAAGTCAAAGGAAACACGACGGCGGAGTTCGTCCTCCCAATCACCTCCAACCCGACCGTGCCGTGCGAATCCTTCGGCAAGTATCACTTTGCCACCTATCTGCCGAAAGCCTTTGCCAAGTTTTCCGTCGGCAAGCATGAGTTGGAATGCCGCGTGAACTGCTACGCCTACAAAGGCGGCAAAGAGCCGCTCGCAATCGTGAAGTTCTCGCTTACGGTGGAAACGGACGCAAAAGCCTTCTATGAAAAAAATGCAAAGGAAACTTACAACGAAATGGTGAAGGGCATTGCGCCGCCCTCGCAAGCGGAAATTGACGCGGCAAATGCGAAGATGAAAGCAATGCCATCAGGCGATATGGACGAGAAATACTTCAAGGTCTCGTTCAAAAACGTGAGCTCGAAGGTTGTCAATGTGTGGCTCGATGACCGCTCATCGCCGCTGAATGTGAATCCGGGCTCAACCTCGACAGAGCGTATCAGAAAAGGCAGAACCGTCAATGTCTTTGTTGGAGAGCCGCATAAAGCGCAAGACCGCAAAGTAACGACGATTACAGAAAAGGACGCGGGAAAGACGATTCCCATCAATTACAGCTACTAAACACAAATTTTACCAACTCTAAATTTTTCAGCTTATGAACAGCAATTCGTTTTCTTATCTGTCCAATATCTCTTCACTTTTTTTGCTTGTCATGTTCATGCTACAAGGATGCGGTGGAAAACATGATGCACAGAAATCAGGCGAGAGCAAAGTCGCTGCTTCATCAGCCGGGAGCAAGGCTGTTGTAGGGAAGTGGAAAGTGAGTTCCGCCAAACAGTTTCCCGAAGACAGCATCGATAAGCTGTATGTATTCACGGCAGACGGCAAATATGAAATCGGCAGCGGCAAGACGACCGTCAAGGGCGATTACAGCATAGAGGACGACATGCTGTCGATGGATATGGGCGGCGGGGTCAAGATTCGCTTCAAGTTCAACGTGAATGGCAACACGCTGACGCTGGACGGACAAAACACCCAGCAAGGCTTTACGCTGCAACGCCAATAGGATGTGTCAGCCTTTTATGTGAAACCTCTAAACTATAACGCCAGCTATGAAACAGCTTATACTCTTTGCGCTGATGTGTTTGTCTATATCAGCGGCGTTTGCGCAAACCACTTGGTATGCTCGAACATCCGGCAATTGGAACGGCGCGATTTGGTCGTCCTCGCCCGCAGGCGCTCCCGGAAGCGCCGCCATCGCTGCGGCAGACAATGTGATTATCCAAGACGGCGTTGCCGTTACGGTCAATGTGTCAAGCGCTACCGTCAACACGCTCACCGTAGGAGTGGCGGACACCACTGCGTCGGTTTTGTTCGATTTCCCTCTGACGATTACCAGCACGACCGTTGTTCGCGGTTCACTGTCGGCAACAACGAACTCACTGCCTATGGTCGTGATGGCGGGTAATTTGGTCTTGGAGAACGGCAGTTCGCTCAACAACAACGGGCGCCGCATTGACCTTGCCGGAAACTGGACGAATAACGGCGCAACGCTTTCGCTTACAACATTTCCGGTGCGATTTACGGGAACGACAACTCAAACCATTGGCGGGTCTTCGGCCACGACGTTCAACTCTATTGACAATGAGAACACTGCCGGGTTGATTTTCAATCAAACTGTAACGCTTGCCGGTTTTGGAAATTCTTATTTGGACAACAGCGGCATCACGGTCAGCGCGGGTCGCACATTCACGGTTGGCGACGGCGTCAATGCACATGGCTTTTTTCCGAGCGTTCATATCATTGGCGGCGCCGGAAATTTCATTGTAAGCGGATTGGTCAATTTTCACTGCGAGAATACCAACGGCATTATTGGCCCGAGCTCAAACGGGACGGTTCAAGTAACCGGCACGCGCTCATTCAGCAACGATGTTACCTATTACTTCCAGAGGTCTGGTGCACAATCTACATGGATGGCAAACCCCGTCGCCAGAGAAGTTTTCTTTTTCGGAAGCGGCGTCAAATCATTGACCGAAGACCTTACAGTCAGCTTGCAGTGTATTGTTCAAACAAATAATACGCTCGATGCTGGACCTTTTACCATCTCTGGCTCAAGTTCCTTCACGCTCCAGAGCGGTGCGACACTCCAAACCGCCAGTCCAAACGGCGTTATCGGTCCGAGTTCAGACGGGACGATTCGTGTAACAGGCACGCGCACATTCAACAACGCGGCTAATTACATCTTTAGTCGAGCCGGCAATCAAGGTCTGTATCTTGGGAATACAACCGTCGGCAATGTTGACATTTTCAACGGCGGCGAGAAACAGTTGACGGAAAACGTGACTGTTAACGGCACGTTTTATGTCGGCGCGGTGCTTTCCTGCAACAATTTTGTTATCTCTGGCACAGGCACGTTTCAGCTTGAGCCCACCGGCTCCACGCTCATCATTGGCTCGGCAGACGGCATTACATCTGCGCCGACCGCCGCAGGCAACATCCAAACAGCAACGCGCAATTTCACCGCTGTCGATTACTGGTATCGTCGTAGCGGCTCGCAAGCGACTGGCAACGGGCTTCCCGGTGTGGTTCGCCGCTTGATTATCGAGAACAGCGGAACAGCACCAAACAACGTTACATCGCTCACAAATTCTACCGTAGTTCAGGGTGGGTTCTCTTACCTTCGCCTTGTCAGCGGTGTTTTGAACACCGGTGCTAACATCCTCACGCTCAATAACGACAGCCCGACATCGTTAGAGCTTTTTGGCGGGCGAATCGCCGGAACCTTTCGCCGTGCGATTCAATCCGTTGCCACGCCGACGTATGTTTTTCCCGTTGGAACTCTCTCGGACGACCGAACTGCAACCGTTTCGTTTACCACTGCGCCCGGCGGCACATCGCCGACGCTGACCGCCAGTTTTCAAGCTGCTGACCCGGGAAGTTCTGGGCTTGGCGCGTTGGGGCTGATAAATTATTGGAACGGCGGATTCTGGCGCATGGACCAAACCGGGTCGCCCACCGGCTCATACAACCTTTCCTTGAACACCAACGGGATTTCAGGCATTAGTGCGCCCAGCACCGTGCGGATTATTCGTCGCCCAAGTCTTGCTGCAACTTGGGTCGACGCCGCCGCGCCGAATGTCAGCTCGACTGCCTCGCTCATTCAAAGCGGAAGCGCGTTTACGGGATTTTCAGAATTTGGCTTGGGCAGCGACGCATCAAATCCGCTCCCTGTGGAACTTTCGGAATTCAGAGCGCATCGAATTGAGCGTGGCGTAGAGCTTCGTTGGACAACGGCAAGTGAGAAGAACAACGCAGGCTTTGAAGTGCAAACGAGAAGTGAACCCGAGTGGCGGGTTCTCGGATTCGTCAAGGGCAATGGCACGACGAGCGACGCCAAAAGCTATTCGTTTATTGATAGAACGGCAACAGGCAAAGTGCAGTATCGCTTGAAGCAAGTGGATTTTGACGGTGCGTTTGAGATTCTGCCGACGGTTGAAGTGGATGCAGGACTGCCGCGCGCCTTTGAACTGGATCAGAACTATCCGAATCCGTTCAACCCAACAACGGTCATCAGTTATCAATTGCCGGTGAGTAGCGACATCAAATTGGTGATTTACGACATGTTAGGTCGAGAACTGCAAACGCTTGTCAACACAAAGCAGGAAGCGGGACGATACAGCCTGTCGTTCAATGCAGCGACTTTGGCGAGCGGCGTGTATTTCTATCGCTTGCAAGCAGGCACATTTAGCCAAACAAAGAAAATGTTGCTTGTTAAATAACGAAATCTGAACAGCAGATATGTCGCAACAATCAGTGGTCGCCTCTATCATTGCCGATTTGAAGAAAGGCAAGCCGTTTGAATACAGCGATGACATTTACGGCGTCGGGCGTGTGAAAATTGTCTTCGCTTATGATTTCGCTGCCGACCTGTTCGTCAAGAAAACGACAGAGCAAGATGTTTCCGGCAACGAAGCGGTCTTTTCAGAGCAACTTAGCGAAGTGCAATGCCTCGACGAAATCAAGCGATGTTTGTCGCCAAAGTAACGCGCTTTGCTTACCCTGTCCCGCGATGCGCTTCGTCTCCTCTTTCCTTTGTTGGTGGGAAAGAGGAGTTGGGACAGGGCGAGACAGCCAGAGCCTTGAATGTTCTATTTGAAGTGCTCACTTATTTTTTTCAAACCTAATCTGCTTTGACCAATGAAATCAATCGTGTCCATACTCTGTGCTGCGGCACTCGCGCTTATGCTGACCGCGTGTGGCAAAAAAGACGGTGCAAACGCTGAACCCAAATCGGGAAATGCACAATCGGCTACAAGCCTGCCAAACCCGTTCCAGCTCGACCCAAGCAAGCCCATTCTTGTGCAAGCGCTTAACCAAGCCTATTTTGGGTGGCAAGGTAAAACGGTTACGCTGGTCGGCTATCCCGACACATTCTTTGAAGAAGAAGAACTGAAAGAGGCTAAGACCATCAAGCTAACCGGCGCGGCGGGCGATAAAAAACCGCTCTTCGAGTGCGCGCTTGCGCAACCGCTCAGCGCAAAACTCTCGAGAAAAAAGACGATTACCGTCAAGGGCAAATACAACAAGATTTTCGGCAAGGTTGGCACAAGCGGTTACTACGCGATGTTAACCGATTGCCAAGTCATCGCCAATGATGAGCCGATGCCACCTGTAGCACAAGTGACGGCGTTTAGCATCAAAGAAGCAGATAAGGTCGCTGCCGCACCTCTCTTTGCAGGCATAACGGCGTGGGAAGGCAAAGAGATTTCCGTGACAGGATACTATGTCGCAACGACCAAATCAAACACTCAATATGGCTCGTCCATCCGCATCGACTTGGTTGGAGAGAACAAAGGACTTGCCGAAGTCAGCAACAAAATGATGAAGTTTTCTTGCTACACGCAGTCAGACTTTACTGCCGACCTCGATAAAGCCCGAAAAGAAAACAAGCCCGTCGTCATCAAGGGAAAACTGGAAGACTTTATGGGAGAGCCTCAACTCCAAAAAAGTATTTTGGTCAAGTAACTTGCAACTGCAATACATTGCCGCATTCACAAGCCCATTTGGTCGAGTGAAATCAAACAACGCTTCAAGCCCTGACGCCGCTCAGGGCTTTTTCTTTTTCGGGTGCAGTGTTACCTTGTGATAATTTCGTGAACTGTTCTGCCTATTTTTTACTTCATCTTAAACAACCGTTCAACGCCACTATGGAAACCTATTACAACCCGTCTGACCTCGCCAAATTTGCCTCTATGGGCGAAGGCAATAAGCCACTCATGGATAAATTTTTCTCATGGTATAATGACGTTTTTGCCGAAGGCGCGCTCTCGGAGCGTGAAAAAGCACTTATCGCCCTTGCAGTTGCGCACGCCGTTCAATGTCCATACTGCATTGATGCTTACACGCAAGGCTCGCTGGAAAAAGGCGCGACGCTGGAACAAATGACCGAAGCCGTCCATGTCGCCGCAGCGATTCGCGGCGGCGCCAGTTTGGTTCACGGCGTTCAGATGAAAAATGTCTATCACAAAATCTCTATGTAGCCGCCCGAAACGCCTTGTAAAATCAACGCGACAGCGGAAACGACAACAACGACCATGACCGCACGACATAAAAGCATGAACGCCTTTGGCGAGACGCTCGCGCTTGCCAATGAACAGTTGAAAATTCTCAGTCAAACCGAGCGTCTTCCACAGTTCGCACACCGATTTGAACAGTTAGGTGAGGGAGAGCTTGCTGCGACAGGCATCAGCATCTTCCAAGTCAATCTGGGCAAACTTTGCAACCAAGTCTGCAAGCACTGCCACGTGGACGCCGGTCCCGACCGCCGCGAAATCATGACGCGAGAGACGATGCAGCTTTGTTTAGACGCGCTCTCGAAAACTGATATTGCCACCGTCGACCTAACGGGCGGCGCCCCTGAAATGAACCCGAACTTTCGGTGGTTCGTCGCCGAAATCAAGAAGCTCAATCGGCATGTGATGGTGCGCTCCAATCTCACCATTCTGGTTGCCAATGGCTATACAGATTTGCCCGAGTTATTTGCGCAACACGGCGTCGAGGTCATCTCATCGCTGCCGCACTATACACCTACAAATACCGATAAACAGCGTGGCGAGGGCGTCTTCGAGCGCTCCATTGAGGCAATGCTGCGCCTGAACCAATTAGGCTACGGCGTTGAGGGGTCGGGCTTGATGTTCAATTTGGTCTATAATCCCGTCGGCGCGTTCTTGCCGCCAAACCAAGCCAGTCTGGAAGCCGATTACAAACGTGAGCTGGGCAAAAAGTTTGGCATCAAGTTCAATCGGCTCTACACCATCACCAATATGCCCATCAGTCGATTTTTGGAATACCTGCTTGTGTCGGGCAACTATGAATCGTATATGGAAAAATTGGTATCTCTGTTTAACCCAGCAGCCGCCCGAAATGTGATGTGTCGCACGACCATTTCCGTCGGCTGGGACGGCACGCTCTACGATTGCGATTTTAATCAGATGCTCGAGCTGACAACGGGCGCAGGTTTGCCGACGCACATTAAAGCGTTCGATGCCACGCTGTTGAGCAAACGAAAAATTGTTACGGGACAGCATTGCTACGGCTGCACTGCGGGCGCTGGGTCGAGCTGCGGCGGCGTTACGACATAGCCAATCTCTTGCCTGTCGATGAGATGGGGTTGAAGTCAAATCTTGAAAAAGGCACGTACGGCGTTAAGCGCAACATCAACGCCTTCCTCGAGCGGCAGCACAACAGGAATGCCGAGTTCTTCTTGATACTCTGCTTTGAATTGCAAGGCTTGTTCGGTCGTTAGCCCATCGGTGTTGAGCGTCAGCGCAACGGTTTCCGCGCCGAACATTTTGATTAGTTCAATTTCGCTTTTGACCGATGGAATTTTCGTCGGCATCTCGTCCGTCCCTTTGAAATCAAGCCTCGACGGCTTGTGCTGCAAGACTACTGCCTTTGCTTGCCCCGAAATAATAAACTCGCTGCCGCACGGACCGAGCGGATTGCGCAAGGCAGATTGTCCTTCAATGAACATGATATCAGGATTGACCTCTTCAAAACACTTCACCAGCGCAGTTTCAAGTTCGCCCGAAATAAAATCGTTAATGGTTGCATCAAAAATGAATCCGTATTTACTCCCCTGCATCCAGCCGGTTTGTCCAGTGTAAATCATCTCGGCAGTCAAGCCCTGCGCACGCGCAGCTTGCACCAGAAAGCGACACGTGGTTCGCTTACCCAACGCGCAGTCTGTTCCCAAGACAGCGACGCGCGGCGTTGTTACCTTGCCAATTCTGCCCGACCAATAAGAAAGCTCCGATTTCGGCTTCGGCTTTCGGACATCAATGAGCTTAACACCGTGTTGGTTTGCCAGCGCTTGAAACTCCGGCATCTCGGAAAGAAAATCGTGCAAGCCATTGACGATGGAGATATTTGCCCTAACGGCGTTTTTTAGCTCGTCTTGAAAATCGTCGGGCAGTTTGCCGCCAGCAACGGCAATGCCCACAATGCAGAGGTCGATTTTTTCTGTTGTGCGTGCAAGTGCGTCGGCGACAGACTCATAGACGGGAATGGCGCGCGCCTTGCCGTCCAGCACAACGCCAGCGTCTTTGCCTGCGCTCACGTGGTCAATAATGCCAAGCAGTCTAAATCGCTCGGTGCCGCGAATCAGCCCATGTGCGGTTTTAGCGTGCGGCGTGTGAAGTAATCCGTTGGTGAGAACAATCGCTGTGCCGTCCATTGGAACTATGCGGTTGTTTGGCGTTTTTTTGCAGGCACTGCTGCGGTAGAATGGTCATCAATGCGGATAAATTTTGCGTCGCCCCAAAGTTTTTCAAGGTTATAGAATGCCCGTTTTTCTTTGAGAAAAATATGAACGACGACATCGATATAGTCCATGACCACCCACGTCAAGTCTTTCCGCTCAACGTGTTTAGGTTTTTCGCCCTCGTCGGCAAGCCCATCAAACACAGCATCTGAAATGGCTTTCACTTGTCGGTCCGAATCCGCTGAACAGATGACAAAGAAGTCAATCGAGTCGGAGAGGGTGCGCACATCCATGATGGTGATGTCGGTCGCTTTTTTGGTGAGCGCAAATTCGGCGGCGCTTCTGGCTAATACTTCTCCTGCATCGAGCAGAGTAACCGATTCGGCTATGCCTTCCGACGTTGTTGTTTCGGCTTGTTTTGTTAACGCTTCGGCAAGCCGTGTTGCCGCCGTCGTTTTTTTCGCGCGCGGTTGGGTTGTTTTTGGAACGGCGGATTTTACGGACGACGTGGGTTTCGCGCTGGCAGACTTTTTAGCGCGCGGCTTGACGGACGCTTCGCCCGCAGATAGTTTAGGCGACCGAGACGAGACTTTTTTTGCCAAGTGAAAACGGAATGAGTAATGAAATTTTTTTGACGCCTGAATATACATTAGCTTCGCGCATGGAAAAAAAATCGCACATCGCCCTTTCACTCTCGCTTGGCGTGGAACACTTCGACGCCGCTGTCGGGTTGCTTTCGCTCGAGGGCTTCGAGAATTTCTGGGAAGACGGCGACACCTTACACGCCTACATTTTAGAGCGCGAGTGGACGGCAGAGAAAAAAGCCAACGTTCTTGACCGACTGAAAAACTTTGTCGGAAGAAGCATTCCCGCCCGCGAAGAAAAAATTGATGACCGAAATTGGAACGCCGATTGGGAAGCCTCGCTCGCGCCGATTGACGTCTCCGACCGCGTTGCCATTGTGCAGCACGGCAAATCTTATGACAACCGCGCGGGCAAATTGCTCATTGAAATCAATCCGAAAATGTCTTTCGGCACGGGCTACCAT
Organism: [Candidatus Thermochlorobacteriaceae] bacterium GBChlB; assembly: GCA_000724175.1. Classification (GTDB taxonomy): domain Bacteria; phylum Bacteroidota; class Chlorobiia; order Chlorobiales; family Thermochlorobacteraceae; genus GBChlB. The sequence continues at coordinate 2,059 of JPGV01000008.1, read as the reverse complement.
GAAACGACGCGCTTGATGATTCAGCACCTCGAGACCGTCATGCGCCCCAACGACATGATTCTCGATATCGGCACTGGCACGGGCGTTCTTGCCATCGCCGCGCGAAAATTGGGCAACACACTTCCCATCCTTGCCTTTGACAATGACGAGTGGGCAGTCGAGAATGCGCAAGAAAATATCGCCACCAATCGCTGCACCCACATCACCGTAAAATTGCTCGACGCTGAATCAGACCTAACGGCCGAATTAAGGCGCGCTCCGTTCACGCTTATTTTGGCAAACGTCAATCGCAATGTCGTTGAAAAGATTTTGCCGATAGTTCATGAGCATGCACCAAAAGCATCGGTCTTGCTCTCTGGCATTTTGAAATACGACGAGGCATGGCTGCGCCACTTGACGAGCAACTTGACCTATCGCATTGAGTCGCTGACAGCTGAAAACGAATGGTTATGTGCCTTCATAAAAAAATCTAATCGCTCAAACGACGATGGAAACCTCAACAGATAATTTAACGATTACATTTAGCGTCGTTCTCATGCTCTTCGGCGTTGCCTCTTGCATCTACGGCGTATATCTTTTGCGAAAGCAATCTGCGGTGATGGCTCTGGCGCAGACAGAGGGAAAAATTATCAAGTCTGAATTGACGCCTGACGACGATGCCCTCGTCCTCTATTTTGAATATGAATACCGTATTTCGGGCGTGCGCTACACGTCGTCCCAAATTGTTCCAGAAGGTCGGGAGTATTCGCTTTTCGGCATCCCAGAAAAATATCCGCTCGGCACGGCGACGACGGTCTATTACAATCCCAACAATCCGAAGGAAGCCTTTTTGGAACGCGGAAATAACAATACAGCCATCCTGTATATTGTCATAGGCATGGTTGACATTATTTTTTGGGTTGCATATATGCTTGGGTTCAATGTTTTCTTCTTTCTAAAATGAACCGACTTGCTACACTCGACATTGGCACGAACACCGCACTGCTTTTAATTGCAGACCTCGACACGCGTTCCAACACCCTAACGACCATATTTAATGCGCAAGAAATTATCCGTCTGGGCAAAGGCGTCGATGCCGACGGAAACATCAACGCCGACGCGGTGTCGCGGCTGGTCGAGTGCTTGAAAAAATATAAATTACTCATCGAGCAATACGGCGCAACGGACATCATCGCCGTTGGCACAAGTGCCTTGCGCGACGCGAAAAATCGAGATGAGGTTACTCGCTTGGCGGCGCAGGAAACCGGCATTCACATTACAACGATTTCTGGCGAAGAAGAAGCCGAACTGACATTTCTTGGCGCAGTTGCAGGCTGGACCGCATTGCCCGATAAATTTCTTGTCATCGACATCGGCGGCGGCAGCACCGAACTCGTCTTAGGCACAGCCAACGGCATTGACGCTCGAGCCAGCATCGATATTGGCTCGGTTCGCCTGACAGAACGGCTCTTTAAACACATACCGCCCTTGCCCATTGAATTTGAAGAAGCTGAAATGCTTATTAACGATGGCTTCGCCGAGCACCTCCCGACCTTCATCGCTGGACGCGAGAGCGCCGTTGGCGTTGCAGGCACGACTGTAACACTTGCGCAACTCTCCAAAGGCTTAAAGACATTCTCGCCCGACTTGCACGGTTACAAACTGCGCTACGCCGATGTTCATCGTTTGCTTGATACATTTCGGCACAGCAGCATCGATGAGATTATTTCGTTAGGCGTTGACAAAGGTCGGGCAGATGTGATTACGGCAGGCACACTCATTCTGCATCAATTCATGCGGCTCTTCAGCGCGAAGGAACTTACGGTCAGCACTCAGGGCTTGCGCTACGGCATGGCGGTCAAGGCACTTCGCCAACATCTACATCAAACTTGAATTGTCCGCATCTTAACCCCATTCGTGTAGACTCCATTTGTATTGTGCCGATTTGGCGAAACATTTCTATATTCTGTTCAACTTTTTGAGCAGCGTTGCACTACATTTCTTGAACAAAGATGTCCGCCGTAACTCTACGAGATTTATTGACAATACTTGCGCCCATTTCTCCGCACACCGCTGAAAC
>JPGV01000007.1:100597-126550 GCA_000724175.1 [Candidatus Thermochlorobacteriaceae] bacterium GBChlB | reverse complement strand
TATATCTTTGACGAATAAATTTAACCAACTTCGACAAACTTCGCTATATGTCGGTTATTGAAGATTTCAAGCAATTGCTAACCATCAAGCGATACAGTCCACGCACCATTGAGACCTACACCAACGCACTTCGACAATTCTTGACTTTCTTTCACCCTAAATCGCCAGAGACTATTGATGTTAAGGAGATTGAGGCTTTTATAAGCGAGCAGGTTACACGCAACGGCATTTCAGCATCGTATCAAAAGCAACTCGTCGGTGCCATCAAGTTTCTTTACAATGAAGTCTATCGTAGAAATCTCTCGCTTAATTACCTCTATCCTGACCGCTCTTCGTTCAAAATTCCCGTCGTGCTGACAAAAGACGAGGTCAAAGCCATTTTAGACGCAACCGAGAACCTCAAGCATCGCGCCATGCTTAGCGGGCTGTATAGCGGCGGTTTACGGCTCAGCGAAATTGTTAATCTGAAAATTAAGGATATCGATTCAAAACGAATGATCATTTCAGTCAGAAATGCCAAAGGAAACAAAGACCGTGAGGTGATGCTCTCAGAAAAATTTTTGCTGTTGTTACGAGAGTATTATGTCGCCTACAAACCACAACACTGGCTGTTTGAAGGTCAGAACCGCGGACAGTATTCGCCAAGGAGCGTACAGCTTGTGTTCAAAGCCGCGCTTCAAAAAAGTGGGGTCAAGAAAAAGGCATCAGTGCATACCCTGCGGCATAGCTTTGCCACGCACCTTTTGGAAAACGGAACGGATATTCGCTTCATTCAAAGCTTTCTTGGGCATCGCTCCATCCGAACCACGCAGATTTACACGCATATCACCAACGCAAACAAAGCCAACATCAAAAGCCCCCTCGATGGTCTATAGCTTCGCCAGCATCCTCTTCCAGAGCGGTCTCATTTCTCCGTTCCTTGCAATTTCTCGAGAGCGTGGGGCACAAACGTGGCACAATTTCGGAGTATAAAACTGCAAAATCCGCTTTTTTTAGCGGATTTTTGCGTTTTTGTGCATCTGCTAGGGCTCGAACCTAGGACCCAGTGATTAAGAGTCACTTGCTCTACCAACTGAGCTACAGATGCAACACTGGTATATTTTTATTTCTTCTCGTCTGGCTTAGGCGCAGTTTCGTTGGCCGGCTTTTGCGTCTCTTGCTGCGGCGTGGGCGTAACTCCCGTCGGCGGCAATGATGGCACAGCAACTGGCGCAGTTTGTTTTGGCGCGTTTTTTTGCAAGATACTGTCTTGCGCGTCGCTCTTCTTTTCTGAATTTACTGTAAACTCCGCTAAAACGCACAAGACCATAAACACGCCCGCTAAGACCGACGTGGTTTTGCTTAAAAAATCTGCGGTTCTGCGCACACCCAAGACTTGCGTCGCGCCCATTGAGCCGAATGCACCCGCAAGCCCTGACCCCTTGCTGCTTTGAAGCAAAATTGAAATCACCAGCAAAATGGAAACAATGATTGTCAAAATTACAATGAATGTGTGCATAAATGAATTTCTCTCGCTAAATTTTAGAGCCGCAAATTTACGGCACGCGCTTGAATTGTCAAAAGAATTTTTATGACTTCTCTAAAGACGCTTTCCAACGGAACAGTCGCTGCCCGCCGCGCCAGCACGCACCGCAAGACCAACGAAACAGATATTCATGTGTCGGTTCATCTTGACGGCACTGGCGTCTACCGTATTGAGACCGGCATCGGTTTTCTTAACCATATGCTCGAACTTTTTTCAAAACATTCGCGCATTGATATTGACTTGCGCTGCACTGGCGATTTGCACATCGATGACCACCACACGGTCGAGGACGTTGCGATTGCACTTGGCGCCGCACTGCGCGACGCCTTAGGCGCGAAAGTCGGGATTGAGCGCTATGGCTGCGCTTACATTCCAATGGACGAGACGCTCGCGCGATGCGTAATTGATTTGAGCGGGCGCAGTTACTTGGTTTTCAATGCAAAGTTTTCACGCGCCAAAATTAGCGACATGGCGACCGAAATGGTCGAGCATTTTTTCCTCTCGCTCGCCGAACACCTTAAAGCCAATGTGCATTTGGAAGTTCTCTACGGCAAAAACACACACCACAAAATTGAAGGACTGTTCAAAGCCTTTGCGGTTGCAATGCGCGATGCAGTCAGACTCACGTCGTCGGATGTCGCGTCGACCAAAGGCGTCATTTGAACATACGGCTTGAACCTCTGCGCTATGGAAAAACGATGAACGGCTGATAGGCTCGCAATTGGTTTTGCAAGTCGTCGTATCGCAGTTCGCCGCGCCAATAAAATCCTTTCGGCGGCGCAGGCAGCGGAGGGATCATAAATTCGAGTTCTTGTGCGACAAACGGCACTAAGTCAAGGTTGCCACTACCGCTCTGCTCCAACAGCGTTGGTTGAATAACATGCGTTTCTTCAATCGCAGCGCGGACGAGACTAGCCTCGTGCGTAAAGCCATAGTGAATTTCAAAAAAGACTTGGGCAGGCTTGTCGTAAGGGTTCGGCAGCCGAATCGTTTCCGACGCGCTCTCTAAATTTTGCGAGACCAATTTTTTGCCCGCGCTATCGACAATCATCATGCCGACATCGGTGTTTTTATTGTAATCCTCCTTGCTGACGCCAACGCGAATAAACAAACTGCGGTCGTTTGGATTGAGCGTAATCGCTCGTCGATACACCGTGCCTGCTCGAATTGTATCGAGCGTTTGTTTCGTGTAAGCGCTGATGCGCGCGCTGACGCTGCCTTGCTCGAGTTCATCGCCAGAGTTCATCACTTTTGCACGAATGGCTTTTTCGAAAATGCTTGTTTGAAAAAACCGAACTCGATACAAATCGGCTTCCAGCGAGAATGTCGATACGGCTTCGCTCGAGGGATTGGCTTGAACGACGACTTCGTAAATGCCGCCTTCCAAGTCGCGCGTGAGCGACTCTTGGGAAAAGCGCTCTCTGTCGCCGATAGCGGGAATTGCACCGACCGCTTTGCCTTTCGGATTGATGATTGCCCCCGTTACATCGTTGGGCAGATTTTTTTCCTGCGCAATTCGAAAGACCACCGATGAGGCTTCTTCTGGCACAGCGAAAAAATATCGGCGGATTTCGCCCGCATTTAATTTTTGGTTTGGTATTACAAGTTCGCTGCGGTGGTTATCGAACACATACGGCACAACGACGGTATTGAGCAATTCAAATTCTGGTTCGGGCACTTTGCTTGAGACGCCTTTCCGAGCTGCCGCCGTTGCCACAACTTTGGCGGTGTAAATGCCCGGCGTTGAGAGCCGACCTAATTTATATTGAACCTTAATCACGGCGCTTGCATCGCCTCGAATGAGGGCGTTTTTTTGAACGGGCTTGAGCCACGACGCTGTTGACCTTAGGTCATAGACTCGGAAGAACTCGTCTTTTTCAGTCTGAGTCGCCGATGTTTTGAACTTCGGTGCGACAAGAAACTCCTGTGTGGCGGTCGGCGCAATCGTGCGGCTATACGCGGCGGGCATTGAGACGCCCCATCCATGTTGCATCGACGAGGTGCGAATGACATACTCCATTGCGCGCTCTGTGAAGCCCGACGTTCGATACGCCTTTAAGATGTCGTAAGTTTTTGGCACGTTCAATACGCCAGCGCCAAGGTCGAGTTCGGAATACGCCGCCGATTTAGCCAGTGCCGACGCGCCCGTGCGCATCGCGGTTTTCATCACGCTTTGTCGATAGCGCCCGTTCCAAACGCCCTGTTCGTCTTCTTTGAGCAACGCACTGAGTAAAATCGCAATTGACCCAGCGACATAGGGCGACGCCATACTCGTGCCGCTCAGGAGCGGTCGCCCCGAATGGTTTGGCACGGTTGAGTAAGCCGAGCCGGGCGCGACGATGTCGGGCTTTGGCACTTCGCCGCCGCGACTGCTGAAGTTCCATATTGAGTGGTCGTTTTGTGCCGAGAGAAATCCGTCTCGCGCGATGTCTTTGTTGAGCAGTGCGCCGACTGAAATCACCCGCGCCGACGCGGCTGGCAGTCCTGTCGATGAGACGCCCGGTCCTTCGTTGCCGTTGGAGACTGAGACATATAAATTCGGCGTGTTCTCGATGAGCGAATCGAGATAGAGTTCCATTTCCGCTAAGCCTTCCAATTCCGATGGAACACCGAAGCTCATATTGACGACGACAGGTTTTCTTTGCGATATAGCAAGTTTAGCAGCATACTCATACGCGCGTTTCATACTGCCCGTCGTGGTCAGTTGTCCAATCGCGCCGTCGCTGATTTTCAGGCTGATGAGTTCCGCGCCGGGCGCAATGCCGTCGAAGCCTTGTTGCGCGGGCGTAGCGAAAATGTTATGCCCAGCCGCAATGCCCGCCACATGCGAGCCGTGTGAGCCATCGTCGTAGTGAAAGACGACCAGATTTTTCTCGAGAAAAATGTTCAACGCACAGGTCATCACGGGCGGCTTGCCTTTAACCTTGAACGCAAAGGTGAAGGTATCGAATTTTTCGCGGTAGGTGCGGATTGGTTTTTCATCGGCGAGATTGCCATCAGCGTTGGTATCGACGAAAGCCACTGCGCCGTCTGCCGTTTTGAAGACCAACACGCCGAAGTTCGTCTTTGATTCGCCATCACCATCTACATCAGGCACATCACCGTTTTGGAGTCGGCGTTCATCGAAGACGCCGATGAAATAGGTCGTATCCATCGGCTTTATCGGCAGCGACTCGACGCCCGCGAGCGCCACCATTTTCGCCGCGTCTCGATACACTTTGCGTCCGTTTTTTTCTTCGATAGTTGCTTTTTGCAACGGCACATCGCCGCCGCCGGAAAAATCTTGCACATCAATCACCTTCGGCGTTCCCAGCGATGTGGTCTTTAAGCCCTGCACGCCCATATCGACACCTGTGTCTAAAATGAGAATCAGCACGCCGCGCCCGTCCGCCGTTGGATTTTTTTGCAGAAAATCTGTAACGCCGCAGGTGGCTTTGGAGATAAAGCTCCATCGGTCGGGCGACGGCGGCTGTTGAGCGACAAGCGAAAGCGGCACAAGGAACAACAGTAGAAACGCGCGAAGACTGAAAGGCATAACGATTATAGACACGGTTTTTATTGATTTGTAACAGAGATGGGAGCATTTGTTTAAACGACTCCCGTCCATTGCGAGGAGCGGAGCGACGAAGCAATCCAGAAAGGCAAACGATTTCAAAGATGGATTCCTCGCCGCGCTCGGAACGACAACTGCGCCAATAGACGCTTTTACTAAAAGTTGTATTAGAAGCGTTAAAAATAAAAAAGCGCATCGTTTGAAGATACGCTTGAAAACCGTTTATACAACTGCGGCGGACGCGGCAACTTACTTGACTTCTTTATGGAGTGTGCGGCGTTTCAGATACGGGTTGTATTTTTTGAGTTCGAGACGCTCGGTGTTGTTGCGCTTGTTTTTTTCGGTGGTGTAGCGCGAGGGCGTTTTGCCTTCTTTGCGGGCTTCCGTGCATTCGAGCGTAATGACCAGCCGATTTCCCTTCTTTGCAGCCATAGCCTTAAACTTGAAAGATTTTTTACCTTGAAAAATGAGGCGCAAATATACGGCAACGGTGTTGAACTTCCAAACGGTGATTATTGATACCCGCGCGCTTGCAGTTTGAAGAGTTCGGCATAACGCCCGTTTTTTGTCAGCAATTCGGCATGTGAGCCAATTTCCAAAAGTTCGCCGTTTTCCAGCACCAAAATTCTATCCGCCATTCTGACCGTCGAGAAGCGATGTGAAATCAACACCGCCGTTTTGCCGCTGGTCAGTTCCGCAAAGCGTTGAAAGACCTCGTGTTCGGCGCGTGCGTCCAACGCTGCTGTTGGCTCATCGAGAATCAAGAGCTGCGCCTCGCGCATATACGCCCGTGCGAGCGCGATTTTCTGCCACTCGCCGCCCGATAAATCCACGCCGCCGTCGAACCGCTTGCCGACAAGCTGCTCATAGCCTTTGGGCAATTTTTTGACGACCGAATCCGCCAAACTTTTTTCAGCCGCATACTCGATGCGGGCAGCGTCGTCCCGCGCATCGATTTGCCCAACGGCGATATTGTTTCCAGCGGTGAAATGATAGCGAATGAAGTCCTGAAAAATGACGCCGATTTCTTTTCGCAGGTCTTCGGGATGGTAGTCGCGCACGTCGTGTCCGTCGAGCAAAATTCTGCCTTCGGTCGGCTCATAGAGCCTTGCCAAGAGTTTGACGAGCGTGGTTTTGCCCGCGCCGTTTTCGCCGACGAGCGCGAGTTTTTCACCGACATTCAAGTGAAACGACAAATGCCGCACTGCCCACCGCTCCGAGTTCGGATATTTGAACCCCACATTTTCGAACACAAATCCGTCGCGCATCGGCTTTGGCACAGCGATGGGATTGGGCGGCGCAACAATGCGCGGTTTCAAGTCAAAAAAGTCGAACAAATCTTTGAGGTAAAGCGCACTTTCGGCAATACTTGAAAAGCGCGAGAGCAAACTTTCAAGCAAGGCGCGCAGATTAGCAAACGACCCCGCCAAAAATCCCAAGTCGCCGATACTGATGCCGCCGCTCAATGTGCGTTCAATCATCACGGCATACGCCAGCGTGTAGCCTGCGTTTCCAACCATTGAAAACACTGCGCCCCAGCTTGCGCGACGAATCGCCAACGCGCGGTTTTTGTCGAAAAATTTTTCGGAGAGGTCTTTGTAACGCGCAATTAAAAACTCCGACAGCCCAAACACCTTTACTTCCTTTGCCGTCTCGTCGCTTGCACCTGTGTATCGAATGTAGTCGAGTTCGCGCTTTTCTGGCGTGTAGGAATAGAGCAACGAATAGCTTTGCCCGTTGAAATGCGTTTCACCCAAAAACGCGGGCACCAGCGCGACCACAAGCAAGAGCAGCAGCCACGGATTGAATACAACAAGACCAATCGCCAGCGCGACAATCGTTACCAACTGCTGCAACTGCCCCATCACTTCCGACATGAGCGAAATGCGCGACGCGGTTTGCTGTCGAGCGCGCTCCAACTTGTTGTAAAACTCGGCGTCCTCGAAGCGTTCAAGGTCGAGCGTCGAGGCGTGCTGCATCAGTTGAAGAGAAATTTTATTGGCAACGCGGTCGCCCAAGAGACTGTTCACGAGCGCATTGGCACGACCGAGCGCGTCGGAGAGAATTGTAATCGCGAACTGTGCGGCGACAATCTGCCATAAAAACGCAACATCTTTGTCTCCACTTGTCTGTGTCAGCCGCACGATTTCATCGGTGATGAGCTTAGCGGCATACAACGTCGCAAGCGGCACAGTCGCCCGAAATAACCGAATCAACACATCGAGCGAGACCATTGATGGGCTGGTCTGCCAAACGAGTTTAAAGAACTTCGGCAACTGTTTAAGCGCAGCGAGATTTTCTTTGAGCGTCGGAACTTTACCGTTGTCACCCTTGCGCGCGGGAGAGGCGGGCTTTTTTAAAAACGGAAATAACGATTCAAACATAGTTTTCTAATTGTCATTCATTTTCGCTTGGGGCTGTTCTGATGTTTCGCTGCTCTTATTTTCTCGATTTCTTCGAATGCTTCATCGAGCGGCAAATAATTTTTCGGCTCTTCATGCTTGGCTTCTTCATAAGCAATGACGCACGAAAGCTCATCGAGGTCACTCCAAGCAGTTTTTCGTAGGTGTTCAAATCGAGCAAGACACCCACGCGCTTGCTGTTCTCGTCGGTGATGTATTGCGGTTTCTTCAAGCGTTTTTGTTTTGTCGGTATCGCTGTTGTTGATTTGCTTTTGTTCATATTAAACTTACAAACGCCGCGTATAAAAAGATTCATGATTTTTTCGCGGTTCTCAATTTGACAGACTTCGGCGATTGTGTCATAAACTTCATGCGGCGGCGTTATGGTATTTTTGTCGCAGCCACTTTTCGAATAGTCTGTTTCCAAACGGAAACCGTTGAAAATTTCACCGAATTTGATGTAGCGTTGTGCCTTATGGAGAAGTGTTGGATGATTACTCGAGAGCTATCCGCAAAGGAAAAATGCGGCTCAGAAACTGTCATCAGTAAAAGCATGATGTTTCGAGTCAGCTTGTGGAAGCGATGAGGAAAAGCAAAAAGCCGATTCAGCAATGATTATCTGAATCGGCTTTAACAGTTCTACAGACCAAAACCGATTAACAGACTAAAATACGGCACAGGAATAATTCCGGTAAAAACAAGCTGGCTGTCAAAGCCAATTAAGAATGAATCAATCGGCTTCCAGTTCAGTATAAATCCCGGAGACAGGTAAGGCAACCAAGATGTGTTCTGAGATGCAAAAGTTCCGCTCTGGCTTTGTGCAATACCTCCGCCTAAATACAATCTACCCGAAAAGGTATTGTTCCATAGTAGAGAACCTGCCTCAAGTCCAAAGCGCAGATAACTCTGCCATATATCCTGACGATAGTTATATCTGGGAACAAAGTGAAAAGTGCCGCCCAGATAAAGTTGATTGGGAAGCGTTGCGCCAACGCGCATTCCATATTCAGGCTGTATGCTCTGCGAACCAAAAGACGGATTGAAAGCATTTATACCGACGCTACTGAAAATCGTCCAAGTCGTAGTTGCCGTACTTGGCTGAAGTTGTGCAAGTGAAGGCACTACGCAAGGAAAACAGAGCAATAATGCAAGACATATCTTTTTCATAGTGGAACGAAATTTTTGTTGAGTAAAAAAGGATTCCGAGAAACTTGGCAATTTCTCGGAATCTTTGGATGACATTTTCACGGGAATAACGATTCTACACGTGCAGAAAACTGTATTCGTCCTTGAGTGCCGAAATACCACGTTTCCTGATTGCTAAACACTATCCTGTTTACCACAGGTCCGGACGGAGAACCCACACGCCATTCAGTCTCAACGAAATCGGTGCTTGTTAAGTACCAAAAAGGCGACGGAAAACTTCCCCAATCGTCATAGTCTACAAAGTCAACATCCTGTGATTGCGAAAGACTAGACGGATTTAGGTAGTAGATATCACGATTAGGCGAGAATGCTGCCTCCGCCAAGTATGGGCTGAAATAGAAACTTCGTGCAGCTGCTTGACCCTCAGTAACAAAAGAAGTCCATCGTTCTGTTGGCGAGCCGGTAAAAACGTTCACTGCGAAATAAAATTCGGCTGCACTAAGAAAATCTCCGAGATAAGAAAAAGGATCAAAGTCAAAGTCCCCTGCATCAGGCGTAATTGCAAAAGGCTTTATCACTATTTGTTTTACTGTTACCCGATGCGTAGAACCACCTCCTCCTCCGGAAGGACCCTCTTCAGCGATAAGTTGAAGGTTCATTTCATTCTGACTTCCTGAATTGGCTTTTTGAACCATGATTCCTCGTCGAAGTCTTCCGTTCTCATCAACTCTCTCGTTTATTCCTAACACAAGCATTGGAAATGGATTACGACGATACTCCGATGTGTTTATCCAGTGAAGCATTCCCTCGCTATCAAACGCTTTTATACGGCGTGCACCGGCATTATCGACTCCGTTAGGAAGGCATGCGACAAGTGGAATTTGAGTGTCAGGGTTCCATTTATCAATGACATAGTAAGGCATGCCTATCTGAAACTTCGGCACCTTTCCAATTTTCTCACGAACTTCCTTTGCTGCGTCAAGTGCAGATATATTTTTCCCTAAGCGACGTTGAGAAAGGACATGACCGTTTGCGATTTTTTCTATAAAGGTTTTGTTGTCTGAAAGACGCTTTTCAACAACGTCTTTGAAGAGGACATCGCAGTCGCCGTCAAATCGTTTCTCAATTTCTGACTTAATAGCGAGACGAACATCTTTATCTGCCAAAGATTGAGCAAGAGATATTGCTGTTTGCTCGATTGCATCGTTACGCTCTGCGAGTTCGACACGCTGAGCAACAGTAAGCCTCTGATCAGGTGATGCAACTTTGTTACCTGATAACTTTTTTTGCTCATAACTGTCATTCAACGTTGCGGAAGGAGCGTTATCGCGGCATCCATGCAATACCGTCGCCATCGTCAAAACCCCAAAGAAAAATAAGAGTTTAAAGCAAGGGATGTGATTGCGCCGATGTGATTGCACATAGTTGACATAGTGTTGTCACTCCTTATATGATTTATGTTTGTTGTAACGTTACGGCTTGGTGTTTCAGATAGGAAAACCGCAACGGCATAATCATAGTCAATTCTTACGAAAAAGTCAACATCATTTTTGACCGCATTTTTTCGCGGTTCTCAATTTGACAGACTTCGGCGATTGTGTCATAAACTTCATGCGGCGGCGTTATGGTATTTTTGTCGCAGCCACTTTTCGAATAGTCTGTTTCCAAACGGAAACCGTTGGAAAATCGACGGAATTTGCGTGATGTTCCGCTTTTGTGAAGCCTGTTTGCAACGTTTGCCGTTGGCACAGTGTTTGATTTTCTCATTCGGAAATTGTTTTTAACCGCCTGGTCCCACTGCGACAGGCGAACACTGAAAGGACGACAAAGTTTATGGATAACAATTTTTCAAGCGGCGTTCAGACGGCGATTCGTTTTAGCCGCGAAGAAGCATTGCGACTTGGACATGACTACATCGGCACAGAGCATTTGCTGCTTGGTCTCTTGCGCGATGGAGACAACATCGCCGTCAGAACGCTTGAATCACTCGGCGTTGACTCGACGCAACTCAAACAAGCGATTGAGGAAATTGTCGGGCGGCTGCAAGCGGGCAGCACGTTTCTGACAAACATTCCACTGACGAAAAGCGCGGAAGCTGCCTTGCGCCGCACCGCCCTTGAAGCCAAAGCCATGAATGCCACACACATCGGCACCGAGCATCTCTTGCTCTCGCTCTTGCGCGATGGCGATACCTTGGCTGCACAAGTGCTTGGACAGTTCGGCATCACTTATGACGATGTCAAGCAAGAAGTCTCGAACATCGGCGACGGCAGCACAACATTTACCAAATCGAAATCAGACCGCGAGCCGGAAATGGCGTCGGCGAGCGACGCGCCGATTGAACCGGAAAAACAAACGACGGGACGCGCCTCATCGAAGAAATCCAAAACGCCCGCGCTCGATTCGTTTGGACGCGACTTGACCAAACTCGCCGAAGCAGACAAACTCGACCCCGTGATTGGACGCGAAAAAGAAATTGAGCGCGTCGCGCAAATTTTATCACGCCGCAAAAAAAATAATCCGGTGTTGATTGGCGAACCCGGCGTGGGCAAAACGGCCATCGCCGAAGGCTTGGCAGTTCGCATTGCCAAACGACAAGTCCCTGCTGTGCTTTACGGCAAACGCATCGTCGCGCTCGACATGAGTTCCGTCGTCGCCGGCACAAAGTTTCGTGGGCAGTTCGAAGAGCGCATGATGGCAATTATGCAAGAGCTTGCCAAATCGCCCGATGTCATTTTGTTCATCGATGAACTGCACACCATTGTCGGCGCAGGCGGCGGACAAGGCTCGCTCGACGCGGGGAATATCTTTAAGCCCGCGCTTGCTCGCGGCGAACTGCAGTGCATCGGCGCAACCACGCTCGATGAGTTCCGAGAGTATATCGAAAAAGACGGCGCCTTGGAACGTCGATTCCAAAAAGTCCTCGTTGAACCGCCGAGTGCCGAAGAGACACTGAAAATTTTGGAGCAACTCAAGCCGAAATACGAAGCACATCATAATGTTCGATACACGCCGGCGGCAATTGAGACGATTGTCAAATTGAGCGACCGATATATTCAAGACCGATTCTTTCCCGATAAAGCATTGGATGTCTTGGACGAAGCTGGCAGCCGCGTGCGACTCTTGAACATTCAAGTTCCGACGAACATCTTGGAAATGGAGCAGAAAGTGGAGTCGCTTCGCAAAGAGAAAGCCGCGTTTATCAAACAACAGCGCTTCGAAGACGCCGCCCGCGTGCGCGACGAACAGGAACGCTTGCAAAAGGCATTGAAAGACGCCGAAAAAGAGTGGTTTGATAAAACCGAAACGTTTGAAGTTAACGAAGACGCGGTCGCCGCTGTTGTGGCAAGCATGACGGGCGTTCCCGTCGAGCGCGTCGGTCAGAGCGAATCGCAGAAGTTGCTGACCATGTCGAGCGATTTGAAAAGTCAAATCATTGGGCAAGACGAAGCCGTCGAGAAACTCACGCGCGCCATTCAGCGCAGCCGTGCCGGACTCAAAGACCCGAACCGCCCGATTGGCTCGTTCATCTTTTTGGGACAAACCGGCGTCGGCAAAACCGAGACCGCCAAAGCGCTTGCACGGTATCTTTTCGGCAGCGAAGATGCGCTCATCAGAATTGACATGAGCGAATACATGGAACGCTTCAATGTGAGCCGATTGGTTGGCGCACCGCCCGGCTATATCGGTTACGATGACGGCGGCGAACTGACGGAAAAAGTTCGACGCAAACCTTACTCGGTCGTTCTGCTTGATGAAATCGAGAAAGCGCACCCCGATGTGTTCAATACGCTCTTGCAACTTTTGGACGACGGCATTTTGACCGACAGTTCCGGCAGGCGCGTGGATTTCAAAAACACGATTATCATCATGACGTCCAACATTGCCGCACGCGACATTCAAGCCAAAGCACGCGGCGGCGTGGGCTTTGCGGTCAATGACGGCGAAGAAGCGCGCCACGCTTCGGTGAAATCGACGATTGAAGACGCGCTCAAACGCTTTTTCAATCCCGAATTTTTGAACCGCATCGATGATGTGATTGTCTTTAAAGCGCTCGAGAAGGAACACATCGCAGCGATTATCGACCTCTCGCTCAAAAAACTCTTTGCGCGATTCAAGTCGCTCAATCTCGATGTGCGCGTGAGCGAGGCGGCAAAAGCGTTCTTGGTCGAAAAAGGCTACGACGCAAAGTTCGGCGCTCGCCCGCTTCGGCGCGCGATTCAGAAATACATTGAAGACCCGCTTGCCGAAGAAATTCTCAAAGCACGCTTCGCTGCGGGCGGCATCATCGACATCGACCTTGACGCCGCAACGAACACGCTAACGTTCAACTCGAGCGTCGCGACAAGCACGCCGATGCCAACATCGACAACGGTAACACAAAACTAACCATTACTTTTATGTTCCGATAACCGCAAGGCAGAGCGACCAAACGCTTTGCTTTGCTCGGAACAGCCCGCGCTTCACACAACCATCTTTTCCGCTACCTGCATGCTTCGCAACGACGGAGCGCGGTGGCGGCTTTTTCAAACATAAACGTAAAGAACGATGAAACCAGTATTGCATTTTATTTCGGACGACGCGCCGGCCAGAGGCGGCGCGTTGCAAGGCGGCTCAGGCGACGGCACGCTGCTCGATGCGTATTCGCAAGCCGTTACCAGTGCGGCGGAAAAAGTCAGCCCGTCGGTCGTCAAAATCGAGCTTGAGCGCGAAGGTAAGCGCGGCTGGCGACGCTGGAACGTTGGGTCAGGCTCAGGATTTATTTTCACCGCCGATGGCTACATCATGACGAACAGCCACGTTGTGAGCGGCGCGAAAAAAATCTCCGTCGTTTTGATGGACGGGCGACGCTTCGACGCAGAGCTTGTCGGCAACGACCCGCACACCGATTTGGCGGTCATTCGTATCAACGCGCCAGCTCTCTCGTATGTGAATTTTGGAGATTCATCGAAGATTCGCGTCGGGCAGGTGGCGATTGCGGTCGGCAATCCTTATGGGTTTGATTACACCGTAACGGCGGGCGTAATTAGCGCGCTCGGTCGCTCAATGCGGGCGAACTCCGGTCGTTTGATTGACAACATTATTCAAACCGACGCTGCGCTCAATCCGGGCAATTCGGGCGGTCCGTTGGTTGATTCCGCCGGCGATGTGATTGGCGTGAACACCGCCGTCATTTTGCCCGCGCAAGGCATTTGCTTTGCGATTGCCAGCAACACGGCGCAGTATGTCGTCGGGCAGCTGCTCAAATACGGCAAAGTGCGTCGCGGACACTTAGGCATTGCGGGACAGAACATCAAGCTGCCGCGTCCGCTTGTCTTGCGCTACAACTTGACAGTCGAGAGCGGCGTCCTGATTTCAGGCGTCGAGGAAAACAGCCCCGCCGATAAAGCTGGACTTCAAGAAGGCGATGTGATTGTCGGCTTCGACGACGCAACGATTCGTGGGGTTGACGATTTGCACAAAGTCTTGACGGAGCAAAAAGTCGGCGCAACCTCGCGGTTAGAGGTGCTTCGCAATCCCGAAAAAGTTACGGTGGAAATCGTGCCGATTGAAAAGAGCGACACCTCGCGCTAAGTAACTTACACCGTTTGGGACGACGAATCGGAATTTGTCCGCGGTTCATCGTTTTGGGCGGTCTCGGTTTTTGGGTTCGGATTAACGACCGGCAGTTGAATTTGAATCAGTTCTTGATTCTGTCGGTCGTTAGCCGATTGCTCCAATGCAGTTTTGGCTCTTTCACGCGCCAGATGCTCGCGCAATTTTTCGCCCGAAATCGGCACGAATTTTCCGTCGACCAATTCCACTGGCACTTTGCGCATGGCTTCATCGAGTTGTTTCAAGGCGGCTTGCTGCTCGGCTTTTTTCTTTTCTAATTCTTCCTTCGACAGCCCGACGATGTTATCACTATACATCGCGCTAATCGGCTCGATGGTCATATTGTCTTGCTGCAATTTGAACGAGAGGAACTTATACAGCACCCAAACGAGTATCAAAAAAATCGGGATTGCGAATGCGTAGATGAGTATCCACGAAAGCGACTGCGGCATATCAAAATTCTCCTTTCAATGATTGCGAAACTTCACTTGCAAGTAACCTTTCGCGCGTAAATTTGCCAACCTTTTTTCGTATCTATGCGCCGATAAAAAAGCCGATTTAGTCGATTTCCTTTCGCTCTTGCGCTATGCCATTAAAAAAGCCGTCGCCCGCCAACGCCCGCCAAATCAAGCAGATTCAGCCGAAAGCTGTTTCAAAAAAGACGCTCGAGCTTGCCTGCAAAACCCTGCGGCTGGAAGCCGACGCGGTCGCTGAACTTTCGACCCGATTAGACGACAAGTTCTTGAACGCGGTCTCGCTGATTGCGTCGCTGAAGGGCAAACTCGTCGTCTCGGGCATGGGCAAGTCGGGCATTATTGCGCAGAAAATTGCGGCGACCTTGACCTCGACAGGAACGGCGGCAGTTTTTATGCACCCCTCCGAAGCAGCACATGGCGACTTAGGCGTCGTGCAATCGGGCGACGCCGTGCTGGCACTCTCCAAAAGCGGTGCCACCGAAGAACTCACCTTTATTTTGCCCGCACTTAAAAGCCTTGGCGTGCCGATTATTGCCATGGTTGGAAACCTGCGTTCCGCGCTGGCATTGCACGCTGACATCACCCTCGATGTGAGTGTCAAAAAAGAAGCAGACAAATTTGACCTTGCGCCGACGGCCTCGACCACTGCTATGCTTGCTCTGGGCGACGCGCTCGCCGTGGCGTTGATGGACGTGAAAAACTTTACGCCAACGGACTTTGCTCAAAACCATCCAAGCGGCGCGTTGGGCAAACGGCTCACCATGCGCGTTGCGGATATTATGGCGACCGGCGGTAAACTGCCACTTGTGCGGGAAACTGATTCGCTGACAGATGTCATTTTAGAAATGACCGCCAAGCGCTTCGGCGTGGCGCTGGTCGTCAGCCGCACCGGAAACCTAACAGGCATATTTACGGACGGCGATTTGCGACGGCTTGTCGTGTCGGGAAAAGAGTTTTCAAGGCTTCTCGCCAAAGATGTAATGACCAAAGCACCGAAGGTCGTTGCGCCAGCGTTGCTCGCCAAAGCATGTTTGGAACAAATGGAGACATACCGCATCACTCAACTTCCGGTGTGCGATACCACAGGCAAGCCCATCGGCATCGTTCATTTGCACGATTTAATTTCAATGGGCTTGTAAGAATTAATTGAAATCTCTTCGTAACTTTGAGTGTTCTCGTAATGGCAGTTTTAACACAATCAACACTTAAACTTTTATCTCAACATGGCAGAGGTTCGCGGAGGCGTCATTACGCAAGTTCTTTACAGCATCGGCGTGGCGGCAGAAACCGGCTTAGACAATGTGTCGAGCGCAACTGGCGAGGCGTTCACATCGGGCGCGAAATCGCTTGAAGTGCTCGCCGACGCCACGAGCAAATCGATTGAAAAATTGACGAACTCGGCGTCATCGGCAATAGACTCCATGACGAAAAAATAACGCGCCGACAGGCATCTTGCCCAATGCCGACAGGCATCTTGCCCGATAAAAGGCGATTCGTCAGAGTCGCCTTTTGCGTTTGTCCATATCGTTCCTTCGTTGAACACAGCCTAAACAACGTGATCCTGCTCTGAACAACGCCTTCAGTACATCGGCATGACGGTTTTCTACTCCGACCGATACACAATTCCTTTGCCCGACGGACATCGGTTTCCGATGGAAAAATATCGGCTGCTCCGTCTTGCGCTTTTGCGCGAAGGCGTTTTGCGCGACTCGGAACTTGCTGAACCGGCCCTTGCCACGCGCGACCAACTTTTGCTTGCACACAGCGCGGCGTATATTGATTCGATTTGTAACGGCACGGCGTCGCCTGATGTCATTCGTCGTATTGGCTTTCCATGGAGTCAAGGGCTGGTTGCACGTTCGCTTGCCACGGTCGGCGGTGCGATTTCAGCGGCGGAGACCGCGCTGCGCGACGGCGTTTCAGGAAACTTAGCAGGCGGCACGCACCATGCGCTTCGCAACGCCGGCGAAGGCTACTGCGTCTTCAACGACCTTGCGGTCGCCGCCCTTTGGCTCTTGGAAAAACAGTCTGTCTCGCGCGTCGCCATCGTCGATTTGGACGTGCATCAAGGCAACGGCAATTCCGACATTCTCGGCGGGCGCAACGATGTTTTTATTTTCAGCATGCACGGTGCAAAAAATTATCCCTTCCGAAAAGTTGCTTCAACCGTTGACATTGACCTTGCCGACGGCACAGGCGATGCTGAATTTTTGGCTATCTTGCAGACCGTTCTGCCGCGCGTGTTCGAGTTCAAACCCGACCTTGTGCTTTACCAAGCGGGCGTCGACCCGCTCAAAGAAGACACATTGGGACGGCTGGCGCTCTCGCATCAGGGCTTGATGGAACGCGACCGCATGGTGCTTTCCGAATGCAAGCGACACGGCGTGCCGGTCTCACTTGCACTTGGTGGCGGCTACGCCAAGCCGATTGACCTAACGGTTGAAGCGCATGTTGGCACATATAGAGTAGTCAAGGAAATTTTCTAAGCAACACGTCTCTGCTCGTCATTCACACATGAAAATTTTAAAATTTGGTGGCACATCGGTTGGCTCGCCAGAGCGCATCGAGAACCTTATCCGCCTTGTTCAAGACGCTGCCAGCGTGGAGCCCGTCGCCGTTGTTGTCTCTGCCTTTAGCGGCGTTACCGACCAACTGCTTCAAATGAGCTTGTATGCAGCCGAAGGCGACGAGCGCTACAAATCTGACTTTCTCTCTATCGAGGAGCGACACTTGAACGCCGTCAAGTCGCTTATTCCGGTGCGCGAACAAAGCGCACATTTGGCGGGCGTCAAAATTATGCTCAACGAATTGGAAGATGTCGTCCATGGCACATTTCTCGTCGGCGAACTGACACCGCGCACCAAAGATTTTATTCTGAGTTTCGGCGAGCGGCTTTCGGCATACATCGTCGCCGAAGCGTTCAAGCAGAAAGGCACCAACGCTGAATTTTTAGACGCCCGCGACGTCGTTAAAACCGACAATCGATTCGGCGCGGCACGGCTGCTCGCCAAAGACACTTATGCCAACATTGCGGCTCACTTCGCCACACATTCGGCGTTGCAAGTCATTACGGGCTTCATTGGCACGACGCTCGATAACCAAACGACGACGCTTGGGCGCGGCGGCTCCGATTACACGGCAGCTATTTTCGGCGCGGCGCTCGATGCGACCGAAATTCAAATCTGGACGGATGTCAACGGCTTTATGACCGCCGACCCGCGCAAAGTGCCAGACGCATTTTCTATTCCGCAAATGACCTACAACGAAGCCTTGGAAATGTCGAACTCTGGCGCAAAGGTTTTGTATCCCCCGACCATTCAGCCGGCGCTTTCTAAACATATCCCGATTCGAATTCTAAACTCGTTCAACCCGTCGTTTAGCGGCACGTTGATTTCTCACCACTTGCCAGAGCGCCGCGTTCCCGTCTGCGGCATTTCATCGCTCGATGACATTGCGCTTTTGCGCTTGGAAGGCAGCGGCTTGGTGCGCGCGCTTGGCACAGCGAAGCGGCTCTTCGGCGCGCTCGCTGAAAGCAATGTGAATGTCATTTTCATTTCGCAAGCCTCGTCGGAACATTCGATTTGTTTCGCCGTCTCGCTCGACGATGCAGAGGCGGCAAAGCACGCGGCAGAACGCGAGTTTGCACTCGAAATTGCGGCTGGAAAAATCGATGAGCTTACCGTCGAGAAAGACCTCTCGATTGTCGCTGCCGTCGGCGAAAATATGCGGCATCGCACGGGCATTGCTGGTTGGTTTTTCCAAACGCTCGGCAAGAACGGCATCAACATCGTCGCGATTGCACAAGGCTCGTCGGAACTCAATATTTCCGTCGTCATTGATACGCGCGATGAAGCCAAGGCGTTGAATGTGTTGCACGAAGCGTTTTTCCTTTCAGAGAAAAAGACGCTCAACTTGTTCGTCGTCGGCGTCGGCTTAATCGGCGGCACGTTCCTGCGTCAGCTTTGCGAACAAAAACAAGTCTTGCTCTCGAAGCAATCGCTTGACATTCGCGTGATTGCCTTGGCTCGACGCAGTAAGATGTTTTTTAGCGAGCGCGGCATCGACCTTCGCGCTTGGCCAGAGACGCTTGAGCAACACGGCAGGCCGACCGACATCGGCAAGTTCATTGAAACCATGAAGCAACTCAATTTGCCGAACAGCGTTTTTGTCGACTGCACGGCGAGCGACGAAATTATTTCGCACTACCATGATATTCTTTCGGCGAGCATTTCCATCGTTACGCCGAACAAACGCGCCAATTCAGGCAGCTATGAATCGTATCAGGCGCTGCGCTACGCTGCGCTAAAAAACGACGTCTCATTCCTCTACGAAACCAATGTTGGTGCGGGTCTGCCAGTTATCAACACGCTGCAAGATTTACTTGCCAGCGGCGATAAGATTCTCAAAATCGAAGCGGTGCTTTCTGGCACGATGAGTTTTATTTTCAACAATTTCAAAGGCGATGCGTCGTTTGCACAGGTCGTGCGTGAAGCCAAAGAAAAAGGCTACACCGAACCTGACCCGCGCGACGATTTAAGCGGCATAGATGTCGCCCGCAAAATCCTCATTCTCGCCCGCGAAGTCGGCGCGCCGCTCGAGCTAAGCGATGTCATGGTCGAGAACATTCTGCCGCAGTCTTGCCTTGATGCGCCAACTGTCGATGCGTTTTTCAGCGAACTCGAAAAAAATAACGCCGTCTTTGACGCGCGAAAAAAACATGCAGAGTCGCACAAACGTAAATTGCGTTACATCGCCTCGTTTCAAGCGGGTGAGGCAAAAGTTTGTTTGGAAGATGTCGATGAAGAACACCCTTTTTACACGCTCTCTGGCAGCGACAACATTATTTCTTACACGACCGAGCGCTATCACGACCGCCCGCTCGTCGTCAAAGGTCCGGGCGCAGGCGCGGAAGTAACCGCAGCAGGCGTTTTCGCCAACATCATCTCGATTGCCAACTACTTGTCTTAATTTTTCAACTGATGCCCATGCTGAAACAACCCAAATACATCGTCAATGAGCGCGGCAAGAAAATCGCCGTCCAACTCGACTTAAAAACCTATCAACAGCTCATTGAGGCTTACGAAGACTTCTGCGACAACCGAACGCTCGACCGCGTTAAGCCCCTGACCGACGCCGAAATCGCTCGTGGCGACTACCTTGATTGGAACGACGTGGTTGCGTTGCGTCTTCGCAAGAGACGTCCTTCCAAAAACGGTCGCGGGAAATGACATATCGGGTTATTACGCCAAAACGACTGATTAAATGGCTCGATGAGTTGCCCGACCGCGACTTTGAACGACTCGATGAAAAAGTCAAGGCGCTCGCCGAGAACCCGCGTCCGCACGGTGCAAAAAAACTAAGCGACCGCGACAGCTATCGCGTCCGCGTCGGCGATTATCGCATTATTTATGACATTGACGACGACGCCAAACTTGTAACGCTCCGCGATATTTCGCATCGCAAAGACGCTTATCGTTAAATCCATGACTACTGTTTCCAAATCGTCTGTGAGTTTCGCGCCCGCCACTGTTGCCAATGTTGGCGCAGGCTTCGATGTTCTCGGCTTTGCGCTTTATCAGCCCGGCGACCATGTGGTGGCACGGTTCAACAATACGGGCAAGGTCGCCGTCAAAGCCATTACGGGCGACGGCGGAAAACTTCCGCTCGATGCCCATCTTAACACAGCGAGCGTTGCGGTGATGAAATTCTTGTATCACCTCCGCTCCGACCAAGGCATCGACCTTGAGGTTCACAAAAAAATGCCGTTAGGCAGCGGACTTGGCTCGAGTGCCGCCAGCGCGGTTGCGGCGGTGGTTGCTGCCAATGACCTCTTGGGAAATCCGCTCGAGAAATCCGCGCTTTTGCCGTTTGCACTGGAAGGCGAGCGCGTCGCCTGTGGCGCTGCTCATGCCGATAATGCTGCGCCGTCGCTGCTCGGTGGGTTCGTCTTGATTCGCAGCTATGAGCCGCTCGACATTGTTCCGCTCTCAACGCCGAATGAACTTTATGCTGTCGTCATTCACCCACACATCGAGATTCGCACCAAAGACGCTCGCGATATTCTAAAAAAAACTATTCCGCTCAAACAGGCAATTGTGCAGTGGGGGAACATTGCAGGACTGGTTGCTGGGCTGCTTAAATCGGACTACGACCTCATCGGTCGCTCGCTGAGCGACGTCATCGTCGAACCCGTGCGCTCGATTCTGATTCCGGGCTTCGATGCAGTCAAACGCTCGGCGATAGAGGCAGGCGCACTGGGCTGCAGCATTTCCGGTTCAGGTCCATCGGTCTTTGCACTAACCCAATCGCTCTCGACGTCGGAAAAAGTTGCTGACGCCATGCAAACAGAATTTCTCGCGCATCACATCGACAGCGACCGATTTATCTCCGCGGTCAACCGCGACGGCGCGACCATTTTATCCGAGCATCACTACCAATGACACTTTACAGCACCTCAAAACACGCGCCCGATGTCTCGTTCCGCGACGCGGTGATGAAAGGGCTTGCCAGCGACAACGGACTTTTCATGCCGCGCACATTTCCAACGCTTTCTAACACGTTCTTCAAGCAGTTGCCGTCCATGTCGTTTCAAGACATGTCGTTTCACATTGCCAAAGCCTTTATCGGCGATGAGCTATCCGACGACGCGCTTCGCGGCATTATCGACGACGTGGTCAGCTTCGATGCGCCGCTTGTGGAACTCTCTCCAACTGTGTTTGCGCTTGAACTGTTTCACGGACCGACGCTGGCGTTTAAGGATTTCGGCGCGCGGTTCTTGGCACGCGTGATGTCCTATTTTGTCGCAGAGTCCGCGCAGCACGTGCTGATTCTCGTTGCCACCTCGGGCGATACGGGCAGCGCGGTCGCGCAAGGGTTTTTGAACGTGCCGCGCGTCGGTGTCGTGCTGCTCTATCCAAGCCGAAAGGTCAGCGCGATTCAGGAAAAGCAACTGACCACCGTTGGCGGCAACGTCGTCGCGCTCGAGGTCGACGGCACCTTCGATGATTGCCAACGGCTTGTCAAGATGGCATTTTTGGACGCCCATCTAAGCCAACACGCTCTGCTCTCCTCCGCTAATTCCATCAACATTGCGCGACTCTTGCCGCAGATGTTTTATTACTTTCGCGCTGTCTCGCAGCTGCAAACATCGCTGCCGATTGCGGTCGCTGTGCCAAGCGGCAACTTTGGAAACCTTACGGCAGGACTTATGTCCAAAAAAATTGGACTTCCGATTTCCACATTTATCGCCGCAACCAATCGAAACGACGTGATTCCCAAGTTCTTAGAGAGCGGCGCGTTTCTTGCCCGCCCGTCGGTTCAAACCATTTCAAACGCCATGGACGTCGGCAATCCCAGCAACTTCGCCCGCATGGTGGAACTCTATGACTCGGTCGATGCTATGCGGCAAGACATTTTTGGCGCAGCCTTCTCCGACGAAGAGACCAAAGCCGCCATTCAATTTATCTTTGAACACTTCGGCTACATTTGCGACCCGCACGGCGCGATTGGCTGGCTTGGCCTGCAACGCTTTTTGAACACCACGCCCGCACCCACCATCGGCATTTTTTTGGAGACCGCACATCCCGCGAAATTTCTCGACGTCGTTCAGCCGCTTGTTCCTACATCTATCGACATTCCTTCGCGCTTGCAAGCCGCACTGGATAAAGACAAAAACGCGATCTTTATGCCGAATGATTTTCAAGCGTTCAAAGAGTTCTTACTGACGCTCTCAAAGCGCATCGCGTAGACCTTCTTTGAAATTCCTTACTCAGGTTGTAAGTTCAAGCATTACACATTTTTAAAGCCAACTTTTGTCTTTAAGCTAACTATCGACAAACCATTGCCATGAGAAAAACCAGTTCCAGAACCAGTTCTCTTTACGTCTCTTCCCTTTTACTGGCCATCTTTTTTCTTTCCAGTTGCACGCCGAATCAATCTTTACCGACGGACGGCGGACAGCCCGGCACAGGCTCGCGCGGCTCGTTTGACGCCGTACGCTATGTTTCCATCGGCAACAGCATCACGGCAGGGTTTCTGTCCAACTCGCTTTACGAAGCAGGACAGCGTAACAGCTATCCGTATCTGATAGCGCGTCAAGCGCACGGCGTTGATTCCGCCCGCACGATTTTTCAAATGCCGATTTTCAGCGACCCCGGCACGCCCGGGCGCATTGAACTCGGCGGGTTCACTACGACTGGCACACCGATTACGGTCATTAACCCGTCGGCAGGACAGCCAACGAACCTGACGCTCCCCCGTCCATACAACAACCTTGGCGTGCCGGGCATGTTGCTCGCCGAAGCGCCAACAGCGACAAGTTCAGCGAGCAGCCTCTCGCGTTCAGCCGCGCTCGATTTCGTGCTTCGCAATCCGACACTCGGAAACCGAACAACGATACAACAAGCCCTTGCACTCACTCCGACCTTCATCACGTTTCACTTGGGCAATAACGACGTGCTTGGCTATGCGACTTCGGGCGGCGTCAGCCCAGCTGCACCTGTTCCGACCGCACTCTTCCGCGCGGCGCTCGACAGCTCGCTTTCCCAACTGCGGCGTGGCGCACCCAACGCGAAAATCGTGGCGCTTAATGTTCCTGATGTATCGGTCATTCCGTTTGTTACCACCGCAGGCCCACTTGTTCGCACCGCCTTCGCGGTCGGGCAGTCTTTGGGCAGAATTCCCGCTGCTGTTCCGGGCGTGTTCTATCACCGTCGTGGCTCACTTGTGCCGGGCTTGCCGATTGCCCGCGACAGTGCAGCAATTATGCGCACCGCCGATATGGGTGATCTTTCTCGTCCAACGGGCTGCGCCATTTTACTGACCGGTGCAGCGGTTGGCACCGGACTTGGCAGCACGGCAAATCCTGCCAGAAGCGTTTGGCTTGGACTCTTCAACGCATACCGCGCCGCAAATCCTACGCTCACTTGGGAGGTGTTTCGCACCACATTTTTCGCACCCGCGCTCGATACGCTTCAACCCTTCGGACTCAGCCCTGCCAATCCTGTTCCGAATCAATGGGTTCTCGATGAAAGCGAAATCGCAACCGCACGCGCTGCCGTCGGCGCATACAACGAGGCGATTCAATCTCAGGTTACGGCTGGGCGCGCGGTCGCCGTCATTGACATCAACGGACTCTTCGGCAGAATTTTGCGCAATGAACTCGTCGTCGATGGCGAACTGCTCAAAGCTGATTTGGGAACAGGCAGCGTTATCTCGCTCGATGGGGTTCATCCGTCGCCCAAAGCGCACGGCGTCATAGCCAACGAAATTCTCCGTATCATCAATCGTGAGTTTAATGCGACGATTCCTCTGGTGATTGTGCGCGATCTCCCAAACGGTCTTGTTCAGGCGGGACAAAGCGCAACGGTCTCTTCCGCCGCCACCGACCTCGAAGTGCTTGCCGCCAACCGCTCGCTCTTTGAACAAGTCGCAAAATCGCTTGGCGCATTTTCAGACCAGAGAGACCAGAAATAAGTTTATCGTCGATGTGAGCGATGCTTCGCTCCGCGCTTGATAGGTGGAGTGAAGCATCGCGTGTCGTTCTAACCCTCACGTCTTCACCATCAATGCTTATTGCGGTCTTTTCGCCGAGGGGATTGTAAAAAGTCAACGAATTGCAGGCAACGTTCGGTTGTTCGGAACCAGATGCTTATGTCAGCCGTTCCAACCGACAGGCGTTAAGCCCTCTGCCAACTCTGGCTTGTCGCGTTTCGGCGTAGTCCTAAAAAAATCTTTTCAGACGGACAAGTAATGTCTGACGTCCCAATCTATCTTTGAATTATGCAGAAGGAACTGCGTGTAAAGACTTCGCGTCCGCCCATTGAGCGAATGCAGCGCATCACGGCTGAGATAAATGCCGGACGCTACCCAAATTGTAACGGGCTTGCTAAAATGTTCGAGGTACATGCAAAAACGATTCAACGCGACATTGAGTATATGAAAGTGCAGCTTAGCGCGCCGATTGAATACAATAAAGTCAAACGCGGCTACTTTTTCAGCCGGCCAAATTGGTTTCTGCCAACCGTTTTTCTGAGCGACGCTGAAACCTTTGCCATGACGATTGCCGAGAAAATTCTCGACCAATACATCGGCATGCCCGCTTACAACGATGTCAAAAATGCTTTCAGCAAACTCTTGGCAAAATTGCCGAAAACCCTGACCAGCGAATCGCTCTATTCGTTTGAACCACCCCCAAGTTCAACCGTTGATGAGCGCGTCTTCGGCTTGGTTCAGAAGTCGGCAAAGGCGCACAAAAAGATGCAGATTCAATACTAATTCGGCGTCGCGCAATCAAACCACAGTGCGCGTCATACACCCATATCAGATTCACCAGCACGAAGGCGTTTGGTATGTGATTGCCTATTGCGAAACGCGCCAAAGCGTCTTACCTTTGCACTGAATCGGATTTTGGACATTGAGCCGCTCGCTGCGGACTTTCTGCGCCCCGACGATTTTGACGGCGATGCTTTCCTGAAATCGGCGTTTGCCATGCACAAAGGCGAACGGCGATACAGAGTCGTCATTTGGTTCTCAGCCTATCAGGCGCGATGGATACGCGAGCGGCAGTGGCACCGCTCTCAACAGCTCGAGGAGCAACCAGACGGCACATTGTTGCTCCGATTGGAAACGGAAAACTTAGACGCCGTCCGACGCTGGGTGCTGAAATACGGCGCAGAAGCCGAAGTGCTTGAACCAAAAGACCTGCGCGACGCCGTCATACAAGAAATCCAAAAAATGATCACTCAATACGGCTTATCCCAAGAAAAATTTGAGACCTGATTTTCTTAATGTCAATTTATTAACACTTTAATTTTACAGCGACCAATGGAACGTTTGAATGCCAAGCAAATTGAAAAACTCGAGCAGATTAAGGAAGAAATGAACGCTGCCGCATACTGGATGAACGAGTATTTAGAAGAAGGCTACGCAAGCAACTTTTACGAGAATCGCTCGCAGAAATTCAATTACTCTGCCAGAATGATAGAGTATTGCCCAAACCCGTTAAGAAAAAACTGGTGGATTTAACCGAACATATCCTTAGAGAGCGCGGCGGCTGGGGACCTGCCGAGGGTTATATCGATGAACTCCTTGAACAGGGCATGTACGAAGACCCAGAACTCGATGAAGACTCAGAGTTGAAAAAACCATGACCGACCGTTGTGTATATGGAACACTTTAAAATTAGACTTACTACGTTGAAAATTCGTTCAAATAGAGCGGGGCGAGCGATTTATGTTGGAAAGTTGAAAGCGGGAC
>JPGV01000007.1:68020-100422 GCA_000724175.1 [Candidatus Thermochlorobacteriaceae] bacterium GBChlB | reverse complement strand
CAATGTGGGATTGAAATGGGGTTGTTTTGCTTCAAATCACGCCTAATTTTTCACCGGAGCGGTAGCGTTCTAAAAATTCTTCTTTCCACGCCTTGAACCTGCCGGCGAGAATTTGCGCACGGGCTTCGCGCGTCAGCCACAAGAAAAACGAGATATTTTGCAGCGAACAGAGCTGTAGCCCGAAAATTTCATCGACATTGAGCAAGTGCCGAATATAGGCGCGTGAAAACTGTTGGCAGACATAGTTTTCGAACCCGTCGTCGAGCGGGCGGAAATCGTCGGCGTATTTGGCGGCGCGGATGTTGATGGCCCCGTAGCGCGTATAGACTCTGCCATTTCTGCCTTCGCGCGTCGGTAGGACGCAGTCGAACATATCGACGCCGCGTTCAATGGCATTGAGAATGTTGGTCGGTGTGCCGACGCCCATCAGATAGCGCGGCTTGGTTTGGGGCAAGAGCGGATGCGAGAGTTCAATCATTCGATACATTGCGTCTTCGCTTTCTCCAACGGCGAGTCCGCCAATGGCATAGCCGTCGAAGTTCATCCCGACGAGCCGTTTGGTCGAGTCGGCGCGCAGGTCGTCGAAGGTGCCGCCTTGGGTAATGGCGAAGAGCGTTTGGTCGTAGCCGTAGTGCGGCGTGGTATTGGCGGCGTGGTGTTGCGCGCGCGCCGCCCAGCGAATGGTCAGGTCGTTTGATTGTTTGATATATTCTTTCGGCGCATCGTGAGGCGGACATTCATCCAGCACCATCATCACATCGCTGCCGATGAGGCGCTGGATATCGACGACGCTTTCGGGCGTGAAGTGATGTTTTGAGCCGTCGAGATGCGATTTAAAGACGACGCCTTGCTCGTCGATATGTCGCAGGTCGGACAGAGAGAATACTTGATAGCCGCCGCTGTCGGTCAAGATGGGCTTTGTCCAACTCATAAACTTGTGCAATCCGCCAGCTTTGTGCAGAATTTGCGTTGAGGGGCGCAGATACAAGTGATAGGTGTTTCCCAAAATAATTTGGGCGCCCATTTCGTGGAGTTCGCGCTGCTCAATGGCGCGGACACTGGCGCGCGTGCCGACGGGCATAAATATCGGTGTGAGGATTTCTCCATGCGCAGTGGTGAGTTTTCCGGCGCGGGCATCGGACTGGGCGTCGGTTGCAATTAGGTCGAAGCTCATCGAGACACTGGTTCAAGAACTTTGTTTTGTGAAGATACGGAGAATTTTTCTTGCAATCTTCGCGCGGATAGCCTATCTTTGCAGCCTTATTTGAAATAGGGGGATATAGCTCAGTTGGTAGAGCGCTGCAATCGCACTGCAGAGGCCAGGAGTTCGAATCTCCTTATCTCCACGCCGCCAAGCCGCTTGAAGACCGAGCGGCTTTTTCATTTGCTCGCCCTAGTGTGGCAAGCAGACGATGACGATTCATCTTGCAATCGCCTTGTAAAACCAATATCTTTGTCTATACAAACCGTCCAAATCGGCTACATTTTTTAGCAGTCAAGTTTTAGAAGTAAAGACGTATCGATTCGCATGACAGCCTCACGGGAAACATTTAAGAACTATTATGAGGTATTGCGCGTCAGGCCATACGACCCTCCCGAGCTTATTCACGCAGCGTTTCTGGCGCAAATCAAGCAGTGGCATCCCGATAAGTTTGCCAACGCCGACGCGCATACGCTTGCGCAAGCACAAGAGCGCTCTAAGCTGATTCTTGACGCCAAGCAACATCTCTGCGACCCTGTTCGCAAAGCGGCCTACGACCAAGAATTTGCCACACGCTTCCCGCGCCGCTTCGAGAAGCTCTCGACCAAAGCCCGTGTTAAGCAACGCCAGTTCACTGTTGAAGACTTGCTCTCTGGCGCTGGCGTCCCGATTAACCCCAACGCCAAGTCAGTCAGCGACAGCGAGTCGTTTCATTTTCGATGGTTGGCGTTCTCGACGCGAGTCAATCCGAGGACAAAGCGCGTGGTGTTCAATGTCTCGCACTTTTTAGACCACAATCCCGACTGCGAAGTTCGTTTCAAATTGGACTACGATTTGAATTGGACGCCGTTCAGCCGTGAGCGGATTTACACCATGCAATACAACCGCCATGTAGCGCTCGCCGAAATGCAGGCCAGACGAGTGACCAAAAAAGGTCGCATCTTGTATTCGCCGCGCATTCCGAAAACCATTGTGATAACGACCTACGCGGCCGCCATGAAACAGAAATCTGAAATTCTCGCGCACCTGAGGACGCTGCGCAACCGCATGGCGCTAAAACTTGTCATTGCCCTGCTTGGCTCGGCGTTTGTTCCTGCCAAAATCTCCGCTATCTTCGCTTGAACGTCTTTTCATCTGACTTGTGAAACTCGTTACTTGGAACATCAACGGCATTCGCGCCCGAGAGACCGCGATGCTTGGCTGGATTGACGCCCATTTGCCCGACATTCTTTTTTTGCAGGAAGTCAAAGCGGCGACCGACCAAATTCCCGCGTCAATCCAGCGCCTTTCAGGTTATCGCACATTCTGGAATCCGTCGCAGTTCAAAGCTGGCTATAGCGGCGTCGGCGCGCTCATCCGTGAGACACTTGTCTCTAAGCTCGGCAACCCGTCGTTTTCAATTCCCGATTTCGATGTCGAGAATCGCTTGGTGGAAATTTCTTTCCCGACGCTGACGCTTTTGGGCGGATATTTTCCGCGCGGCGAAAAGCCCGACCACTACGCTCTGAAGTTGAAATTTTTTCAATCGCTGACCGCTCGCGCCGCCGAATTGATGACACATGGCAACGACGTCGTCATTGCTGGCGACATCAATGTGGCTCACCGCGAGCTTGATTTGCACCCCTCGCAGCAAAAGGACGACGCGACGGGCTTTCGTCCCGAAGAGCGCCAGGCCATAGATGCGCTGCTTGCCGTCGGGCTTCGCGACGTTTTTCGAGACTTGCACCCCGACGAAGCAGGACTTTACTCGTGGTTTCCTTATTGGAAGGGCGCACGCGAGCGAAACTTGGGCTGGCGCATTGATTGTATTTACGCCTCACCGAAACTCGCTGCGCTTGCCGTCGCTGGAAAAATTCACGCCGACGAAAAAAGTTCAGACCACTATCCTGTCAGCATTGAGTTCAACCTTTAAAGACTCAACCGTTATCGCGTTATGACGCTCATCGTTTGGCTGCTTGCCGCTTTTTTCAGTGCGACACCACTTGCCGCTCAATCCGCCGCTGAACAACGGCTCGACGCTGCGCTGAAGACCATTCAGGTCGAGAAAAACATCGTCGGGTTTTCCGTCGTTGTGGTCAAAGGCAATACAGTTGTTTTTTCCAAAAGCTACGGCGTGGCGGACATCGCGCGCAGACTGCCCGTAACCGACAGCACCCTGTTTCGAATCGCCTCGATTTCCAAAGTCATTACGGCGACTGCCCTGCTACAACTTTATGAACAAGGCAAGTTTAAACTCGACGACGACATCAGCAACACTCTGGGGTATGTGGTTCGCAATCCGAATTTTCCAACTGTTCCAATTACGTTTCGCCACCTTCTGTCGCACACGTCGTCCCTGACTGACTATGGCAATTACGACAGTCTGCTCAGTGCAAGTTACAACGGCAATGTTATACCGCCCATAAGTGCAATCCTGACAAAAGGCGGCGGGTTTTACTCCAACGGCACCTATTTGAACGCCGCGCCCGGCACACGGTTCGAATACTGCAATCTCGGCTACGGCATCATTGGCACGCTGGTCGAGAAACTTTCTGGCGAGCGGTTTGATGTTTATTGTCGCAAGCATATTCTTGACGTGCTGGGCATTGAGGCCAGTTTCAATGTGCGCGATTTGAAGAACATCAACAACCTCTCTGTTTTGTATCGGCGCGACAGCGCGGGCGTCTGGCAACCGCAGGCGGACAATTACAACGGCGACACACCCGAACGCAAAAATTTACGTTCTTATCGACTCGGCGAGAACGCACTGCCGATGGGACCGCAAGGTGGGTTGCGCATCAGCGCGTTAGGATTATCAACGCTTTTGCTCGCGTTCATGAACGGCACTTACAACGGCAAAACCCTTTTGCGCGACAACACACGGCAATTGATGATGCAAAATGTCATTGAGGGGAAAACCACAGACACCATGTTCAAGCAATACGGACTTGGCATTCACACCACAAGGGATTTGATTGAGGGCGAAACATGGATTGGACATTCTGGCGAGGCTTACGGGCTGCTAAGCAATATGTATTTTAATCCTAACACGCGCACTGGTATTATATTTGTGATGAACGGCGCAACGGTTAAAAAAGGTAACCGCGCATTTTACGATGTCGAGGAAGCCATCTTTAACGCAGTTTATCGCATTTTATTGAAGTAGAATTCTTACATTTTACTTATTACTGTGTTTTATCATATTTACTAAAATATTTTTTCTTACTTATTATACCAATATGACTTCAAGAGGTGCCGGTTTTCAGAGAAGAGTGTCATACCGACGCGAAAGCATGCCCCGTTGAAAAACGGGGGCGGTATCCATCTGTGAACACCCCTAAAGACAATGGATTCCGGCTTTCGCCGGAATAACAATGGTCGTTCTCAAATAAAATCTATGCCGTTTCAAATGATATTGGTATTATACGGATATAATTTGAAGAAAATAGGGTTTGTCATATTTTGGTATTAGCTGCGGCGCGCTCATATTATTTTTTCTGCGCGTTGAGCATTGAGAGTGCGGCGTTGATGTGCGCGGTTTTCACACACGGCTCAATGCTTGGGTCGGCAATGTATTCCTTGACGGCAAGCGTTGCGGCACGGCGGCAAATAAATTCAATATCGGCGCCCGAACAGCCTTCGGTTTTAATAGAGAGTTCCAACGGAATCAGTTCGTTTTCAAGCGGCTTACCTTGCAAATGAATTTTAATAATTTCCAATCGTGCCTCACGCGAGGGCATTGGGACTTCCAGAATGAGTTCAAAGCGTCCGCTTCGCAGGAGCGCTGGGTCAATCAAATCGACGCGGTTTGTTGCCGCCAGCACTATTACGCCGGCAAGTTCTTCAATCCCGTCCATTTCTGTCAGGAATTGGCTGACCACGCGGTCAATGACTTCAGAGCCGCTCTTGCTGCGGCGCGGCGCGAGCGCATCGAACTCGTCGAAGAAAATCAACGACGGCGCCGCTTGTCTGGCCACTTTGAAAACCTGCCGCACGGCGCGTTCCGATTCACCAATGAAACGCGAGACCAACTCTGCGCCCTTGACGGAAATGAAGTTGACGCCCATCTGCGACGCTACTGCTTTAGCCAGCAAGGTTTTTCCTGTGCCGGGCGCACCGCAGAGCAAAATTCCTTTTGGCGGCTTGACCTTGAGCTTTTCGTAAGCGGCTTTGTAACGCAACGGAAACTCAATCGCCTCAATGAGTTCCGCCTTGACAGTTTCCAACCCGCCCACGTCGTCCCATTTCACATTCGGCACTTCGACAAAGACCTCTCGGATTGCCGACGGCTCGACATCGCGCAACGCCTCTCGGAAGTTTTCCATCGTTACTTCGAGCGACATCAAGGTTTCGTAAGGCACTTCGGCTTGCCCGAAATCAATCTTGGGCAGAATGGTTCGAATAGACGACATAGCGGCTTCGCGCGCGAGCGCTTCCAAGTCCGCCCCGACGAAGCCGTGCGTGAGTTCTGCTAATTTGTCGAGCGCGACGTCGGAGGCAAGCGGCATGCCGCGCGTATGAATGCCGAGAATTTCCAAGCGACCGCGCTGGTCGGGAATGGGAATGGTGAGTTCGCGGTCGAAGCGTCCCGGACGGCGGAGCGCTGGGTCGAGCGCATTAGGAAGGTTCGTTGCGCCGATGACGATGACTTGTCCGCGACTCGATAGCCCGTCCATTAGGGCAAGCAACTGGGCGACGACGCGCTTTTCGACCTGTTTTTCGCTGCCCATCTCTTCGCGTTTGGGCGCAATGGAATCGATTTCATCAATGAAAATAATCGCGGGGGCTTTGCGTGTGGCTTCTTCGAAAATCGAGCGGATGCGTCCTTCCGACTCGCCGTATAGTTTGCCCATAATTTCAGGACCGGAAATACTGGTGAAGAACGCATCGGTTTCGTTGGCGACGGCGCGGGCGATGAGCGTTTTCCCTGTGCCGGGCGGACCGTAAAGCAAGACGCCTTTGGGCGCGCGAATCCCTAAGCGTTCAAAGAGTTCGGGATAACGAAGCGGCAGTTCAATCATTTCTCGGATGCGCTGAATTTGATTGCCGAGTCCGCCGATGTCTTCGTATGCGACGCCCAGCGACGGCTCTTTGGCGCTTGGCTCTTGCTCGAGTTTAATTGCTGTGCCTGCGGTAATCACCACTGCGCCGTCGGGCTGAGTTGCTAGCACTCGAAACTCCGATGGCTTGACGCCGAAGAATACCGTGCGAATGCGGTCGCCGTTGACGACAGGCGTGCCGTCGATGAGCGAACTGATGTATCGAGCGTCCCGTTCTGTTTTGAGCGTTCCCGACAGCGGTTGAAGCACCACCTTCGTTGCGGGCTTCGCGTCGGCTTTGACGACTTTGATTTTTTCATCGAGACCGGTTTGAGCATTTTCGCGCAAGATGCCGTCCATTTGAATCGCCTTTTTGCCGCGCTCTTCTGCGTAGCACGGCATGGCTTTGGCGACAGTGTGGCGTTTGCCGTAAAGCCCCACGATGTCTCCGCCAGAGACGCCTAACCGCCGCATATCTTCTGGGTCGAGCCGCACGACGGCACGCCCGACGTCTTTGGGTAGCCCTTCTTTTACACGGAGCAACAGGTCAGCGTCGGCGGAAATGGTCATAGTATATCGGCAAAATTAAGTTTTTGAAAAATGATGTTCTAATTTAATTGTTTTATGTTCTAAAATTGCGATATTACGCTGCATTCTATTAAACATTTCAATCAACATCACAAGGTTCAATCGTGCTGCAATTTTATGGCGGAACAGCTTGCAACGGAACAGCAGCAACTTGAAAAAGACGAGCATTCGTCTGCCCCGGTGCTCGAGGAAGAAACCGAGTTAGTTGC
Organism: [Candidatus Thermochlorobacteriaceae] bacterium GBChlB; assembly: GCA_000724175.1. Taxonomy (GTDB): domain Bacteria; phylum Bacteroidota; class Chlorobiia; order Chlorobiales; family Thermochlorobacteraceae; genus GBChlB. The sequence continues at coordinate 93,406 of JPGV01000007.1, read as the reverse complement.
TCCAAGTAAATCGCCATTTCAAGATAGTTGGTTGAAAAAACTAACGCGGCTGACGCTTCAAAAAAAATACAGCCTATCCTTTTCGCTTGTCTTCCTGATTGTTCTCTTTTACATCATCATCAGTTTGTTCTCGACCGAAGAAGAGGAACTTTTGCGGCTCTCGAATCAGAATTTCGAGACCATTTTTCAAACGGTCAACACCATTGGCGCAGAAGCCATGTCGGTCGGCGGTCAAGATAAACTTGCGCTGCGCACAGTCGTTAAGGAACTCTTCAACACGAAGTCGAGCGGACTTGAGCGGGTGTTCTTTGCCAGTGCGGACAAAAAGTATGTCGTCTATGCCGATAAGTTCGGGCAAGAGCTTGAAGACACTGATGTTCCAGACAGCCTTTGGGCGTCGCTCGAAAAAGCCAGCAACCAGCGTATCGAATTCGGCAATTCGGTCTACCTGACGAAGAAAATCTTGTATCCAACTGCACAGGACACGGTGTTTCTCGGATACAGTCAATTAGCCTTTTCGCTGGAATCCATCAACAAACTTGTCGATAAGCGGCGGCGCGAAACCGTCACTTTTGGGCTTATTGGGCTGGGCGCGTCGCTTGTGTTCATCACGCTGCTGACAGCCGTGTTGATTCGGCGCATTAAAGTTCTTAACGACGCAACGAAGGCGGTAACCGAGGGCATCTTTAATCAATTGCCTGTGAGCGGCAACGACGAACTGGCAGAGCTGACGCGCTCGTTCAACGCCATGACGGTTGCTGTTCGAGAGCGGCTCTTGATGTCGCGCTATGTGTCGCGCTCGACGGTCGGCGCAATTCGCGGCAAAAATCTCAATCAACTCTCGCTTGGCGGCAGCAAAGAAAAAATCTGCGTTCTCTTTACCGACGTGCGTGGCTTTACGACATTTTCAGAACAACACGAGCCAAGCGAAGTCGTCGAGCATTTGAATCAACTGCTTGATTTACAGGTCAGGATTATTCGTCAATACATGGGCGATGTTGATAAGTTTGTCGGCGATGAAATTATGGCGGTCTTTCGGGGGCCGGCGAAGGAGCAGCGCGCGGTCGCAGCCGCGCTGGCGATTCAGCGCAAGTTGAAAATTATTTACAATGAGGCGCAAACACTGGCACAACTGCATATTGGCATCGGCATCAATACAGGCGAAGCAGTTACAGGCAACATTGGCACGCAGGAGCGTATGGACTTCACGGCGATTGGCGATATGGTCAATACCGGCTCGCGGCTTTGCAGTGTCGCCAAGCCCGGCGAAATTTTAGTCTCCGAGTCCGTCCGCGAGGTTTTGCCGAAAGATAGCGTTCAGTTTAGCTCCCCGTTTTCGCTACTCCTTAAAAACAAACAATATGCTGTTACGATTTACCGAATTGAATATGAATAAGTTTTCTTTCCAACGCATTGTAGCTCGCTTACTATTTGTGATTTTTTTTACGACGGGTCTCGTCGCCTGCTCGTCCATCTCGCGCTGGGAAAGTCGCTTTTCGGAAGCTGAAAAAGTTCAAGTGGTCTTCGACCGCGCCGACGCGCGATTTTCAAAGGGCAAAGCGACCTACACCGATTCGCTCATTCAACAGGCAAAATCTGATTTTGCGTTTTTGGTCGAGGTCTATAAACACCAACCGTCGCGCGACAGGTTATCCGAGATTGACCGTTTTTACGCCGACGCCAAACAAAAACTTCAAGCGGGCTTGAAAGAGATGACGGAGAAAAATAATTTCCTCGGTGTGGCAGGATACACTCAAAAAATCGCGGGGCTTTTTCCGGCCGATACCAGCGCCCAACGCTTCATGGCTAAAAACAAAGACGAGATTCAACGGCAGCTTTCGGAAACATTGAAACGCGGCAACACGGCACTGAGCGCAAAAGACTACACGGCAGCGCAACAAGCCTTTAGCACTATCTTGGAGGGCTATCCCGACCTTTCGGAGGCACAAAAAGGACTTGCCGACGCACGAAGCGGATTAGAAGAGCAACGCAAAGCCGAAGAACAAAAACGCATTGCTGCTGAAGAATCTGCCAAAAAACGTCGGGCGGCCCAGAAAAAAGAGAAGGAGGCTGCTGAAGCCGAAACCGTTTCACTTTCCCCTGCTGAACGAGAACGGCTTTACAAGGAGGGCAAAGCCGCGTTTGACAACAAAGATTACCTGAAAGCGCATCGCTCCTTTACCGCCATCGGCGACACGAACTACAAAGACACCAAACTTTATCTTCAGCGTTGCATGGATAAAATCACCGCGCTTAAATTGGTGCAACCGTCGCCATAAACGCACGGAGTTTTTGCACGCCTTTCACTTCGCTTGCCTGCATCGGAATTTGCAGTTTCTCCAATGTCGGAAACGCCGCGCTGATTTGTTTGAGATATGTCTGTTGCTCTCGCCGCTTCTCTATAAAAACCGCGTCCGCGCCGCTTGCCGTCAGCACGTTGTTGACCGCCAAGCGTTTGACCGACACGCCGTATTTCCAAAGCGAGTTGACCAATCGTTCTGTTTCGGCAAGTGCCATTTGCGTCGGAATCGTTATCGGCAAAAATTCGCATCGCGTTGGGTCTTTCAACAGTGCCTCAATGCGCTTGACGGTTTTTTTAAGGCTCAGGAGCAAGTCGTCGCCGCTATCGGGCGAATAGCTCCCAGAGAAGGTCTCAACAACTTTTCGATACTTCCACCGCAGTTGCGCCAAGACTTTTACCCAAGCGTCTAACAGGTCGGGCATAGACAGCAATCGCAACGCATGTCCCGTTGGCGCGGTATCGATGATGTATTTGTCGTAATGATTTTGCTCGACGAGGTCGGCGACGGTTTTCAGCCCCATTACTTCGTCCATGCCGGGCATCGCAAGTTGCATGAACATATCGACGTCGCTTTGGTCGAGGTATGTCGAGCTGTCCAAAATGCGTCGCAGGTCGGCGTCATGCGTGTTCATAAACTCTCGAAACGCGCGTTCCGCATTGAGTTCGAAGGCGAAGAGATTTTTTACGCCGTCGATTGGCGCGATGCGGTCGCCGATGGGTTGCTCGAAGCTATCGGAGAGCGAATGAGCGGGGTCCGTGGAAACCACCAGCGTCTTGAATGTCTCGGCAAGCGAGATGCCCAGCGCGGAAGAAAAGGTGGTTTTGCCCACGCCACCTTTGCCGCCGACGATGACCAGCCGAAGGTCGGGATTTGAAAACAGCGTCGTCATTTGAACGACTGTGGTTATGATGCAAGCGGCAGGGTCAGTTCCAGCACGCCGTTTTTCTTTATGTCAGCGCCTTTTTTTCCATACGGTCGGGTTTCTGCTTGCATGAAAACAGCCCAACACAGCCACCGTTTCATCTACAATTGTGAAAAACAAAGAATAAGGAAACCCGTGAAGCAGAACCCGTCGTTTTTGACCGTCAATTAATTGGTATCCATCAGGATTTTCTTTAATGCGTTCAAGTGCGTCTGATACGGATTGTAAAAAAGCATCTCCCAGTCCATCGCGTTGCATTTCATACCAACGATAGGCTTCGTCTATATCCAATTCGGCTTGCGGGCGCATAATAACCGAGTAGTTTTTATTCACCTTTTCTTTTGGATTCGCGCTTTGACATCTTCCCAAGTATTTCCTTCGGTCGGATTTTCCAGAAACTCGGCGTAGCGGGCATCGAGTTCGGCTTTTTGGGCGGGCGTTATCGGCAGCGCGTCCGGTTGCTGCTCGAGTGTTCGCCAGATTTCTTCAATCAGCGCAAGGCGTTCTGCGACGCTCATATTGACGATGTCGGCGGTTGACATAGCAACGTCAAAGTTTCGTTCACGATGCGGCGGCAAGCGGCAGGGTCAGTTCCAGCACGCCGTTTTTGAACGCGCGGTCAATCTTGCCAGTTACTTTTTTTGAGAGCAGAATTTCTTTTCGGAAATGCTGTTGTGCGCTGCTGGCATCGATTTCCAGAATGTCGCCGTTCAGCGCCACGGCAATATCTTGGTCGGCAACGCCGGAAAATTGTGCAAAAATTTTAATGGCATCGGCTTCTTCGAACACATCAACGTCGAGTTCGATTTCACGCGGCACAACGATGTCCGATTTCGCCGCGCTTTTGTTTGCGGGACGGGTTCTGGGACGCGCCGACGCGGCGTTGCTTGACGCACTACCCGCCGCTGTTTTGACGGTAAAACTGTAATTTGCTTTCAACCCGTCTTTGATGCTGCTTAAATCGACCTCGCCTTCTTTGGAGATATTTTCGCTGTTCTTTTGCAGGTCTTCGGCGAGTTTGACGAGTTTTTCAATGCCGCCAAGCAGATTGCTGAACAGATCTCCGCTCTGTCCTGATGTGTTTTCTTTGTTCATACTGACTTTATCATAGCGTTCAATGTCGTTTTCAATAAGTCATGTTAAAGGTCTTCCATGGTTTCTCGTTTTTGGCAGCGACGGCATCGCGCGCCGCTTGAAGTTTTGCAACGCTCTCGATTTCCTTGGTTACGTCGGCGAGTTGTTTGAGGACTTCTCCTCGACGGCGTTCCAACACGGCGAGTTCTTTTTCGAGTCGGTCTTTTTCAACGGTCATCACATACAGATTTAAGTAATCTGCGCTGGAATTTTTCGGCTTTGCGGTGCGCGTTTTCGGCATACGCTTGACGCTGCGCAGCGTTTTCAGAGAGCCAACGGTTTTCATAACGAGTGAATTTAGTTTGACGAGCTTTTAGGCGGCAAGAGCGCGGCAACTTGTTTTTCCAACTCCGAGAGCCGCGATTTTAATTCTGCATTTTCTTTTTCCAACGCTTTGTTTCGCGCGTCGGTCGACAGCAGTGGGTCGCTTTGCCACCAGTTAATTCCCATTTCCATTGCTTTATCGACCGAGCAAATCACCAAGCGAATTTTAATATTGAGCAGTTCGACGTCGGCGAGATTGACTTTAATATCACCAGCAATGACGACGCCTTTATCCAACACACGCTCTAAAATATCGGCAAGCGAACTTGAATTGGTGCTTTGCGCAATTTGATTCGCCATGATGGTTGATTCACGTGCTTAGAGTTCTATCTCTTTTTTGCGCGCGTAAGCCGTTACTTCCAGCGCGTTGTTTAAGAGCACTTCGTAAAAGTTTCTGTCCATGACTTTGCTCGGAATGCCGACCGATTTAATGAACGCGCTCTCTTCATACACCTCCGCGTAGGCTTTCCAGCCGCCGCCGTTTTCGCTTATGCGCTCGAGTTTGACGAGCGTTGCGGGCTTGCCAGTCATTGAACTGACAAATGCCTGCACTTTTTTTGCCGCTTCTTCAAAATTCATATTGAGTTACTTTATCTGCCGCCTTGCGCGAATTTTTCGCCGGGGCGCACCACCACAAGGTTCGGATTGCCTTCTGCTGTGCCGCGCAAGCTATTTAATTTGCTTCCAATACTTCCTTCAATGCTCAGGCGCGTGCGCTCTGCTAATTTGCGAACAATCTCGCGAATTTCATCTTGATTTGTTCTGGTGCCAACGCGGCTTGTTTCGGAGATGAGAATATCTTGACACACTCTTGTAAAGAAATCTGGCGGCTGATAGAGTTTTGTGCGTTGAACGGCAAGTGTTCGGGCGATTTTAATGGCTGCGCGTGTCGTCGGCGCAAATTCGCATTTGCCTGACTCGCGCAACGCGCGCACGATGCCGACAATTTCTTCTGCATCTTGCTGCGTGAGCTTTGATTTCGAGACCGTAATGGCAACCTCGGTTTCGTAATCGAAGTAATCGACGTCCATCGTAATCATGCGGTCGCGCAAGGCATCGGCGGTTTTATGAACGCCCGCGTATTCTTCGGGATTGCTGGTAAAGATGCCGACGAAGTTCGGGTGAACTTTCAGGTAGCTGTCTTCGCCGGTGCGCGCGGCGGGAATGTCAAGCACTTTTTCTTGAAGCACCGAAAGCAGGACATTGTTGGCTTCGGGTTTAGAGCGCGTGAATTCATCGTAGAGCAGCGTGAAGCCATATTTGCAGGCAATCGTGAGGCGGCTGTCGACCCAGCGTTTGGCGAAATCTTCCTCGACTTTTGTTACGCGCGATTGAAAGCGGTCAACGACGCGTCGGCTGTGAAAGCCGTATTCGCCGCCGACAAGGTCGCTGGTTTTGTATTCGGCGTCGCCATGCACCATCACAATCGGTCTGCCGATTTTGCCCGCGATGTGCATCGCCAGCGTCGTTTTGCCTGTGCCGCTTGCGCCGCGCAGGTGAATTGGAAATCCTGCCTCAATGTAGGTTAAGGCTCGATACGTCAGTTCCTTGACTTGCTTGGTCTCGACAAAGTCCGCCATCGGCTTTGCTTCAATCACGGTGCTGATATCTTCGTTCATGGTCGTATCGGTTTAGGTCGCGCGTTCTAAAAAATTCCGTTTTACTCTGGCTTTGAAAATGGAATGGTGATGGAAAACTGTGTCTTTGGAGCGGTGTTGCTCACGAATGGTGCGTTGGGCAGTGTTGTGGTCAGTTGCGCCCATGCGGCTCTACCTTCCGCGCGCTCTTTGGCGTATTTGGCGAGCGTTTGTTGGACGGCGTTGCGATTGGCTTCGATTTCATCGCGTTGGCGCTTGAGGTCGTTCTTGATGTCGCTCATCAATTCTTCGTGGTGAATCATGCGTTGGTCTTTGGCGTATTGCATCATATTGCGCGTCCGTTGTGCGTCTTCTTTGATGTCGTTTGCGATTTCCGCCATTTTCTCGCGAATGGTTTTCATCAATTCCGCTGTGTCTTTTATGCGTGCCTGATTGTATTGCGCTCGTTTTTCCGACATCTGCTTGGCGCGTCGCTCAGTTTCAAGATGTATCTGTCGCATCTCGTCCTGAAATCTTTTCCGCAACTGATTTGTGTCGTTTCTCATTTTCATCACGGTTTGAGACCGCGCAGCGGCGTTGTTGGCGCGCTCCATGCGGGCCAGATAGACGCGCTCGGCGAGTTCCTTCATGGTCAGGCTCATAGTCGGTTTACGGTTTGTTGTGAATTGACGGCTTTGCGCCGTTGTTCGTTGAGTGTTCGTTCAGTCGTTTTTGTCTAAATCCTGCCAGTAATTTCGCGACCTCTTTGCGCCGCAGTTCTGCCTGAGCGCGCCGCTCTTCTTGCGCTTGCCGAAAGTTTTCAAACATTGCCTTGACATCTTGCAATCGCACCTCTCTGGCGCGCACGGTGCAGTCGCGGAGTTTGTGTAAAAAGTCTTGTTGCTCTGTTTTGAATTCTCGAAGCGCCGCCAGCAATTCGTCTCGCCGCTTGCGCTGGAGTTCGGAGAATTTTTTCATCATCGCGTGAACTTCTTTCGTCCGCTGTTCAGCCATCGTGCTGCGCAGCGCGGCAAGTTCATCGAGAATTGTGCGCGAGAGTTCTTCTTGTTCATCGAGATAGGCGTTCACCGACGCGCCGAGTTCGGCTTCGCGTTTTTTTTGCGCGCCGAAAGCCACGCTCATCACGCGGTCGAAATCTTTGTAACGCACCGAGCGCGTCTGCGCCAAGGTCTCGCGCAATGCCACATCGCAGTCTCGCTGTGCGGTTTCAGCAAGGCGCGAGGCTTCTTGCCACGCTTGAACCACGTGGCGCGAGCCGCTTAGCGCGGCGAAAAAATCTTCCAAAGCGACTTTATACAAGTCGCTATCGATAGGAAAATTGTTCATACTTAGGCTCATACTTAGCTCATCTTCATCGGCAGTTGAAACACGGCTGACTCCGTTGGTATCCTGTGCTTGGACGCACTGTATTGCTGCGCCAACGAAGGACAAGATAGCAAGAAGTCGTATGCCGACAAGTTATGCAGCCGTCGCGGTTAAGCCGATTGCCTCTGCATACTTCAAGTAGGTTTCAACCGACGCCACTACGACGCGGGCTTCGACCGACAGCAGTTCGATACCGACAAGTGAGACGCGCGCAAAAGCGTCAATCACAATGCCCTTGTCCAAAATGCGGTCGATGACTTCCGCAAGGCTCGATGACCCCGTTGATTTTTCAATTGCCATGTTTGTCTGTGTTTATGATTGCCGCCAAGTTTTATCGTTTGGCAAAAGCGGCGGCGACTTCTGCCCACCCAGATTGCTCGGCTGCGGTTTCTGCCGAGACAGATTTTCGTCGTTTTCGTCGTTTTCGTCGTTTTCGTCGTTTTCGTCGACTATCCCACATCGCACTTGTTCTTCTCAGTTGCGCTCATCTGTTCAGCCTTTGCTATGACCTCATTTCCCTCGAGTTTAGTTTTTCTCCTTTCACTTTCTGAACCATTCTTGGCGGTGTTGGGCTTAATGCGTTTTCAACGGCTTCCATCAGCGTGTCGGTCGTGTAAGGCTTCATCAGTGTTTCTACAACGTCGAGTTCGGCTAATCGGTTCATATTTTCTTTGTCTAACAGCCCGCTTGCCACAATTACCTTCACCGACGGGTTGATACGCCGCAGGATGCGAATTTCTGCAATGCCGTCCATTGTGGGCATCACCAAATCGGTCAGCACCAGTGCGATTTCATCTTTGCGCTCTGCATAAATGCCAACGGCTTCCGCGCCATCTTTGGCGGTGATGACCTTATAGCCCGCCTCGATGAGCGTATCTTCGGCGACATCTCGCACGAAGGCTTCATCTTCGACGAGCAAAATAAACTTTGACTTATCCATGAGCGCGGAGTCATCGTCGATTGTTTCAGCATCACTTTGAGCCACTGGTAAATAGATGGTGAACGTTGTTCCCTCGCCGACCGTGCTTTTGACGACCACAAATCCACTGTGCCTCTTTACCACCGAAAAGACGATTGCCAGCCCTAAGCCCGTGCCTTTATCTGGGTCTTTTGTCGTGAAAAACGGCTCAAAAATTCGTTCTATGACGCTTGGTTCAATTCCTGTGCCAGTGTCGGACACTATAACAGCCACATAGTTGCCTACGGTCGCCTGCGGATGTCGGTGAACAAAGGCGTCATCAATGACCGCGTTTTCTGCTGAGATGAGCAACTGCCCACCGTTGGGCATGGCATCTCGGGCGTTGATGCACAGATTCAGGAGCGCTTGGTTGAGTTGAATGCTGTCGGCATTTACCTTCCATGCTTTTTCAGACACCTTGACGAGCAGCGAGATGCTTTTCGGAAAGGTTTCGCGAATGAGCCGCTCAACCTCTTTGACAATCGGTTCAATGGATTGCTTTTCATACTTCCCTTCTGCGCCGCGTGCAAAACTGAGCATCTGGCGCACCAGTCCCGCGCCACGCTGCAAACTGGCTTCCATGACATCGAGCCGTTTGATGCCCTTTTCATCGGTTATTTTTGAGCGCATGAGCTTTAGTCCCATTAGCACGGGCGTCAGCATATTGTTGATGTCGTGTGCAATGCCGCTGGTGAGCGTGCTAAGGCTCTCCATACGTTGCGAGCGCAGCAACTGCTCTTCTATTGACTTGCGCTCGGTTACATCGGTTGCAATGCCAAACCAATGCGTGATGGCGCCGCTTTGGTCTCTGACCGGCGAGAGGTAAATTTCGTTCCAAAACGGCGTGCCGTCCTTACGGTAATTTTTGATGACAACGCTGCAATCTTTTCCTTGCTCAATCGCCTCACGCATGAGTACGCGCGCAGATGGGTCGGTATCTTTACCTTGCAACAATCGGCAGTTTTTGCCTAACACTTCTTTCAACTCATAGCCCGTCATTTGCTCGAATGCCGGATTAACATAAATAATCGGCAAATCGGGCTGGCGATTATCGGCAATAATGATGCTATTGCGTGCGGTGCTGATGGCGCGGTCTTTCAAATGGAGCTCTTCCTGAATCCGCTTTTTGTCGGTAATGTCGGTAACGGTTGTTACCTTGTAGCGCTTGCCATCGGCAGCAATCAGCCTTGCTGCGGTTACATAGATGTCGCGGATGCTGCCGTTTTTATGCACCACCTGCCACTCGCCTGCGCTGCTATCGGTTTGGCAGTCTAAGTATTTGCTGTGCAGTTCTTTTGCCCATTCGCGCAAGTGCGGTGGCACGACTTTCGTGAACGGCTGCCCCAGCAGTTCTTCGGGCTCGTATCCGTAGGTTTTGCAGTAGGCTTTATTGACGCGCACAAAGTTACACTGTTCGTCTGTAACGCACATTCCGATGTCCGCACTGTCGTAAATGAGCGCAAGAAGTTGGCTTTCATCCATTTGCCGCAAAAAGAAAATGGTTAGGACTTAGTTTGTTATGACTCTACTTCTCGTTTTTTGTAACTTTGGGCCGCAACGCCACTTAGAGACATACCAAAAGAAAAGCATCAAAACTTATGCCTCTTTTAAAACTATCACAAAATTAGCACATCGGTTTAAAAAAGCCATGTTAATTTCATACAACCGTCGCAGCCTGCGGAGGGTTTTGTTCATTCGCGACGGTGCGGTGTCGGCGGAACTTTTCTGTAAAATTTCGGCGTTACTCGGTGCTGAAAAAAATCATCCACTTTTTCATTTTTGAGGAGAATTTTATATGCCAATGTATCACTACCGATGCCGAAACTGCGGCTACGAGTATGAAATTCAACAGCGCATTAGCGACAGCGCTTTAACGGATTGTCCAAATTGTCAGACGGCGGGACTTGAGCGCGTCATCAGCGCGTCGGGCGGATTTATTTTGAAAGGCACTGGGTTTTACAACACCGATTACAAAAACGCGCCCGCCGCAAAAAGCGATACGCCGTCGACGGCGGCGCCGAAATCTGACACGCCAAAGAGCGATGCACCGAAAAGCGATGTCGGTTCTGCCAGCCCAGCGGCGGCTTCTGTCAGCGCACCATAATGGTTTTGGTGCGGTTTAGCTTATCGATACACAGTTGATAAAAATACACGCCGCCCTCGAGCTGGTCTTTTGGAATTTCAACGGTGTAGCGCCCCGTAGTTTGGTATTTGTCGACGAGCGCTGCCGCCGTTTTTCCGAATCGGTCGTAGAGTTTGAGCGAGACCTTAGCGCGCCGTCCAACCGTGTAACGAATTACTTTCGTTGGCGGTAAAAAGACAAAGTCATTCGGCACATGGCTTGTGGCATGGTGCGTGTGCGAGGGCACTGTTCCCCAAAAGTAACGCAAGAGTTCTTCCATTTGTCCGCGCCAATTTCCCCACGAATGGCTCTGATTGAACTCGCGGTAAAAGAGTTCGTAGCCGCGCAGTTCCAAGAGGTCGCGCATTCGGCGGGCGTTGGCGTGCAGGTCGTAGATGAGCCCGACGCTCATATAAAACCGCATCGGCACCAGCGGCGCGTGCTCAATGAGCTGAAAAATCTCCGGTTTGTTCCAAAATGCGGGCGATTGAATGGCGACAAGGTGAAAGACGCTCGAGGCTTTCGCCGCAAAATATGCTGCGCACAGCCCGCCCATCGATGTGCCGAGCATGAGTCGGGCGTCCGGCGTTGGCGCAGTTCGGTAAGTGGCGTCTATGAGCGGCACGAGTTCTTCCGTTACAAATTTCAAAAACTTTGGATTGCAGGCATACTGCTCCATGCGGCGATTGTCGTCGGGATTGGCGGGATTTCTGGGGTCGATAAACACGGCAAGCACGGGCTTAATGCGCTTGTCGTGAATGAGGTTATCGAGCGCGACGGCGACGCCGCCCATCTCGTCGCTTGCGTATTCGTGTCCGTCGGTCGCATACATGACGGGCAAGTTTGAGCGATGCTCCGAGCCGCTGGGGGTATAAACGGAAAAGTTTATCGCGTAGCCCAAGTGTCGGCTCTGAATGGTGAATGTCTCGCTCATGGTTCCGGGCTTGACATCAGCGCGGCGGCTAAGGGCAGGCGGATAAAAAAACATCGGCATTCGCAGTTCGGAACTTGCGCCGTAGCCGCTTACACACACAAACGGGTTTGCTGGGTCTAACATCCAGTGTTTGCCGTTGAGCACGATTTTGTAGTCGAGCCGCGCGTCGCTTGGGAAGTGTCTCTCGAGCATCCACATATCGCTTTTGCCCATGCGTTTTCCCTGTGAAGGCGGGCTGGACTGCCCACCCCAGCGATTGAAGTCACCGTTCCATTGCACGCGCTCAGCGTCGCCGTTGTAAAGAAACGTTGCTTCATCGGCAAAGGTGAGCGGAATATGATGGGTGGCACGGAGCGATTCCCATAGCGCATTGAGCAATTGCTGCCGCAACCCCACGCTTGAAAGATGCGTTAGGGCGTGCAGCGACTCTTTAATGGCGTGATAGACGTTCATTTTGATTACGAGCGGGTTTTTGATTGCGCCAAAAATATCTCAATTTCTCGCCACGCAAAATTCTCGCCCTCTACATGGCGTGCTTTCTGGATTGGACAAAACTATTGTATTTTGACACACAATTACGACACGCTTTCATCATGCCATTCACTTCCGACGAAATCGCGCTTCTTTCGAGCCGCACTGCATTTGACCTTAAATTTCAGGCGACCGAGAAACTTAAAACGCTGATGGGAGGCATCAGAGACACGTATTTGAAATTGGTTGAACCCGATAAATTGCTTGCGCCGCCAGAGACCGATTTCAAGCGCGGGCAAATCGCCAAAGGCGAGAACTACGAAGGCTATCCCTATGTAATGCTTGACTTCCCAAAGTTCTACGGGCGAAACGACATTTTTACCTACCGCACCATGTTTTGGTATGGCAACTATTTTATTTTCTCCGTGATTTTATCGGGCAGTTCCTTACAGCGCTATCACGCCCGTCTCGAAGAGCATTACGACGACCTTGCGGCCAAGCATCTGAATCTTGCCAAAGACGACCTATGGGACTGGCGCGAGCATGCCACCATTCCTATCATTGCCGAGAACCGCGACGATATTCTTAACCTGCTCGAACGCCTGCCGTTTTTGAAAATCACCCGACATCTCTCGCCCGACGCACTCGCCGATGAATCCGGTGTGCTGCATGCTGCCGCCGAGTTCTACAAAGCAACCGAGTTTATCACCCGATTGTAGCGTTCACTCTTCAAATACCGCTACAATTTCAGCCGAGTCGGTTTCGTCGTCAATCGTGATGTAGAGCGTGTTGGGGTGGCAACAGACAAAGCAGTCTTCAATGTATGTTTGATGCAGCCCAGCAGACGCATCGACGGTTGTTTCGTTCCATTCGCCGCAAACGGCGCAATGATAGCCAGAATCAATTAGCACGGTTTCACTCAGGATAGTTTCGGCGTAAAGAAAACGCTTTTGACTGCGTTGCGCAAGTTACTATGTTGCGTAAGTTCCATACACAAACTTTTTGGAAAGCAAACGCTCGACCGCTATATTTGCAGTCCTTTTTTGAAGTTGAAGCGCGCGACGCAGCAACTTTGAAAGATGGAGCTGTAGCTCAGTTGGTTAGAGCGCCTGCCTGTCACGTAGGAGGTCGCGGGTTCGAGCCCCGTCAGCTCCGCAACTTGCTTGCGACAACGCTTCTCAATCCGCATCGTTACGCATGGCTTCCGACAGTGCCAACTCAAATCGCAAGTTATCCTCCGAAGCCGAGACGCTTTTCCAATCTGCTGAATCTTATTTCAACGCGCAACAGTTCAAAGACGCCGAACAGGCTTACAAAAAAGCCCTTGACCTGAATCCAACCTTCAAAGACGCGCTTCTGGGATTAGGCAGCGTTCAGCTTAACCTTGGGCAACTTGAAAACGCGGTCGCATCGTTCAAAGCGGCTGTTGCGCTTGCGCCCGACGATGCCGACGGGTATTTTTATCTTGGCAATGCGCTGGACGACTTGGGTAAAAACGACGACGCGATTGCCGCCATTGAGAAAGCTATTTCATTGAAGCCCGATTTTGCTGAAGCGCACTTAGCCTTAGGATTCATTTATTTTCGCATCGGCAATCAAACTGGCTTACGGAAACAATATGACATTTTGAAAAACTTAGACGACGACTTTGCCAAACAACTTTCAACCGTTATCAGTTAGAGCAATGGTGAACATTTTTTTGAATGCCGCCCAAACCGCCTTGACCCAAACCGCCTTGACCCAAACCGTCTTGATTTTATTTGTCCTCTCCGCTCTTTTGGTCGCGTGCGATGACCCAAAGGCGAGAGCGCGCGAGGACATTGACCAGCTTTCCGAAGTGCTTCGATACACACCGAACAACGCCAAAGCGCACGCCAAACTCGGCATGGCTTATGCCAGCCTTGGTAAATACGACGAGGCGATTGCCTCACTTGAGAAAGCAACTATGCTCAACCCGTCCGATACCACGTCGCTTGTGCTTCTGACTTCCATGTGCTTTCAGTTGGGTCGATACAAAGACGCGCTCGAGCCGACGAAAAAATTAGTTCAGCTCACACCGAACAACGCCGACGTTTACACCAGTTTAGGCAACGTGTATATGAACTTGAAACAATACCGCGCGGCGATTCCGCAGTATGAAGCATCATTGCGACTTAAACCCGACGATACAGAGGTGCGTTACAGCCTTGGCGTGGCGTATTACGAATTGGGCGTTCGAGATTCGGCGCGGATGCAATACGAGATTATCAAGGATAAAAGTTCGCTTCGCGCAGGCGCCCTGCTGCGTCGGCTTGAAAACAGGCAGTAATTTTTTTTACAATTTCTAACGCTATTTTTTATGTTCAAAATTGCCATCATCGGCACGGGCTATGTCGGCTTAGTTGCTGGGACATGCTTTGCAGAAACCGGCAACGACGTTGTATGCGTCGACATCGTCGAGGAAAAAGTCAAGAAACTTTCGTCGGGCGAGATTACGATTTTTGAGCCCGGCTTGGAAGTGCTGTTCAAACGCAACCTGCGCGAGCAGCGTCTTCGCTTTACAACCCATCTTGCTGAAGCTGTTGATGCCAGCGAGGTCATTTTCCTTGCGCTGCCAACACCGCAAGGCGAAGACGGCTCGGCGGATTTGAAGTATGTGCTTAGCGCCGCGCGAGAGATTGGAAAACTCATCAAGTCGTATAAAATCATCGTCGATAAAAGCACGGTTCCCGTCGGCACGGCGGAAAAAGTTCGCGCAGCGATTTCAGAGGCAGCCAAAACCGAGTTCGATGTCGTCAGCAATCCTGAATTTCTACGCGAGGGTGTAGCTGTCGAGGATTTCCTTAAGCCAGAGCGCGTCGTCATTGGCAGTTCGTCTCCGCGCGCCATCGAGACCATGAAGCAACTGTATGAACCGTTTGTGCGGCAGGGCAATCCGATTTTGATTATGGACGAGCGCAGCGCGGAACTTACCAAATATGCCGCCAATGCCATGCTCGCCTTGAAGATTTCCTTTATGAACGAAATTTCGAACATTTGCGACAAGGTCGGCGCCAATGTCGACTCTGTTCGACGCGGCATCGGCACCGATTCACGCATCGGCAAGCAGTTTCTGTATGCGGGCGTCGGCTACGGCGGCAGTTGTTTCCCGAAGGACGTCAAAGCGGTCATCAAAACCGCCGAGGAATACGGCTACGATTTCAGAATCTTGAAGTCGGTCGAGGCAGTCAATGAATCGCAAAAGAAAATTTTGATTGAGAAACTCGACCACTACTTCGGCGGCGCGGCAATGCTGAAAGGCAAAAACATCGCGCTCTGGGGGCTGGCATTTAAGCCAAACACCGACGACATCCGCGAAGCGCCCTCGCTCGTCGTCATTGAAGAACTCTTGAAGCGCGGCGCCAGCATCGCTGCCTACGACCCAGAAGCGATGCACAATGTCAAAAAAATTTTCGGCGACACAATCACTTTCACTGACACCGATTACGACGCCCTGCGCGGCGCCGATGCACTCGTGATTGTAACCGAATGGAACGAATTTCGAAATCCCGATTTCGATAAAATGAAATCACTTCTGAAAAACCGCGTCATCTTCGACGGTCGCAACGTTTATGAGCCACAAAAAATGAAAGCATTGGGATTCGAGTATTTCAGCATCGGTCGACCTACGGTCGATTAAATCGCGCGGCAACCTAAATCCATTCATTTGCTTATGTCAAAAACACTTGTCTTTTCCGCTGTTGTCCTTACAGCCGCGCTGCTATTGCAAAGCTGTGGCGTGCTGCGTCAGGTGCAGGAGGCGCAGAATTTTGCGCGCTGTCAGTTTCGGCTCAAAACGGTCGACAGGATTCGCGTGGCGGATATTGACGTTCAAAATGTCAAGTCCAAATCTGACCTCAATTTGCTCGATGCGGGAAAATTAGGGCTTGCGCTTGCGGGCAATTCGCTGCCACTTACACTGCGCTTGAACGTCGAGGCGCAAAATCCAAACAGCAGTGCTGCTGCAATGAACCGACTGGAGTGGACGATGTTCATCGACGACATTCAAATGGTTACAGGCGCTGTTTCCGACCGCATTGAAATTCCTCAGAACAGTTCGGCACTTGTGCCGCTCGATATTTCGGTCGATTTGCTCAAAGTTCTATCGGGAAAATCGGCGGAAACGATTGCGAACTTTGCCTTTAACTTGGCGGGCGAAGGCGGCAAACCCACACGATTTATGCTGCGCATCAAGCCGACGATAACCATTCTCGGCTCGGATTACAGCCAATCGTTTGATGTTCGAACCGAGTTCACATCGGGCAGGAGCATCTTGCAGTAATGCGTTCTATCATTGCACGCTCGAAAGCCTGCATCAAAGTTGACAAGTTTCGCTGAAAGCATTACATTCCACTTTTCTTGTTTATGGGAGCAGATTTCAGCACATTTCTTCGGCTTGGGTTTGAACATATTTCTGACTTAAAAGGATACGACCACATTTTATTCATCGCCGCGCTGTGCGCCGTCTACTCGTTCCGTGCGTGGAAACAGCTGCTGTGGCTTGTTACTGGCTTTACTGTTGGACACAGCATCACACTTGCGCTTTCAACGCTGCGGCTCGTAACCATTAAAACTGAACTGGTTGAATTTCTTATCCCTGTTACCATTCTCTTGACCTGCATTGCAAATATGTTCAATCGGACGAAGTCAGATATAGAGACACACGACTACCTGAAGTATAGTTCAGCGATTTTCTTTGGCATGATTCACGGCTTAGGCTTTTCAAATTTTCTGCGTTCAATGCTTGGCGCAGAAGAGAATCTTTTTCTGCCGTTGCTGGCGTTCAACATTGGCTTGGAACTCGGACAAGTGTTTATCGTGTGTATCGTGATGCTTATCTCGTTTCTTGTCGTCGATAAGTTGAATGCGGCGCAGCGCGAGTGGAACTTGGCGATTTCCGGCGCCATTGCAGGCATTGCTTTCATGCTCGTTATAGAGCGATTTATTTTCTAAACAAGGGACACATCTATGACCAGACGATATTTTTGCAGCGCACTCGCGCTTATCAGTATGCTCTTCGTGGCACAAGCGGCGACAGCGCAAAAATGGCTCAACTCTGAAGATGGCAATCGAGTGAACCGCTCCATGTTTCGTCCGCTCGACGATATGCCTACGCCCAATGAGCAACGCACCGCCAGCGGCAAACCCGGTCCGAAGTATTGGCAACAGCGCGCCGACCACAACATCAGCGTCGCGCTCGATACAGCCACGCACAGGCTCACTGGCTCGGAGCGCGTTACTTACTACAACAACTCGCCCAACGAACTGACGTTTTTGTGGTTGCAACTCGACCAGAACATCAGTTCTATCGAACATAGCCGCACCTACAAAGCCAATCCCGCGTTGCCTATGAACATCAGTGTTCGGGCGCGTCGCTTTATCGACCCTGACCTGATAGACGGCGGCTACACGATTTCGCGTGTGCAACTTGTCGATGCCGCAGGAAAACTGGTTGATGCCAAATACTACATCAACGGCACGGTCATGAAAATCACCCTCACGACGCCGCTTAAACCAAACGGTAAAGTTCAGTTTGAGATTGACTGGTCGTTTGTCGTGCCTGACCCGGGCGGCGCCAATGGACGCGGCGCGAAAGAAAAAGTGCGCGATGGCTGGCTCTACGAAGTGGCGCAGTGGTTTCCGAGAATGTGCGTCTATGACGATGTCAATGGTTGGCAGACCGACCAATTTTTCGGCACGGGCGAATTTTACACGCAGTTCGGCAATTACGACGTCAAAATCACCGTCCCGTATAACCACATCGTCGATGCCACAGGCGTCTTACAAAATCCCGAAGAGTGCTACACCGCCGAACAGCGTCGGCGCTTGAAGGAAGCCTATCAATCCGAAACCCCGAAGTTCATCATTTTCGCCGATGAAGTGATGAAGCCTGAAACGCGCCCAAAACAAAGCGGCACAATTACCTGGCACTTCAAAGCCGACAATGTGCGCGACTTTGCGTTCATCTCGTCCAAAACCTATGTCTTCGATGCGGCAGGCTTTAAGTATGACGCTGCCTCGCCCGTTGTCGCTTGCCACTCGCTCTATCCGCGCGAAGCCATGCCGCTTTGGGACAAAGTTTCCACAAAGGCGATTATCCAGACCATGAAAACTTACGGCAGAATGGCGCTGCCGTATCCGTATCCGAAAGCCGTGAACGCGCACGGTCCGGTCTTCGGTATGGAGTATCCAATGATTTGTTTCTGCGGCGCGCGTCCCGCGCCCGATGGGTCGTATTCGCAGCAATTGGAAAACGCGCTGGTCGCCGTAACAATCCACGAAGTTGGACACAACTGGTTTCCGATGATTATCAACTCCGACGAGCGCAAATACGGGTGGCAAGACGAAGGCATCAATTCGTTTTTGGAACACTATGCCTGTTTAGATTGGAATCCGAAATTCCCGTCGCGTGCGCTTCCGAAGTTCCAAACAGATTATATGCGCGACCCCGACCAAGTGCCGATTATGACGCACGCCGATTTGGTGCATAAAGGCTACGGTCCGCAGTCATACACCAAGCCTGCCGCTGGGCTGATTATTCTGCGTGAGTCAATTTTGACGCCCGACGTTTTCGATGAAGCCTTCCGCGACTACTGCAACGCATGGGCGTTCAAGCACCCGCAGCCCGCCGACTTTTTCAGAGCCATCAACCAAGCGGCTGGCGAAGACCTCTCGTGGTTCTGGCGTGGCTGGTTCTACACCACGTATTACAACGACCAAGCCATTGCCGATGTCTCGGTTCAGGTCGCCGATTCGCTCTTGCCGGGCAGCTCACAAAAGCGCGGCAAAAATTATTACCGCATCAAAATTAAAAACGATGGCGGACTGCTCTTGCCCGTTCAAATGGAAATCACTTACAGCGATAGCTCGAAGGAGATGATTAAACTTCCAGCTGACATTTGGCGCAAGAACGAACAAGATTTCACCAAAGGATTTTTCACCAACAAAGAAGTCGTGCGCGTCGTCTTAGACCCGAACCAAGTGCTTGCCGATGTCAACACCAGCAATAATGTTTGGGACATTCGGATTCCGAAAGCGGAGATTCCAAAAGAACAAGAGGTGAAAAAGCCAACGGAAGAGCCGAAACCGACCAAGAAATCTGCCAAGGGCAAAAAACCAGTCGCAGAAAAATAAGTGGTTCACTTAGCCACGCCATTCCATCGTTTGTTCCGAACAGGGATCGCTACACCACGAAGCGCCCTCTGTTCGGAACACGGTTTTAACATCGTCCGCGTATGATGGTTCTCGTCATTGACAACTACGATTCTTTCACCTACAACCTCGTGCAGTATCTCGGCGAATTAGGCGCAGAGACAGATGTCTATCGCAACGATGCCATCAGCGTCGATGAGATTCGCGCTAAGCGTCCCGATAAAATCGTCATTTCGCCCGGACCTTGCTCGCCGAAGGAGGCGGGGGTTTCCGTGCCGATTGTTCGGGAACTGGGCGGCGAGATTCCGATTTTGGGCGTTTGTCTTGGTCATCAATCTATTGGCGATGCCTTAGGCGGCAAGGTGGTTCGCGCACCGCGCCCGATGCACGGCAAGATTTCAAAAATTCATCATTGCGCGCGCGGCATCTTTTCAGGCATTGAAAATCCGTTTGACGCCACGCGCTACCACTCGCTCATCATCGAGCGCGCCACACTCCCAGAAAGCCTTGTCGTTACAGCATGGACGGACGACGGACTCATTATGGGCGTTGAACATTCATCGCAAAAACTTTTCGGTGTGCAGTTTCACCCCGAATCGATTATGACCAAAGCAGGCAAACAAATTTTGCAGAACTTTTTGACGATTGACTCATCAAGCCCAACGTTGCGCTAACTTTCCTTGGGTTCTTCAGGTTCGTTGTCGTGGGTCTAAGGCGTCGCGGACGCCGTCGCCGACCAAATTAAAACACACGACGGTTACGACAATCGCCAGTCCCGGAAATGTGGAAATCCACCAATGCGAGAGCAAATTGTCGCGCCCTTCACTGATGATGTTTCCCCAACTTGGCGTCGGCGGCTGAACGCCCAAGCCGAGAAATGAGAGCGCTGCTTCGGTCAAGATAATCCCACCGATGGAGAGCGTCGCTGCAATGATGACGGGCGTGAGCGCATTTGGCAAGACATGTCGGAAAATGATGCGGGCGTTGGAAAATCCCAGTGCTTTGGCGGCTTGCACAAATTCCTGCTCTTTGAGCGAGAGCACTTGGCCGCGCACCAAGCGCGAGACATTCATCCAGCCCGTCAAGGAAATCGTGATAACGATGAGGAAAATGGAATTGCCGAAAAGCGCAATGACAATCAAAATTAAAAAAATGCGCGGAAAGGCGTTCAGCACATCGACGGTTCGCATGATGACGCTGTCGACCACGCCGCCGAAATAGCCTGCCGTTACGCCGAGTATCGCGCCAATCGTAATCGCAATCATCACCACCAAAAATCCAATCGAGAGCGAAATGCGCGACCCGTAGATGATGCGGCTGAAAATGTCGCGTCCATACTGGTCTGTTCCCATCACGTAAGTTTTCCGCGCCGCAAAGGCTTCGGGCGCAGTCGAGACAAGGTCGGCAATCGGAATCTGCTTGACGCGATAGGCTTGTTTGGCGAGAACCGTGTCGCCGAAGAGTTGCCAGTCGAGCGCATAGATTTTTTGTTTCATATCGCCGCGCAGTTTCAAAATGTGATTTTGCTCGATGAGCGCGTTGGCAAGCCTTGCAGTCCATGATGCGTCCTCGCGAAGGGGGATTGGCTGCGCGACGTCGGCGTTTAAGTTTATCGCCACCACACTGCCGAGCGGCGGTTGAAACGCGGTTACGGTGAAATCTTGTTGGTCGTTAGGTTCGTAAGGTGCAAGCAGTGGCGCAAGCAACGCTGCCGAATAAAGTATTGCCGACAGACAAAGCGCAACGACGGCGACCGTGCGTTTGGTAAATTCGCGCCACGCTAATTGCCAGAGCGTCATGCTGCTTTTGACCGCTTCGCCGTCGCGCCGCAATCGACGGTAAGATTTTACGGAAAACACACATGCCGACACCACCAATGCCATCACGTAAATCGAGGCAATCCAAAATTCCACAGCGTCGGTTGTAACGATTGCCGTAAAGTCGCTCCACGAGACCAGCATCAGCAACAGTGCCAGCCCAAGAGAGTTCAGCCCGCCGATGAACAGCGTCCATTTGGCGACCATGAGGACGAGTGCGGCGGCGGCGACAAAAAATGCCACCGCGCCTTGAACGCGCTTGCCCAAGCGAAATAGTCCAACGCCCGCAATCCAATCGAGCGGCGACGGCTGAATCGTGTTCAACGCTGGTTCAAGCGTGGCGACGCTTGTTCGCTCTGTCTCCGACAAAGCAGGTGTGATTTCTCCTTTGTATGGAGCGCGCATAGTTGCCGTGTTGATTTGCTGAATTTAACGAAAACTGCGTAGATTTAGGTCTCTATGCAAAAACAGTTTCTTCAACCGTCAAACTTTCCCGAACATCTATGACGTTGTTTGTTTCAATGCGAGCGGTGCTGTGCGTTGCGGCGGCGCTTGTTGCACCATCGCTTTTTGCCCAAACGGCAACTCCAAAAATCGATTTCGTCGAGTATGACTTGCCCAATGGCTTGCATGTGATTCTGCACCGCGACACATCCGTGCCGGTCATTTCGTCCTATGTCTTGTATCATGTCGGCAGCAAAGATGAAAAGCCTGACCGCACAGGCTTCGCGCACTTCTTTGAACATCTGATGTTCGAAGGCTCTGAATACATCAAGCGCGGACAAATCGATAAACTTGTTTCGGGCGCGGGCGGCAACTTGAATGCGTCCACGTCGTTTGACCGCACCGATTACTACATCAATCTTCCATCGAACCAACTCAAGCTCGCGCTCTGGATTGAATCGGAGCGAATGTTGCACGCCAAGATTGATTCGGTCGGCGTCGAGACACAGCGTCAGGTCGTCAAAGAAGAACGCCGTGTGCGCGTCGACAACCAGCCTTATGGCACAGCACTTGAAGTTATCAGCGAAGAGACATTTTCAGACACGCCGTATCGCTGGACGCCGATTGGCTCGTTTCAATATATTGATAAAGCCACCATTGAGGAGTTCCGCGAGTTTTACAAACAATACTATGTGCCGAACAACGCGACGCTGTGCTTGGCAGGCGATTTAGACATCGAGGAAACCAAAAAACTCGTCGAGCAATACTTCGGCGATATTCCCAGAGGCGCAGACCCGACGCGCCCCGTTGTTAATTTCAAGCCGTTCACGACACCCAAATCGCGCGTCGTTGAAAAGCAAAACACACCGCTTCCCGCCACACTTCACATTTGGAGAACGACATCGCAAACCGACAAAGATGCCTACGCGCTCGATATGCTTTCCGATATTCTTGCCAATGGCAAAAGCTCTCGCATCTACAAACGCTTGGTCGATGTCGACCAGCTTGCGGTGCAAGCCTCCGTCTTTCCGTTCATGCAAGAAAAAGCGGGAATGTTGGGCATCTTTGCCGTCGGTAATCAAGGCGTTGAGATTCAAAAAATTGATAAGACCATTGAAGACGAACTGAACACGCTCTTGAAAAAAGGCATCACCGATGAGGAGTTTCAAAAAGTGCGCAATCAAAAAGAATCGCAGAACGCCAGCGCGTTTGGCTCGATTGCAAGCAAGGCGCGAAACCTCGCCAACTACCATGTCTTTAACAAAAACACGAATTTGATTAACACCGAACTTAGTGAATACATGAAGGTAACGAAGGCAGATATTCAGCGCGTCGCCAAAAAGTATTTGACTAAAAACGGGCGCGTCTTGATTCACTATCCCGTGCCGCAAAAACCGTTGTAGTTTCTTTGTGATGCGTTCACACTCAAAAAATTTCTAACACGATTTCAAAATTTTGACTCTAACGATGTTTTACCGATTTGTTTTACTTCTCGCTTTTGTAGTGGCGACTCCAGCGCTGGCGCAAAAAATCGACCGTTCAAAAAAGCCTGATGCTGCGCCTCTGCCACAAGCCTCATTTCCGAACTACATCGATACCGCGCTTTCCAATGGGCTGCGCGTGTTCATCATTGAAAACCATCGTCAGCCTACCGTTACATTTCGGCTCGTCGTGAAATCGGGAACGGTGTTCGACGGCGAGAAACCGGGTTTGATGTCAATCATGACCGAACTTTTGGGCAAAGGCTCGCCGCGCCGCAAAGCCATTGACTTCGCCAAAGAAGCCGATTTTATCGGCGCTGATTACGACGCTTCGGCGACGCCCGACGCCACCTACGCCTACATCTCGGGACTCGTGAAATACTCCGAAAAGATGCTCGACTTATTCAGCGATGCCGTCTTAAACCCGACATTTCCAAACGATGAATTTGAACTCGCCCGCAAAAAAGCCTTATCCAGCGTTACGGCGGCGAAAAAGCAACCCGCCTCGCTTGCCGGGCAATTGCAGCGTAAAGTTCTTTACGGCGACCATCCTTACGGCAAAGTCGAGACCGAACAATCACTTGCCGCACTCACGCTCGATGATGTGAAGAACATTTACAACGCGCATTTCTTTTCGAACAACGCGACGATTGCCGTCGTCGGCGATGTAACGGTCGCGCAAGTCATGCCGCTTCTCGAAAAATTTTTCGGCAAGTGGAAAACAGGCACTCCTCCTGCTGTGAAAGCCGCACCGATGCCGACGATTAAAGGCACAACGATTCATCTTTACGACCTGCCGACGGCAGTGCAATCGAACATCATCGTAACACAGCCGAGTGTTATGCGCAATAATCCCGACATTCCTGAATTGGGCGTTGTTGGCTCAGTGTTGGGCGGCGGTTTTTCTGGACGGCTCTTTGCCAACTTGCGCGAAAAGCACGGCTGGACTTACGGCGCTTACGCCACTGGTTCGTTCCAAAAATTAGCAGGCAGCTACAGCGCGTCCGCCGAAGTGCGCAACGCCGTTACCGATTCCGCCATCGTTGAAATTCTTGCAGAAATGGCGCGCATCAAACGCGACACAATTCCAACGCAGGAACTCGATTTGCAGCGTCAATACATCGCGGGCAATTATCTGATGAGCCTTGAAGACAAAGGGCGCGTCGCCTCGCGCGTTCAGGAAATGGAGCTTTACAACTTGCCGAAAGATTATTACAAGACTTACGCCTCGCGCGTCGGCAGCGTAACGCCCGCTCGGGCGATGGACTTGGCGAGAAAATACATCAACACGAGCGACCTTGTTATCATCGTCGTTGGCAATGCAAAAGAGGTGAAAGAGAAACTCGAAAAAATCGCGCCAGTTAAACTCTACGACACCGATATGAATCCCGTTGCTGCACCGATGGCTCTGGATATATCGTCGGAAGAGTTGCTCAAAAAACACATGGCAGCAATGGGCGGCGACGCAGCGTTGATGAAAATTAAAGACCGCACAACAGAAGGCTCGGCAAGCATTGCCGCCGGTCCGCAGACCATCAATGGCACGTTCAAGTTGGTTGAAAAAGCACCGAACAAACGCTTTGTTCAAATCGCCACGCCGATGTTCTCGCAGGAAAGTTACATTGACGGTGCAAAAGCCGTTCAAAGCGGTATGGGCGGCACGCGCGAACTTTCGGGCGATGACCTTAAAGACGCACTCGCCGGCGCAGAGTTTAACGAGCTCTACCGACTTGCCGAGTTAAAATCGACATTTACCGTCAAAGAAAAAAAGATGATGCGCGGCAAAGCGGTCTATGTCGCCGAATTGGAACGCGCGTCGGGCAAAAAAGAAACGCTCGTCTTTGATGCCGAGTCGTTCCTCCTGCTCTCGCGCACCGGCAAACAGAAAACACCGCAAGGCGAGATTGAGGCGACGACGGAATTTTCAGACTATCGAAACATCGACGGCGTGAAGGTCGCATTCAAGCTCACGCAGTCGCTTGGCATGGCGACCATTGAGCTGACGGCAACATCGGTCAAGCAAAATACCAATGTCGGCGACGACGCTTTCATGAAAAAATAACAGCCTAA
The DNA here is from genome assembly GCA_000724175.1 of [Candidatus Thermochlorobacteriaceae] bacterium GBChlB. Lineage (GTDB taxonomy): Bacteria > Bacteroidota > Chlorobiia > Chlorobiales > Thermochlorobacteraceae > GBChlB. The sequence continues at coordinate 68,293 of JPGV01000007.1, read as the reverse complement.
GAAAATTTAAGAGCGCAAAAAAAGCCGCAATTAACCTGCGGCTTTTTATACTTTTATACGTTAACCTGACATAGATTACCCTGACACAGAAAAGAGATGACAGACACGGAAAAAACATATCAATCGATTTTGCACCATCTTAGCCGCGTTCCCGTCGAGCATCTCCAACACATCGACGCTTATTTGCAACACCTCGTCAATGAGCCGACAGCGCATCACGATAAAGACGGCGCACACGAACTTAACGCGAATTTGGTAACGGCAATCGCCCGC
>JPGV01000007.1:0-67988 GCA_000724175.1 [Candidatus Thermochlorobacteriaceae] bacterium GBChlB | reverse complement strand
GTGGGATTTGGTCGGCATTACCGTTCATACCGGACTTGCAAAAACAGCGTTTGACGTGGCGCGCCAGTTTCGCGCGCGCGGCGCGAAGGTCATTCTCGGCGGTCCGCATGTAACGCTTTTTCCCGACTCGTGCGTCAGCGAAGCCGACTCGATTGCGCTTGGCGAAGCTGACGATATTTGGCGCGATGTTCTAAACGATTTGAAACATCAGTCGCTCAAACCACGCTATGAACCTGCCACCTTGCCGGACCTCTCGCTGGAGCGACCTGTTCATAAACGCGCGCTCAACATCAACAACTATTTCACCACGAACCTCATTCAAACCTCGCGCGGCTGTCCATACAAGTGCGACTTCTGTAATGTCTATGTGATGAACGGACACACAATGCGCCATCGCCCAATTGCGCATGTCGTTGCAGAGGTCGAGCGGTTTTTGGTCGATGACAAGCGCGTCTTTTTTTTCGTCAATGACACCATGAACGCCGATGTGGCGTATGCAAAGGAACTCTTCACGCAGCTCATTCCCTACAAAATCAAGTGGGTTGGGCAAGCCACGACGATGCTCGGACAGCAGCCGGAACTTTTGAACATTTTCGCCAAATCGGGCTGTGTCGGATTGCTCTTAGGCATTGAGGGCGTTACAAACGCGAGCAACTATGCGCATCGTAAGGTGCAGAACAAGGAGCATGTCTTAGCACGAAATATCAAAGCGGTGCGCGAAGCGGGCATCTGCGTCTATGGCAGTTTCATTTACGGCTTGGACGGCGACACGCTTGAAAGTGCCGACGCGCTCTACGACTTCATTGAGGAAACAGGCGTCGATGTGCCGGGCATCAATCTCCTGCGCCCGATTCCCGGAACCGCCCTCTTTGAGCGACTGGCAAACGAAGGTCGTTTAATGTTTCCACGCGACGACATCTACGCCTTTCGTTACAGTTGGGGACAAGAGATGCTTTCGGCACCGAAACACATTCCCATCGCCGATTTTATCGAGAGCTACTCGGCTTTAACCAAACGGCTTTATACGCTTTCGCATGCCATTAAGCGGGCGAAAAATGCGCCGTGCATAAACGAGGTTATTCTGATGTTCAACCTCTCGTATATTCAGATGTATGGCTTGTCGCGGCGCGACCTTCGCGCGCAGTTGCGACGGCTGCAATCGCAAAACTCACCGATGCTTAAACGTTCCCGAACCCGAGTTGCACACATCATAAAAAAATGCAGCTAAATCGTTTTAAAATTCTCGCAAATCGCTTAGATTCGCGATTGCTTTTCCATTTCAATTCGTAAGCAAAAGATATGTCGATTTTTTACCTGAGTCAGACTGGTGAAGACACCCAAGCGCGGTACCTCAAATTCCTCGCTCAACGTCAGTATTCAAGCAACCTCAGCGAGGCATTTAAGCAAGCAGCGGAACTTTATGACCAGACGATTCGCAAGCTCAGTCAGCAGGCACAAACTTCTATTGACAATGCGGAAGGCAACAAAGCCCGTGCAATTTATCAGGTCGTTCAAATTATTGCAGGCTCGTTTCTGACAGGGCTTGCGATGTATAATGCCATTATAACTCATTTGAACAGCGGTGCAGACAGCGAAGAAATCGGAGAGCTCGCGCCCGTCTTGGACTGGCGGCTCTCGCTTCCCGTCGACCAAGCCCGCATCGGAAAAATTTTCAACGACGACATCGCGCTTTTGCTCCACGCACCCAGCAGCGAGACGCCTTGGTTCAAAAAACTCGAACAAGGGCTCTCACTTTACCGCGACGCCTCGCCCGACAATCAAAATTACGCTCGTGCGCTTCAAACCTTGACTGAACTGCTCGACTCCGGTCAAACAGTGCATATCGATTACGTGATTTTGCACCGTATCGGATTGCTTTATTTGTATGTGCCGTCGTTGCTCGATTTAGCCAAAGCAGAGGCTTATCTCATCAAAGCCGCTGAGTGCATGTTAGAAGAGAACGACCCGCTCACCAAACGCTTACTTAGCTCGCTTGCCGACGCTGGCGCGCGCGGCTTAACCGAAGACTTTTCTTTTTTGATGAAGCGGGTCGCCGCCGAATCGTTTTTCCACGCCGGCATTGCTTGCTACGCACAAGGCGAAGAGGTCGCCGCCGCCGACCTCTTCGGCAAGTCGCGCGAACTCTTTCACCTGCCCGAAGCAGGCTACCTGCAAGCGAAATGCTTTATTGCCTTGGGCAGACACAACGATGCCGCGCCGATACTCGAAGATGTCATTAAAGCCCAGCGCATTTACGCCTTCAAAGCGGCAACCGACACTGATATTTTTCAAAAGCCCGTCGTGCTTGCCGTGCTGACAAAACTGCGCGACGAAGCCTTCCGAGAAGCAGCAGTGCATATTCAACGCTGCCGTTCCGAGATGATTCAAGGCAGCCAAGCCGCGCCCGTGCTCTCCGAAATGGAACAGCGCGTTAAGCAGCGTAACTACTACGCCATTCTCGGCGTCTCCGACGATATGCGCCGCAGCAAAAAGTGGAAAGTCATGCCTACCGTCTTTGAACTCAAACGCATGGTTGTTGGGCATACGCTCCGAGTTAACTCGCTCAATTTCAGTCCCGATAGCAGTATGCTCGCATCCGCCAGTTGGAAAACCATTATCTCCAATTCCGATAACGGCGAAGAGGTGCGCACGTTCTCTGGTCACGCCATGAAGGAATTTATCAATGCGACGGCGTTCTCGCCCGATTGCGGCAAAATCGCCACCGCCAGCAGCGACACGTCTGTCAAAGTGTGGGACATTAAAACCGGAAAAGAAGTTCACACCTTGCTTGGTCATAAACAAAGCGTCAATAGCGTCGCTTTCAGTATCGACGGCTCGAAACTCGCCACTGCCAGCACCGATAAAACCATCGTGATTTGGGACGTCAAAACAGGTGAAAAACTTAAAACACTCAAAGGACACGACCAAAGCGTTGCCTCTGTGGTTTTTAGTCCCGATGGCAGTGTGCTTATCTCGACCGGCACAGACAACCAAGTCATTTATTGGGACGTGTCGTCATGGAAAAAACTTCGCTCGCTCACCTCGCATACGCACAGCGTTACAGCGGCGGCATTCAGCCAAAACGGACAAATGATGGCGACCTCGAGCTGGGACAAGACGATTAAAATTTGGGACTTCAAAACGGGACGCGAAATCAAAACGCTTGTCGGACACAGCAATGGCGTCGACGGTGTATCCTTTGGGTTCGACGATAAAAACTTAGCCTCGACCAGTTACAACCGCATCACGAAAGTCTGCGAGATTAAACTTTGGGATGTCGAGTCGGGTCAGGAAATTCAGTCGCTCGTTGGACAGTTCTATGCAGTGGCGTTCAGCCCTGACAGCAGCACGCTCGCCGTTGCCAGCGGCGATAAAACAGTCAAACTGCTCAGTTCGCCCGAACTCTCGGTCGATGCGTTCATCGCGCTGGAAAAAGAAGCACGTCAAGAAATCGAAGCCGCACGCGAAGCTGCCAAGAAACGCCAGCTCGAAACAGCGCAAAAAGAACTCTCTCCCAACGAGACGCGCACAGGCGAAGACCGCCGCCGTTCAATTTCATTTTGGATTGGCAATGGCAATCGACGCACTGGAGAAGAACGCCGAAAAGCTTAAACCGCCCCGATTAACCACACCATAAAACTGATTTCCAAAAAAATTTATTTAGGAAATCGCGGTCATCAGTTTTTATATTTACACATTTGTAAAATGAACAAGTTGTAAATTAAAACTTCAAGTAGTATGAACGAGGTAAAAGCTGCTCCTTCCCGCACTGCTCAGTCAGTCGATATGCCTTCCGCTCACGTCGAGCATCATCATGGTCATCCGTCGCACGTCGCGCACCACTTCACCGACTCGGAGCAACAACTCGATTCGGCAAAAATGGGAATGTGGATTTTTTTGCTGACCGAAATTTTGCTCTTCGGCGGGCTCTTCTGCGCCTACACGATTTACCGCAACGAGCATCTTGAGATGTTCCACAGCGCGCACAAAATGCTCAATGTAGGAATGGGCGCATTCAACACCGTTGTGCTGATTACCAGTTCGCTGACGGTCGCGCTCGCCATTCGCGCCATGCAACTCGGCAAGCGCGCCCAAACCATCTGGTTGCTCGCCGCGACGCTCGCCTGTGCATTTATCTTCCTCGTCGTCAAGTATTTTGAATACGAACATAAAATTCATCTCGGACTTCTGCCCGGAAAGTTTTATCACTACGACGGCTCGGAAGGCATAATTGTCGGAAATAATCCGCACATCTTTTTCAGCATTTATTTTGGAATGACGGCCACGCACGGCTTGCATGTGCTTTTCGGCATCATCGCTATTTCCATCGTGCTTTTGCAAACTATCAAAGGCAAGTTTTCGGCCGCTTACTATACGCCGATTGAACTCGTTGGTCTTTATTGGCACTTGGTCGACCTAATTTGGATTTACCTCTTCCCGTTGCTTTATTTGATTGGGTAATACTTCGGGTCGCTGTTAAGAGAAAAATTGCATCGTTAAAATTTTCAGGAGTATCTTATGAACATACCACAAACTTCCGGCGCACACGCGCAGTCTCACATCACACCGCTCAACACCTACTTAGCTGTCGGCGCAAGCCTGTTGTTTTTAACCGCCGTTACGGTCTGGGTTGCCGGGTTCGATTTCGGCAGTTGGAATATGATTGTCGCAATGGTCGTCGCCACCATTAAAGCCTCGCTCGTCGTTTTGTTTTTTATGCACCTGTTGCACGACAACAAATTTTTCGGCGCGATTCTCTTGATTTCACTGATAGCGCTGACCGTGTTCATCGTCTTCACGATGCTCGACAACGGCAGCCGCGCCTCCATCAATACTATCCAGATGGAAGAAATCAACAAGAAGGCGAAAATTTACGACGGCAAACCAGCGACCGAGACCGCGCCTGCCGCAGCGCAGCCAAAACACTGACACACCGTTGGAGATCTTACATTGGAAGCATCAGCAGCTCGCGCCTTTCGCCGCCTCGCCTTTGTTACAACGGGCGTTACCTACTTCCTGATTTTCTTAGGCGGATTGGTTCGCGTTTCAGGCGCGGGCATGGGCTGTCCTGATTGGCCGAAGTGCTACGGGCTTTGGATTCCGCCGACCGATGTCTCGCAGTTGCCGCCCGCTTACGACCCGGCGGCATTTAATCCTGTCCTCACATGGATTGAATACATCAATCGGCTTTTCGGCGTCCTAACAGGATTTTTTATTTTCGCAACACTGGCGGTCGCAGTTAAAAACTTCCGCAAACACCCGCAGGTTCTCTATCCCTCGATTGCCGCATTCGTCTTAGTTGCCTTTCAAGGCTGGCTGGGCAAAGTGGTCGTTAAAACTGATTTAAACCCCTTTATCGTTACGCTGCATTTGGTCCTCGCGCTCATCATTGTCAGCATTCTCATTTACATTACGCAGCAGGCGTATTTTCTGGAAAATCCGAAGGCAGAGTCGGCGTCGCTTTATCCTTCGCAGTCGTCGCGGCTTGCTGCGGCGTTGTGGGGCTTGGGTATGCTTCAACTGGCTTTCGGAACGCAGGTGCGTGAAAAGTTGGAATGGATATCGCGCGCTTTCCCTTTGATGAGCGAAGCCGACTGGGTTGAAAAAATCGGCAACATCGGTCATCTGCACGGCGCTGTCGGCATTGCACTCACGGCGACAACTTGGGTCATCGGATACTCGATTTTGCGCAAAAGTGACAATGCCTCTCCCTTTGTCGTCAAAGCTGTCTTCGCTGTGATGGGACTCTCGCTTGCCGAAGTCGTCATTGGCTTGTCGCTCGTGTTCATCGGCGTTCCAGCCGTCATGCAAATTTTTCATCAATGGACGGCGAGTTTATACATTGGACTCACATTTGCGCTCTACTCTGCGCTGCGGTTTGGCGAGCAGCGCGCTCCCGTTGCCGATTCAAGCACGCTTCGTTCCCCTGTTGTTGAGACCAGCTAAGCGTCATTACTATGCGAGCGATTGTGCTTCTTTCTGGCGGCATGGATAGCCTTGTCTCGACCGCAATAGCCAAAGATCTCGGCTACGACCTTGCTGCGCTTCATCTCAACTACGGACAGCGCACCGAACACCGAGAACTAAAATCCTTTACCTCTATCTGCGACCATTACCACATCGACCGACGCTTGGTCGTCGATGTCAAGCATCTGTCCATCATTGGCGGGTCGTCGCTAACGGATAAAACGATTGAGGTGAGCAAAGCAGATTTAAATCGTGATGTTATTCCGACGAGTTACGTGCCATTTCGAAACGCGAACATTTTAGCCATCGCGGTCAGTTGGGCAGAGGTGATTGGCGCGAACAAAATTTTCGTCGGCGCCGTCGAAGAAGATTCATCGGGCTATCCCGATTGCAGACGTGAATTTTACGATGCGTTCAATTTGACGATTCGTCTGGGAACAAAGCCGTCGACGCATATTGAAGTCCTCACGCCGGTCATTGAAATGAAAAAGTGGGAAATCGTGATTCGCGGCATGGAACTTGGCGCGCCGTTTGAACTTTCATGGTCGTGCTATCAATCCAACGATAAAGCCTGCGGCGTGTGCGACAGCTGCGCCCTGCGCCTGCGCGCCTTTGAACAAGCGGGCATCCGCGACCCAATCGAGTATGTAAATCGCCCGAGTTACATCTAAATTTTTTCAGCGCTTGCACACATCGGTTTTTATTTTATCTTTGCAGCCTATTTTGAACATGGGGCTATAGCTCAGTTGGTAGAGCACTTGCATGGCATGCAAGGGGTCAGGAGTTCGAATCTCCTTAGCTCCACACAAGTTGAACCGAATCGTCTACCAGTCGGGCTGCTTCTCATCGTCAACTTTTCTAAACTTACCGCTCTTGTGACGCCGGACAGACAGGTATTTCTGGCAGATTCACTTTATTCGCTCGCCTCTCGGATTTCTTCCGATTCACTGCGCTTTAAGAGCCGCTCTGGGGTCTCCATCTGGCTCGACACGGTTACATCGGGTCAAGCGTCGCTCCTGTTTTTTGAATCGCTCTTGCTGATTGTATTGGGCGTTGCATTTGGCTATTTGCTTCTCCAACGCCGCCAGCGCGTCAAACATACCGACCGCATTCAAGGTCAGGCACTGCAATTTGCGGCTTTTGCACTCTTCGCGCTTGCCAGCAAAGGCCTGTTTTTTATCATTGCGTCTTTTTCACTCGCTGGCGTGTTTTATGTTGGCAACTATGGTCAGCTCTATTGGATGGGATGGCAAATTTCGCTGCTTTGGTTCGTCTTTTTCGGGTTTCTTTTCGCGCTGAGTTTTGTGCGCTCCCGCCAAAGCTATGACATCTTTTTTTTTGCGGGCTTGTGCTTGCTGTTCATCATTGTTTCGGGGCTTTACAACGAATGGTTCTGGAAATCATTGCTCTATGAATTTCGCTTCGTCGATATCGACAGCCGCAAGCTCAACACCATCACCGTCAAACTTGCGCCGCCCTTTCCTTTCGGCACAGAGCACTTGATTCCACAATTGAGTTTTACTGCGCTTCTTGCTATTTCCGCTCACTTTACACTTTGGGTCGGGCTTTATGGATATGCCGCGTTTCGCATCTTCAGACGCAGCCGCTCTTATCAAGACATCAAAGCGCGACGCGCCTCCGAGTTTCTTGCTGCCGTGTTTTTCGTTTTAGCCCTTGTCGGCGCAGGCGCGTTTGTCCTGTTCAGAGAAAATTTTTCGGCGCTGGTTGCGCAGTCGTTTTTACTGGCGCTTATCTGTGCGCTGATGTTTTATCTTGGTGTCAGAAATGTCTATAAACACGGGCGATATAAACGCATTTAGTTACAACGCGCTTGGCAAGTTTCAACTCGATGCGCTAACTTTTCACGGGAGGACTTTATATGTGTGGCATCTACGGCATTTACAACTCGCCTAACGCGGCTGTAGACGCGTTCTACGGGCTTTACGCGCTGCAACATCGCGGACAAGAAGGCGCTGGCATTGTTACATCGGATTACGACGAAGAAAAAAAGAAAACGGTCTTTCGCTCGCATCGTGATTTCGGTCTTGTCTCGGAAGTCTTTCACGATAAAAAAATCTTTGAGACGCTCAAAGGCGCTTCTGCCATCGGACATACACGCTACTCGACAACTGGCTCGTCGCTTTCGGCGCAAAACATTCAGCCGTTTTCGGTCAATTACAAATCGGGACATCTCGCGCTTGGACACAATGGCAATCTCACCAACGTGCGCACGCTCCGCAAAACACTCTCCCAGCAAGGCGTGATTTTTCAAGCAACATCGGACAGCGAAATTATTTTGCATCTCATCGCTCGTAGTCCTGCGCCGACCGTTCTTGAACAGGTCTATGATGCGCTCGTTCAGGTGCAGGGCGCGTATTCGCTGACGATATTGACGGACAAGGGACTCATTGCTGCACGCGACCCGCTCGGGTTTCGCCCACTTTCACTCGGCATTAAAAAACACAAAGAGAAAAACGGGAAAAAGCACAAGCCAAGTTACATCGTCGCCAGTGAAACATGCGCCTTCGACATCAACTCTGCCAAGTATGAACGCGAAGTTGCGCCCGGCGAAATCGTTTTGATTGATGACGAGACGCTCGAGACGGGCGAAACCAAGTCGCTCTTTCTACCTAAGTCCGCCCGCAAAGCGCGGTGCATATTCGAGTATGTCTATTTCTCGCGCCCCGATAGCGTCATTTTCGATGAATCGGTCGATAAAGTTCGACGCAAACTCGGCAAGAACCTTTCGCACGAAGCGGGCGTGAAACCCAAAGATGACGAGAAATATGTCACGGTCATTAGCGTGCCAGATTCGTCGAACACCGCCGCGCTCGGCTTCGTTACGGAAAGCAATAAACACGGCTTACCTTCTCGCTTGGAATTAGGGCTGATTCGTAACCACTATGTCGGACGAACGTTCATTCAACCGGGCGAAGGCGACCGCGAACTGAAAGTCCGCTCGAAATACAATGTTGTGCGCGGCGTGCTTAAAAATCGCCGTGTTGTGGTTGTCGACGATTCCATTGTGCGCGGCACGACTTCAAAGATGCTGGTCAGTCTGCTTCACGAGGCACACCCAAAGGAAATTCATCTGCGCATCACGTCGCCGCCGATTACGAACCCATGTTTTTACGGCATGGACTTTCCGACGCGCGACAAGCTCATCGCGCATCAATTGGGCGGCGACGTGGAAAAAATCCGCGCAGAACTCGGCGTCGATTCGCTCTCTTATCTTTCACTCAAAGGCTTGCTCAATAGCGTTCCGAAATACGACGACGAGCACGGCAGCTACTGCACAGCGTGTTTTAGCGGTGATTATCCCGTCGCCGTCGACGACGCCACGACGGAAAAAGACGAGAACGACGACTGACCAACGCATTGCTTTCACTCCCAAAACAAAAAGGTCGTCCGTTCAACACGGACGACCTTTAAGGAATGCTCTATATGAAACCCCGCAGAAACCATAAACTGCGAGGCACTTGTATAAACGAGAATCGCCCAAAAAAAGTTTTACAATTTCTTAAAAAATGTCTGCGAGGCTTTGCCGCACCGCGACGTTTGCCTTCTCGATTTTCTGTTAAACGAGCGTCATGACCACAATTTCGGGCGAAATTGTTCGCAAGGGCGCGCCTGTTACGCCAGCACCTAAATTCACATAGAGTTTCTGTTTTCCCTGCTCTCCTTCTTCAAACAGACCGCGCGGATACTTGTAGAGAATATCTATCGGATAGAGTTCAACACCCGCGACATCAAGCGCGATTTGTCCGCCGTGCGTGTGTCCAGCCAGCATCAAGTCTATATTGGCGGTTTTGGCATAGGTAAAAAAATCGGGGTGATGACACAAGAGCAAGTTGAACCCGTCGGGATTAGTGCCCTTCATTGCCGCATCAAGATAAGCGGTTCTCGACCGCGTGTAGTCAATACCGATGACATTCAACGGCGCGCCGTCGATGTTGATGATGCGATGTTCATTTCTGAGCAGTGTTTCGGCGTGCTGTTTCATCGCTGCCTCGACGGTCTCGATGCCGACCCACTCGTCGTGATTCCCTGCGCAGGCGAACGTGCCATAAGTCGATTTCAAATTTCGAAAGCCTTTGACAAATGGTTCGATTTCATTTTTGTCGTTGGCGACGAAATCGCCTGTGAGCGCCACAAGGTCAGGGTGAAAAGAGTTGAGCGTTTCAGTAATTTCTTCCATTTGCCGCTGCGACATAAAGGCGCCGGAGTGAATATCACTCGCATGTGCAATTTTCAATCCGCGCAATTCCGATGGCAAGTTTGGAAACGACAGCGTCATTTGATTGACGACGTAATTCATTCGGTTATTAACGAGGCTATACCCCGTAATCACAGTTGGAAACGCGAACCCTATCATCGACGGCGCCGCTTTTTTTAGGAACTCTCGACGCGACGGGCTGTAGTCGCTTGATTTTTCAGGCATCAGCGGCGGGTTGTCATCGCGTGTGCGCGCCACGTTAGCTCTTGTCGTTTGAGTTTCAATGAGCGACTTTGTCCTTCGGCGTGCGAAAACACGTCGTGCCTGTTTCCAAACGAGCATAGTTAGGTCGGCAGGAACAAAGACAAGCAAGGCCAAAAAGAGCCAAATGCCCCACACGCTGCCAAGAAAGAACAGCGTATAAGTTATGCCTGTTTCGCGGAGCGGCGGGATTTCTTTGAGCAACATTGGAATCGCCGGAAGCGACATCAATGCAACCACCGTTCTGGCAAGACGCTTTTTGACAAGCGGAAGATTTTTTGGAGTAAAGGCATCGACAACCATCAGCAGTTTTCGATAGAGATACCAGCCGACGAGTGAACTTACGGACAGAAAAATCAGAACATTGAGAAAAGAGATTGCAGGCATGAATTGTAAAAAAGGTTTCAGGCGGTTAAACGAACTAAGTGGCTCAAAAGTTTAGCCATAAAACAGTATCCTTTACTGCCTTAGCGCAGTGAAACAGTCTGGTGATACGATGAAACAATTCAGAATTCGGGTGCTTCAATCGCTGCTCCGCATGGCGCAGAACCATCAATCGGCGCGGCGCGCGATTTCCGCGCTACTTTTTGCTGAAACACTTGGCATTAGTTGGTATAACCCGCTTTGGCATCTACGAAACACATCGGTATTCTTCGCACGGTTTTGGAACACGCTCCGACGCGAAATGCGCGGCTACCGCAAACCCATCGCACACCCAAACCCTAACGCCCTGATATGCGAAGACTTCTTTTGCGTTCGCGGCTCAGATGCCGACTGCTCCCCACAACGCTTTACGCAAGCCTGCTATACTGACTGCTTCGGCATTTCAAAACATGACAGCGGCGTTTTTGTCTCGTCGTGGAACGATTATGATGGAAATCCGACTTGGCTCGATGTTGGTTGCCGAGATTGCAAGCACTATCTTGTCTCCTGTAAGGGAATAGAGCCCGGCGCTGCGAATCCAATGCGCATCTCGAGCGTAGACAATCCTGTCGTCATCAATGCTCGCGCTACTTAAACAAAATTTTATTTCAGTCACACATTCAAATCACCAGTTGAACTATGTCTCTATCTGAAGTCTCCGCGGTTGCGCCCGACGACGACGCCGTCTGGAAACCCTTGCCCAATGCGGCTCGACGCATTAACCAAATTTTGGAAAAGCCGCGAAAGGTCTATGTTACACGCAAAGTGCATTTCAATGCCGCACATCGCTTGTTCAACCCGACGTTCACCGATGAACAAAACTGCGACGTCTATGACATCTGCAACAACTTCTACGGACACGGACACAACTACGACCTTGAAGTAACGCTCGCTGGCATCGTCAATAAAGACACGGGCTACCTGTTCGACCTGAAAATCTTGAAGAAGTTGTTGGAAGAAGAAATTCTCTCTAAGGTCGACCACAAACACTTAAACTTTGATGTAGAGATGTTCAAAGACACAGTTCCGACCGCCGAAGTTATTGCGGTAGTGTTTTGGGATGTCATTGACCGCAAATTAAAAACGCTAAACTTGGAAGGGGTGGAACTCTATGAAGTCAGGGTCTTCGAATCCGAAAGAAACTTCGTCGTCTACCGCGGCGAATAACACATCAACTTCAACCTATTTTGGAATGACCAGTTCGGGAAAAAGCGACAATGAGAAACGCTTTGTGGCTCATTTGCGCGACGACGATGAATACTTCTACGTCCATCCGCCTAATGGCGACGAGAAAACCGTGATGCAAGCTCTTGCCGACAATGTGCGCTCGAACTTGGAGTTGCTTGGCGAAGATTCTGCACGCGAAGGGTTGCTTAAAACACCAGAGCGTGTTGCCAAAGCCCTGCTCTACCTCACGAGTGGCTACCATGCCGACGCCGAAGACATTTTGCGCGGCGCAGTCTTTCATGAAAAATACGACGAGATGGTGCTGGTCAAAGACATAGAAATTTTCTCGATGTGCGAACACCACATGCTCCCCTTCTTCGGCAAGGCGCATGTGGCGTATATTCCTAACGGCAAAATTGTTGGTCTCTCTAAAATTCCGCGTGTGGCGGATGTCTATGCGCGGCGACTTCAAGTGCAAGAGCGGCTGACGCAGCAAATCCGCGATGTCATTCAAGATGTGCTTGAGCCGCGCGGCGTGGCAGTCGTCATTGAAGCCAAACACTTGTGTATGGTGATGCGCGGCGTCGAGAAACAAAACTCGACCACAACAACCTCGGCAATGTCGGGCGAATTTCTGAGCAATTCCGCTACGCGCTCCGAATTTATGCGCCTCATCAAGGGCAGCCCTGTCGCATAATACTTTCGCCCGACAATCCTTGTCAAATCAGGGTGTTTCGGGCGATTTTAATTTCAAGACGAACAGCCGCACAGCTTAGTTTGCCTTTTCACCCTCGGGCTTTGTTGCCTCTTTGGGTTGCAACACGAGCGAGGCAATGATGGAAATCGTTAAAATTCCCACGACCACTGCAAGCGAGACGGGCGACGGGATTTTCCACGCCTCATTAATGCCTGCAAGAATCATCTTGACGCCAACAAATGCCAAAATAAACGCCAAGCCCGTTTTCAGATGCACAAACCGCTCGACCACATCGGCAAGCAAAAAGTAAAGCGAGCGCAAGCCCATAATGGCGAAGATGTTGGAGGTAAACACGATGAACACGTCGTTGCTCACCGCCAGCACGGCGGGAATTGAATCGACGGCGAAAATCAGGTCGGTGATTTCCACGACGACCAACACCAAAAAGAGCGGCGTAGCAAAGCGCTTGCCATTTTCAATCGTGAAGAATTTTTGTCCGTCGTAGTTCTGCGACACAGGAAAGAACCGTTTGACCAATTTCACGCCAAGATTTTCGGCGAAGTCGGCTTCTTCTGTTTCGCCACCAAATAGGAGCTTGACACCAGTGTAAATCAGAAACGCGCCAAAGATGTAGGTAATCCAATGGAATTGATTGAGCAGTGCAACGCCCGCGAAAATGAAAATCGCCCGCATGACAATTGCGCCCAACACGCCCCAAAACAAAACCCGATGTTGATACTTGTCTTCGACTTTAAAAAAGCGAAACACCAAGACAAACACGAACAAGTTATCGACCGACAGCGATTCTTCGATAAGGTAGGCTGTTACGAAATCCGTTGCTTTTGTAACGCCGTAGAGCGAATAGACAACGCCTGCAAATCCCATCGCCATCGTTATCCATGCAATCGTCCAATACAAGGCTTCTTTGGTTGAAACGCGGTGCGCGCTTCGGTTTAACACTCCTAAATCCAACGCAAGGGCAATGCCAACGACGGCGAAAAAGCCTGCCCACATCAAAGGTGATTCTTCAAACATTCTATTTGGTAAAATTTAGAGAACGGATTAAAAACTTTATTCTCGCAGAAGATACCCGCCGTCGGCGATGATGGTTTGTCCGTGAATCCAGCGCGAGTCGTCGGTGCAAAGAAAAGCGACAATGTTCGCTAAATCCTCCGCTGTGCCAAGCCGACCCAGTGGCGTCCGTTCGAGCCATTTTGCTTTACGCTCTTCTGCATTTTTGAAATCATCGAGCGCGTCGGTGTCAATCGGTCCGCCAGAGACGGCGTTGACGCGGATTTTTTTCGCGCCCCATTCGGCGGCAAGGTAGCGCACGAGTGTCTCAATTCCTGCTTTTGCTGTGCCGACCGCTGCGTAGCCGTCCAAGCACCGACTGTTTCCGATGCTCGATAATGCCACGATTGTTCCACCAGCCTCGCCGAAAAGTTTCGCGGATTCTTGCGCGCCGATGAGCAACGCCTTCGGTCCTGTCGCCATTGATAAATCAAATCCGTTTGCGCCGATGCGCGATACAGGTCCAAAGACGCCTTTCGCCGCGTTGCTCACGAAAATATCCAGTCGGTTGAAATGCGCCTTTACATCGGCGAACATACGCTTAATGTCGTCCGCTTTCGACATATCAGCTTGAACGGACAGTGCGTCTTGCCCTAACGATTTAATTTCATCGACGGTTTTTTCCGCCTCGTGGGCGTTTTTGAGATAATTAACGGCAATGTTGCAGCCCATCGATGCTAATTTCAGCGCCGTGGCTTTTCCGATGCCGCGCGACGCGCCCGTAATCAGCGCGACTTTATTTTCCAATTGCTTCACAGGACTTTCACTCGAGGATTTTTCTGCATTGTTGATGTTTACTTAGGTTCAATGTTGCGCGGTCAATTTACAAAACGAAATCGGTTTAGAGACAGTCTCGCCATAAGTCCACGCCGCGTCTCGAGCCATACCACTCGGCGAAGGGCGAGGGCAAATGCTCAACGCCGTTGATTTCGATATAGGTCGCGCCGTCCAATCGGCAACAGTCAAGCGGCACCACGCCGTCGCCCCACACATCGCCGCGCCCAAGCGTTTGCTTGTAAAATTCAAATGCCCCGCGCTCGGCAACCGAACCGTTGAGTTTGCCCTCGCGCATTTTACTTGCAATCGAGACGACAGCGACCTGCTCAAAGAACTCTTTTTTCAGATTCGCGGCGATGAAGTCCGATTTAAGTTTGCCGTAACGCTCTACGCTTTGAAACGGCGTTCCTAACGTCAGGAGTTTTTTCACGCTGGTCTTTGGATACACGTCGCCCATAAACGCTTGTCGCATCAGATAAATCAAGGCGACTGTTCCGCCGCCGCTGTGGGCAACAAGCGAGATGTCTTCGTTTGGGAATGTTTGCTCGACGCGCACCACTGTTTCATGCAGGCGTTTCATCACGCGGCTTGTCGAGCGTTCCGGGCTTGGCGGAAATCCGAGCCATTCGAGCGGCGAAATGGGAACAACGGCGATTTTCTCCGACGGCAGCGTTTTGGCAAGCGCCGCTTTCATTTCCTCGAACAACCCGCTCCACAGCCCTGTTCCCGCCACAATCACAATCGGATTTCTTGACGATGTTTCCGCCATAATTTGGGTAAAACATTTGGGTAAAATGAAAAAGCCGCTTCACGACGAGCAAAGCGGCTTTTGCTTCTTCGGCATCAAGCGTCTCAGGCTTCCTGCAATTTGCCCTGCTGCTGCTTAATCAAGTTCAATGCCGAGCCTGCTTTGAACCACTCAATTTGCCCTTCGTTATAGGTGTGGTTCGCCTTGATGATGTCTCTCGAGCCGTCTTTGTGGGTCAGCACGATGTCGAGCGGCACATTCGGCGCAAACGACGTCAGCCCAAGAATATCGATTGTGTCATCTTCTTGAACTTTATCGTAGTCGTTTTTATCGGCAAATGTAAGCGCGAGCATACCTTGTTTTTTCAGGTTCGTTTCGTGAATGCGGGCGAAGGAACGCACCAAGATGGCTCGCACGCCCAAGTATCTGGGCTGCATAGCGGCGTGTTCGCGCGATGAGCCTTCGCCGTAGTTTTCATCGCCAACGACCACCGTGCCAATGCCTGCGGCTTTGTAGGCGCGCTGCACTTTCGGCACTGCATCGTATTGGCCCGTGAGTTGATTCTTGACCGCGTTCGCTTTATCGTTGAAAAAGTTCATCGCGCTGATAAATGTGTTGTTGGAAATGTTGTCCAAATGTCCGCGATATTTCAGCCACGGTCCTGCCATTGAAATATGGTCGGTCGTGCATTTACCTTTCACCTTCAAGAGCAATTTCAAGCCGTGCAAATCCGTGCCTTCCCACATTGGGAACGGCTCCAAGAGCTGCAGCCGGTCGGATTTCGGGTCGACGACAATTTGCACTCTGTCGCCATCCTCGGCGGGCGCTTGAAAGCCTGCATCGCGCACATCAAAACCTCTGGGCGGCAATTCGAAGCCTGTCGGCTCATCGAGCGTGACCTCTTTGCCGTCTTTGTTGGTGAGCGTATCAGTGAGCGGATTGAACGTCAGACGTCCAGCAAGCACGAGCGCCGTAACAATTTCGGGCGAGGCGACAAAGGCGTGCGTGTTCGGGTTGCCGTCATTGCGCTTCGAGAAATTTCGATTGAACGAGGTGATGATGGAATTTTTTTCCTCTTTCTCTGCGCCGTGCCTCGCCCATTGTCCGATGCACGGACCGCACGCATTGGCAAGGACAACGCCGCCCATTTTTCCGAAGAGTTCCAAGTATCCGTCGCGTTCAGTCGTGTAGCGCACTTGCTCAGAGCCGGGCGTGATGGTAAATTCCGATTTTGCTTCGAGTTTTTTATCGACAGCTTGTTTGGCGAGCGACGCCGCGCGCGAGATGTCTTCGTAGGAAGAGTTCGTGCAAGAGCCGATTAAGCCGACGTCTAATTTTTCGGGCCAGCCGTTTTTGCGCACTTCATCAGCAAATTTTGAAATCGGCGTGGCAAGGTCAGGCGTGAATGGTCCGTTGATGTGCGGCTCGAGCGTCGATAGGTCAATCTCAATGACCTGGTCGAAATACTTGTCGGGATTGGCGTAAGCCTCGTCGTCGCCGGTCAGGTGCGCGGCGATTTTATCGGCTTCGCTGGCGACGTCGGCGCGTCCAGTAGCGATAAGATAATTTCTCATTTTTTCATCGTAGCCGAAGATGCTGGTCGTTGCGCCAATTTCCGCGCCCATATTGCAAATCGTGCCTTTGCCTGTGCAGGACAGCGCGCGCGCGCCCTCGCCGAAGTATTCGACAATTGCGCCTGTGCCGCCTTTGACCGTCAGGATTCCGGCCACTTTGAGAATGACATCTTTCGCCGATGTCCAGCCGCTCATTTTTCCGGTAAGTTTAACGCCGATGAGTTTCGGAAATTTCAGTTCCCACGGCATTCCTGCCATGACATCGACCGCGTCTGCGCCGCCGACACCGATGGCAACCATGCCCAAGCCGCCCGCATTTGGCGTGTGTGAATCTGTGCCAATCATCATGCCGCCCGGAAACGCATAGTTTTCCAGAATGACTTGGTGAATGATGCCCGCGCCCGCCTTCCAAAATCCGATGCCGTATTTGTTCGAGATAGACGCGAGAAAGTCATAGACTTCTTTGTTTTCATCGTTGGCAGTTTGAAGGTCAACTGCTGCGCCGACTTTGGCTTGAATCAGGTGGTCGCAATGCACGGTGCTGGGCACAGCGACTTTGGCGCGTCCGGCTTGGGTGAATTGCAGCAGTGCCATTTGCGCAGTTGCGTCCTGCATTGCCACGCGGTCGGGCGTAAAATCGACATACGCTTTTCCACGCGGGTATTCTTTTGTCGCTTCCCCTTCAGCCAGATGGCTGTATAAAATTTTCTCGGTGAGCGTGAGCGGACGGTTAAGAACGCGACGGGCAGCAGCGACACGTGCGCCGATTTCCGCATACTTCGCCCGAATCATATCGATGTCGAATGCCATTGTTGTTACTTCTCCGGTTGGTTTGATGTTGCTGTGTTACTTCAAGCCCGCTGAGTGAAGGCAAACGGCGTCGTTGAAATTCGTTCATTTACTTTCAGGACTCAGTCGGCGTTGCAATACTTGGAATTTACTTCGAAAAACTTTTAAAAACGCACTCCGCCGAATTTCCCCGTCTCTCTGGGCTTTTTCGGGAATATTGCCCTGTTTTAGCGTAAGATTTGTAAAACTTCATAATTTTACATATCTTTGAAGCTAACTAACAAAAACAAGCCTGCTGCAAAAGTCAGGCGACTATTTTCACACAAACACCAACAGGGAAAATCCAAACATGAATAAAATTCTCATCGCGGTTCTTTTAACAGTTACCGTGGCTGCCATCGGTTGCGGTCCAAGCAAGGAAGAGCTTGCCAAAAAAGAAGCAGCTCGCAAAGCCGATTCGACGCGCAAAGCCGACTCGCTTGCCGCTATTGAAAAGCAGAAGCAGGAAGAGGAAGAAGCCAAGAAACCGAAGAGCATTGTTGAGACCGCTATGAAAGCGGGCAAATTCAATACGCTCGTCGCCGCTTTGAAAGCCACGGGTCTTGATACCGTTCTTGCCGGCAAAGGTCCGTTCACGGTTTTTGCGCCGACCGACGAAGCCTTCGCTAAAATCCAAAAAGATGTCGACGCGCTCATGAAAGACCCTAAGAAGCTCGCCGAAGTCTTGAAATACCATGTGGTTCCCGCGCAAGCAATGGCGGCTGATGTAGCCAAAATGCCAAAAGCCAAAACCGTTGAAGGCAAAGACATCACGCTTGTTGCCAAAGACGGCAAAGTCATGGTCAATAGCGCCAACGTCGTTATGGCGGATGTCGCCTGCACCAACGGCGTTATCCACGCGATTGACGCCGTTCTGATGCCGGGCAAAAAGTAAGCCTTAGCGCAACGCTTGTCCTTGAAGCCTCGCTGAAACAGCGGGGCTTTTTTATTTTGTTTTCTTTCCTGCTTTGCTTCTTTTGAATTTTTCGGAGGCGTCGCTATATTACCTCACTCAACACCAGGGCGGCGATGCACCGCCGATAACGAGACTTCAAACGCACTTCTTCATTTCACAATACAGGATACGGATGTCATTCACAGGCAATATCAAGGGTTGGACGATTACCGAAATGCTGCAACTGATTCGGCAGCTTAAAAAAACGGGCGCAATGGTGGTTCAGATTCCTTCTGAATTTGGTGACGAAATTCAAAAGCGCGTCTTCTTTCGTAACGGATTGGTAATTGCGGTCGACACTGGCAGCGAAGACTTAGGCGCGATTCTGCTTGAAGAAAATATGATTACCCGTGCAGACCTCGACGCGGCAATCTCGCTGCAGAAAACACACAAAGACAAACGCATCGAGCAAATTTTGCTTGGCATGAAAAAAGTCGATGCGCCGAGGCTCGTTAAAGCTATTCGTATTCAAATCGACCGCGTCATCACGGCGTTACTTCAAGAGAAGAGCGCACAGGTCTCGTTTGACCCCGACGCTGCGCTCACAGTTCAAGGACTGGCGAATGGCGTCGATATTCAAGGCATTATGCTCAGCGCGTCGGTTAAAGTCGACGAACTTGAATTGGTTCGACAAAAAATTCCCAGCACGTCGCTTGTTCCGCATATTACCAAACGCGGCAAGGAAGAGCAAGGCGAAATTTCGCTCAAGCTCGTCGAGTGGAAAGTTTTTCTTGCCATTGACGGCAAAACCGACATCAAGACGCTGGCGCTGAAGCTCAAAATGGAAGAAGTGTCTGTCATGAAAGCGTTAGTGGTCTTGCTTGATGGCAAGTGGGTTGAACTGCCGCAGGCGCAGGCAGACACGCGCAAGAAAATTTTGGCTGTCGACGACAGCAAGGTGATTTTAAAGACAATTCAAATGGCGCTTGCCGAAACCGGGTATAGCCTCATTACCGCCGAATCTGGTAAAGCGGCGCTTGAACTTGTAAAAGAACAGCAGCCCGATTTAATTTTACTCGATGTGATGCTGCCCGACACAACGGGGCTGAAAGTTTGTAAAACCATCCGCTCCGAGTTCGATGCGCTCAAAGATACGCCGATAGTGATGCTCTCGGCGAAAGATGCGGAAATCGATCGCAACTTAGGGTTGCATGCTGGCGCAAATGACTATGTTACCAAGCCGTTCAAAGATGGTGAACTGGTTCAAGTGGTCGAGAAGTTTTTGAAAAACAGCAACTAAGTTTCATTTAAAATCGCAACCAAATTTTTTCGTTTGATATGCCACGGGTTCTCATCATAGACGACAGCGCCGTTGAACGCACCATCATTGCGAAGGTAATGACGGGACTGGGCTACTCCATTGTCGAAGCCAACGACGGCGAAGAGGGCGAAGAAAAAGCCAAATCTGTCAAGCCGGATATCATCGTTCTCGATGTCGTGATGCCGAAGAAAGACGGGTTTCAAGTCTGTCGCAACCTGAAAAAAGCACCAGAAACTGCGAACATTCCAATTATCATGATTACATCGAAAGACCAAGACAGCGATAAGTTTTGGGGAATGAAACAAGGCGCTTTGGCGTATCTTATTAAGCCGTTTAATGAGGACGATTTGAAGTCAGCCGTCGTGAAAGCCATGACGCCGTCCTGAGTTCATCATGCGGTGCACTCTAATTCTGACAGCTAAACTATGGGACTATCCAATGGTACGTCTTCATCATCGCCGCCGTCTGCGCGAAAACCCTTGGGCGAAATCAACCTCGACGAGGTCAACACGCTTTCAAGCGACGCTATCAAGTGGTTGGGCAATTTGGAAGCAGAGAAAACTCGCTCCAACATCGAAGCCGAAGATGAAGCGCGGGAACAATACATCGTCGTTTTAGTATCCGACCGTGAAATTGCGTTTCGTGTTACGGATATCGAAGCGATTCTCAATGTGCAGCGCGTCAGCCCGGTGCCGGGCGTTCCAAAGTATGTGTTGGGAATTTGCAATGTGCGTGGAGAAATTACATCGGTGGTAAATCTGCATACCATTTTGGGCTTAGACCAACGCCGGAAGTCGCGGCGCGACCGCGCCGCCGAAAAAATGGTAATTGTGCACGGTGAGATTTTTTCAGTCGGGTTTTTGGTAGACTCTGTGCTCGATGTGATTCGGGTAGCCGAGCGAGAGGTTGTTAAAATTAACGCCGCTGACGGCGAACTCTCGCACATTGCGCCGCTCTCGCGTGGGCTCTACGCCCGACCCGGCGAAGAAAACCGCGCCAATGATGTGATTTTGATGGACACCGAGCGGCTTTTAGGCACAAAAGAACTGAGTCAATTTCAATAATTTTTTTGTCGTTCGTCTCGCCTCCGAGAAGTTCAGAGATGATTTTCTAATCTAAATTAAAAACCCAAAAGGGAAACCATGAATAAAGACACGGCGGCGCTTCGCGCGCAATTAGTGGAAAAATTGCTGGTCAATGCCAAAGATGTTGAGCAGGCATTGACCGACAACAACACAAACCCGTTCCTGCAAACGCTCTTCATGGAGTTGAAAAACGTGCAGCTGTATGTGGCGTCGAGCAGCATTTCCGATGCGAAACTGCAAGAGTATCTCACGCTCATCGACGAGACGGTGAAGAACTTGAAGGCCGCTCCTGCAAAGCCTGCACCTGCGCCGATTGCCGCCAAAGCCGCACCCGCTAAACAAGCTGCACCCGCTCCAGCTCCGACTGCGGCTCCAGCAGCCGACGACGATGTTCCAGTCTTCGGCGAAGCCAAACACGATTTCGCCGACAGCCTGCTCGGACTCGACCTTGAAGGCGTTCTCGGTGATATTCTCAGCGACTCGGAAGCCATGTCAGACGCTTTTACCGAAGCCGATGACAGCATTCTGAGAATTGATGGCGATAAGATTGTGCTCGAAATCGACGAGGAATTGGAGCAGTCGATTGACGAAGAAGCCAAGATGTTTGAAGTCGAGCAGCACTATCGGAACAAAGATTACTTCAAAGCGCTTACCGTTGCGCTTGCACTCAACATTCGTTTCAAGCAAGGCGTGGGCAGACGCTCCGACGCCATCGTCAAGCGGCAAGATGAAATTTTGTTCGATTGTAACTACCGCATCGGATACAATCACCTCGAAGCCGTCAAGACGTCCAAAGGCGATGACCAAGTCGAAAACAAACTCAGTGCAGTGATGCACTTCTACACAGCCTTAGACCAACAAGCGCTCAAAGGTCAGGAAGAGGTGCGACAAAAAGTCAAAGCCGCGATTGACTCGCTCACGGAAAAAGAAGGCGTTACAGGTCCTGCTTATGTCAAAGCTGGTCTCTTTAAGAAAATCAAAGTGCCGTCGCCCGAAGACAAAGCGCAAAAAAGTTTCTACTGGAAAGAACGCGCCATGAAAGAAACAGACTTGGTGCGCAAGGAATTTTATTGGCTGATGACATTCTCATCGGACCTGAACTACTATCCGTATCAAATCGCGCTCGCCAATTTCTACATTGAAGTCGGACGCCTCGATGAAGCCTGCCGATACATCAAAGTGCCGCTGCCGCTTGTCGAGAACGACGGATTGGACTTCCTTTTGACCCTTCGCAAAAAAGACGCGAGCTATGCTGAAAAGTTTATGGAGCGCCGCTTCAAGTCGGATACCAAACAACTTCGCACGCGCTTCGAGCAGCCCGATAAGAAAGAGGTGATGGAAAAAGACGAGATGAAAAAAGCCCAAATGGAAAACCTGCGCTTCCGAAAGTTCCTTGAAGCCATTGACTTGTGGCAAAAGCGCATGGACTCCATGAAAGGCGACGTGCCGTTCCGACAAACCTCTCTGCGCGCCGAATACACGAAGGCGTTTGCAGATCTGATTGCCGAGGCCAACAAAGTCCGTCCTGATGTGGTTGTGCGCGATTATATTGAACGCTACCGTTCGACCGATGTGCGCAGCACACAAAATCCGAACATCTTGAACTTTATTGACTTCAGTTTCCGTTACTCGGTTGTTCCAGATGAAAAAAGCATCACGGGATTGAGCGTCGAGGGCGATGCGGAAGCTGCGCTGGCGAACCTCACCAAATCTGTTCTGGATTATTTCAACACTGAAATCGGCATTTCCAGCAAGTCGATAGCTGAAGTCAAGCACAAAGTCAATCAGGATACAGAAAGCCTGACGAAGGCGATGAAAGCCTTAGGCTACAAGTTTACCAAAATACCAACGTTGACCAAGAGCTAAACCGCATGTTCCGTGCCGACGCCGCCAACACGCGGCGTCGGAGGCGGACGCTGCCACACTAACACAATTATGGAGCCGCTCAACAGCACACTCGCCCGCAAACTTATCATCACGTTTTCATCCGTTTTCGCCGTTCTGATTCTTACTGTCGGATTTATTTTTCAGACGCGGCAAAGCGCCCTCATTGACGCTGACCTCAAAGAGCGAGCAACTCAACTGGCAAGCACAATGCAAACGCTCTGGCAATACAACGCTGAGACGTTTGTCAACAGCCCCATTACACTTTCCGACAGCACACGCTCAATGCTCACGATGGTTCACTACAACCCGCGCATGGCACAAAAAGACGCACAACCCCGCGAGTTGGAACTCTTGAGCGCGCGACTTCCCGAAAATTATTACATTAGGCAAACCACACTCAATTTTCGTAACCCGCTCAACAAGCCCGACGAGAACGAAGAGAAACTCTTAAAAACCCTTGACGCGCGACTCGCCGACGCCCGCTCGCGTAGCCTGGACGAAGCTGGCGTGATGTCGGAACTGACCATTTGGGAAGAGACAACCATCAACAATCAAGATTTTTACAAACTCACGCAGCCTATTATTATCAAGCGTCAATGTTTGACCTGTCATGGCGACCGAGCGTCAGCGCCGGAATATGTTCAGAACAAATATGAAACGGGCTACGGCTACCGCATCGGCGATTTGCGCGGCGCCGTTTCAGTGATTATTCCCGCCGAAAAAATCAAACGCAGCCAATTGTTCAATCTGCTTTCAGGCATCGGCATTATTCTGGGCGCAGCAGCGTTTGCTATCGGCATGGTAGTCTTTATGGTGCAGCGCGCCTTGGCGACGCCCATTCAAAAAATTGCAGGCTCGGCGAAACGCATTTCCGAAGGCTATCTCGCCGAGCGCGTCAGCTACACGCAGCCCGATGAACTGGGCGATATTGTCAATTCGTTCAATATGCTCGTCGATAGCGTCAAGGATTCGGTGCGCGAGATTATGGATTTGATTTCGCGTCTTAATCAAGTTGCGCTCGACATCAGCAACACCGCTATCAGCATTTCAAAAAGCGCTGAATCGCAATCGACCGCCGTCAAGGAAGCGACACAGACCATCGGGAAAATGAGCACATCTATCAACGCCGTTACCGAAGATGTGCAGGGGCTGACCATCAATGTCCGCGAAACACGCACCTCCATCGAAGACCTCATCAGTACTGTTCAAGAATCGGCGCGAAACATTCAAGATGCTAACCAAGTCTTCAGCCAAGTCATCAATGAAGTGCAAGGCGGACGCTTCGGCATTGAACAAATTAGCCAAGCCATTTTGAGCATTTCGGAAAAACTTGAAGGCTTAATCCAACAAATTCAACTTTTGGAGCGCAGCACACGCGAAATCACCTCGACGACCGACCAAGCTGCTCGAACTGCCAAACAGACCAACTTGCTTGCGGTCAATGCCTCTATCGAGTCCGCTATTGCAGGCGAAGCTGGAAAAGGGTTCAGAGTCGTCGCTGGCGAAATTCGTTCGCTTGCCGAACAGTCGTCGCAGTCTTCTCAGCAAATTCAGGAAATGGTGCTGTCGATTCGCCAAAATGTGATGAAAATCGTCGATACGGTCATTGAAACCAATCAAGCCGCGCTCGACAGTGCCGCGCTCGTCAAAGACGCACAAAAAACACTCGATAAAATTACGCAGTATTATTCACGCTCAAGCGGCATTATGAGCCGGCTCTCTGGGCTTATCGATGCGCAAATGCGCAGCAGCCAACAGGTTACGATGAAAACGACCGATATGACCATTCGCACGACGCAGATTATTGAGCAATCCGAGATGCAACGGGCAACGGGACAAAAAGTCCTGCGGACAATTGAAACCCTTTCTGAATCGGCGTTGAAAAACAAGACCGCGTCTCAGGAAATCTCGCAGCTCTCGCAAGAGCTTATCAACCAAGCGGAGCAACTACAAAATTCTATCCGCCACTTCAAGTTCGCCGAGTCGTCGCAAGTGCTGCGATGATTACTAGCACCCAACGGCGTCTGATGCGGAAATAGTGTAAGCGTGAGTTGATGTCACAACCGTCAGAGGAGCGCAGTGATATGGACACACCTGCTCTGCGGGAATGCATCAGTTTTGCTTTAATGTCGGAAACTTTGTTGAGGAATATGACCAAGCATGAGCATTTTTTTGAATGGACATATGCGGAGAACCTACGCGCCCGCGTGCGCATTGCCGAAGTCGGCGAGGACACGGCAGAACAACCCATGCTGTTCATTCACGGCTACGGCGCGATGATTGAACATTGGGAATACAACCTTCCTGCCTTTGCATCGGAACGCAAAGTTTACGCTATGGACTTGCTCGGGTTCGGCGATTCAGATAAGCCTGACGCGCCATACGGGCTTGAGCTTTGGGCAACTCAAATCCGCGCATTTCTCGACTTGAAGCGCATTGAGAAAGTCGTTTTAGTTGGACACTCTATGGGCGGCGCCTCGAGCTTGACATTCGCCGAAAAACATCCCGACCGCCTCTCTTCCCTTGTCCTGATTGACGCATCGGGCATTTTCCCAAAGGACATCAACCCGCTGGAACAGATGATGTATCGCGCCGTCGGAAGCCCATTCATCGGCGAAACACTGTTCAAGTTGTTTGCCAATGAGTTCGGCGCGCGCCAAAGTTTGATTCCGACGTATTTCAATCTTGAGCAAGTAACCGACGACCTTGTTGCCGCCTTTGTGAAGCCGCTCCGAAGCCCCGGCGCCATTCATGCTTACCTTGCGCCCTCGCGATACCCCGACCGATTTATGCTCGATAACTTTCCGCGTCCGTCGCGATACAACGGTAAGGCGCTGCTCATTTGGGGAGAGTTCGACCAAGCCTTTCCGCCAAAACAAACCTTGCCGAAGTTTCAGGAAATTCTGCCGCAAGCCGAACTCGTCATTATTCCGAACACCAAACACTGCCCGCACCATGAACAAGCAGACGCTGTTAATGCCGCCATCGAGCAATTTCTTCGACGCGCTGACTTTCGTGACTAAATAAGCTTGTTAGAATCACACTGGCAGTTGAGCGATTGAGTCATGTATCACAGTGGTGTTGGCGGTCAAACGCTGACATCACGGCTGAACAATAGATTGCGTCGCTTCGCTCATAATAACGATTCAGAGAATTTGATGCAGTAAAACACAAGCTGAACACATGACCCGTTCAGCCAGCGGCGATGGCAAAGCAAAAAAGCCCGACGGTTTGCATCGGGCTTGATAGAGCCGAGATAAACTCGTTTGTTGTTAGTTTTCAGCGGGCGCGGCGGGTTTGGCTTCCAATTCTTTCACCTTCATTGCGGCTTTGCCTGTGCGCTTTCTCAAATAGAACAACTTGGCGCGGCGCGCTTTGCCTTGTTTGGTTACTTCGATTTTCGCAATCGACGGCGAGTGCATCGGGAAAATGCGCTCGACACCAACGCCATGCGAAATTTTGCGCACCGTCATCGTCTCCGACATGCCAGAGCCTCTGCGGCTAATCACTACGCCCGTATAGAGCTGAATGCGCTCTTTGTCGCCCTCGACGACGCGCGTATGCACCGTAATCGTGTCTCCATAGCGGAAATCGGGCAGGTCGTTTTTTACAAAGCCCGCTTCAATCAATTTTAATTTTTCCATTGCTTGTTTGTCCTTTCGTTTAAATTTTTTCTAAACTTTGTTGCGATTTTTCGCGCACTTTACCCGTCTAATAAATCGGGACGACGCTGCTTGGTGCGTTCCATCGCGTTTTGTTCGCGCCACTCGGCGATTTTTTTATGATTGCCCGACAAGAGCACGTCGGGAACTTTCATTCCCCGAAACTCCGCTGGTCTGGTGTAGTGTGCTGAGTCCAACTTGCCATCTTGAAACGAGTCGAGCAGCGCCGACTCCGAGTCGCCCAAGACATTCGGCATTAGCCGCACAACCGCGTCAATAAAGACAAGTGCGGCAAGTTCGCCGCCCGACAAGACATAATCGCCGATGGAAATTTCGCGCGTTACGAGCCGCTCACGAATGCGCTCATCGATGCCTTTGTAATGCCCGCAGAGCAAGAGCAGATTTTTTTTCAGCGAATATTCGTTGGCGATGGATTGCGTCAGCCGCTCACCGTCGGGCGCAAAGTAAATGACATCGTCGTAGTCGCGCTCGGCTTTTAATTTCTCGATGCAGGCAAAGACGGGTTCGACCATTAAAATCATGCCCGCGCCGCCACCGAAAGGATTGTCGTCCACTTGTTTGTATTTGCCGAGTCCGTAGTCATGCAAGTTGTGAATGAACACGTCTGCCGCTTGTTTTTCCCGCGCAATGCGAATAATGCCATTTTCAAGCGGGCTTGTAAAGTAGCGCGGCATTACTGATACAATATCGAGTCGCATCATCGCATTGCTTACAAAAATTCTTCAAACCGTTTCACCACAACGCGCCTTTGAGCTAAATCCACTTCCGCAATAAACTCCGCAATTGCTGGAACCATCACGCGCTTGCCGCCAAAATTCTTGGTGGTCTCAATTTCATACACATCGCACGATGGCATATTCATCACGTTCGCCACTTTCCCAATCGCCTTGCCCTGCTCGTTCACCGCGTCAAGCCCAATGAGGTCGTGAATGAAGGCTTCATCTTTGCCAAGTTTGCCGAGATTTTTTTCATCGACGAAGAGGCACTTGCCTCTTAGGTGGTCGGCGGCTTCGGGCGTTGAGACGCCATTGAATGTCAAGTAAATTCCGTTGGCGGCAATCGTTGCCTTTACTACCTCTATCAGCACAGCATCGGCTGCGGTTGTGCCGATGTAAAGTTTTTTCCGTGTCTTGAACTTTTCGGGAAAACTGGTCATTGGTTCAATTTTCACCTCGCCATGCAGCCCGCGCGCTTTGACGACTCGACCGACCAAAAAAAGTTCCATTGGCACAGTTGCCTTTTACAGCCACGCCATCACTACGCAGCGGGCGCTTCTTTTGCTTCCTTTGCTTTGGCTTCAGCGTCTTTCTTTGCCTTGCGACGAATTGATTTACGCGCCATGCGGCGTTTCAATCCTTCGGCACGCTTCTTCGCCCACTTTTCCATTTCGGCGTTCACTTCATCTTCGCTCTTGCCTTTCTTTTTGAGATAGAGCTTGAGCAAAAGTCCCGTGCCACTAATGACGCTGCGGGCTGTCGATGTCGGTTGAGCGCCGACGCCAAGCCAATATGCTACGCGGTCTTCTTTGAGCATGACGCTGTGCGGACGCTTCGTCGGTTCGTAGCGACCCAAATCTTCGATGAATTTGCCGTCGCGTCGCTCACGCGCATCGGTGGCGACTAATTGATAAATCGGAAGTTTCTTGCGACCGATTCTGCGGAGTCTGATTTTAACCAAGGCTGTTTGTCAGTTTATTTGTTACAAAATTTCATTGAAGGATTATCGTTGCATCAGCCGTCCAAATGGCAAATTTTCCGCCGTGAGCGGTCTGCCCGATTTCGCCATTTTGTTGATGGACTTCATCATTTTTTTCATTTCGCCGAATTGCTTGATGAGTCCGTTGACGTCTTGAACCGTTGTGCCGCTTCCTTTGGCGATGCGCAGCCGTCGGCTGCCGTTGATGATGTCGGGCTTTTGTTTTTCTTCGCGCGTCATCGAGCAAATCATCGCTTCGACTTTCTTCAAATCTCGCTCATCAATTTTGTCTTGCGGAACAAGTTTGCTCATGCCCGGAATCATTGAGACCACGTTTTGCAGCGACCCCATTTTTCGGATTTCTTGAATCTGCTGATAGAAGTCGTCGAGGTTAAACTCGTTTTCGAGGAGCCGTTTTTGAAGTTCTTCGGTTTTTTTGAGGTCAAGTTTTTCCTGCGCTTTTTCAACGAAACTGACAATGTCGCCCATGCCCAGAATGCGTTGCGCCATACGGTCGGGATAAAAAATATCCAAATCATCGACCTTCTCGCCCTGACTGATGAACTTAATCGGCTTTTGAACGACAGTCTTGATGGAGAGCGCTGCGCCGCCGCGCGTATCGCCGTCCATCTTCGTCAGCACCACGCCATCAAAATCCAATCGGTCGTTGAACGCCTTGGCGGTGTTGACGGCTTCCTGACCAATCATGGAATCGACGACAAACAAAATTTCTTCGGGGGCAAGCAGTTTCTTGAGCTGCTCTGCTTCCGCCATCATGTCTTCATCGATTTGCAATCGACCGGCGGTATCAATAATGGCAATGTCGCGGGCATTTTTGCGGGCATACTCGACGCCGTCTTTGGCGGCTTTAATGGCGTCTTTTTCTTCGATGGAGAACACAGGCACGTCGATTTGCGCGCCAAGCGTTTTGAGTTGCTCGACAGCAGCGGGACGGTAAACGTCTGCCGCTACCAGCACAGGGTTCCGTCCTTTCTTTTTGAGCTGTAACGCAAGTTTGGCGGAAAACGTCGTCTTGCCAGAGCCTTGCAAGCCTGCAACCATAATCACCGCTGGCACACGACTCGTTTTGAGATTCAAGTCTTGCTGCGTTCCCCCCATCAGCGCGGCAAGTTCGTCGTAGACGATTTTCACAATCATCTGCGAAGGCGAAACGCTCTTAATGACTTCCTCGCCAAGCGATTTTTTGCGCACTTGCTCGACGAAGTTCTTGACCACGTTGTAGTTCACATCGGCATCGAGCAACGCACGTTTAATGTCGCGCATTGCATTGCCGATATTGACTTCGTTGATTCTCGCCTGCCCTGTTACTTTTTTTAGCGCAGCATCGAGTTTATCGCTGAGCGACTCGAACATCGTTCGTCAATTCTTAAAAATGGCTTCTTAAAAATGGCTTCTTAAAAATGGCTTAAAATGATTAACCCGCATTTTTTGCGGGCTGCAAAGGTAAGGAAATTTGAGAAGGTTGCAAAATTTTTCGCCGATGTTGCGCTCTGAACGAAAACTTCTCGCACCACTTTGCGAACCGTAACCATTCTGGACGATTTCACGGCGCGGCGAGCGGCAGAAAACGTTTATCGGAACCGAGTAAATCGCCGAGTTCTTTTCGCATTTCCCCCATTATTTTCTTTACTGCGGGCGGAGCCGTGTTTGTTTGCAGCGTTTGTTCAATCGGCAACAAGCGATGTTTGATGCGGTCATGTTCCATAAATCGGTAGCAATAGGTGAGCGTATAGCGCGTGTCTTTGAGCGTTGTCTTTCCCGTCGCACGGTCTTTTTCAAAATCCACCCAAACAATGACGCCTGTGTCTTGATAACGCTTGAGCATATTCGAGAGAAAGTTTCCCATCGAGTAAATCACGAAGCACTCGACAAATTCGCCGTTTCGCAGCACGGTGTGATGCTCTGCGGGTTGAATCTTGTGCGGGTGGCTTCCCAAAATGACATCAATGCCAAGTTCAAAGAGCCGCTTTGCAAAGGCTTGTTGCTCCGTCGTCCGCGCTTGTGAATTTTCAACGCCCCAATGCAGGGCAAGTAAAATTTTATCGGGTCGGTTTTCTTTTGGGAGTGCGTGCAGATACGTCAAGTCCTCTTTTATCCAAGTCGTGTCCGTGATGTTGACCGTCAGGCGATGTTCATTCGGCAGCGCGTTTTTATTGACGCCATAGGTGTAGGCTAAAAACGCCAATCGAATGCCGTTAGCAGTTAGCAATACAGGCTTTGAGCGCATCGTATCGCTTCGACTGGTGCCAGTAACAGCGAAGCCTAATTTTTCAAGCACATCGAGCGTGCGCGTAATGCCTTTCATTTGGCGGTCGTAGGCGTGGTTGTTTGCTGTCGTAATGACATCAAACCCAGCGCGTTTTAGCGCGGCGGAATACTCGTCGGGCGTGTTGAAACTTGGATAGCCCGCGAACACGGCGTCCGCACCAGCGTGAACGGTTTCCAAATTTCCCGTTGCAAGGTCGGCTTTCTTGAGCAGCGGGGCGACATACATAAAGCACGAGTCGTAGGAATACCCGTTGCCGTAAAGTGCGTGTTTGATTTGGTCGTCGTGGCACATCAGGTCGCCAACGGCAGCGACGCGCGCTCGAACTGACTGCGCCACAGCACGGTCAGCGCCATACGACGCACAGAAAAACAGCATCAGGAGGACAACTGACGCAGAACGGCTTTGCATGGTTTTTTACGGTCGAGTGCGTCCAGATTAACGCACGTTATTTCTTGTAGACGATTTTTCGAATCGTGTCGAATTGCAGATACGGATACTCGCGTTGCACGAATTCAATCGCGTCGGCAGCGGAGAGTTTCTGCTCGCGCGCGTTTTTGAAAATGCTGCGAATGTGATAATCGCGCAGTTGCTTTTCATCAATCAAGCGATTGGCGCGAAGCACCGTGAACGCTTCGTCAGAGACGAGATTTCTGATTGGGTTACGCATCTTTGCTCCCGTTTAGAGTTAATTGTTATCGTTGTTTATCAAAGAAGAAACTTCAACGCGCGAACTTGCCGCACGTCCTTTTGAAAAAAGCGATAGCAATGACTCGATGTGTAAGTCCGTTTTGATGTTAATAATACTGATGATCTAATCTGCTGAACGAAAAGGCACTACGGCGTACCTTACTTGGCTGCCAAACGATGTTTTAATAGCGGTAGATATTGCTCAATACGCAATATGGATTGTGTTTGAAGACAGCACAATATAGTGCAAACGATGTTTTGTGTCAAGTGTTTCACATCACAGCGATTTTCGCCCTAAATTCGTCCGTGAAAACGCCGTCGACGCGAATTGAGTAGCGAAAGTAGGGTACGGCATCTACGCCGTGATAATTGGCATCGTTGAAGGTATAGACACGTCCCTGAATGTAGGTTTTCGATTTTGTTCGCTCATCCCATAGAAAAAGCCGTTTGTTGTTGGCAGGACAAAATGAGATGAAGTCGTTGACGAGCGATTCGCTTTGTTTGTCGTAATTATCTCGATGAATTGTGGCGTGGTCGTTTGCCTCCAAGCCCAAGAGGTTACATCGACCGATGCTTTTGAACGGCAGCGAACGAATGAACTTGACAGTCAGCGGAAATTTTTCAAGCGCGATTTTTGAGAACGGTCGGTTGCCGTCGCATTTGTCGTTCCAATTCAGGTTGCCTTCGACGAACTCAAAAAAGACCTTCCAAGGGAAATAGACGCCATATCGATATTTCAGATAGCGAAACTGCGCGGCTGAGAGCGGGATTTCTGCATCTTCGCCAAACGTGTGGTTTTTCCAATTCGAGAGGTCATAGTCGTGTTCCTCGTCCGCCAGCGAAATAAAGCGTAAAAATTCTTGTTTGGAAAATT
The DNA here is from genome assembly GCA_000724175.1 of [Candidatus Thermochlorobacteriaceae] bacterium GBChlB. GTDB lineage: Bacteria > Bacteroidota > Chlorobiia > Chlorobiales > Thermochlorobacteraceae > GBChlB. The sequence goes on along the minus strand of JPGV01000007.1, from coordinate 35,842 downwards.
TCTCAATCGTTTCCCCGTAGTCGATGTATTCGTCGTGCGCAAATTCGGGCGGAACGATGCCCATCCATTTGTGGCTGCCGCCGGTGTAGCTTGTCTCCACTTGCGCCAGCCCGTAGCAAATCTCGTCGTGGATTGCTGAAAAGAGCGACGTCTCAATGAGATGTTCCAGATTGAGATACGGCTCGCTCCGTCCGTGAACACCTATGAAATCAGGCATCTTTAACTCTGTTTGAGTTGAATCGTAATGTAATGAAAATCTTTGCATTTCATCGGCGTGTATTCAAGCGCGATTTTCACAGCAAAATTTTTTTTCTAAAAGTTTGTATGACACTTGCAAAACTCGTCTCGATGTTGTAGAATTGTGATGCAGAAAAGCAACGGACGCCCGTCCGTTGTGGCAGACGGTGTGGGGGACGTCTGCCTCTGCACTAAGAGGCTTCGCAATGCGAAGCCTCTTCGTTTTTTAAGCTCACTGATAAGCTCACTGAAATACCGCCTTTCCTTGGCGATTCCCCTGCTTCGTTCATCTTCACCGAGTGCGTTATATTTGTGGCTCTTTTGAACTTCGCTGAAAAACTTATGCAACATAAAAAACTTGAGAAGCTCTTTGCGTCTTTTGAGAAACAGCGCATTGCCGTTATCGGCGATGTCATGCTTGACCGATATATTTTCGGCGACGTCTCGCGCATTTCGCCTGAAGCCCCTGTTCCGGTCATTGATGTGTCGGAATATGGCGTGCGGCTGGGCGGCGCGGCGAATGTGGCGATGAACATCCATTCTGTCGGTGGCGATGCGCTGCTTTTCGGCGTTATTGGCAAAGACGACGACGGCGCAAAACTTGTCGCCGAAATGACCGCGCAGCGCTTTTCGCCCGATTTTTTAGTTACCGATTCCATGCGACCAACGACCTCGAAGACGCGCGTTATTGCGCAGAACCACCATATTGTGCGCATTGATTCCGAAACGCGCAAGCCTATTTCCGCCGAAACGGAACGACATCTCTTCGACCGACTTCGGCATCACATCACAGAACTCGACGCCATTATTTTCGAGGATTACAACAAAGGTGTTTTAACCAAGTCGCTCATCAAGCGCGTTATTGCACTGGCGCGAAAGCACGATGTTCCTGTAACAGTCGACCCAAAGCGCGACAATTTTTTCGAGTATCAACACTGCACGGTCTTCAAGCCGAACCTGAAAGAAATTTCCGATGCGTTTGGACAAAAGTTTTCGAATACCGACGAGGATGCTACGCGGGCGTGTGAGCTTTTGCACAAAAAAATCAAGTCAAAGTATGTGGTGCTGACGCGCAGCGAGCGCGGCGCAACGGTCTATAACGGCAAGGCGCATCATATTCCGTCGGTCGCATTGGAAGTCGCGGATGTCTCTGGCGCAGGTGATACAGTGATTGCCATCTTGACGATGGGACTTGCGGCGGGATTAGACATTTTAGATGCAGCGCAAATCGCCAATTTTGCAGCAGGAATTGTTTGCGGCGAGGTCGGCGCGGTTGCAGTAGATAAACAAAGGCTCTTCGAGTTCTGCGCGGAACATGATTCGCTCGCTGCCCGCCGCTAAAAGTTAGCTCGGACTCGCAGAGCAATGCTCTCTCACGCAGCATTTTACTGCGAGCGTAGCAACGCAATCCATTTTCGAGCTACACCCTTGTCAACACCACTTTGACACACGACCCAGCATTGTGGAGATGACCTGCGTCGATTGTTTCAAGGCAAGCAGCACAGAACTTCGCCGACAAATTTTCTGTCAAAAAATGTAAAAAAAGTTTGACGATATCGAAACTTTTTCTAAATTGCATACGAAAATTAAATAGCGTTCAAAACTAGAACAGCGAACAGCGCTTTATACAATGGGCAGCTTACAACGACGACAACGCGAAAAAGAGGAGATCCGTCGACGGATTCTTGATGCGTCAATGCACCTCTTTACGCAGCAAGGCTACGAGAGTGTAACGATTCGCAACATCGCCGACGCGATTGAATACACACCCGGCGCAATTTATTCTTACTTCAAAGACAAAGACGAGATTCTTTACGCCCTTCATCTCGAGGCTTTCGAGAAGTTTTATGACGCGAAAAAAGTTGTTCTAAGCATCGTTAATCCCGCCGAGCGGCTTTTTGCATTGGGCGACGCCTATATGAAGTTTGCCACAGAAAATCAGGAATACTACGACTTAATGTTCATCACCAACGCCACTGGTAAGAAAATTCAAGAGATGGACAGTTGGCACGTTGGGTATCGGTCGTTTGACCTCTTGCGTTACTGCGTTAAGGATTGTATGGACAAAGGCTACTTAGCAAAGGGCGATGTCGATGCAGTTTCATTGGCGATTTGGTCAATGGTTCATGGCACGGCGTCCCTACTTATCCGCAAGCGGTTGCTGATGTTTCCAGAGGAGCAGTTGCCGCATCTCATTCACGGCGGACACCGTTTTGTCGTAGAATCTATGATGCTTAAACCTGTCAAAAAAAGTCGCTAATTTTTTTATTTCTTAATTAAACAATGTTCAAAATTAAAACAAGAAATGCTATGAAAACAACAATTTTTCTTCTTGCACTGATGCTTTCGGCGCCGAGTGGCTTGGCTCAAAAGAGTCCCGACGACATCTGTGGCAAATGGCTGACCGCCGATAAAAGCGGGCTCGTCGAGATTTACAAACGAGGCGCGCTTTACTACGGCAGAATCGTCGGTGGCAAGGGCGGCGCGGACAGTCTCGACTCTAAAAATCCGAAACTTGAATTGCGGACCCGTCCACTCTTGGGACTGGATATTCTCAAAGGCTTGAAGTTCAAAGGCGAAAACGACTGGGGCGACGGCAACATCTACGACCCGCATAGCGGCAACGAATACAACTTGTTTGTTTCGCTCGAAGATGCCAACACACTGAGTTTGCGCGGCTACGTTGGAATCTCGCTTTTTGGCAGAACTGAGAAATGGACAAGAGCAAAATAATTTTTTTGACCATTTATTAAACAATGTTCAACTCTTAAACTTAAATCAACATGAACTACGCAGTGATACTTCGGACGATGCCTGCTCTACTGATGCTTGCGGCAATGGCGCATGGGCAACCGCGTCTTTCGCTCGACGACTATGTGCGAGAAGGTTTGGCAAATAATCTTGCGCTGAAGCAACAAAAGTTGATGCTTGAAAAAAGCGGACAGTCGGTTCGCCAAGCGAGCGGACTTTTCATGCCGTCGGTAACGCTCAACGCTCGATACACGCAGCTCGGCGGTAACGTCGTCAACTTGGGCGACGCGCTCAACCCGGCTTATGCCGCGCTCAATCAGCTGACGAATTCATCGGCGTTTCCGACGGATCTCGATTTCCGTTTGCCGCTCCGTCAGGAAACCAAAGTGAGCATTACGCAGCCGCTCTTGCAGCCGAATGTGCTGTTCAATTACCAAATTCAAAACAGCCTCTACAACGCAACCGAAGCGGCGACGCATGTTTCGGAGCGCGACCTTGCGGCGAAAATCAAAACAGCGTATTTGACTCATGCCAAAACCACGCGCGTCGTCGAGCTGTATGAAAAAACTCTGCCGCTTTTAGATGAAAATGTGCGCGTCAATGAGCGGCTGGTGGCGAATCAAAAAGCGACGCTTGACGCACTCTATCGCGCCAAAGCGGAGCTTTCGGACGTGAAGCAAAAATTAGCCGATGCGGAGCGCCAGCAAGACGCCGCCGCGCAATACTTCAACTATCTGCTCGCACGCCCGCTCGGCTCGGAAATACAAGCGATTGCGGACGATGCGCTCGCAGAGGAACTGACGATGTCGCTCGACGACGCGCAAGCCAAAGCGAAGAGTTTGCGCGAGGAACTTATGCAGCTCAAAGCGGGCATTGCGGCGTCGGAAACGAGCGTGAGCATCAACACAGCAAATTTTTTCCCGACGCTCTCGCTCGGCATTGACTACGGCTTTCAAGGCAATCGATATGATTTTCGGTCGGGACAAGATTTTTTTACCGCGTCGCTCGTTGCGCAGTGGAACATCTTCAACGGATTTCAGGACGACGCAAAGCGTCAGCAAGCTATCATTGAGACCAAGCGGTTGGAAACACAGCTCGCCGACACGGAAAATTTAATCGCGCTCCAAGTTCGACAAGCGCACAACGACGTGCGCGTTGCCAAGCAAGCAATTCAAACCGCGAGCGACCGATTGCTTGCCGCGCAAAAATCGTTTGAGCTCATCGCTAAAAAATATGAGCAAGGTAAGGCAGCGCAAGTCGAGTATCTCGAGGCGCGAACCGCTTACACCAATGCTGGCATCAACGAAATCATCACGCGCTACGACTATTTCATCAAACAAGTAGAGATGGAACGCGCGGCTGGGCTTTACAAACTCAATAACTAATCATCGATAAGGATATTCCAACCATGAAAACGACGTCATACATTATCGCTATCGCCTCACTTGGCTTGTTTTTACAAGTCTCGACAGGCTGTTCCTCAAAAGAAACGAAAAGCGCCATGGCGGAGCAAGAACGCGCCGTATCGGTGCGCACTGTGCCGGTGGAACGCGCCGAACTTGCCGAACCGATTCGTGCCGTCGGTATGGCGGCGAGCAAAGAAGAGTCGCGGCTCTCGTTCAAAATCGGCGGCATCATCGAGAAAATTTACGTTAAGGAAGGTCAAGCGGTTCGCAAAGGTCAATTGCTCGCAACGCTGAAACTTTCCGAAATCAACGCGCAGGTTAATCAGGCGCAAAACGCTTTTGAAAAAGCGGAGCGCGATTTGAGCCGCGCAAAGAACCTTTACGGCGACAGCGTTGCGACGCTTGAGCAATTGCAGGACGCAACGACGGGATTTGAGGTCGCTAAATCCGCGCTCACGATTGCCAAGTTCAATCAACAATACGCCTCGATTTATGCGCCGTCGAGCGGCAAAGTTTTAAAACGGTTCGCGGAAGAAAACGAACTGACAAGTCCGGGCGCGCCGATTCTGCTGCTTGCTGACGCGGGACAAGGCTGGGTCGTCAAAGTTGGTCTCGCCGACCGCGATGCCGTGCGCGTGCGTTTGGGCGACAACGCTGAGGTTACGATGGACGCTTTTCCCGACATGGTGTTCAGCGCAACGGTATCTGCAATTGCCGGCGCCGCTTCGCCGATGACGGGCGTTTATGATGTCGAGCTGCGGCTCGACCCGAAGGGCGCGCGGTTGCTCTCCGGCTTGACGGCGAAAGTCCTGATTGAGCCGTCTCAAAAACAAACGGTCGCGCTTGTGCCGATTGAGTCGTTCATTGAGGGCGATAAAAATTCGGGCAATGTCTATACCGTGAGCAACGACAAGGCTCAAAAGGTGAGCGTTAAAGTCGCCTTCATTACGGGCAATCAACTTGCCGTGAGCAAAGGGCTTGAAAATGTCGACCGTGTGATTACCGACGGTGCGGCATATCTCAAAGATGGCGTGCTGGTTACGACGCTGAAAAGCGAGACGCTTTCGGTGAAATAAAACGATTTCAAAAACGCTTAAACCGATTACCATTATGAAACTCGCAGAGCTTTCGGTCAAAAATTATCAATTCACCATCATTGCCTTTCTGGCACTGACGGCGATAGGCGTGAGTTCATTCTTGAACATCTCGCGCTCCGAAGACCCGCAATTCTCGACGCCGGGTGCGGTCATCGTGGCCGTTTATCCGGGCGCAAGTCCCGCCGATATTGAGCAGCTACTCATCGACCCGATTGAAGATGCATTGGCTGAATTGGACGATGTAAAAGGCATTAAGTCGGAAGCGGACGACGGCTTGATGCTTGTGGGTGTTGAGTTCGACGTCAATACCGACGCTGATAAAAAATACGATGATGTCTTGCGTCAGATTAATTCGATTCGTCCAACGTTGCCGCAGGATTTGCTCAGTCTCGATGTAACGAAGTTCAACACGACGAACGTGAACATTTTGCAATCGGCGCTCGTCTCCGAAACCGCGTCGTATAAAACGCTCGACGACTTTGCTGATAAGTTAAAAACCCGTTTGGAAACCGTCGGCGGTGTCAAGGAATCCGAAACGCATGCCTTTCCGAAACGTGAAGTCCGGCTCTCGATTAACCTCGAGAAGGTGGCGCAACTCCGCTTATCGACGAACCAAGTGATTCAATTGGTGCAGGCGGGCAACTCGAACATTCCAGGCGGCAGTGTCGATATCGGCGCAAAAAAATTCAACATTAAAACGAGCGGCAATTTTAAGACGCTCGATGAAATAAAGCGCACGGTCGTCGGCGCGGCGCAAGGCTCCGTCGTGTATCTGCAAGACATCGCCGACGTGAATTGGAATTACGAAGAGGAAAATTACATCGGCAGGTTCAACGGCAAACGGGCGGTGTTCGTTACCGCCAATCAAAAAGAGGGCGTGAACATTTTCAAAGTGCGCGAAGGCTTAGAGAAGGAACTCGTCGCGTTTGAAAAAACATTGCCGCCCGATGTGAAATTGGAACGCGGCTTCGACCAATCTAAAAATGTCGAGCATCGCATCGGCGGCTTGTCGCGCGATTTTCTCATCGCCATTGCGCTGGTGCTGCTCACGCTTTTGCCGCTTGGTTTCCGCGCCTCGATTATCGTGATGGTCTCTATTCCGCTCTCGCTTCTGATGGGACTCTTTATGATGGATTCCTTTGGCTTCAACATCAACGGGCTGTCCATCGTCGGCTTTGTGATTGCGTTGGGCTTGCTCGTCGACGACTCCATCGTCGTGGTCGAAAACATCTCACGGTTTCTGCGAATGGGATACACGCCCGTCAAGGCGGCGGTTGAAGCCACGAAGCAAATCAGCGCGGCGGTCTTGGGTGCAACGGCGACGCTCATCTTTGCATTTTTGCCGATGCTGTTTTTGCCCGGCGGTTCTGGAAAATATATTCGCAGTTTGCCCGTTGCGGTGGTCGTAACGATTTTCGCCTCGCTCGTCGTCTCGCTGACCATCATTCCGTTCCTTGCCAGCCGCCTGCTCAAAGAAGAAAAAGACGAACACGGCAATGTGTTTCTGCAACTGCTCAATCGGTTTATCGATTGGTCGTATCGCCGATTGCTCGATTGGTCGCTTGCCAATCCGCGCACGACGTTGATTATCGCGTTTGGATTGTTTGCGGCGAGTTTAGCGATTGTGCCAGTGGTCGGGTTCAGTTTATTTCCGAAGGCAGGCACGCCGCAGTTCCTCATCAGCATTGAAACGCCCGAAGGCTCGGCGCTCTCGGAGACCGACAAAGCGGCACAGTTCGTCGAGAAAATTCTTGCGGAGAGTTCGGAGATTGAACACTTCATGACCAACGTCGGCAAGGGAAATCCGCAGATTTATTACAACGTGATTCCAAAAAACGAGCAGAACAACCTGGCGGAAATTTTCGGGCAAGTCAGGCATTACGACGGAAACGCCACGCCGAAATTTTACGATGAGCTTCGGGCGCAGTTTGCACGCTATCCGAATGCGAAAATCGAGCTTAAAGAATTTGAAAACGGACCACCGATTGACGCGCCGATTGCCATGCGGCTCGTGGGCGAAAATCTCGATACGCTCAAACGCATTGCCGCCGACGTCGAGCTACTCTACTTCGAGACCGACGGCACGATTTACATCAATAATCCGGTTCGGTTGACGAAAACGGATTTGAAAGTGAACATCGACCGCGAGAAAGCGGGCATGTTCGGCGTGCCGATTGCCGAAATTAACCGCATGGTGCGGCTCGCCATCGCGGGCTTGACGATTGGCAAATTTCGAGAAGAGGACGGCGATGAATACAACATCAACCTTGTCTTGCCGCACGACGGAAAACCCTCGCTCGATGCGCTCGATAAAATTTATGTGTCGTCTGTAACCGGCATGCCAATCCCGCTTCGCCAATTGGCAACGACGGAGTTCAAAGCCTCGCCCACGAAAATCAATCACTACAACAAAGAGCGCAGCGTAACGCTCACGGCGTATGTGAAAACAGGCTACAACACTGACCGCGTTACAAAAGCGATTCTGGCGAAACTCGATGCGTATCCGTTCCCAAGCGGCTATCGCTATGTGGCTGCGGGTGAAATCGAAAGTCGGCAAGAAAGTTTCGGCGGACTTGGCACGGCAATTTTGATTGCGGTCTTTGGCGTCATGGCAACGCTTGTTTTGGAGTTCGGCGGATTCACCAGCACGCTCATCGTCCTTAGCGTGGTGCCGCTCGGCGTGGTTGGCGGGCTTGTCGCGTTGCTTCTCACGGGAAACTCGCTGTCATTTACGGCAGTGATTGGCTTCATCGCACTCATCGGCATTGAGGTGAAAACTTCGATTCTTTTGGTCGACTTTACCAACCAGCTTCGCGCACAAGGTTTGTCGATTCACGACGCGGTTTTGAAGGCAGGACAAATTCGATTCGTGCCGGTCTTGCTCACGAGCGCGACGGCAATCGGCGGCTTGATTCCCATTGCAGTTGAAGGCTCGGCGCTTTATTCGCCGCTTGCAATTGTCATCATTGGCGGTTTGATTTCATCGACGCTCTTGGCGCGACTGGTTACGCCTGTGATGTATCAACTCATTCCGCCTAAGATGGAAAACACTGACGACGCGGCGGGAGATGCCCTTGTGCCAAACCTACGCCCGACTGTGTGAACAAACGACGCGCCGTTTCATCATTTTGTCTCGAAGCCTGCAAGCACGCACTGCTGCAGGCTTTTTTATTTCGCCAACGTGTTAGCGGCACTTATGGCTTACTTTTTTGCGCAAGTTGTTTTTTTCAGCCCAAACTAAATTTCTATCTTAGCGGTTTATCGAATTGTTACTAACTATTTTCGCGTCCGTTTCGGCGCAGTGATTTCAATTTTTTATATGCGACTTGCCGTCAATGTCGACCACATCGCCACCCTTCGCAACGCCCGTAAAGAAACCGACCCCGACCCCGTCCATGCGGCTGTGCTTGCTGAACTTGCAGGTGCATCGGGCATTGTTTGCCATTTGCGCGAAGACCGCCGACACATCAACGACCGCGATTTACGCCTGCTCCGCGCCGTTGTCAAAACCAAACTCGATTTGGAAATGGCAGCAACCGACGAAATGAAGCACATTGCAATTGATGTCAAGCCCGACCTTGTTACGCTTGTTCCCGAAAAGCGCGAGGAACTGACAACCGAAGGCGGACTCGATGTCAAAAAAGTTCGCCCTGCGCTCAAGAGCTATATTGCCGACCTTAAACAGCATGGCATTCCGACAAGCCTCTTCATTGAGCCCGACGACGAGCCAATTTGCATTGCAGCCGAACTCGGCGCGGAGTTTATTGAGCTTCACACAGGCAAGTATTCGCGGCTGAAGACGCACGCCGACGTTCACAATGAACTCCTGCGGCTGCGCCGTGCAGCGGCACTTGGTCGCAAACTTGGGCTTCGCGTCGTCGCTGGTCACGGGTTGAATTACCGAAACGTTGAAGAATTCAAATTCATTGCGGACATTGAAGAAGTAAGCATCGGTCATGCGCTTATTGCCCGTGCTGCGCTCGTCGGCATAGAAACGGCGACGCGCGAGATGATTCGCTTGCTTTCTTGAGAGCCACTGTTTCTTGGGTTCAACATTTTTCTCAAACATTTTTAGACGCTCAAAGCCGATGAAGGAAGAAGACTTTATGCGCGAGGCGATTCGCCTCTCGATTCAAAACGTGCGCGAGGGAAAAGGTGGCCCGTTCGCCGCGCTTGTTGTTAAAGATGGGAAAATTATTGCTCGCGGCACCAATTTAGTTACCTCGACCAACGACCCAACGGCGCATGCCGAAATCGTTGCCATTCGCGCCGCCTGCGAAACGCTGGGCAGTTTTCAGCTGACGGGCTGCGAAATTTATACCACCTGCGAGCCATGCCCGATGTGTATGGGCGCGATTTATTGGGCGCGTCCCGATAAAGTCTTCTTCGCCAATACCCGCGTCGATGCGGCAGCGATTGGCTTTGACGACTCGTTTCTTTATGACGAACTTTCGCACGACATTTCCGAGCGTCAAATACCGATGACGCAGCTCTTGCACAGCGAAGCGCTCGCCGCGTTCAACGCATGGGACAAAAAACCCGATAAAGTGAAATACTAACCGCATCACCCGTGACCAAAACACTCACGCTCGTTCTCGCCACGCACAACCGCGACAAGGTTCGTGAACTGTCGTTTGCCCTCACGCCCGTCGCCGATGCCCTAACGATTTTTTCTATTGACGATTTGGCGGCGCAAGGCTATGAGCTGCATGAGGTCGAAGAAACCGAACCGACGCTCGAGGGCAACGCCGACAAAAAAGCCCGCGACATTTACACGGCACTTGCGGCGCAAGGGTTGGGCGACGTGTTGGTCTTATCCGACGATACAGGCTTGGAAGTCGATGCCTTGGGCGGCGCGCCGGGCGTCTATTCAGCGCGCTATGCGACTGCCGAACTTGGACGCAAACCGACTTACGCCGACAATGTTGAAAAACTTTTGCGCGACCTTTCAGGCGCATCGTCCCGTGCAGCGCGGTTTCGCACGGTGCTATCGCTGGTCGGAAAAATTCCGCCGCAACTCCACGTTGGAAAAAACTTACCCTCGTCCTATTTTGAGCGGCGTTTTGAAGGTGTTTTACAGGGTAAGATTGCAACCGCGCGGCGCGGCGAGAACGGTTTTGGATACGACCCGATATTTGAACTGCCGAACATCGGTAAAACGCTTGCTGAGTTCTCGCTTGCCGAGAAGAATACGCTCAGCCATCGCGCCCGCGCTTTAAAGGAACTTCTTGCTTACTTTCAAACTGTTTTAATTCAGACAACGCCGTAACCGTCGGCATGTTTTCATAAAAACCATTCCGTTGTTTGACTATCATACATCAACCATGAGCCAACCGTCTGCACTACCGATAACCGATACGCTCGATACGATTCGCACGCAACTGCTCTCCGCCGCTGGCGATGAAGTGGTGTTTGGCGAGTTACTCCGAAAGGTCGACGCCAAGCAATTGAAGCAGTTGCAAGAATACTTTTGGGACTTCATCATCAACGAATCGCAGTCTGCCACAACCAAGCGCACCCGTTCCGAAATTCTCTCGTTGCTCGAGCCAACAGCGAAGTATCAGCAACGCGCCCGCTGTCAGGAGCCACTTGGCTACTGCACCATTTCAATGTGCGTGCGCATCAATCCCTCGTGCGCCGTTACACGCATCAGCGGCGTCATGCAAACCATTCGTCCGCTTCTGAAAACATTGCTCGATGAGCGTCCCGAACTGCTTGGCGGTGCAGCGAACACGTCTGTAACGCCCCCCGCTCAAGCCAGTCCTCAGTTCGCGCCGCACGAAGGCGTCATTCGCCGAGAGCGAAAGCCTGAAGTCATCACCGACGAAATGCGACAGCGCTTCGCCAAATATAGAGAGATGCTCTGGTCAATGATTGAGGAAGAAGGGCTGGAACATGCTATTTTAATGACCGAGCAAGGCAACATTCTTCAACACGCGACGACAAAGAAGCAAGAGATGCACAAAATCACCGCGCTGATGTCGGAGGAAATTTTTGCCGTTACTGAACAAGGCGAAGCTGCAAAGTTTCAGCCGCTCTTGACTGTTACGAAGGAGTTTGAAAAAGCCGTTGTTGCTATGCGCTCGATTGGCAATGGGCTGTATTTGGTCGGCGTCTCTCAAACGGTTTTGCCAGCGCGGATTCACAGCTTAATTGTGCGGCTCGGCAGCGAACTTAAAAACGAGATTGCTCAATGAGTCGGTGCGCTTCGGACTTATTGCAGTTTATACGGGCAGCGTACGTCCAGCATATTTTTTCTCGTAAGCGTGCGTGATGTAAGTCTCGAGCGTCATCAGGTCATCAATTCCCAAAATGCGTTTGGGTTCGGTCATATCGCATTCCATAGAGTCGTAGCTGAACTCCAAGAGGTGCACTAAGCCCCATGCTTGCTCGTAAAACGGTTTGACGATTTCCGCCATAATCCGCGTGGGCGTAAGCGGAATAAGCAGCGGCGTTACATGCTTGCCTTCATATTTCATGCGCACTTTCGACCACTCTTCTATCAACTGATTAAATGTCATAATTCTGCCGCCGCCGATTTCCAATGTGCGATTGAAACAGGCTTGATTACCGATAGACGCGGCATACATTTTCGCCACGTCTTGTTCAGCGAGCATTTGCGTTGTGCTGTTGCCATCGCCCAAAATTGGAAACATATTCGTCAGTTGCACGAAAGGCTCGCCGCGATAGTAGAGTTCGTAAAAAAATCCGCACGGTCGAAAAATGGTGTAGCATAGTCCGCTCTCGCGCAGTTTTTCTTCGGTCATGAGTTTCGCCCATACGAAGCTGTATCCCAACGAATTTTTCGGAAAGAGCGTCGAGGTAAAAATAAATTGCTTGACGCCAGAGGCTTTGGCGGCCTTGATGAGGTTCATTTGCCCGAAGTGTTCGGCATTGCCGCGTGAACTTGCAGTGCGGTCTTGTCCTGCGCTCACAGCGCTGACAACGACGTCGATGCCGTCGCACGCCGCCATCAAACTGTCTTTGTCCATGATGTTGCCGAAGGCGACCTCGAACTCTGGCAATCCACTTTGGCGCGCCTGTGCCAACTTTTCTCTGGATTCGGGGCGCACCAAACCGCGCACATGAAAGCCCTTAGCGGAGAGAAGCGGGAGGAGTTCCTTGCCTAAAACGCCCGTCGCGCCGACAATAAGCACGCGTTTCATTAGTTACTGCGTTGAATGTTTGAAGCGAAATGTTTGAACGGACTTTTACAAAAATTAAGTCAGAGCAATACGGTTTTGACATCGACTCACGCTTATACGATTTCTGTATTAGTCTCCCGCCACGGCGAGAATTTTTTCAAGCGAGACGCGGCTTTCTTCCTCGAATTTCTCGATGGAAAATCGCGGCAGCATTGCAGTTGAAATCGTAAACGCGCCGATAACGATGAGGAACAGAACGCCGTAGGCAATCATCGGCGACGCGCTGTGCATCAGCACATCTCGGACGGCGCCCATACCAACGTCGCCTGAAAACATTGCGACGCTCTGCGCTGTCCCCCACAGTCCGATATACAACCCAGTTCTGCCCGCGTGCATAGAAATCATAAATACAATATTGCCAATCGTGCAGAGCCCCAGACCGACTCCGAGCGTAATGAGCGCTGAATACAGCAACGATACATTCGTCGTGATGCCTGAAACGACCAGCATCACAAAGCCAAGCGTTGAAATGGCGTTGCCAATAAAGACTGCATTTTTGATGCCCATACGGTTGATAAAAAAGCCCGTGAGCAACATAAAGACCAGCTGCGCCGAGCCGAGATACTGTCGAAACTTCGTCGTCTCTGCGACCGACAATCCCAGCACATCTGCGCCAAACGGCTCCATGATGAGTTCATGTCCGAATGCAGCGAAAATGGAAATGAAGATATAAACTGCAAATGCTTTGGTAATAGGCGAGTCATTGATGAGCTGAAGCGACTGCGCAAACGAGAGCGATTCTTCCGTTTTAAGTTCCACCGTCTCGCTGCGCCGTTCAAGTCCGATAATCGTCAGGAAGCCAATGATAAACGCGACCAAGCTGGCGGTCTGCATTGCTGTCGCCAATTTCTCGTTGGTGAACTCTTTGAGATAATTTCCCATCACGATGGCAGTGATGATTCCCGTCAGCACCATCAAGCACCAACTAACGGCGGCCACTTTGCTCAAATTTTTTTCACCTGCATAGTCAGAAATCAGCGCGTAGTAGGTCGTCAGTGCGGCGTGATAACCGATGCCAAACACAGTAAAAATGACGATAAGTTCAATTAAGCTCAGCCAAAAATTTGCTTTCATAGCGAAAGCGGCGGGAGCGATAAGCGAGAACGAGACGCAGCTCAACAGCAAGCCGCCTAAAATAAACGGTAGCCGTCGATAGCCAAATAAGCGGGTTCGGTCGGAGAGGTTTCCCGCCCAAATTTTTACGCCGAGAAATGCCATCATCTCTCGAATGCCAATGAGTCCGCCGACAATCACGGCGGCGATGCCAAGTTCAATTGTCATCACACGGTTGAGCGTGTCGGTCAGAATCGCGTAAATGATGCCAAAGGAAATTTGGAAAAGTGACAGCCTTGCAAGGTTGAAGCCGAGTGTAATGTTGTTCATAGTCGGTGGACTTGATTACTGCTTGTTCATTTTCGAGTGCGTTGAAGTTACATAAATGACTGCAATCGTTCAACCGTCGCTTTTCTTCTCTGCTCTTCTTGCCTACCGTTGGCTGTTGAGTGCCGCTGTCATCGACAGCTTATAGTTTTTCCAAGATGAACTGCGTCATTTGTTGATGCAGGTGAAAGCGCGCAAGTCCCCTAACGCCATGATATTGTTCGGGATAGAACATCGTTTGAAACGGCTTGCCGGCTTCTTGCAATTTTTTAGCAAAGGCGGCGGAATTTTGAAAATGCACATTGTCGTCGAGCGTGCCGTGAATGAGCAGAAAATTTCCTTTGAGTTTTTGTGCGTGCGTCAGCGGCGCAGAGATGTCGTATCCAGTAGGATTGCGCTGCGGCGTGTCCATAAATCGCTCGGTGTAAATCGTGTCGTAAAATTTCCAATGCGTTACTGGCGCGCCCGCAATGCCTGCTTTAAAGACTTGTTCGCCAAGCGAGTTGCCGTAGGTCATGCACATCGAGGTCATATAGCCGCCGTAGCTCCAGCCGTAGATGCCGATTCGAGTTTTGTCGATGAACGGCAACGACGCAAGGTATTTTGCGCCCTCGACTTGGTCTTTGGTTTCGGCAATGCCGAGTTGCTTGTAGGTTTGTTTTTTGAACGCCGCGCCGCGCGCGCCGGTGCCGCGATTATCGACGCTGAAGACCACATAGCCCAACTGCGCCAGATGATGATACCACAAGCCGATTGTCCCCCACGCATCGCGCACGGTTTGCGAGCCGGGTCCGCCATAGACATACATCAACACCGGATATTTTTTCGTCGAATCGAAATCGGCGGGCGCAAGCATCCACGCATTTAGCTCGACCCCCTCGCTTGTTTTGAACGACAGAAATCGATGCATGCCGACCGCGTATTCCGAGAGCGTCTTTGTCAGCGCGGCGTTGGTTTCAAGGTCACGGACGAGCGCGCCGTCTTGTTTGCGAAGGTAAAATTTTGGCGGCGTCGATGCGTTTGAAAACGTGTGCAGGTAAAGTTTGCCGTCGAGCGAAAATTCTGCGCTATGCGTGCCTTTTTCGGTCGTGAGCTTTTTCATCTCTGAGCCGTCGAACTTCACTGAGTAAAGGTGGCGCTCCAACGGGCTTTCTTTTGACGACGTAAAGTAAATCGTTTGGTTTTGCTCATCGACGAAAAGCAGCGCATCGTCATCGAAGTCGCCTTTGGTCAGTTGCGCTTTGAGAGAGCCATCGTAGTTGTGCAGGTAAAAATGTTGGAAGCCGTCGCGGTCGGATTGCCAAATAAAGGCATCGCTGTTCTTCAAAAAGTGATACCCGTTGCTCTCGATTTCAAGCCATGCCTTGCTTTCCTCTTTCAGAACCAGCCTCGATGTGTTCTTTTGCACGTCGTAGAAAAACAGTTCAAGCACATTTTGTTCGCGGTTCAAGCGTTGATATGCCACCTGTTTTGAATTTGGTAGCCAATCCATACGCGGAATGTAAATGTCTTCGTTCTTGCCCAAGTCGATGAATATCGCTTTTGGTTTCTTTGCATCCACAGCAACAATGCCGAGTTTGACCGTCGAATTTCTATTGCCTGCTTTCGGATAGCGGTAATCGAGAAACGATAAATAGAGCGAATCGTATTTGGCGATTTTGAACGCAGGAACGTTCGTTTGGTCAAGTCGCCAAAATGAGATGTATTTCGAATCGGGCGACCACTGCCAGCCGTCGATGATGGAAAATTCTTCTTCATACACCCAATCAAATACGCCATTGAGGATGTTCTCTGTGCCGTCTTTGGTCAGCGGCGTTTCCTTGCCCGACGCGATGTCGTAGACGAATAAATTTTTATTGCGCACATAGCCAATTTTTTTTCCATTGGGCGACAGCTTTACGATTTCATACTCGCCAGTGGTCGTGGAAATTTTTTTCAGCGTTTTGGTTTTGCGATTAAATAGATACACGTCGCCGCCAGTTTTGAGCCGGCGGGCTTGCAAGGCGCCTGTGAAAAGCACGTGATCGCCGTCAGAGCCGATTTCAAAGTGCGCGTAATCGAGCGGCTTGCCGTCAAGGGTTAAATCGACGCCGTTCACGACCATTTCTTTTTTATCGGTCAGCGCATCGGTGAGTGTGATGTTCATGGTTTTAGTCGCGTTGTCAGGTTCAAGCGCGGCGTAGGTTGTGCCGCTTACCCAATTAAATCCGCTCACAAATTGTGGCGAGAGTTTGCGCGATTTGAAAATGTCTTCAAGCGTGAGTTTTTTTTGCTGTGCCTCTGCACCATTGGAAACAAAGGCGAAGAGCGCTATGAGGAAGATGACTAAGCGATGGTTTTTCATTTTGACGCGGTTGTTTTGTTGGTTAGGACGTGCCACTCGTCGAGTGTTAAAATCTGTTTGGCAGCGGCGCGTTTGTGCCTTGATGCAAGTTCAAACCGCTCGTCGGTCGAGGGGTGCGATGAAAGCAGCGCGGGCGGCAGCGTGCTGCCAGTCGTGCTGATGCGCCGAAGTAAGCCAGCAAGTGCGCTTGGGTCAAGTCCAGCGCGGTCGAGCAATTCAATCGCGTATTTATCGGAGCTAAGTTCTTCGTCGCGGTCGTATGAGAGGTTCAGCAGCAGTTGGCTGTTGTCGAGCAGCACCGCCGAGACGCCGCCCACATCGCCGAAGAGCAGCGAGAAAGTAATTCCCAACACCGCCGTTCTAACGAGGCGCCGCGTGCCGTGACGCAAGTAGACATGCCCAGCTTCGTGCGCGAGTAGCCCAAAGAACTCGCTTTCGTTTTCCATTGATTCTAAAATCCCGCGATAGATTACGATGTAACCGCCCGGCAGCGCAAATGCGTTTTTGATGTTACGGTCTTCGACAATCGCCAATGACATTTTATAGGCGTCTTTGCCGCTCATCTCTTGAATAAACGCCGCGCATTTGGAGAGCACGCGCATCGTCGCCGAATCCGACGCAAGTTTATTTTTTGACGCGACCTCTTCAAAGACCGTTTTACCGAGTGTTATCTCTACGTCTTTTGGAACAGCGCTTGTGCCAGCATCGACGAGCGCGGGAATTCCGAAGAAAAAAAAGAGCGCGGCAAGCGTCCCGGTCGTGCCGAAGAAAATGATGGCGCGTTGCGCGAAAGAGGTCTTAAACGACCTGCTCGGCGCGTAAAATCCGACGGACTCCAACGCTGCAATCCCACTTTTATCGTTGAGCATGACAACGCCCTTGCCGAATTTTTTGCTCTCAATTCGCACATAGTCTGCGCTTTGCTGCTCGGTGATGTTGAACTCGCCGACGGCGCAGCGCGTCTCGACGCCTGCCCGGAACAGTGTAATGTCGTTCGGCGACACCGCGAGTCGCACCGACATCGGATACGGCGTTTCGCCGTCAAAAAACTGTGCGTTGCCTTGCCACATTGGCGTGCCTGTCATCATATCGCAATGAAATGCTTTTTTGAATTTAGCAAATTGGTTGTTGTTTTAGTTTTTTGTATAAATTTTAAACAGTTTTCTCCAACGATAGCGATGGGTTTTTGAGCATGAAACGAAAAGCAAATTTAATTTTTCTAACAGGATTCAGCACGGCGGGCAAATCGACGATAGGGCCGATTCTCGCCAATTCACTCGGCTTTGACTTTATCGATGTTGACCGAGCAATTGTAGAACTCGAGCAAAAAAGCGTGGTCGAGATTTTTAGCGAGAAAGGTGAAGCATATTTTCGGCAGCGCGAGTTGGAGCTTATCAGTCAGTTGTCGCACGCAGAAAACCTTGTCGTCGCGCTTGGCGGCGGAACATTGGAACACGACCAAACATACGAGATTATCAAAAACTCCGGCACGCTGATTTACCTTAAATCTGACCTTGATACGCTGACGCGCCGGCTCTCGAACAAAGACGACCGCCCGATGATGAAATCCGCGTCGGGCGAGCCACTGACGCCCCAAGAACTTCGCGCCCGAATTGAGCAAATGTTTTTGCGGCGCGAGGAGCGCTACAAAAGCCACGCCATCATTTCGGTGGAAACCGACCAAACGCCGATTGGCAAAACCGTTGAGCATCTGACGCGCCAGATTGAGAAACATCTCAAAGAACATACCGCGCCGCAAGACACTGCTTCCGATAATCCTCAAACCCTTCGTATCGTTTGAACGAGGTGATTATAGCCAGCTCTGCCCTTGACCACATCGGCGACGAATTTGATAAACGCCATTTACCAAAGCGCGTCGTTTTGTTCTTCGATACAAACACTGCCCGCCTTTTCGGCAATGGCTTGAAAACCACATTGAAAAAAGCCGAGTTCAACTATCACCTTGTTACCGTTGCTGCGAATGAAACCGCGAAAAGTTTTCGGAATGCCGAGCGTGTTTACGGCAACTTAATTGCCGCAGGCATCGACCGCAGTTACACTGTGCTTGCCGTCGGCGGCGGCGTCGTCGGAGATTTTGCCGGGTTCATCGCCGCCAGTTATTTGCGTGGCTTGCCGCTCATTCATGTCCCAACAACGCTTTTAGCGATGGTCGATAGCAGCATCGGCGGAAAAGTTGCCATCAATCATGCTCAGGGAAAAAATCTCATCGGTTTTTTTTACCCGCCAATGCTGACGCTGATTGATAAAGCCTTCCTAAATGCCTTGCCCACGCGCGATGTCTATTCCGGACTTGCCGAAGCGCTGAAATACGCGCTCATCAGCGACGAACCCTTTCTCCGCTACATCGAGCGACACTTTGAACGCATTGCCGCCTTGCAATCGCCGCACATCGACACCGTCATAAAAAAAAGCGTTAGGGCAAAACAGCGCATCGTGAAATTGGATTTCAAGGAGACGATGGGACTTCGAGCAACGCTTAACTTCGGACACACATTCGGACACGCGCTTGAGAAAATCGCCCGTTACAAATACCTGCGGCACGGCGAAGCAGTCTTGTTCGGAATGTGTTGTGCGGCAAGTCTTGCGCACGCTGTCGGGAACATTGACGAGGCAGCGTTCCATCGCATTATTGACCTTGCCAAACGCTTTCCCATCAAGCCGTCGACGACCAAAAAATACTTTCTTGATGTGCCGCCGAAAGCGATGCTGGAAAACATGTCGAGCGATAAGAAAAAGTCGGGTGGGCGGCTGCGTTTTGTTTTGCTTCGTCAGCTCGGCAAGGCGTATTTATCCGACGACGCAATTGAGGCTGCCGTGATTGTATCGGCTATCCGCGCAGCACAGCAGGCGATGGCGTTGTAACCCTTAGCGCTCAAGCGCGTTCTTGACGATGCGTTCCGCGAGCCGATGCAGAGCGAACAACAGCGCGATTCCCAACGCGCTCGAAAATCCAATCGCGCTCCAAAGCTGCCACCGAAAGTTCTCGATTTCATAAAATGCTTTGAGCACGTTAATCGGAAACACCGTCCACTCGGTCTGCGTTAAAAATGCGTAGACCAGCATAATGACGGCACTCGCATTCAGGAACACTCTTTGCTTTTCGGGATTCGACTGCGTTGAAATCCAATACGCATTTGCAATGCACAGCGCCACGAGCGTGGAGAGCATCGACATTTGCAACTCGACTGACGAGTGCTCGAACATCAAGCCGACGAGAAATTCTGTTAGGTAGCTTGCCCCCGTCATTGCAATCAGCGACGCGCCAATGAAGGCAAAGAGTTCGGTAAAAAACGCTTTGCTTGGCGTTGTCTTTTTATTGAACGCTGTGATGAAATAGACAGGCAAAGAAACGCCGACGATTGCCAAGAGTCCCGACCGGCGCGGCGTCAAGGGAAAGACTGTTCCCAACGCGATGGTTACAACGCTCAAGAGCAGCACAATTACATTCTTCGTTAGGTAAAGTTTGGCGATTGCAGAGACGCTGTTCATAATGATGCGCCCTTCTTCAAAAATTTTGGGCAGCACCGAAAATTTATTTTTGAGCAGCACAATGTCCGCCACTTCTTTCGTTATTGCGCTTCCCTCCTCCATCGCAATGCCAAGCGTGGCTTCTTTGACCGCCGGCACATCATTGACGCCGTCGCCAATCATCGCCGTGCGCTGCGACTTATTGAGTTGCCGAATGATTTTTTGTTTTTGTTCGGGCTTCAAGCGCGCGAAGACGCTTTTTTCTTTGACGGCAGTCTCGAACTCGGCGTCGGGCAGTTTTTCTAACGCCGCGCCTGTGATACAATCGGTTTCGCCAGCGTTCCAGCCGACGCGGTGCAATGTGGCTTGAACGGAATCAATTGCGTCGCCAGAAAGAATCTTCAAGCGCACGTGGTTGTCGCGAAAAAGTTGCAGTGCAATATGTGCATCGGCGCGAATCGGACCGGTGAGCGAGACGACTGCAAGCGGTTTGAGCATCAACGCACTTTCGGCGGAGAGCGCAGAGAGCGGCGCATTTTGCGGTAACTCGGCAAAGAGCAAATTTCGATAACCGGTCAATCCGTTTTCACGAATGGCATTCAAGGCAGCAGCTTTAGCGTCGTCGGTCAATTTGGATTCCAAGAGTTCGATTGCGCCGAGCGCGAAAGCGGCTTCTGCATCGGCAAGTTTTAATCTCATTGCAGAGAACTTTCGCGCCGAACTGAACGGCAGTTCTTCCAGCACGGTCGATGTTGTTTCGTTAGGCAATTGGCGCAACGCCAGAATCGTTGCGTTGGAGTCGGACGACGCCTTGGCAAACGCGCCAAGCAATGCCTCAACATCAGACCGCGAGAGTCCATTGACCGGCAAGACGCTTTGAACCGCCAATTGATTTTCTGTCAGCGTTCCTGTTTTATCAAGGCAGACGGCTTCGACGGTCGAGAACGACTCAATCGCGTTGAGTTTCTGGACTACCGCGCCCATTCTCATCACTCGATACACGCCTGCGGCAAACACGACCGTCGTAAAAAACACCAAGCCTTCGGGCAAGAGCGTGATGACGAGCGTCGCCACGCGGCGAATGAACTCGACATCGAGCAATGTGCCTTGCGCCGCATGCGAGATAACTTCAATCGCTGCTAAGACCATCGCAATGATGAACGAGACAATGAAAATTTGGTCGACCTTTTTTTGAAGCGGCGTGCTGACAAATTTATACTCTTTGGCAAGGCGACTGATTTTCGCCGCGTAAGAATCCGCGCCAACACGCTCGGCGACATAGTATCCCGACCCTGAAACGCAAAAACTTCCCGAAAACAGCTTTGCGCCCACAGGCTTTTCGATGGTGAGCGATTCGCCGGTCAGCAACGACTCGTCCATTTCCAGCATAGTTGAGGCTATCACCTCGCCGTCGACCGCTGCAAAATCGCCGCGCCCAATTTTGACGACATCGCCTTCGACGATGCGTTCTTGCGGAATCTGGCGCTCGACGCCCTCGCGCACCACGATAACATCGCGCTCCAACATCAAGCGCGTTTGACTTAAAATTTCCCGCGTCCGAAATTCTTGCACAATGGAAATCACCGTATTGACAATGACGACAATGACCACGCCGACGCTATCGAGCAGCAAACGGGAATCATCTGTAACCAGAAAGATGACGAAGAGCAGCGCAATAATGCCGAAGTTGATGAGGTTGAAAATCGTCAGAGAGTTTTCCAAAATGATTTCTCTGGCGGTCTTGGCGTGCGGGTTGGTTTGCTTGTTGCTTTTGCCTGCGGCGGCGCGGCGCATTGCTTCAGATTCAGTCAAGCCGCGTAACTGCGGATTCATAGCGCATCGTTTGAATTTCAGAAAACGGAATTTACACGATAGCAACCGATTTTTCTGCGACCGTTATTCCGCATCGAGTTTTGTCTCGAGCGCGTCTTGCAGCGCCTTGGGCAGCGCGGATAGAAAGTTGTAGCCGGTTGCGTTTTCAAGGGTGCGCACGGTGGTTTTATACTTTTGCCACTTGTCGTAACGCACGCCGTCGATGTTGGGCATATCCACCGCAATGACGCGCGTATTTGCCGTGATGTCCTTCAATCCTTGTCCGCGCTCCAAGACGACGACGATTTTCCATGTGCTTTTTGGAACGGCGACGCCTTTGCCGATGACGCGATAATTTTTTTCAAAAATTCCGCCCGCAATTACAAACAGCTCTTTGTTATGGCGCTTGCAAAGTTCTTCGCAGTATTTTTCAAAGTCGTTCCAAACGCCCTGATTTAGGTCGGGCTTCTGCGGCAAAACGTTCGTCATGTAGAACGTTGCGGCATTGTCTTCGATCGTGCGCGTGCGTTCTTCGGAACGGACGATGTGTCCGCGGTCGAAGCCGCTTCCCGTGTAGTCGTCGTGCGTAACGCGGTAGAAGAGCGCCGGCAGGTCGGGGTCGGGACTAAAGCGCGTTTGCGTCCGCCCCGTCGTTCCGAACCACGACGCATTTAAATTCCATGACACCCAATTTGCTGTATTGCGATAACGATTGTAAGACAGCACATATTGCGGGCGTTTAAGAATATAGTCGTCGGAGTTGTCGGCATCTGTCGGAATGCCGAGCGTCAGATGGTGGTCAGCGGTTCGATTCGGCTCCGAACTTGATGCACTTGCCGAAGGCGACGGCACGCTCGACGTCGGCGATGCAGGCTGACCAAACGCAGCGATGGAGACATCATCAAAGTTGAGGCGCGATTTTTCGTCTTGATAACACCGAATTTCCAAGCGGACGTTGCCCTGCACGTTGAGCGTAAATGTCGCCGTTTGGAGCGTCGGCGAGGTGCTTTGGACTGACGCGCCGCATCGCGCCCAAGTGCTGCCGCCATCAACGGAGCGCCAGAGTTCCCACTTGCCGCCAGCGTCTCTGCCATAGACGCCATGCTTGACCGAGACGACGCCTGCGCCGTTGGGAACATCGAACAACATTGTCAGTTTCCCATTGCCTTTGACGCGCACGGCTTGTGAGCCGCTCTTGCGGTCGTTGTCGTCTTGCCCAATCAGCGCGTTATCGAGCATCCATTGACCGGATTTTAGCCTGACAAATGCTTGCGCGTAGCCTTTCTTTTCGCCGCGCTCAAAGTCCTCGATGAAGTCGCCTTGCTGCGCGTTATCTGAAACGGCGTGGCTCGGCGGCGCAGATTTTTCGGCGGACGGCGCTTTGCCCGAACAGCCAAGCGCGAGAAAAACGGCAATGAAAAAACAGACAATCTGACGAACCATATCGGTGAAAAACAGGTTAGGTTAGTTTAGTTTGCGTAAGCTACAAAGCGGCTATATTTTAGGTGCTTAAAAAACGAAGCGTTGAATCGCCGATTTGCTGCACTTTAATTTTTTCAAGTATGCTCAAAAAGCCTGTTGTTATTAGCGTTCTTGCCATCGCCATTGTCGGCGTGTTAATTGCCCTGCGTCTCTCTCCGTCCAAAGAAAATAGTTCGGCGACCAAACCCGCCGGCGCCAGTGCCTTACCTGTGAAAGGGTATGTCTTGAACCCCAGAAAACTCGACAACAAAGTCATCGCCTCTGGCACGATTACAGCCAACGAAGAGGTCGAGTTGCGCAGCGAAGCGTCGGGCAGAATCACGCGGATTTTATTTTCGGAAGGCAGCACGGTCAAACAGGGAAATCTCTTGGTAAAAATCAATGATAACGAATTGCAAGCGCAACTTCAACGCACCGAGTATCGACGCAAACTCGCCGAAGTGCGCGAAGAGCGACAACGAAAACTTTTGGAACAAAAAGCCGTCAGTCAGGAAGAATATGACAACGCGCTCAACGAACTCAACACGCTGAGAGCCGAAATAGAAATTACGCGAGCGCAAATTGAGAAAACCGAAGTGCGCGCGCCCTTCGACGGACAAATCGGCTTACGCTATGTCAGCGTTGGCGCGTTCATTACGCCGACGACAAAAATTGCCACGATAGAGAGCATTCGTCCCGTGAAAATCGATTTTTCCGTTCCCGAAAAATACGCAGGTGTTGTGCGCAAAGGCGATAAGGTGTTGTTCCGCGTGCAAAGCGAAGAAAAAAAACGCGAAGGCGTCGTCTATGCGATTGAGCCGAAAGTCGACCCAGCAACACGCACCTTGCCTGTGCGGGCGATTTATCCGAACACCGAAGGCACCGTATTTCCGGGCGCATTTGCGGAAGTGGAATTGCAACTGCAAGAAATTGACCGCGCATTTATGATTCCCACCGAAGCCTTAGTGCCGGAGCTCAAAGGGCAAAGCGTCTTTGTGGCGCGGAACGGCAAAGCGGCATCGAAAAAAGTCGAGGTCGGCATTCGCACCGATAAAGACGTGCAAATCACCAGCGGCTTGAACGAGGGCGATACGGTCATTACGACCGGCATCCTGCAACTCCGTCCGGGCATGTCGGTTAATTTCACCGATGTGGCAAGCGATTAAACAGAGACATGTTATTCATTCAAACCTACTCGAGTCATGAGTTTATCAGAAATTAGCATTCGGCGACCGGTGCTGGCGATTGTAATGTCGCTAACGATTATTCTTTTCGGCATCATCGGATTTACCTATCTCGGCATTCGGGAATATCCTGCGATTGACCCGCCGGTCATCAATGTCTCGACCAGCTACACGGGTGCTAACGCCGATATTATCGAGTCGCAAATCACAGAGCCGCTCGAGGAGTCCATCAACGGTGCGGCGGGTATTCGCACCCTGACCTCGTCGAGTTCCGACGGCAGAAGCAACATTACCGTCGAGTTCAACTTGGACGTCGATTTGGAAGCCGCTGCTAACGATGTGCGCGACCGCGTCTCGCGTGCTGTGCGCTCCTTGCCGCCCGACGCCGACCCGCCGGTCATTTCAAAGGCTGATGCCAACGCCGACCCGATTATGGGCTTTACCCTGCAAAGCAATTCGCGCAATCTTTTGGAACTGAGCGACTACGCCCGCAATACTATCAAAGAACGCTTGCAAACTGTCTCGGGCGTCAGCGAAGTCAGCATCTGGGGCGAGCGCCGTTTCTCAATGCGGCTCTGGCTCGATCCCACCAAACTTTCCGCTTACGGACTGACGCCGCTCGATGTGCGCAACGCGCTCAACACCGAGAATATCGAGCTGCCATCGGGCAGAATTGAAGGCAACTCGACAGAACTCTCGATTCGCACGATGGGGCGTTTAGAAAAACCGGACGAGTTCAACGAACTCATCATCAAAGAAACGGACGGCAAAACCATTCGGCTAAAAGATGTCGGGCGTGCAGAATTGGGACCTGAAAACGAGCGCTCAATGCTTCGGCGCGACGGCATTCCAATGGTCGTCGTCGTCATCGTGCCGCAGCCGGGCGCGAACAACATCGCTATTGCCGATGAAGTCTATAAGCGCATCGCCATCATCAAAAAAGATTTGCCCAAAGACTTGACCATCGATGTCAGCTTCGATGCAACAGAATATATCCGCGCTTCTATCGGCGAAGTCGAAGAGACCTTAATTATTGCGTTTGGTCTCGTCGTATTGATTATTTTTCTCTTTCTGCGCGATTGGCGCTCGACGCTCATTCCTGTTCTTGCAATTCCCATCTCGCTTATCGGCGTGTTCTTCATTATGTATGTTATGAACTTCTCCATCAACGTCCTGACCTTGCTCGGCATTGTGCTGGCAATTGGCTTGGTGGTCGACGACGCCATCGTGGTGCTGGAAAACATCTATGCAAAAATCGAAGACGGCATGTCGCCGATTGAAGCCGGCTTGAAAGGCTCAAAGGAAATTTTCTTCGCTGTTATCTCGACGACTATCGTGTTGGCAGCAGTATTTCTGCCTGTGATTTTCCTGCAAGGCATTACGGGACGCTTGTTTCGAGAGTTCGGCATTGTCGTCGCTGGCTCGGTGCTCATTTCGGCGTTTGTCGCGCTTACGCTCACGCCGATGCTTAGCACGCGCTTGTTGAAACCACATCACGGCAATCGTTTTTACGAACTGACCGAACCGTTTTTTATATGGCTGACCGCCGCATACAAAGACTCACTCGCGTCGTTCATGAAACACCGTTGGCTTGGGTTGGTGGTCATGGCGGCATCTGTTGCCCTTATCTTCGGCGTTGGCTCGCTGTTGAAGTCGGAACTCGCGCCGCTTGAAGACCGCAGTTCACTACGCATCTCGGTTACCGCGCCCGAAGGCACGTCGTTTGAATACATGGACCAGTTCATGATGGGAATGTATGACGTGGTTAAAACCGCCGTGCCAGAAAACAATGGGGTCATCACCGTAACCGCATCGGGACGCAGCGCTGCCGCCGTCAATAGCGGCATTGTGCGCATAATCCTGAAAGACCCGGAAGAGCGCACGCGCACGCAGCAGCAAATTGCGGACAACCTTCAACAACTTATTAGAAACCAAACTGTCGCTCGGAGTTTTGTCGTGCAAGAGCAGACCATCGGCGGCGGCGTGGGCAAAAGCGGCTTGCCCGTCCAATATGTCGTGCGTGCGCCTGACCTCGATAAACTTAAAGAAACTCTGCCGAAATTTTTGGACGCAGCGCAAAAGAGTCCCGTCTTCGGCGGCGTCGTCGATGTGAATCTGAAATTCACTAAACCGGAAATTCAAGTGTTGGTCAACCGCGAAAAGGCGCGGAACTTGGGCGTCTCGATTGCCGATGTCGCACAAACGTTGCAGTCGGCGTTTAGCGGACAACGCTTCGGGTATTTCATTATGAACGGCAAGCAGTATCAAGTCATCGGGCAACTTGCGCGCGAGAACAGAGACGAGCCGCTCGACCTGAAATCCATTTTTGTCAAAAGTCGAAGCGGAGACCTGATTCAGCTCGATAACTTGGTCAGCCTCTCGGAGCAATCCAGTCCGCCGCAACTCTTTCGCTACGACCGTTACGTCTCGGCGACTGTCTCTGCGGGACTTGCCAAAGGCATGACAATGGGCGACGCGATTGCTGCGATGGACGCGATTGCGAAAGAGACGCTCGACGAATCGTGCAGCACTGCGCTGGCCGGCACAACGAAAGACTTTGCAGAAAGTTCGTCCAGTTTGCTCTTCGCGTTTGGTCTTGCATTACTTCTCATCTATCTCATTTTGGCAGCGCAGTTCGAGAGTTTCCGCGACCCGCTTACGATTTTCTTCACGGTGCCACTGGCGCTCGCGGGCGCGCTTTTCGCGCTCTGGTATTTCAATCAGACGCTCAACATTTTCAGCCAAATTGGCATTATCATGCTTATCGGACTTGTCACGAAAAACGGTATTCTCATCGTCGAGTTCGCCAATCAACGCAAAGACGACGGGCTGAAACTTATCGATGCGGTTCAAGACGCCGCTGTCTCGCGCTTCCGTCCAATTTTAATGACGAGCCTTGCCACCATTCTTGGGTTTCTGCCGATTGCGTTGGCGCTCGGCGCAGGCGCGGAAAGCCGCGTCTCCATGGGCATTGCAGTTGTTGGCGGCATGATATTCTCGACCGCACTAACGCTCTATGTTGTGCCGTCGATTTATTCGTATCTCTCGACCGACAAGAAATCCATTGATGCACCAACGGCGCGCGAGCCGCTCTTTGCAGAGCAAAAACCCGCGCAGGCGATTTAGCACGATATGAGAAACGATGTCTTATTTTATGAGATATTCAAAACCTATCCGCAAATTTTCTTTGATGTCGTAGAAGAGACGCGAGACGGACGCAACTACCAATTCAGTTCCGTTGAGCTTAAAGAGTCATCGTTTCGGCTCGATGGTGTTTTAGTTTCTACGAAGCCAAACGAACCGATTTACTTTACGGAAATTCAGTCTCAAAAAGACGAAAAACTCTACGCACGGCTCTTTGCAGAAATCGGACTCTACTTGTATCAAAACGCCGTCGAGCGCGACTGGATTGCTGTTGTCATTTATCCGTCAAGCAGCCTTGAAGCCCCTATTTCCAATGCGCATCGTTTTTTGTTGGAGATGGGCAAGGTAAAGCAAATTTATTTGAACGAACTGCCGGACCTGGAAAACTTATCGCTTGGAGTTGCACTTGTCAAACTCATCGTCGAGCCTGAAAAAAACGCTGTTGAAAAAGCTAGGCGACTGCTTGAAAGAGCCAAAGCCGACAACCAAAATCCCTTGCACCAACAAGGGTTTCCTGCGTTGATAGAGACGTTGATTTTGTATAAATTTTCAAATAAAACACGAGAGGAGGTTCGAGAAATGTTAGGACTATCAGAAACGCTTCGGGAAGGATTCAGAGGAACTGTGCTTTACAACGACATCAGACAGGAGGTCGAGAAAGAGGTAAAAGAAGCGGCGCTTATGAAAGGAATGGAAGAGGGCATGAAAGAAGGCATGAAAGAGGGAATAAAGGAAGGATTGAAAGCCGGAAAGTTGGAAGCCGTGCCGCTTTTGGCAAAAGCAGGATATTCGGCTGAAGAAATCGCCAGGTCGCTTGGGCTCTCGATTGACGATGTAACCGCCGCAATGGGCAATGGAAAATGATCGATGGCGAAAACTAAAACGCGATATGTCTGCTCCACCTGCGGGGCGATTTCGGTCAAGTATCAAGGCAAATGTTTTGAATGCGGCAACTGGGGAACGCTGGTAGAAGAAGTCGTCGTCGAAGAAAAAGGCAATGGCAAATCTCGCACCGCGTTTGCGTCGTCGGGCGCAGCACTGGCTGTTCCAAAACGATTGAAAGACTTGCATGCCCTTAAAGAAGACCGTCTCTCGACGGGCATTGGCGAATTTGACCGCGTCTTAGGTGGCGGGTTGATGCAAGCCTCCGTGATTCTCATCGGCGGCGAACCGGGCGTCGGAAAGTCGACCCTGATGCTGCAAATTGCGCCCAAAATGCTCGCTCAAACCATTCTCTACATTTCGGCGGAAGAGTCCGTTCACCAAATTAAAAATCGCGCCGAGCGTATGGGCGTTGCGTCCGATAACCTGCTCCTGCTTGCCGAAACCGAGTTGGAAGCAATTCTCGACACGTTTGCAACCGCCAAGCCCGACATCGTTGTGATTGATTCCATCCAAACGATTTATTCTACGCTGTATGAAAGCTCACCCGGCAGCGTTACACAAGTGCGCGAATGCACGTCGCGTATTATGCAAACCGCAAAGAAATTCGGCATCACGGCATTCGTCATTGGGCATATCACCAAAGAAGGCTCTATCGCCGGACCCAAAGCGTTGGAACATATTGTCGATACGGTGTTGCAATTCGAGGGCGATTCGAACTATCGATACCGAATTTTGCGCGCGTTGAAAAATCGATTTGGATCGACGAATGAAATCGGCGTTTTCGAAATGGCAGAAGAAGGCTTAGCGGAAGTCGCAAATCCGTCGGAACTTTTTTTGGCAGAACGCAGCTACGGCGTGTCAGGGTCGTGTGTCGCCTCATCGGTCGAAGGCTCACGTCCGATTTTGGTCGAGGTGCAAGCGTTGGTCTCGAAGACGAACTACGCCGCGCCGCAGCGCGTGTCAAGTGGCTTCGACGGACGACGGCTCTCGTTGCTGCTTGCGGTGCTGGATAAACGCTTGGGCTTGCCGATGTGGTCGCAAGATGTTTTTCTCAACATTGCCGGCGGCTTGCGCTTGACTGAACCAGCGGTCGACCTTGCCGTCGCCGTCTCGATTGCATCGAGTTTGCGCGACATTCCGGCGGACTCTTCAACGGCGGCAATCGGCGAAATTGGTCTGGCGGGCGAACTCAGAGCCGTGCCGCATTTGGAACGGCGCGTGATGGAAGCGAAAAAGTTGGGCTTCGAGCGCGTGGTTGTGCCGCGCTACGGCAAGGAATCGAAGCAACTTGAAAAAAATTTCGGCATCGATGTAAAGCCGTGCGCCACGCTCAACGCCGCGTTGAACGTGTTTCTGGGATAAGCGGTTGTTTGAATAAAATTCTTGACGTATGTCTGAGCTAATCATCGCCAACAAAGTCTTTCACTCGCGCCTGCTTGTAGGCACATCGCGCTACCCGAATCCGCAAACGATGATGAGCGCGCTCGATGCCAGCGGCGCGGAAATTGTTACCGTCGCTGTTCGCCGCGTGAACCTGAACGAAAAATCGTCGGAAAGTATTTTAGGCTACCTTGACCAAAAAAAGTATTGGCTGCTTCCCAATACCGCCGGATGCTTCACCGCCAAAGACGCGATACTGACCGCGCAGCTTGCCCGCGAGGCACTCGAGACCAATTGGATAAAGCTCGAAGTCATCGGCGACGATGAAACGCTCTTTCCCGATGTGATTGAACTCGTCAAAGCCGCCGAAAAACTTGTCGCCGATGGATTCATTGTTCTGCCCTATTGCAACGACGACCCGATCACGTGTCGAAAACTTTACGACATCGGTTGCGCTGCCGTGATGCCGCTTGGCGCGCCGATTGGCTCTGGCATGGGCATTCGAAATCCCTACAACCTGCAAATTATTCGCGAGCAACTGCCCGACATTCCCCTCATCATCGATGCGGGCGTCGGCACGGCAAGTGATGCGGCGATTGCGATGGAACTCGGCATGGATGGCGTCTTGCTCAACACAGCGATTTCACAAGCCCAACATCCTGTTCAAATGGCGACCGCGATGAAACTCGCCGTTGCCGCCGGACGGCTCGCCTTTGAAGCCGGACGCATTCCGAAGAAACTTTACGCAACCGCGTCAAGCCCGCTCGAAGGCGTTATCGGACAATGAGCCTCTCAGAAAATCAACATAAGTTTTCACGTTTGTTTTTGATTACCGACCAAGCCTTGTCGAATCGCCCGCTCCTCGAGGTGGTTAGCGACGCCTGTCGGGCGGGCGTGTCACTCGTTCAACTCCGCGAGAAAACATTAGATGGAAAATCGCTCTATGCGCTTGCCAGCGCCCTGCGCGGGATAACCCTCATGTACGGCGCACGTCTTTTCATCAACGACCGACTCGATGTGGCGCTCGCCGTGAACGCCGACGGCGTTGTGCTGCCGGAAACAAGTTTTCCCGTTCAAGTCGTTAAACACATCAACCCGATGCTTCTCGTCGGCAGGAGCGTTCACGACCTTGACGGCGCGATTGACGCGCAACGATGCGGCGCAGATTTTCTCATCGTCGGGCATATCTTTAAAACCGCATCGAAGCCGAAACAGCCACCGCGCGGGCTAGGTTTTTTGAATGATATTTCAACACACATACACATTCCGATTTTCGCGGTCGGCGGCATCACGCCTGCAAACGCCCGTCAATGCGTGCAGAACGGCGCCTTCGGCGTTGCCGCAATTTCATCGTTGATGCAGAGCGCGGATATTTCTGAAACAGTTCGCGCCTTTCAGGACGCAATCGCCTTTGTCAACACGGCTTAACCGCATCTTTCCAAAATCACTCCTTTGAAGCAACTTGACTCGACGAAAACATGAAGCGTCTCATCTCAGGCTTATGCGTGATTACCGACACAGCGGTTCAGCAGCGTTTTTCACATGTGCAACTTGCTGAACTCTCGATGCAAGGCGGTGCCGACATCGTTCAACTGCGCGGTAAAGCATTGTCGACGAAAGACCTCTTCGCGTCGGCAGTCGGGATTCGTGCGCTCTCACTCGCATATGGAACAGTATTTATCGTCAACGACCGCGCAGATATTGCGCTCGCGTCCAACGCCGACGGTGTGCATTTAGGACAAACGGATTTGCCGATTGCAGCCGCTCGAAAAATTTTGGGCAACGATAAACTTATCGGCGCAACGGCATCGACGATTGACGACGCGCTGAAAGCCGAACAAGACGGCGCGGACTACATCGGCTTCGGGCATATTTTTTCAACCACGAGCAAAGAGAAACTTACGCCGCCAACAGGCGTTGCTATGCTGCGCGACGTGCTTCAAGCGGTTAAAATTCCGGTTATGGCAATCGGCGGCATCAATCAAAAAAACATTGAGAGCGTTTGGCAAACCGGCGTTCAGAGCGTCGCTGTCATTTCGGCAGTCGCATCGGCGGAAACCCCAAAAGCCGCAACAGCACAGCTAAAAAAAATACTGACCCCGTTGTGAAAAATTCTCGAGCAGAGTGTTTGCCAAAAGGATGTTGGAGTGTATATTTGCGTCCTTTTCGGCGTGTTCGTCTAGCGGCCCAGGACGCCGCCCTCTCAAGGCGGAGATCACGGGTTCGAATCCCGTACACGCTACGAGAAGCGCGTCGCACCGGTAGCTCAACTGGATAGAGCATCAGTCTTCGGAACTGAGGGTTAGGGGTTCGACTCCCTTCCGGTGTACCGAAGGTTGCAACGCCAACGTTCTTTATGAAACTCGTTGCCAACGCGCAGCGCATCTGCACCCGTAGCTCAATTGGATAGAGCATCTGACTACGAATCAGAAGGTTAGAAGTTCGAGTCTTCTCGGGTGTACGGCAACAAGCCGCAGAGTATTCTGCGGCTTTTGTGATTCTCTTGTGCTTGAGTTCGCTTCCCTTTCTGCCTACGGTTTCGCTGCGCGCGTTCAGATTGTTTTCATACAACGCTTGACGGCTCAACGAAAGCCGGTGCGCAGTTGCGGCAATGCGACTGCAACGAAAATGAACAGTGCCGTGATGAGCTTGAAATCGTTGGGACTCAATCCAATTGAGAGCGTAACGGCAACCAGTTCTCGGAAGACAATCGTGCCGATAACAACGCTGACCAATCGAACTCCAATTCCAAACGAGCGTTTCGTAATGCTTAAAAACGTCTCGCCGATAATGACGCTGGCAAGACCAAATACAATAATGCCAATGCCCATGCTGATGTCGGAAAACCCTTGATGCTGACAGACGAGCGAGCCAGAGAGCGCGATGAACGCATTAGACAGCCCGATGCCGAAAATTTTCATCAGGTCAGTATCGACGCCCTGGGCAGCAATCATTGTTTCATTGTCGCCTGTTGCCCGCATTGCCAAGCCAAAATCGGTTTTGAAGAGCAACGACAACAACACCAGCACAATGACCACCAGCACGAGAAAGACAGTGAAGTCGACCGCCCACCGCGGCGCATCTCGAAAAGCCGTTTCGTAGGGCGTGAGCAGCGTTTCGACGTTTAGGAGCGGCACATTGGAACGACCCATAATCCGCAGGTTGACGGTGTAGAGTGCGGTCGTTACCAAAATGCCTGCAAGTAATCCGTTGATTTTAAATTTGGTGTGAATGAATCCCGTGAGCGCGCCGGCGAGAAATCCCAGCACCATCGCGATAATCATTGTGATGTAAGGGTTTGCGCCTGCGGCAATCAAGGCTGCAGTAACGCTGGCGCCAAGTGTAAGGCTACCGTCGGCGGTAATGTCAGGAAAGTTGTAAATGCGCATCGTGATAAATACGCCGATGGCAAGGAAGCTGTATGCCAGTCCTTGTACCATTGCTCCAAGCCAAAGTTCCATTGAAAAAGCGTCGGTTTTTATTCAGTGTGCGTTGTTTGCCGCGCGGCATCGGCGGCAAAGTTAATAGAGTTTTGTCTCAATCGCGCGCCAATCGTTTCAATTCCGCAAGTTTTAAGAGCGCTTCGACAGGTGTGATTTTATTGACGTCAATAGCGTTCAAGGCGTCGCGCACTTTGGAATCGCCGACCTCGAAGAGCGAGACTTGAAAATCCTCCTGTGTTTTACGCGGCGCAATTTTCGCAGCATTCGGTTTGAGCGATTTCTGCTTGCCCACCGGTTCGGCTTCGTCGCGCTCGAGCATGGATAAAATTTCTCGCGCTCTTGCCACAACGACGTCGGGCAGTCCTGCCATTTTAGCAACCTCAATGCCGAAGCTGTTTGCTGCTGCGCCGCGCTCGATTTTGCGCAGAAAGATCACCTTGTCCGCCGTCTCCTCGACCGTGGCGTGAAAATTCTTCACCCGCGAGAGACTCGATTCCAATTCCGAAAGCTCATGGTAGTGCGTGGCGAAGAGCGTCTTTGCGCCAATGGTGTCGTGAATATACTCCGTCATCGACCACGCAATCGACATGCCGTCGTAGGTGCTGGTGCCGCGTCCGATTTCATCGAGCAAAATCAAACTGCGCATCGTGGCGTTGTTGAGAATGTTCGCCGCTTCGTTCATTTCGACAAGAAATGTGCTTTCGCCCGCCGAGAGATTGTCGCTGGCGCCGACGCGCGTGAAAATTTTATCGACGAGTCCAATCGTCGCCGCGTCTGCCGGCACGAAACTGCCCACTTGCGCCAGCAGCGTAATCAGCCCTGTTTGGCGAAGGTAAGAACTTTTGCCCGACATATTCGGTCCTGTAATTATCATCACCCGCGTTTCCATATCCAAATGGCAATCATTAGGCACATATTTTTCACCGGGCGGCATGAGTTGTTCCAAAACAGGATGCCGACCGTTCTGAATGTAAAGCACATCGTCGTCGGTTACCGTTGGCTTGGTGTAGCCGTAGAGCGCTGCGCACGACGCAAAGGCGTGCAGACAATCCAGCGCAGCGACCGCTTCGGCGTTTTGTTGAATCCGCTCGGCATCATTGGCAATGCTTTGGCGCAACTCTCTAAACAGCCGCTCCTCTATCTCAATGATTTTTTCTTCGGCGGAAAGAATCTTCGCTTCGTAATCTTTCAACACGGGAATCATATAGCGCTCGGCGTTCACCATCGTTTGCTTGCGCTCGTAATAGCTTGGCACTTTGGCTTTGTTCGCGTTGCTGATTTCAATGTAGTAGCCGAACACTTTGTTGTAAAGCACTTTTAGCGACGAGATGCCGGTCTTCTGCCGCTCCTCTTCTTGGATTTGCAGCAGTTTATCTTTGGCGTTGGACGCAATAGCGCGCAGCTCGTCCAATTCGGCGTTGTATCCGGCGCGAATGACGCCGCCGTCGGCAAGGCTGACGGGCGACTCTGGCGAAATCGCCGCGCGAATTTTCTCGACGAGGTCATCGCAGGTTTGAATCTCGCTTCGCAGCGCAACGAGCAGTTCGCTTGTCGCCGTCGCGAGCGTGTCTTGAATTACAGGAAGTTTAGCGAGCGACTCGCCGAGCGTGAAGACTTCTTTTGGATTGGCACGAGCGGTCGCCACACGCGAAAGTGCGCGTTCTACATCGCATATTGTTCTGAACACGTCCGACAGCGCGTCGCGCATGAATTTTTTCTCGACGAGTTCTTCGACTGCGTTCAAGCGCGATTGAATTAGCGACAAATTTCGGGACGGACGAGAGAGCCATCGCTTGAGCAACCGCGCGCCCAACGCAGAGCCAGTTTTATCTACCACGCTGAGCAACGTGCTCTCGCGCGAGCCGTCGTTCATAGAAAACGTCAGCTCAAGGTTACGTTTGGTTTGCGCGTCAAGCGTCATTGTGTCGCCCATCTCGAGGCGCGAGAGCTTTTTGACATAGGCCAGTTTGCCGCGCTGCGTTTCTTCGAGATAGTTCAGAATCACCGACGCGGCAACTTTGGCCGCCGGAAGGTCTTGAACGCCGAAGCCTTTGAGCGAATGCGTTTTGAAATGCCCAAGCAGCGTTTGTTCGGCGTAGTCTGCGCTGAAGAGCCATTCATCTAATTCCGTAAAGGGCATTGTGGCGGACGTGATGCTGCGCAGAAAATCGGCGCGGTGTTTATTTTTTTTCGAGTAAAGAATTTCCGACGGCTGAACCGTTTGCAGGAGTTCATCGAGTTTGAGCAGCGACGATTCCGCCAGTTGAAATTCGGCCGTCGTTACATCAATGAACGCGACGCCGACGCGCTCCCCATCGCGCTCTTTTTGAAAGTGCAATGCACAGAGGTAGTTGTTTCTTTTCTCGTCTAACAGTCGGTCGTTGAAGTTAACGCCCGGCGTGATGATGTCGGTGATTTCACGCTTGACAATGCCGCGAGCGAATTTCGGGTCTTCCATTTGGTCGCAGACGGCGACGCGAAAGCCGCGCTTGACGAGTTTGGCGATGTAGGTTTCAAGCGAATGATGTGGAAAGCCAGCGAGCGGCACGTCGGCAGCCGCGCCGTTGGAGCGTTTGGTTAGAACGATGCCGAGCGATTCGGAAACGAGCTTCGCGTCGTCGTAG
>JPGV01000006.1 GCA_000724175.1 [Candidatus Thermochlorobacteriaceae] bacterium GBChlB | reverse complement strand
TTGTGGAAATGTTCAAGGCGGATATGGTCTTGGGAAACCAGCACATAATCTTGAAGCGACGGCAACTGCTGATAGAATTCAAATTTCTTTCCTCTATCAAAGGCTTCAGTTGAATCGGAAAGCACTTCAATAATGACCGTCGCATCGGCGGCAATATCTTCTTCAACGAAGGGTTCGGTGCCACAGATGATAGCAATGTCGGGGTAAAAGTATCGCTGTGCGGCTTCAATCCAGACGCGCATAGCGTTCATAAACGGTCGGCATGGCTTGCCGCGCAATTGCTCTCTAAGAAATGAAGCGATATTTAGCGAAATGATATTATGCCTACGCGAAGCACCTACCATCGGGCGCAGTTCGCCGCCATCGTATTCGTGCCGCGCTTCGGATTGGCGTTCAAAGGCGAGATACTCGGCAGGGGTCAGTCGTGTTTTTTTTCGGCTATCATTTCTCCAATCCGCGTGCTTTCAAGAAGGCTTTGAGTTTCTCGAGCGTCAGGTTTTCGACATACTCATAGTTATTGACTTGCATGGCGGGGGCGGTGCCACAACTGCCCAAACATTCGGCTTCTTCAAGCGAGAGCAAGCCATCGGGCGTTACATCGCCGTTGCCGATGTTGTAGGTTTTTTTGATGTAGTTGTAGAGCTCATATGCGCCGCAGAGCATACAAGAGATGTTGGTGCAAATTGCAAGGTGCGTTTTGCCCATTGGCTTTTTCCAATACATCGTGTAGAAACTTGCCACGCCTTGCACGTCGGCGCGCGGCATCGGAATTGTATCGGCAACAAGGTTCATGGCTTCAATCGAGAGCCAGCCAAATTTTTCCTGCGCCAGCCACAACGCGCGCATGACGGCGGATTCTTTGGCGGGATAGCGTGCGACAAACTCGGCGATTTTCTGTTTGTCTTCTTCTGTAAAAACAATCGTTGAGGCGTCTTCGGCATGTAGCGCATGAAATTCCTGAACGCCCGTCGAGCCTTGCAAACTGTCGCCGTGCGAGCCGTCGCCGAAGCGCGACTGTTTTATCCCGTGTCCGTTGTGTCCGTTAGCGTGGTGTCCGTTGGTGTTTGACATACTGCTGAATGATTTAAGTTAGAGACTACTTATCTGCTTCGCCCATTACGGGGTCGAGCGAGCCAATGACGACGACAACATCGGAAATCATGCCGCCCTCGACCATTTGTGGCAATGCTTGCAAGTTACAAAACGAGGGGCTGCGGATTTTGAGCCGCCATGGAAAGCCGCTTCCGTCGGATTGAATGTAAAATCCTAACTCGCCTTTCGGCGCTTCAATCGCATGATAGATTTCGCCTTTCGGCAGTTGCAAGCCTTCGTGCGTCATCATAAAATCGTGAATCAGCGCTTCCATTGAGTGGTAAATTTCACCTTTCCATGCGTAGGCTTGTTTGGCGTTATCGATGCGCACATCGCCTTTGGGCAGTTGTTTCAACGCCTGTTCAATGATTTTCACGCTTTCTTCCATTTCGAGCATTCGAATCAAGTAGCGTGAGTAGCAGTCGCCGTTCTCCAAAACGGGCGTATTAAATTCAAATCGGTCGTAAATCATGTAGGGTTCAGCGCGGCGAATGTCGTACGCTACGCCAGAGGCGCGAAGGTTGGGTCCCGTTAGCCCAATTGCAATCGCGTCTTCCTTGCTGATGTAGCCAACCCCTTCGAGCCGCTCAATGAAAATGCGATTGCGGTCGACGAGCTTGCGCCAGTCCGAGAGTTTCTTCTTGAATTCTTTGAGCCAGTTTTTGATAAAATCAACGCACTCCTGAGAAATGTCCGACGCAACGCCGCCAATGCGACAGTGCGAAACCGTAAAACGCGCGCCCGTGAGCATATCAAACACGTCGTAAATTTCCTCGCGCTCTTGGAAGGTGTATAGAAAAATGGTTACCGCGCCGCTGTCCATCAACATTGAGCCAATCGAGAGCAAGTGCGATGAGATGCGCGCAATTTCGCAGGCAATCGTGCGAATGTATTGTGCGCGTTCTGGCACTTTGAAGTCGCCAAGTTTTTCAACTGCCAAACACAGCGCGGTGTTGTTCGAGTAGGGCGACATGTAATCGAGCCGGTCGCTGTAAGGCATCCACTCGTGGTAGGTTTTGTTCTCGGCAAGTTTTTCCATCGCGCGGTGCAGGTAGCCGAGTTCGGGAACGGCGGCAACAATGGTTTCGCCGTCAAGTTTGAGCGCAATACGCAAGACACCGTGCGTCGCTGGGTGCGACGGTCCCATGTTCAAGACCATCGTCGATTCCAACGGGTCATCGTCATCAACCAACACGGTTGTGTCGCGGTCTTCAAGTGCTTGGTAAATTTTTTTGCGCTTCTCAAACCGCGTGGCTGTATCAAGTTTCGGCTTTGCCAGCGATTCAACGCCGTCGATGAGTTCAACTTCGTGCTTCATATACTTCTGTAAGATGATGGTTAAAATTCACAATAGATACCCGCTTTCTAACCCATTGACGATGAGACTTACTTGACAAGCGTCATTTTCATGGTGCGCGTACAACTGCCCGCTTGCACCTCACCAAGTTCAAAGGTGCGTGGCCGTCTGGCGCCGACCACCACACTCGGGCTACACTCAAACGCTCCATCAAAGTCAATCTGTTTCAATCGATAGGAAATTTTGCCTCTGCGCTTTCGGCAAAATGGCTTCCAAGTCAGTAGAGACCGTGCAGCCCACGCACGTGTATTGCATTTAGCGAGGCGTTACGTTATCGCATTGTAGATACTGCTGTCATTGTCATCAATGAAGTAATTTTTCCACACTCCATTTGGGCTTAAAAACACTTCACGGTGCAACAGCTCTCGATTGCTGCGCACCGTGAAGTTACGTGATTCCCGTCGGTTTGCCGTCGTCGCTCAACTTTTTTTTAATCAGCGACCGCTACTCTGCTCGGTAAGACGGAAACACTTTAACGCTCTCGACCAAGCCTGATGGACTGCTAACTCTGACACGAAAAGGGAGGTTTTGACCCGATGCCAACGTTTTGACGGGTTCGCCGGAGAATGTGCCGTCGGATGTCAGCGCAAACGTGGAGACCTCTTGCACTTTACCGTCTTTGCCGTAACCGACGGCAACAACTTTCGGAGAGATGCACGCGGCTTTGCCATTGCTTTGGTAAGTTCCTGTCGCTAAAAATGAATTCCCTTGTCGGTCGATTTTGACATCGTTCAACGCTGCTGAAAAGTTGATGTTTTTCGCGACGACGCCCGATGCAACGACCTTTTGCGAGGCGACCTTGCCTTTAATTTTAGACAAGTCGCGCACGCGGTTGAACGCGCCAGTCTCGCCAGCGGGAATGACATCGCGTTCTGCAAAGACAGCGTCATCTGCCATCACGCCTGCCTCACGCGCCGTGAACCGTTCAACGCCTAACTGCGTGCCTTTGTCGTCGAAGAGTTGTATATCAATGCGCACATAACAAACGGCGTTTTCTGTGTTGTTTTGAACCTCGCCCATGATTTTCAGGAAGCCATTGTCTTGTCGGGCAGACATATTGATGACAGGCAGCGTTACTTCCTGCGCTGAAAGCGTTTTGCCGAAGAGCGTCAGCACAATGCAGACAGCGATGCGAAGAGATGAGTTCATATCAAGTTCAAGTTTAGGTTACGAGTTGTTGAATTAACACGCTCCGCAGCGATTTCGTCGAGAACACTGTCACTGTGAAGCACTGCAATACTGCCACGTGGGTGTAACCAAATCGTAACCGTTTTTCGCCCAACTTAGCCGAAGAGTTTTTTAAGATTGAGTTTCGCCGTCGATGAACTCGGCAAAGTTGATGTCGCCGCTGATGTGGAGTTTCTCGAAGGCGGCTCGTTGGCGTTTGAGCCATGCGTTTTCTTGCGGAGCGGCTTGTGTTTTCATCGCGTCGAGTGTCTGCTTTAAACTCGTTGCGTCAAATCTGTTCGCCGCGATTGTAACGCTCGCCAGCGTCTTTGTTGGTGGCTTTTTTGTCGAACTCTGGCAAGGGAATGCTGCCCGGCACGCCGATGAGCGGAAAGTCTTTTCGAAGCGGGTGGTATTCAAAATCTTCGGGCATATACATTCGGCGCAGGTCGGGGTGTCCGTCGAAGACGACGCCAATCATGTCGTAGGTTTCGCGTTCAAACCAATTCGCGGCTGGCCATACGCTCACCACACTGGGCAAATGGTTGTCGTTTTCGTCGACTCGCACTTTCAGGCGCAAGCGCGTTTTCGTCGAGAGGTTCATGAGGTTATAGACAACCTCGAAGCGGTTTTCTTCCGTGAACCTGTCTGCGCCTAAGATATCGACGCAGTAGTTGAAGCCGTGTTTATCGCGCAAGAAAAAGCACACGTCTTTAATTGCGCTTTTCTTGATTTGAATGGTTAGCTCGTTGCGAAACACGGTGGTGTCTTCAACGGCGTCGGGCAAAAAGGCTTTCAGCGCAGCAATGAGTTCTTCGTGCATACTAAAAAATGGTCTGTTTCGACTGATGAAAAACGGCGCGCCTTACATTTTACGCCTGTGGCGCTATGCCTTGATGCTCATGCGTTCTTTTTCTGCGTCGGCGAGCTTGTCGAGCTTTGCTAAGCCCTCTTCGGTCAGAATGGCGTCGCGGAACGAGTAGCGTTGATTTTTAATCTTCTCTTGAATTTCCATCAAAGCGTGAATGACGGCATCAGGGCGCGGCGGGCAGCCCGGCACATATACATCGACGGGAATAAACTGGTCAATGCCTTGAACAACAGGATACGACCGAAACATACCGCCTGACGAACTGCACGCGCCCATGGCAATACACCA
This sequence comes from [Candidatus Thermochlorobacteriaceae] bacterium GBChlB, assembly GCA_000724175.1. Classification (GTDB taxonomy): domain Bacteria; phylum Bacteroidota; class Chlorobiia; order Chlorobiales; family Thermochlorobacteraceae; genus GBChlB. Next base: position 97,429 of record JPGV01000006.1, on the reverse strand, counting down.
TTTCGGGTCGGGCATTTGGTCCCAAATTTTCTTGACGACATGCGACATTTTGTAAGTGACCGTGCCCGCGACAATCATCAAATCGCTTTGACGCGGCGACATTCGGAACACTTCTGAACCAAAGCGCGAGACGTCGTATTTCGGTCCTGCCATCGCCATCATTTCAATCGCGCAGCACGACAGACCCATCGGCATCGGCCAAAGCGCGTTGGCACGCGCCCAATTCGTAATTGCGTCCATCGTCGTCGTTAAAAAGCCATCTCCAAACGGATTAGTCTGCGACATAAGTCTACAAGGGATAGGTTACAAAAGATAAAAATTTTTGTTTTTGTCCAGCGATGTCCAGCGAGCCGCCCTGAAAATACAATACTCAAAATGGAAAAACCCCTCGCACAGTTCCCACAGTTTTGCTTAGCTGGAGCATTTGCGCTCAAAAACTCTCCATCGCTTCAATCGTCGATTCAACATTCCATGGCGTCAGTCCCACTCGAGCGCACCTTTTTTGATGATGTAAAAATATCCAGCCAGCAGCAAGAGCGCGAACGTAACCATTGAGAGAAGCCCAGCAATGCCGTATTCGCGGAAACTCACCGCCCATGGATACATAAAAACGACCTCAATATCAAAGACAATGAAGAGCATTGCCACGAGATAATACTTGACCGAAACACGCTCTTTTGCTGCGCCAACCGGCTCTATGCCCGATTCATACGTCGTGAGTTTCTGCGCAGTCTTGCGTTTTGGACCAATGAGCACGCCCAGCGTTGACAGCAGAACGCCCAACACAATAGCGACGACAATTTGCGCGAAGATAGGCAGATAGGATTCAATCATGCTCGTTACCGATAAGCTGATTTAGATTTGACCGACAAAGGTAACGACATTGCGCCGCTTTCTCAAATGCAGCATTGAGCCGCTTTCTCAGACGCGGCATTGAGCCGCTCACTGTTTTTTTCGGGCAAGTAGGAATCGAGCGAACAATCTTGTATCTTTACTTTTGATTTAACCGAGACTCGCCTTTGACCAACGTCATCAACGAAAGTCATCTGAGCCGACGAGAGAGATGCGAACCGTAGCTCTCAGTTGTTGCTTGTTTCTTCACCCGCCTTTCGAGTTCCAAATCCGGCTGTGCGCGTCTCCGTAACTTAAACATCGACTATTTCGATATGGCATTTACGCAACTCGGACTTTCCGACGCGCTCGTGCAAGGCATTCTTGCGACGGGCTACACCGCGCCCACCGATATTCAAGCCCGCGCGATTCCACTTGCCGTTCAAGGCTCGGACGTCATTGGACTCGCGCAAACTGGCACTGGCAAAACGGCGGCTTTTGTGCTGCCACTGCTCAACAAACTCGTGCACCCGCCCGCCGACGCCCATCCACACAGGAAGATTCGGGCGCTCGTCCTCACACCGACGCGCGAACTCGCCGCACAAGTCGACGAATCCGTCAAAAATTACGGGCAGTTTATGAAGTTCTCTTCTATGACGATTTTCGGCGGCGCGGATATGGACAGGCAAATCAAACAACTTCGTCGGGGTGTCGATATTCTCATTGCCACGCCGGGCAGACTGCTCGACCATCTGAACCGCCGCACAGTCGATTTATCGCATATCGAGATGCTCATTCTCGATGAAGCCGACCGAATGCTCGATATGGGATTTGCCAACGATGTGAAAAAAATCATTGCCACAACGCCGAGCGAGCGACAAACGCTGCTCTTTTCAGCAACGATGTCGAAAGGCATTCAGACCTTGGCGGCAACGGTTCAGCGGTCGCCCGAACTCGTCGAGGTCGGCGAACGTCGCTCTGCCGCCACATCGGTTACGCAAAAGTTTTATGCTGTTTCGCAGGAAGAGAAATCTGCGCTCTTGTTCCACATTTTGAACACCGTTGAAATGGACAGCGTTTTAGTATTTTCACGGACGAAACACGGCGCAGATAAGATTCAACATCGTTTGGAAAAGCAAGGCGTGAAAGCCATCGCCATTCACTCGAACCGCACGCAGGCACAACGGATGCGCGCGCTCGAGGGCTTTCGGCGAAAACACTACAAGGTACTTGTGGCGACCGACATTGCGGCGCGCGGCATTGATATTGAAGGCATTTCGCATGTCATTAACTACGACACGCCGCAGTTCGCAGAGGACTATGTCCACCGCATCGGCAGAACAGGACGCGCTGCCACGACGGGCGACGCAATTACATTCGTCTCGCGCGATGAACACTATCACTTCAAAAAAATTTCCGAGTTCGTCGGCAAGCGATTCGAGATTGGTCGCTATCCGCATTTTACATTTAATCCAACAACGCCAACACAACACGACACAATCAACTCCAACTTCAAACACGATAACGCTATGCCGCAACCACTCAGCAACGAGGCAGACCCGATTATCCCCAAGAAGCCGCAGCATAAATCGGCTCAGAACGGACAACGTCGGGACAAGCAAAACAAGCAGCGATTCAAGAAAGATAAGCCGTTCAAACAGGGGGTCTCCGCCAGTGCAGGACAGGCTCAGGGCGAGAACGCTCAGGCAAAGAAGCGAAAGCCACACCCGAACTCCATTGAAGCCGCTGCAAGCAACATCGTCCAAAACAGCAACACGCCCAACGGACAAGCCAAAAAGCCGAAGTTCTATCCTCCGAAATTTGGGAAACAAAAAAAGCAGCGCTCAAACGAGCCAAAACCGTTTGATACATCTCAGCCCATCGATTGGCGCAAGATGCTCAGCGATGAGGAAGCCTATAACCGGGTTCAGCGCAAGCAATAATCAGGAGAGCTTTTTCAGAACAGTTTTTTCATCGTCGCCCGTCGAGGCTTGATTTCATTGAGTTTTTCGGGCGGCGATGTCTTTTTGACGGCGCGACTCAACAATGTTCTTCCATGTAAATGCAAAGCCAAGGTAGGTCAGCGTTCCTGCACCGACGCCAATGCCCCAGCCTGCCAACACATCAAGTGGGTAATGCACGCCGATGTAACAGCGCGACCATCCCGTGAGAATGGCAAACACAATCAACCCAGAGGCGATGGCTCTGTCCGCAAGGCTCGACCGCGATAGAAAAATCCAGACTACCGTCGCCACTGCTGCTGTATTCGCTGCGTGCGATGATGCAAAGGAAAACGACCTCGATTGGTCGTAGAGCAACCGCACATTTTCCAACTCAAAGCATGGGCGCGTGCGCTGCACCAACGGTTTGAAGAATCCTGATGCTGTTTGGTCGGCAAGCCCAATGGCAATCACACACAACACAAGCGGCACAAGGCTCTCTTTTTTTCGCGTAACGACGAGATACGCCGCCGCCGCCAGCGCAACAATCCACGAGCGCTTGAAGTCCGATACGAAGAGCATCACACCGTCGAGATACGGCTGCCCAGCATGCTCATTGAGAAGTCGGAACAGCGAGACATCGAGTTGATAGAGCGCGTCCGTCATAAAAAAGTATCCACCATGTTGAAAACTGCGTTGACAAGTTTAGCCAAGTGTTCATCGAGCAAAAAAGTCCCGCTTGGCGCGAGACTTTTCGAAGTTGTGGTTTTCTATTGAACCGCCTTTGCTTTCTTTTTCTTCGGCTCGGATTTCACTGGTTCGGGGACAGTTGATTTAACAGGCGTTTTCGGCGTTGTCAGGTTGATGTAAAATTGCTGCACGATGCTAAAGATGTTAAACATCAAGTAATACAGTCCCAAGCCTGCTGGCATCGTGTTAAAGAAAAGAAGCATCATCGCTGGAAGCACATACATAAAAATTTTTTGTTGCTCTGCTGGGCCAGTTTGCGGCGTTAGCTTCATTTGCAAGACTTGCGTGGCAGCCAGCAAAATCGGAAAGACCGCGATGTGCGCGCCGTATAGCGGAATCGCGAACGGCAATGTTACAACTGCATCGACGACCGATAAATCGTCCGCCCACAAAAAGCCGTGTTGCCGCAACTGAATCGACGACCCGATCACATAGAACATCGAAAAAAGCAACGGCATTTGCAGCACAACGGGCAGGCAGCCGCCCAGTGGATTAACGCCCGCCTCTTTGTAAACCTTTCCCAACTCGTTTTGCAACTTCACTGGGTCGTCGGCATACTTCGTTTGCAATGCCTGAATCTGCGGCTGCAGTGCCGACATTTTTTTCATCGAGTTCGTCGATGCTGCTGTGAACGGATAGGTAACCAGTTTGATGAACAGCGCAAAAATGATAATGATGAGTCCGTAGTTCGAGATGAACTTTTCGAGAAGGCTGAAAATTGGGATAATAACATACTCGGCAAACGGGCGCGTTACCCATTCCCAACCAAAGTCCAGCGCCTTTTCAAGATCGACACCGACCGATTTGACAATCTCGTAATCGAGCGGTCCAAGGTAAACCGAAAATGTGCCGCGCGTTATACTTTGGTTGAGCAAGAGTTTTTGTTTCAATGCGGCGGTGTAGTCCTCGAAGAGTTCTTTCGGGTTATCGGAACTGCGCTTGCCCAAAAGAACCGCGCCTTCGCTCTGTTCGTCGCCAATCAGTGCCGCCAGAAAATACTTGCTTTGTACCGAGACCCACTTGGTTTTCCCTGACGGTTGCAATTTGAATTCCTGTCCTGTTTTATCGGCATCAAGTTTTTCAAGCGAACCACCAAAATACGCATGGGCGTGGCTGCGGTTCGATTCATCAACTTTGTCTTTCTCCGAATGCGCTAAGCCGCCGTTCCAGATTACTTGATAATCGCTGCCGCGCACCACGTCGGTCATACCGATAAGCTCGGTCTGGTAATTGAACTTGTATCTGTCGCCGCTAAATGTATAGATAATCCTGATTTTCTTGTCCCCTTGTAGCGCCAGTTCAAACGGTATTGTAGCAGACTGCTCTCCCGTAAGCGTGATTTTCTTTTCCTGAATTTTCGGCGCAAAGTGTAGCTCGTTGGTATTGATTTGCGAGACCTTGGCATCGCGCGTCTCGAACATCAGCGACAGCGCGCCGTCTTTGGCGGTAATTAAGTCGAACGGCTTGCGCTCGTAGTCGAGGTACTTTTTTTGAATGAACGATTTGAGCGTTGCGCCTTTGCTCGAGAGCGTTGCTGTGAAGATATCGGTTTCAACGACGATAAGTTCCTCTGTGCCGCGCGCGCCGACGCTGAACTCGCCGAACTTTTGCGCAGTGTCGATTTTAGCAACTTTCAGGGTGTCGCTGACCAGCGTGGTGTCAATGGCAATGTCGCGCGGCTTCGGCGGCGGAGTCGGTTTCGGCGGCGACAGCAGTTGAAACCAGATAATGAGAATCAATCCGATAAGTGCAAATCCAATAAGCGTATTTCTATCCATAACTTGAAACGTAAAAGTCAGTAAAAATTTAATGATGTTGATGGTTGCAAGCGTGGTGCGACTTGCGCGGTTTCGGCACGGGAACAGGGTCGTAACCGCCTTTAACCAAGGGATTGCATCGCACAATGCGCCAAACCGTCAAGTATAACGCCCGAAAAAAATGATGCGTTTGAAAGGCTTGCAATCCGTAGGCAGAGCATGTTGGCTCGAAGCGGCAGCCGTTTCCGAAGTAAGGCGAAAGAATAGCTCGGTAGAGTTTAATCAAAAAAATCGGAACTGCGTTTGCGACTTTCCAGAGAAGTGGAAGGTCAGGCGAAAAATTGAAAAAATCGTTAGGGAATTTCATCGTAGTCGTGTGCTGTGGCTTCAAATCGTTGTTTGGTCATGTCGTCTTTCGCTTTCTCGCTGGTCGAGGTCGCATTGTTTTGACGCAAGATCATCTCGGTCATTTTCTTGAACGCATTTTGAAGCGACAACGTTGCGCTTGCAAGCGTCAGGTCATTGTCTCGATACGGCTGATATAAAAATACAACATTCACTTTGGTTTCTTTCGAGAGCCGCGAGTGCAGTTGTTCCAGCAACGGCTGTTTGTTCAATCGATATGCCTCTCGCAAGAGCCGTTTGACCCGATTTCGATGCGCGGCTTTCTTCACCGAGCGCTTGCTGACAGCGAAGAGCGCAACGACAATCGGCTCGCTTGGGTCGCGCGTGGCGGTTCGGAACATCACCTTCAAGAATGGTTCGCGGAGCGATTTGCCATGCTCAAAGACATTGTCAATGTCTTTTTTGCGGCGCAGAATCTCGCATTTCGAGAGCGAGTGGTTCGGAAGCGTGCGTTCTATCGGTGTGCGGCTCGTGCTACGACTTGAATCGGCGTTGCCGCCGCTTGACGGTGGCGATGGCAACATGGCTTCGGCGTTCAAACGGTTAAAGAGACATCTTGCCGACGAGCGACGCGGCTGTTTAGCGTTTGTATCGTGGTTCGTCGCTGACGGTCAGTTTGTAGCGTCCTTTTCTGCGGCGTGCGGCAAGAACTTTGCGTCCGTTCTTGGTCGCCATTCTTTCACGAAAGCCGTGCTTGTTGCGGCGTTTGCGATTGGACGGCTGGAAAGTGCGTTTCATAGCATTTAGAGTTCAACGGTTCAGATGGACTTTCAACTTAAAATTAGGCGCAAAATTCATTTTGCGGAAAGGCTGCAAAGCTATCACAATTTTTTTTGAAAAACAAGTTTGCGACGTGCGCCATTTATTGTATAATTAGCCCCTTTTTTGCGCACATTTTTTAGCGACATTTTTTGAAACAACAACACAGCCGAACAACACCTGTTCCGCCGATTCTATTTGCCAACGTGGATAACATGTGAAATTTTGCGGACGATTTTGAATTTACTTTCAGCGACCTTTTGTTACCAATTCGTCAAATGTGGATAACTTTTTTAACATCTTTTTAAGTATTGATTTCGTTAATGGTTATAGCATCGCCGCCAATGTGAGTAGTCCATAAAAATTAACTTAACTTACGGTCATTCGGCTATCAAAGTAATCCACATCGAGCCAAAACCGTGCGGATAACTTGTTGATAAGCCTAAAATTTGCGGCTATTTTTTCCATTGAACGCTTTTTCGATGTGACGACTCTATGAACCACACTCCTACGACACATAGCGACACTCAATCCGCCGAGCGGCAGGCGGCGCAAGACGCATGGAAAAAATGCCTTGCCATCATTGAGGACAATATCAACAGCCAAAGTTTCAAGACTTGGTTCGAGCCGATTGTCCCCTTGCGCCTTTCAGGTGAAGAACTCACCATTCAAGTGCCAAGCCAATTTTTCTATGAGTGGATTGAAGAAAACTACTACTCGCTTCTAAAGCGCACGATTCTCGATGTGATTGGGCGGAATGCGAAACTGACATACTCGGTTGTTGTTCAGCAGTCGCCAGTTGAACCTGTAACGATTAAACTGCCGCAGCAGCAATCCGAACTTCCGCCGCCCGAACCGCGTCCAATTGCCGTCTCGCGCGCGGCACAGGATTTTTACAAAGCCAATGTGCATCGCTTCGAGGGCTACTTGAAACCCACACATACCTTCGATAACTTCATCAAAGGGGATTGCAACGCGCTTGCACTTGCTGCCGCAAAGTCCGTCGCCGAGACGCCGGGCAAGAATAATTTTAATCCGCTTGTGGTTTATGGCGGCGTTGGGCTTGGCAAGACACATTTGGTTCAAGCCATTGGGAATTACGTCAAAGTCAAGCGCAAGGCAGAATTTATCCTCTATGTCTCCAGCGAGAAGTTCACGATTGATTTTGTCAGTGCTATTCAAAGCGGAAAAATCAGTGAGTTCTCCGCGTTTTATCGAAACATCGATTTGCTCATCATCGACGATGTGCAGTTCTTCGAGAAAAAAGAAAAAACGCAAGAAGAGATTTTTCACATCTTCAACGCGCTGCATCAATCGGGCAAACAGATTGTCCTCTCGTGCGACCGACCGCTCAAAGAACTGCGCGGACTCGAAGAGCGGCTGCTCTCGCGCTTTCAATGGGGACTTTCGACCGACCTTCAAGCGCCGGACTTTGAAACACGGCTCGCTATTCTGCGCCGAAAGATGGACGACAACGGCACGACACTCCCGCCCGATGTTATCAACTTTATCGCTACCAATGTTACAAGCAACGTCCGTGAAATGGAGGGGTGTTTGATTAAACTGCTTGCTACCGCCTCAATGCTCGGACGCGATATTGACCTTCCACTTACAAAGTCTATTCTCAAAGACATCATTCGGGACAAGGCGATGAACATCAGCCTTGAAATGATTGAAAAAGCGGTGTGCGATTACTTCAAAATTTCTCCGAATGACATCAAAGGCAAGTCGCGCAAGCAAGAAATTGCCTTGGCTCGGCAAGTGGCAATGTATCTTGGAAAACAGCTCACGGGGTCATCGCTCAAAACTATTGGCTTGCATTTCGGCGGACGCGACCACTCGACGGTAATCCACGCCTGCCAAACCATAGAGGAAGCGCAGCAAAACTCCGCCGACCTGCGCAAAGACTTGGAAGAACTGAAGAAGCGGCTCGATATTATGTCGCTGTAGAGGAGTTAGTGGAGCTGCTTTTGGTCACTGAAAAATATACCGCTTGGAACGTGGATAAGCACGTGAACAATCCGACGTTTGCGTTGAAGAAGTGTGAGTAAATCGCTAATTTCCGTCGCCTCAGGCGCGGCACGTGGATACGTTGGGTGTTCATTCACGTGTTATTCACGTTGATTTTGCGGGGAAGCCGGGCGCCAAGATGTTACGTTTGAACACCTTGGCAAAACATCCAAAGAGTTTTCCACGTTTCCACGCGGTCAACGTCTTTTACACGTTTTTCTTTTCAAAAAAATTCTAAATACGTTACTGGAAAATGAAATTCTCGTCGTCTCTGAAACCTCTCGCTGAAGCCGTAAGCAATGCCGCCTTAGCGCTGCCGCCCAAAGCCACAGATTTCCGTTACGAAAGCATCACGCTGACGATTGAAAAAAAGAAGCTGACAATGTTCTGCACGGACGGCGACTTGTCCTTTACCACATCGCTGCAGACCGAATCGGGCGATAAAGGCACGGTGGCGCTCAATGCCAAGAAGCTGCAAGATATTTTGAAGAGCCTTCCCGACGCGGTCGCCGAATTTGAGACGAAGAAAAAAGAAAGCGACGGCGATGTGAGTTTCTCGATTGACACGGGCAGAGGCAAATACAAAATCTCTGGAAGTGCGGAAAAAGCCGACCGCGACGAGAAAGCCATCGACTACGACATTGAGTTCAAACTCTCGGGCGAGGAGCTCAAAGTTATTGCGGATAAAACGCTCTTCGCGGCGAGCGTCGACAGTATGCGTCCAGCAATGATGGGTGTCTTGTTTGAACTTGATGCAAAAGAACTTCGCGCTGTAACGACCGACGGGCATCGTTTGGTCCGCCTGACGAAAAACACCGAAGTCGGCGCTAAGGACAAATACAAAATCATTATTCCTTCGCGGCTGCTCAACATCGTGCAAAAAACGCTGACAGCAGAAAACGACGTGAAGATCTCCATCGCGACGAAATCGGAACGCATACAATTTTCATTTGGCGAGACAACAATCGCCGGCAGCCTGATTGCGGAAAACTATCCGAATTATGAAGCCGTAATTCCGTTGGAGAACGACAAGAAAATGCTGGTTAATCGTTCCAACTTGCTGGGGACGGTCAAGCGCGTGGCTCGATTTTCGTCGCGTGGCGATGTGAAACTCAGCATTGAGCCCGGCTCGCTAAAAGTCTCGGCGGAAAATGCGGACGAAGGTGCATCGGCAGAAGAGACAATCGCTTGTGAGTTCAAAGACACCTTGACGATTGGGTTCAATGCAAAGTTTTTGGAGGACGCGCTGTCGCACATCGGGTCAGAAGAAGTTCATTTCGAATTCAGCTCGCCTACACGCGCCGCAATCATCAAGCCCGTCGGCGATGACAAGAAAGACGATTTGCTTATGCTCGTAATGCCAGTGAGAATTAACAATTGATATCAATGAAGTGATTGCCCTGCCGTTGCACCGATAGTTCTGGGCTTGCTACAAGGCGTCGTCAATCTTTACAGAAGCTAACGCGCAACGCTGACCGCGTCAATCCTTTGACCAACGATTTTTTTTGAAACTGCTCTCAATTCATCTTCAACGCTTTCGCAAACACGAGTCGCTGCAGCTCTCGCTCGAAGGCGGCGCGAACATTCTCTACGGACACAACGGCGCAGGCAAGACGAATGTGCTCGAAGCCATTTACTTTGTTTGTCTCACCAAAAGTTTTCTTGGCGCAAGCGACGCCGACTGTCTGCGCTTTGATGCTGCCGATTTTGAAATTGACGCCGAGATGCAAAGCGATGCGGGCGTGCAATCATCGGTGCGCGTATATTACTCCGCAAGCGAAGGCAAACATATTTTTATCAATCGCTCGCCGCTCGACCAGTTCTCGAAAATCGTTGGCGAATATCCGTGCGTGGCAATGTCGCCTCAGGACATAGGGCTTGTTCAAGGCTCGCCGCAAGAGCGACGGAAGTTTTTGGACGGCGCAATTTCGCAAACAAACAAAGCGTATCTCGAAGACTTGTTCAACTACAAACGCGCTTTGACCCAACGAAACAAGCTGCTTGCAGAACTGCGGCTCTCTCCGCGTGCGGCGTCGGAACTGCGGGCGTCACTGGAAGTCTGGACGGAACAATTTTCACTGATTGCAGCGTCGCTCATTGCGCGTCGGATAAGGTTCGCCGAAGAGTTTGCGACGCATCTCAAAGATGCCTATGCGCGATTCTCGTCGTTTGAAGAAGCACCGTCGATTGACTACGAATCGGATTTCAGCCTTGAGCAAGGGCTGAGCAAAGAGGACATCTTAAAACGGTTCGAGCATAAATTGCGCTCGGTTGAAAGCGAAGAACAGCGCCGCGGACAAACGCTGCTGGGTCCGCACCGAGACGATATTAAGTTCACTGTGGACGGGCATTCGCTGAAAAAATTTGCCTCGCAGGGTCAGCAGAAAACCTTTGTGATATGCCTCAAACTTGCGCAGCAATTTTATATTCGAGAGCGGCTGGGCGAGACCCCGATTTTTTTGCTCGACGATGTCTTTAGCGAACTCGACCGCGACCGCGCCAAAGACCTGATTTCACTGCTCAAGCCGCTTGGTCAATCGGTCATTACGACCACAGGACGAAAAGATTTCGACGGTGTCAATCAACTCAATATCGAAGCGCTTTTGTAACATTAGGCATCGACGACGCCATAGCACACTGCGGCTGTTTTATAGGAAAAACTTTTGAGAGATGCGTGCAAACACTATCTTGGCAGCGTCAGCAGATATTTAACGGCACTCCAACGCCGCTTGATTTTTCAAACAAATCTTGAACGCAACAATGTCTTACACTCGACCGCCACGGCACTTAGATGTCGCACTCGACGCGCTCTATCAACATTTGAAGTTCGATGACACCGCTGATGAATTTCGCGCTGTGAAACTGTGGTCGGATGTTGTTGGCGCACATATTGCCCGAGTGTCGGAGGTGGAAAAAATCGTGAACGGCGTGCTCTTCGTCAAGGTGCGCAATTCGGCGTGGCGCAATGAACTAACTTTCAAAAAGCCGGGCATTCTCTCTCAACTCAACAGCCGCATCGGACGCGACCTCGTGAAAGAAATCGTCTTTAAGTAAAATTGCTTCACACCTTAAACTGACGAACTGCATCAACAGTCAATCTGAAATTGACGAATTGGCGGTATAAATTTTTGTTGTGGCAATCATGCCGTGCCGCATTCGGCGTTTGACTTCCTCGAGCGGCAGACGGTCGCGTTCAATCCACAGTTTGGCGGCGGTGTGTCGAAGGCTGTGCGGCGTAATGTTGTCGCGGACAATGCCTGCCGCATCGAGCCAGTGATTAAGTCGGTAATTCAGCGCCCGCGTTGTCATGCGCTCTTCGCTGACGCGACGGCTATGGCTGACGAGCAACGGCGAAAGAGGCAAGACTTTTCGCCGACGCTCCAAATATGCCTCAATTTCAAATCCTAATGAGAGCGGGACATCGACGGCGTCGTCCTTCGTTTTCTTTCCCTTCGCTTGAACGAACAGCACATAGCGCGTTGAAAATTTTTTCAGGTCTTCAACATTGGCTTTAACGAGTTCGTGTTCCGAGACGGCAGATTCCATCATTAGTCGCACGGCAATGCGGTCGCGCTGGTCTTGTAATTTTTCGGTTGGAATCACGAGCAAGAGTTTTTGCGCTTCGGCTTCGGTGAGAACGCCAGCAGTGTGCGTCGTCGGTCGGCGATTGCCTTTGACGGATTTGGCAGGATTTTCATCGAGCAGATGTTGGGCAACAAAGTAATCGAGCAATCGGCGCAGTGCCGTCAGATATGTGGAGACCGAGACTTGGGAAAGTTTTTTTTCCTTCATCAAATAGGTTTTGTATTGCTCAATATCTTCGGGGCGAAACAAAAACCACTCTTTGGCAACGGCAAAGTAGCGCTGGAACTCGCGCAAAGCACGCTGGTATGTGCCGTGTGTTTCTGCGCTTTTTTCTTTGAGGTAGTCGGTCAGAAATCCGTTGATTTCCTGCTCCAATTTAGCCATCGAGAGCGTGAGTGTTTTCATAGCAATGCAGGTTTGGCGAATGCAGTTGCGCTTCATTTGATTGTTTTGGGCAGCTCGAATTTAGCGTGTTGAATCGCGATTGCGAAATGGTTTTTTCGGCGGGCGGCGCAAGGTGTCAAGCCTTCTGTGCGATTTATCAACGTAAAAGTCGTGATTTCTTTTTACCTTTGACGCGAGCGCCAGCCTCTAAAGCTCTAAAAGTAACTCATTTTGTTGACGCATTACCGTGAACGCGCCTCTGAATCCGAATACATCTGCTCGATTGCTGCCCTTGCTCTTCTTTATCGCCGTATCGAGTTGCCGCCTTGAGCAGCCAGTAACGCCCGTTTGGGATATTGACGCCGCGCTTCCGCTTGTCGATGCCAGCTACACCGCCGAATCGTTGCTCGATAAATTAGACACGACAGCAACGACCGTAACGCCCAATGGCACAGTAGCGTATTTTTATGACACCACATTTCAAAATTCGTTTCGCATTGGAGATTCGCTCACGATTTCCATCAGCGATACGGCGCGAACCAAAGCGGTCAACCGCCTGAAGATTCCACGCTTTCAAGCGCAAGCAGTGCAAACGCTTGGACAGATTGCCTCTGCTTCGGGCATTGCGCTGCCACAAGGCAACAGCGTGAGCCTGCCAACATTTTCAAACATCGTCTCGACCACGTTTTCATTTGCGCTGGACGAAAATATCCGCTCTGTAACCGTAACGGGCGGTGGTATTCGGCTTGTGGCGACAAACAATACAGGCATTCGATTTGAAAATCTCCGCATTGAACTGCGCGATGTAACGCGCAATGCTGTCTTGGGCAGTATCACGATTGCCTCGCTCGCGCCGGGCGCGACGCTGCGCGACTCCGTTCTCTTTTCGGGCGTTTTTACAAATCGGCTCGCAGCGCAGATTGTCGACGGACAACTTCCCGCGCAAACAGGCGTTTCAGTGAACCTCAACAATCAGTTGCGGCTGCAAATTGAGCCAACCGATGTTTTAACCTACACTGCGGCGGAAGTGCGGTTCGACGCGCAAACCTTTGTCGAGACCGGCACGGTTCGAGCCGTTGGCGGTAACTTGGAACGCTTGCGCTCGGCGACGATTAAGCAGGGTAGCCTCTCGCTGCGCTTTGTCAATCCTATTGCGCTCAACGGCTCGGCACAGGTGCGTTTGGCGGGATTGACGCAGGGCTCGACGGTCTTTCAAGCGCAAAGTCAATTGCCGGCATTGCAATCGACGACCATTGTCTCGCCCTCGCTGGCGGGCTGGACGTTCAGACCCGTCGGCGATACGGCGACGGAATATGAAACAACTGTGAGCGTCAATTCGGCACGAGACTTTATTCGGGTTGACCTCAGCACAGAGTTTCTGATTATTTACACGACGACCAATCGCTTTGCAGCATCGAGAGCGGAAGGCGTCGTTTGGAATACCTCGCAAAATCGTCCGCTTAGTTTGGATTTTTCGCTTGACTCGCTCACGACAAATTTCAGCCGCGTCGATACGCTGAATGGACAACTCTTCCCCGAAATTGAGTTTAGTTTTCGCAATGGTGTGGGCTTTACCATTCGTGCCAATCCGCGTTTCAGCGCGCAGAACTCGCGCACGCGCCAATCGATTGACTTGTTGCGAAACAATGCACTGATTTCCATTGACCTTGCGCCCAACGCGGTTACGCCGCTTCGCTTGGACGCAACGAACAGCAATGTCTCTCAATTCGTTACAAGTTTGCCGACTACGATAACAACGCGCGGCACAGCAGCACTTAATCCGAATCGCGTGTTCGGAACCGTTACCGACACCAGCACGGTTTCTGTTGGGCTGCGCTTTCTCATTCCGTTTCAGTTCAATCTCAATGCCTTCGGCGTGCGCGACACAGCGCCGTTCAACAATCCGCCTGATTTGCAAGACGCGCAGAGCGTTGCACTCAACTTGCGCATCGAGAACGGCATTCCGCTCAACACGACGTTTCGGTTGACCTTTTTAGATGCCAATCGCCGTGTTTTGTTCGTCGATGCGGCGCAACGGCAAGCATTTACTCTGCCGAGAAATAATTTTCCTGCGAGCATTTCGCCTGCGCCTGTTACCGCTACGGGCGAGAGCAACGGCACAACGCGCAGCGAGATTACGCTCGAACTCAACAAAACCGAGATTGACCTGCTTCGACAGGCGCGCGCGATTATCGTCAATATCGCTGCCGATACGCGGCAACAAGGCACCGCACGGCTTTCACGAGTTCGACAGCGCGACACGTTTCGCGTCAGAGCCGTTGCGCGCATCGGTTACCGCTTGGGACAATGACGCTTTCAACAATCACGTTTCACTCAACTAACTTTAGGAGTATCTATGAACAAAAAGACCATTCGTGATATTGCCGTCGCTGGCAAGCGCGTGCTGATGCGCGTAGATTTCAACGTGCCACTTGATAAACAGGGCAACATCGAAGACGACACCCGCATTCGAGAGTCCATCCCGACAATTAAAAAAATTCTGGACGACGGCGGACGGCTCATCATCATGTCGCACTTGGGCAGACCGAAAGGCAAGTCGCCAGAGTTTTCCTTGAAGCCGACCGTCGGGCGGCTGTCCGACCTATTGGGCAAGCCCGTTCAATTTGCGCCCGATTGTTTAGGCGAAGAGACCGCGAAGATGGTCTCCGAACTCCGCGATGGCGAAGTGATCATTCTCGAAAATGTGCGCTTCTACAAAGAAGAAGAGGCAAACGATATGGAGTTCGCCAAGAAACTGGCGGCTTACGGCGATGTCTATGTAAACGATGCATTCGGCACGGCGCATCGGGCGCACGCATCAACCGAAGGTGTTACAAAGTTCATCTCGACGGCCGTTGCTGGCTTTTTGATTGAAAAAGAGCTGAAGTATCTCGGCGAAGCGACAGGGAATCCACAACGTCCGTATGTGGCCATTTTAGGCGGCGCGAAAATTTCGGGCAAAATCGACGTGCTGGAAAACTTGATGCACAAGGTCGATAAAATTCTCGTTGGCGGCGCGATGATTTTCACGTTCTTCAAAGCAAACGGATTGCCCGTTGGTAAGTCGCTTGTCGAAGACGATAAACTCGACTTGGCAAAATCGCTCATCGATAAAGCTGAAGCAAGCGGAGTAGACTTTTTGCTGCCCGAAGATGTTGTAGTTGCCGATAAATTTGCGGCGGATGCTGATACGAAAACGGTTCAAGTAACCGACATTCCGGACGACTGGATGGGATTGGACATCGGCGAAAAAACGATTGCCAAATATCGCACGGCAGTTCTCGATGCAAAGACAATCGTCTGGAACGGACCGATGGGCGTATTTGAAATAGACAAGTTCGCAACCGGAACGCTTGAAGTCGCTAAGGCTTTGGCAGAGGCGACAAAGTCAGGTGCGGTAACGGTTGTCGGCGGCGGCGATTCAGCGGCGGCAATCGCCAAAGCAGGTTTAGACAAAGCCGTTACGCATGTCTCGACTGGCGGCGGTGCAAGCTTGGAATTTCTGGAAGGTAAAGAATTACCGGGCATTGCCGCGTTAAACGATAAATAGTTAAATTGATGCCCTTTTCAGTTGTCGTCTTAACCACTTAGCTTGAAGCGTATGACGACCAATGACGCACGCAAACGCGTTCTCATCATTGAGGACGACGAAGGTCTTTCAAAATTTTTGCAAATGCTGTTGCAACGGCGTGGCTACAATGTTGACGCGGCATTTGACGGTGCGACTGGTTTAGAGATGTGCAAACTCTCTCACTACGACGCCGTGCTGGTCGATTACATCATGCCTGCAATGGACGGTTTGGAAGTCCTGCGCTACGCAGCTAACGAGCCGAACTTGCCGCCGATGATTTTAATGACTGGAAGCGGCAACGAAGCCGTCGCAGTCGAAGCAATGAAACTCGGCGCTGCAGATTATATCGTTAAAGATTCCGGAAAAGCTTTTGTCGATGCGCTCGAGCGAGCAATTGAAGACTCGATGGCGCAAGACGCGGTTCGAAAACGAGTGCTTACCTCGCTTGAACACGACGCGTCGGCGCCACCGAAAGAGAACGCTTCCTCCGTAGAGACGCCCACCGAGATTGTTACCATTTGCGCATGGACGGGCGATGTAAAGTTCAACGACGAGTGGATAAAAATCGAGGACTTCTTAAAGCAACGTTTCGGGGTCAGTATCAGCCACGGCATTTCGCCGAAAGCGTTGGCTCGTTACGGCAAACAACTCAAATCAACATGACGGAGAACAAATGAGCGATGTTCAACTGCGCCGCATACTCATCGTAGAGGACGATGTGCCATTTTCACAGATGCTTGAAACGCTGCTGGAACGAAACGGCTTTGTGCCTGATGTTGCTCACGATGGCATCGAGGCGTTAGAAAAACTTAGTGCTGTGTCTTATCAAGTGGTGTTGCTCGATTACATCATTCCGAAGCTCACGGGGTTAGATGTGCTTCGGAAGCTATCGCATCGGCAAGATGTGCCGCCATTTGTGGTTCTAACAGGCAAAGGGAACGAGTCTGTTGCCGTCGAAATGATGAAACTCGGCGCGGCAGATTACATCGTCAAAGACGGTGGGAAGACCTTTATTGAGTCTCTTCCGAAAGTGTTGAGCGATGCCATTGCTCAATATGAGGCTGAACGAAAAAAAAGAGACGGCAGGTATAAAACCTTCATTACGATGTGCGCATGGACGAAAGCCGTTAAAACCAACGGCGATTGGATACAGGTGGAGAAGTATTTGAAAGACGAGTTCAACATTACAGTCTCACATGGCATTTCGCCCGCTGCCCGAAAGAAACTGCGCCAAGACCGACGGCAAAATCCGTAATTTTCCGCCAAGCCACTTACAAGTTGCTATGTTTACAGTTTATTGTCGTCGTTTGTTAGGTCTATGAAATTGCCGTCGCTCAACTTTGCGACAAAACTCGCTGTCGTTCTAACGCTCGTCGCTGTCTTGCCGCTTGCGCTTGTGGGTTACTCGCTCTCCGTTCTCAACTTAGACACGCTGAAAAATCTTTCCCGTGAACTGTATCTATCCACCGCCAATAGCGTTGCTGCGCGGTTGGAACAGCGCCTTCAAGAAACAACGAGACTGCTTTTGGAAGCGGCACGACTGCTCGATAACCGCACTCTCTCGCCGGCAGATGCGACGAGTTTGGTCTCGAGTCTGCTTGCCAATAACTCGACCGCAGGGTCGATTGGTGTGTATGACAACGATGGCGCATTCATCGATGCCTTTGTCAAAACTGGTCGTTCCGACTTACCAAGTCGTTTTCCGCTGTCGATTAAGCGTGCACTCGATTCGCTGGAAAGCGTCGTGAGTCTCGGAGAACAATTTCAGGTCGGCGTTAAGTGGAAGTTGAACGGAGAAAATGCGGGCTACCTGCTTACGCAGCCCGAGCCGCGCGCGCTTGCCAACCTGATTGGCGACGTTTCAGCGAAGACCTTTTCTGGACAGCGCGACCGTGTGTATTTGCTCGACAGCGATGTAAGGATATTCATTCATGCCGACAGTGCGCTTGCCGCACGGCGCGAGTCGCTCATCGGGCGAGGGTTGTTTAGCGACGCGCGCTCATCGGACGATGTGTTTCTGATGAAGCCTGTTGGCGTCTCGCAGGAGTATGTCGGTTTTACAGGTGAGCCGATGCTCGGCACATGGATTTCACTCCCGCAATTTCGAGCGGCAATCGTGGTCGAGGAACCGCAGCGCGTTGCGTATTTTTCCGTGCGCGAAATGCAATGGCGTGTTCTTGTCGGCTCGCTTATCGGCGCGGCAACCGCCAGCCTTGTGAGCCTTTTCTTGGCGAAGCGGCTCAATCAACCGATTGCGCAACTTGTCGATGCTGCCCGCCGCTTCGCCAAGCAAGAATTCGACTTTCGATTTTCCGAGACGCGCGGCGATGAATTTGATACAGTCTTTCAAGCCTACAACGACGTTGCCGAAACGCTCGGTCGTTATCAAAAAATCAATGTCAATAAGCTGGTGGCCGAGCGCAATAAACTCGATGCCGCGTTGCAGCAAGCTGGCGACGGCATGATTGTCATTGACTCAGCGCGTCAGGCGGTGCTTGTCAATCCGTTGTTCGCCAAGTGGTTTTCGCTGCCAAAAATGAACTTGAATGTCGAGCCGAAGCCGATTGAGACGCTCATTGCTAACGAGCAGCTTCGCGCCATCATCGACTCGGCGTTCGCGTCGGAGGCAGCACTCATGCCCGTGGAATGTCGGGTGCGGTTGGTCGGCGAGGCGCGAGAGACGGTGTTGCGTGGCACAGTGGTGCGCGTGGAGAGCGAGGGAGAGTTGGTTGCGCTGCTCGGCGTGCTGCGCGATGTGACGAAAGACGTTGACATGGATCGAATGAAAACCGAGTTGGTCTCGATTGTCGCCCATGAACTGCGCTCGCCGCTTGCCACCATTAGCGGATTCAGTTCGCTGATTCTGGACAGCCAGAACGAGCTTTCAAGAGAGACGCGAGAGTTTGTCGAGATTATCTACAAGCAGTCGGAGCGACTCGGAAACATTGTTACCAAATTTCTTGATTTGAACCGACTCGAATCGGGACGCGCTGATATTCAGCGTGCGCCGTTTAAATTGCACGACGTCGTTGCAACAACAGTGGAAATCAATCGACCGCTTGCCGATGCCAAACATATCGCCGTGAAGTTAAATCTGCCGTCCAATTCTACGCCGATTCTGGGCGACGCAGAACTTATCGGGCAAGTCGTCCTGAATTTATTTTCAAACGCCGTCAAGTATTCCGAGCCAAACAAAACTGTTTATGTGGAGATGCTTGAACATCAAGAGTGCATGGAAGTGGCGGTGCGGGACGAAGGATTCGGCATTTCGGCGTCGGCGAAAGAGAAACTCTTTTCAAAATTTTTTCGCGCCGTTGACGACGACCGCGTGCGCGCTAATATCGGAACGGGCTTGGGCTTAGCATTTGTGAAAGAAATCGTGGAGAAACATGGTGGCACGGTCAGCGTTGAGAGTGAACTTTACAAAGGGTCTTGCTTTCGATTTACTCTACCAAAATGAAAACTGCCTTTTTACTGCCAATGAAATGGCTTTCCACAATATGTCTCGTTGCTGTCTTCTCAAGCGCAGTGCGTGCACAGGAAGTCGATTTGAGTCCGGGCAAAAAATTCGTGTTCAAAGACGCCACATTCAAACGCGGCAGCGCTGCCATCGACCCAGCAAGTTATCCTCGATTTGAAAAACTGCTTGCTTACCTTGCTGCGCGTCCCGACCTCGACATTGAAATCGGCGGACATGCCGATAATCAAGGCAATCCGAAAATCAACCTTGCGCTCTCGAAAGCGCGTGCCGACGCTGTGAAAGCGTTTTTAGTTCAACGTGGCATTGCGGCTGACCGATTGTTCACCAAAGGCTACGGCGACACTCAACCGATTGCCGACAACTCGACCGACGACGGGCGCTCGCAAAATCGCCGTATTGAGGTCGTCGGATTAAGTCCGCGCACGGAGCGCAGCCTAACAACACAAACCAATACACCAATTTCGCCCGATGGCACTATTACCGCAATTCAACGCGACGTGCGCGCTCGCGCGCCGTGGGAGACCGCTTGGTCAAAAGCCATCTTATCGCAACCCGTTTATGAGTATCATAAAATCAACACTGCGGCGGCCTCGCGCTCGACCGTTACATTTCTCGACCGCAGTGCGCTTCAAATCGGTGAGAACGCCCTTGTCGTGATTTACGGCGTAACCGAAGAGCCTCAGCAACGCCCCACGCCAACGCCGCAAGTCGGGTTGCTCTCGGGCGATTTGTATGTAAAACTGGCGGCAGCGCGCCAGCAACCGCCGCTCTCGGTGCGCACGCGCGCTGCGGAAATCGCACTCGCCAATAGTTCGGGCAAAATTGGCTCTGATGCGAAAGGACGCTCGCTGGTCTCGATACACCGCGGTGGCGCCTCAGTGCGCGGGCTGAAAACTGGCGCATCGTTTGAAGAGGCAACCCCCTTGCCTAACGCGCCCGTCGCTGTGCCTGAAAACTTCGGCACACGCATCGCCGAAAATACGCCGCCCGAACAACCGCGCCCTCTGCCAAATCCACCGGAGCTCGTCGCGCCTATATCGCCAGTTGAAAATCCGATTCAGTTCCGATGGCGAGCAACTGCTGCGCAAACTCGACTGGACATTTCACCGACGGACGAGTTCGATACCCTCGTTTTCACGACAACCAATGTCGCAGAATCGACGACGGCGTCGCTTAATGCCGGACGGTATTTTTTGAAACTCACGTCGATTGACTCTATTGGACTCGAGAGCATCCCACTTGTCCTCCCGATTGATGTTATCGGACGCTCGCCAAGACGGCTTCGGCTCACATTGCGCGCTCCCGAACTTGAACGCGGCGTGGCAACCAACAGCGTGATTGTCATCAACGGCGAAACCGAGCCGGGCGCGACGATTTTCGTTAATGGCGACAGCATTGCGCGCGCCGACAACAACGGCGCTGTCCGGTTTTCAGTAGCCTTAACATCTCGATTTAATGACATCAATGTGGTTGCCAAAGACGACGACAACATACCGGCGCGTCAGTCGTTCAGCGTAGACCTCGTAATGCCAAGGCGATGGATTGGATTCTTGGGCATGAGCGTTTCTCCCTCGCCTTCCGCGTTGTATGGCAACGGCGTGGCGTTTCGCGGCGGCGTTGAGTATAGACCCAACAGCGTGTTTAGTGTAGATGCTGAAGCCCTTGCAGGACGTCTATCAGGAATTGGTTTCACGCCCGACGCTGTCTTGCTCGGAGCTGGGGTTGGCGCGTCAGTTTACGCCGAACTGACAAGTTGGGCGGCGCCGTTTGCGGAAGTCAGGGCTGCCGCTGCAACTTATCAAGGGATTGGCGTGGCGGTGTCACCTGCGCTGGGTGGCGGCGTTCGATTCAACGCTGATGCTGTTGGGTTCCTTGTGTTCGCGCGATACAACTTTTTGTTGGGTAACTCGTTTCAAGAACAACTCGGCGCAACACGCATCCTCGATTTCGGCTTCAAAATTGCCTTTTAATTGCCTTTTAAAAATCAACTTAAATTTCTTGACAAGCCAAAAAATTATTAGCATCTTGAATTGTTAGCACCGTCAGCGTGTTCCGTCTGAACGCTAAGTCGCAAAGATTTCGCAAAGATTTGTAAACCGTTTCACAGATTTCTTAGACCTATGGGATACTACGATGATTATCGACCGGGGGGCTTTTCTATCGTGCCCCCGGCAATAAAATTGATTCTGATTGCCAATGTCAGCGTGTTTGTATTTCAGTATTTCACGCCGCTTCGTGCGCCGCTTATGGAGTTCGGTGCGCTCTGGACACTCGATTCGCGCAATTTCGAAGTGTGGCAACTTGTTACGTATATGTTCATGCACGGCGGGCTGTTTCATATCCTCTTCAATATGATTGCGCTCTGGATGTTTGGCGCCGAAATTGAAAACTACTGGGGAACGCAGCAATTCACAATCTACTACTTCACCTGCGGCATTGGCGCGGGCTTGTGCAACATTCTACTCACGAGTGGCGGCTATCCAACCGTCGGTGCGTCGGGCGCAGTCTATGGTGTCTTGCTTGCCTTTGGCATGATGTTTCCCGACCGATATATCTACATCTATTTCCTCTTGCCGATTAAAGCAAAATATCTCGTCATCATTTACGCCGTGCTTGAACTCTTTGCCAGTTTCGACCAAGCCTCGAGCGGCGTGGCGCACTTCGCACATTTGGGCGGGATGGTGGTCGGGTTCATTTACATCAAGGTGATGCAGCGCGAGTTTCCGTTTCAATCGTGGTTCGAGAAAGTCCTTACAGAGCGTCAAAGTTACACCGCTGCACCGCCGCCGCGCCGCTCGCAAGAAGACCGCATTGATGAAATTCTCGACAAGATTTCCCGAAGCGGTTACGAATCGCTCACCAGCGACGAGAAGCGCATTCTGCTCGACGCCAGCAAGGATAAAAACTAAGGCATTGTTTATCGTGCGTATTCAACGCTAAATTGCGCTGGGGTTCACATCAAGTGAACCCTTTTCTTTTACTCTTAGCCTTTTGATGCGACCAATCACTTTCCTTTGTGCGTGGGTGCTTTGTGTGCCGTATGCCTTCGCCCAAACAGGCTTATCGTTTTTGAACATCGGCGCAACGGCGCGTGAGCAATCGATGGCAAATACAGGCACTGCCTCGGCAGAGGGCGCAGCGTCTAATTATTACAACGCCGCTCGGCTCAACGCGGGCGAAAAATCAAGCGTGATGTTTTCCCAAAACCTTTGGATACTCGACACGCAATCGAGTTTTGCAGGGGCGAATTTTAATTTCGGCAAAAGCGCCGTTGGCATCTCGCTCACCTGGTTCACCGTTAGCGATATTCCCATTCGCGGCAACGCACCAACGACTGACCCGCTGGGTGTTTTCACATCGCAAAACGTTGCCGCAGCCGTTTCATACAGCCGAAGCATTACCGACAATCTCGCGTTGGCACTGACGGGAAAATTGCTCTACGAGAAAATTTTTGTCGATGACGCGCTCGGCGCGGCGGTCGATGTCTCCGCATCATTCAAAGCAACGAAGGAACTCGCTCTGGCGGCGACGGTTCAGAATCTTGGCGGTATGAGCGCCCTTGCAGCGCAGTCGTCCCGATTGCCAACGGCGGTGCGTTTGGGTGGTGCCTACGCGCTCGGATTTTCCTCGCTCGAAAGTACGCTGCTGCTCGAGGCGAATGTCGTCTCGATTTTTTCCGACCAAACAAACATCAATCTCGGCACCGAGTTTCAATTTAGAGAATTGCTCTTCATCAGAGTTGGCTACTCGATTGGAAACACGTCGCGCAACTTTTCGGCGGGAGCGGGCATTGCATATAGTGGATTCAAGTTCGATTACGCCTTTGTCCCGTTCTCCAATCAACTTGGCACAGCGAACATTCTCACCTTGCAGTTTCACTACTGAGCGAGCCGCACTCCAAGTCGCCTCTATCGAATTACACTTTCGAGACTGCCGCAAGAATGCCATCGCGCAGATTGTTCCAGTCGCCGCTTGGCGTTTTGCTAACAGTCAAAAAATTGTTCATGTAAAACACCGACGTGATATTGCCGAGCGCAAAGATTTCCTGTGCAAGCGCGTCTTTTTCGGCTTCGGCGGCGGACATAAAAGCGTGTGAGCCCGCAGGGAACATCCCATTTACAATAAACTTGACGGCGTTCGGATTCGGCGTGGGTTGCGTATCGATAATTTGCATTGGATTATGGTTAGTGGTTGATGTATCTTTTGCGCAAAGTTAGGTAAATTCCATGACTCGATTACTCATCTTTCTTCTCTTGCCGTTGCCGCTGTGGGCGCAGCCGTTCAGCCAAAAAGAGATTGCCCGCTTCGAGCGGCGGGCAGCCCGTGTCTCAATTATCCGCGATAACTGGGGTATTGCGCACGTCTATGGCAAAACAGATGCCGACGCCGTGTTTGGCTTGATGTATGCCCAATGCGAAGACGACTTCAAGCGCGTTGAACTGAACTACATTGAAAAGCTCGGACGCAAAGCAGAGGTGTTTGGCGAAAAAGACCTCTACAACGACCTGTATATTCGATTGCTGATTGACAGCGCAGACGCCGTCGCCGATTACAAAAAATCTCCGCAATGGTTGAAGCAACTCCTCGATGCGTGGGCAGACGGAATGAATTTTTATCTGCACAAACACCCAGCCGTGAGACCACTGCTTCTGTCGCGCGTTCAGCCTTGGTATCCGCTGCTATGGACAGACGGCAGCATCGGTGCTATCAATACAGGCGACGTAACGGAACAGGACGTGAAAAATTTTTACAGCACAGGCGATTTACTCGGCACAGCCTCGCCCGATGAACCGCGCCATCGCGATGACCTTGCAGTTGCCAGCGCGGAAAAAAATCACTTTGACGGCTCTAACGGCTTTGCGATTGCGCCATCAAAAACTGAGAGTGGCAACGCGATGCTTTACATCAATCCTCACACAACGTTTTACTTTCGTCCCGAAGTGCATATCAGCAGCAGTGAGGGATTGAACGCCTACGGCGCGGTTACTTGGGGACAGTTTTTTATCTATCAGGGCTTCAACGAACACTGCGGCTGGATGCACACAAGCAACAACGTTGATGTGAGCGATATGTATGCCGTAGAGGTTAAAAAGCAAGGCACTGGGCATGTTTACAAATTCGACAATCAATGGCTGCCCGTCAAAGAAAAAAAAATCGTGCTGCGATACCGCGACGGCGACGTGCTGACCGCAAAGTCCCTAACGGCTTTTTTTACGCACCATGGACCAATTATGGCGAAGCGCGCCAATCAACTCATTTCGGTCAAGAGCAACAACCGCGATATGAAGGGCTTAATTCAAAGTTGGCGTCGCACAAAAGCCAAAGGGTTTGATGATTTCAAAAAAATAATGGACTTGTGCGCAAATGCAAGCAATAACACGGTGTTCGCCGACAGTAGAGGCAACATTGCGTATTGGCACGGCAACTTCATTCCCAAACGTGACGCCCGATTGAATTGGAGCAAAGTTGTCGACGGCACAACATCGGCGACCGAATGGAGAGGCTTGCACCGCGTTGAGGAAACAATTCACTTATACAATCCATCGACGGGCTGGATACAAAACTGCAACTCAACGCCCTTCACAGCAAGCGGGGAACAGAGCCCGAAAAAACAAAATTACCCGACATACATGGCGCCCGATGGCGAGAATTTTCGCGGCATCAATGCCGTGCGCGTTCTCGGCAAGGAAAATAAATTCACGCTCGATAAACTCATCGCCGCAGGATACGACACTTACTTAGCCGCATTTGAAGTTTTAATTCCTGCGCTCATCAGCGCTTACGAAAAAACGAACGATACAACTTATGCTGCGCTCAAAGAGCCGATAAGCGTCCTCAAACAGTGGGATTATCGTGTCGCAGAAAGTTCAGTTGCAACTGCCTTAGCCATTGAGTGGGCGCAGTTGCTCAGTTCAAGTATTCGCAAAGTGTATGTCGATGACGGCGAAGCAGACCAAGTATTGGCAACAAAACGTTTTGCTGATTCCGCCTCGGCGAAGACGCTCTTGACCCCCCTGCTGTCGGTCGTTAATACGCTCACGCAGAAGTTTGGAAAATGGGACGTGGCATGGGGAGACATCAATCGGTTTCAGCGCATTAGCAACGATGTTCCACAGCGATACAGCGACGCGCAAGAGAGCGCTCCGATTGCCTTTGCGTCAGCGCTCTGGGGGATGTTGCCTGCTTACAACAGCAATTATTTTCCCGGCACGAAAAAGCGTTATGGCACAAGCGGCAACAGTTTCGTCTGCGCCGTCGAGTTTGGCAAACGGCTCAAAGCCAAGTCGCTCTTGGCGGGCGGCGTGAGCGGCGACGTGAAATCGCCTCATTTCAAAGACCAACTGTTGATGTATACCAAAGGTCAATTCAAAGACGTGCTGTTTTACAAAGAGGACGTCGTCAAGCGTGCCGAAAAAATCTACCAACCGGGAAAGGAATAGCTAAAAGTTCCAGTTGCGCTTGCTGCGACAAGAATGTTAACCCCAAGTGAACCTTTTTCTAAAAATTGTAGTTACACAGTCGTCAACTATTGCTTATTCTGATGAAAGAAAATGAAATTGACCTCTCCAAGATTGATTTGGAGAAAATGAAAGAGAAAATTGCCGATGCACCCGGACTGTTGCCCTACGCACACACGTCAGGCAGTGCACTCATCAAGCCCGAAGACATGGGCAAGACGAAAGGCCGAGCGGTTTCGGCGATGCACCAGCAGACCGATATGCAAATGGCGCAACTTTACGAACAAATGAAGTTGCTTGCCGACCAAGCCAACGCCATCAAAAAACGCGTCGAGATTTCGGAACGAATTTATGCCGCGAAAATGTCCTTCGAGCCGCTCATCTCGCACGTGTATTATTTGTATCGACGCCCCGATGGCGAAGATTTACTCTCGCTTATTGCACCAACAGAATGGGGACGTAGCAGGAAATCCTTGGAGTTCGTCGCTAAAATCAAATTGCTGGCTGACCACACGTGGGAAATTTTAGATGGAGATGCCTAACGGTTACTTTTGCTTTTCTAAGTCTGTCGTCGGGAGTGGAAACATACCCTGCACTTGCCCGCAGTTTAAGCAGTAGCGAAGTTCAATATATTCTTCGCCGCCGATGCCCATATCTTTCGGCACTGCGCCTAAGCGCCGTTTACCAGCGATTTCAATAACGCAAAACTCCCCGCTCTTGGCAATGACGCTCACCAAGCGCATGCTACGGCATGTTTGACACAGTTTTTTCATGAGAGAGCTATTTAAGTTTAGAAATCACGCTTATTAGAACGGCACATCGTCTTCGAGTTCGGCGGTGTCGCGGTGTTGCGTTTCTTTGATAAGTTCAATGCCGTCGGGTGAAAATCCGAAGAGTTCATCGGCAGTGAAAATTTTGCGGTAATCGCTCGGCTTGAAAAAGTCTTGGAATTTCTCAGCGAATTCATCGAGCCGCTTGAGATAGAAATCTACATTTTGGTCGGGTTTCTCGGGCTTCCACTCGCTGACAAGTTTGCCGCGCTCTGCATAATTGCCCGAAAGCCCTGAACCCGTAAGGTAGTATGTAATGCGGTCGCCTTTGCCAACGCTCAGTTTATTTTTTATGGCAATTTCATATGTGATGGCTTTGTTGCGCTTACCGGCTTTCACATCTGCTTTGTATTCATCAAGGCTGCTCTTTAAGGTTTCTGTGCGGCTGAACTCCGAGACGTGCATGTACTTATTCAAAATTCGCTCCCGTGTCTCGATGTAAAGCTGATGCAAGCCAACGATGTCTTCGTCGAGCAAACACTCAAACCCTTTTTTGACGAACTCGCGTCCGAACTTCTCGCCGCTTCGGCTGACCAGCGATGAGCCTTTTATTTTAAGTTTCCCGTCGTAGCCCTGCAAGAGATAATTTTTCTTCATATACGAAATCATCTTCTTGAAGCGCCCGTCATACGCAATGGAAATACCTTCGGGCATCGTTGATGAAACAGCTTTCACAAGGTCGGCTTCCTGAGCTTCTGTTTGCACGTCGGGCGGTGGAATTAAGTAGATTCCGTCGGTGTCGACTTCGACAATTCGGCAGCCGCGCTTTTCGAATTCGGCAATCATTTTTTTGGCAATCGTTTGTCCTGTCGTCGTAACGCGGTCGGCTTCGATGTAGTCGTTGAAAATACCTGCTCGAAATCCCAAGTAACCATACATGGCGTTGATGAGAACTTTGAACGAGTTCTGCATTGCGTCGTAAAGTTCCGCGCCTGATGTGTCGCCAGCTTTTTTGGCATCTTTCATTCGCCCTTTGGCAGCGAAGCGCAGCGCTTTGAGGTCGGCGAGAATTTTCGGAAAGAGCTTCCGCTCGTCGCTCGTTGGACAAACATTGAACGACAGCATAATGCTTGGATAGAGCGACTCGACGTCGGCATAGACAATCGGGCCTAAAATGCCTTTAAGAAAAACCTCTGTGAAACCGCCGGTTTCTTGTTGTCCTTGCTGCGGTCGTGGAATGGAATGTTTTTCTCGCAAGTATTCTCGGACGAACAATGCTTCAATTTTCGCCGCAGGTCCCATGCTCGAGACTTTCGCGTATCCAAACGGCATCATTTGCGTCATATAAAAATTGCTGCCCGAAAGTAATTCTGATAGTTTGTTTGTCTCGCGCACATCATCGAGCGCGTAGGCAAGCAGTTTTTCGGGGTTGTTGTTCCACGCATCGGCAATGTCTTTGTGGTCGATGTAGGTTCGGTTGTCGGCGGCAAACCCAAAATACTTCGCGCATTCTTTGAGGCTGTAGCTTGGCATCGCGCGCTTTGCCATGTCGAACCACTGCACAAGAAAGAACGTATCGACAACATGTCTGCCGGGGATTTCGCAGTAGGGATAGTCAATGGTTCTCTCGGCAAAGCGGACACTGGCGGGATAGCTGCGCGGCTCCTTTCCGTCGCGCCCGATGGGGAACTTGAGGCTGTTCATCTCACACCGCTTTTGAATGTAAGGCAAGTCGAAGCTGAAAATGTTATGCCCTTCGATAACATCAGGGTCGCGCTCCTGAATGAGTTGTATCAGACGCTCCAACATCTTTTTTTCAGAGTTGTCGAACTGCCGCAAATGAAGCACCTCTTCCCAACCGGTTGAATCGGAGAGGGAAATGATGATGATTTTGTCGCGCCCAATCTGCACCCCCGAAAGATACTGCGAGTCTTTATCGTAGTAGGTCTCGATGTCGAGTTGCATGCGGTGCAGGTCTTGAAAGGTCATACCTTTGAAGAGCGTCTTGCCTGTCTGAAAAAGGTATTGCGATGCAGCATCGCCCTTTGAATAAATTTCATCGATGCGTCGGTCGTCGTCGTCGTCCGATGTGAAGCCGTTGTTGTCGGACGAGAGTCTTCGTCTGGTATTTGCGGCGTAGTCCAATGCACTCTTGTAATCTTTCCAGTGCTTGAAAATGGCGAGGTATTTGTAGTAATTATTTCCCTGCAATTCTTTCAGCCAGAAGCCGTCGCTGTAGCTCACAGTGAAACCTTTGAGAAATCCAGCATTTGAGATAAAGAAAAATGGGAAAAACGCTTCTTCACGCGAGGTAACTTTGCCGTTTTCGCGCTTGTAAATTTTCACGTGCGTATCTGAAACTTGATGCACAGCAATGATGCCTTCTTCGCGGTCTTTGCCGTAGAGCAATTCATTCGACAAAAAACTTTGTGCGAGTGATTGCGTTTTTTCCGCAATAAGTTGTTCTTCAAGAAGCGTGTCGGTCATGCTTTTGGTCTCGATTAGTATTGCGTCAAGATTACTCTTTGAGGAAATCAGCAAGGGAATTTACAACACGACACACGTCTGTGAAAACAAAATCAAATTGAATGAGATATTTTTTTAAGGCGTCCACCAATGAGCTTGTGCGAAGCGGTTGGCGGTTCTTTGTCGCTTGTCTTGAATCAGGTAATGCTACCAGTTGCTCGTAAGGAAGCGACCCTTTGAATTAACCCAGCAAAGCGGAACCCTCAAAATTCGCTCAAAATGTTCCACGTGAAACATTAGAGTATCGGTTCGTTTGCCAATGCTGAATCGAGGGCGGAGTTGGGCCGCGTTTCAAACTCGACCTGTATCGTTGGTTGGCTGGTTGGTGAAGTCGCATGTAGATTTGCGAGGTGTTACACCTATCGTTCATCCGTCTTACCGCCCCAAGTGAACCATCAAGACCGAGACGTCGGCGGGCGTTACCCCGGAAATTCGAGAGGCTTGACCGAGCGACGTTGGTTTCATTTTTTTGAGCTTCTCGCGTCCTTCTGCCGATAAGCCTTTAACGCGGTCGAAGTCGTAAGTGAACGGAATCGGCACTTCTTCCAACCGTGTGAGTTTCTCAGCAACCGAAAGTTCACGCCTGATGTAGCCCTCGTATTTGACATCAATTTCGATTTGCTCATACACGCGCTTGTTCGTTGAAATCGACTCAACTTTTTCGCGGAAGCGCGGCACGCTCTCCAAGATGTTCTCAAACGACAATTCCTGCCGACGAATCACATCGTTTGCTTTCGTGGATTTCGAGAGCGGAGACTTGCCGAGCGACTCAATGAGCGGATTGATTTCCTCGGGCAAAATGCTGAACTCCCGAATGAACCGGTGTAGCTCTTCGATTTCAGATTTCTTCTGCAAAAATTTTTGATAGACATCGGGCTTGACAAGTCCTAACTCAAATCCTTTGTCACGTAGCCGACGGTCGGCGTTGTCCTGCCGCAAGATAATTCGATACTCAGCGCGTGAGGTGAACATCCGATACGGCTCGTCGGCGCTTTTGGTGATAAGGTCGTCGATGAGAACGCCAATGTAGGCTTCGTCGCGGCGCAAGATGAATTCCCGTCCGTCGCCTTGTGCCCGAAGCGCCGCGTTAATGCCTGCAATCAAGCCTTGCGCCGCCGCCTCTTCGTAGCCCGACGTGCCGTTGATTTGTCCCGCGAAAAAAAGTCCCTCGACGAGCTTTGTCTCGAGCGTCGGCTTCAACTGATGCGGGTGAAAGTAATCGTATTCAATCGCATAGCCCGGACGAATCATTTTCACCTGTTCTAAGCCAGCAATAGTTCGCATTCCCGCAAGTTGGATTTCTTCGGGCAATGATGTTGAAAATCCATTCACATACATTTCGTTGGTGTCGAAGCCTTCGGGTTCGAGAAAAATTTGGTGGCGGTCTTTATCGCGGAAGCGGTTCACTTTGTCCTCAATCGATGGGCAGTATCTTGGTCCAACCCCATCAATCAAGCCACGAAACATTGGCGATTGGTCAAAGCCCGATTCCAGAATCCGATGTGTTGCTTCGTTGGTGTAGGTAATGAAGCACGAGAGTTGTCGCTTCTTTTGAAATTCTTGTTCATCGGTGTCGAATGAAAATGGTTCAATGACGTCGTCGGGCGGTTGCACCTCAACTTTGCTGTAATCGACGCTTCTGCCGTCGATGCGCGGCGGCGTTCCGGTTTTGAGCCGTCCCGATGTGAAGCCGAGTGCGGTCAGACTTTCGGTCATGCCAATTGAGGCTGGCTCTGCCATCGTTCTGCCGCCGGAGTAGTTCTTCAGCCCGACGTGAATTTTGCCGTTCAGAAAAGTGCCGTTGGTGAGAACCAAACTTTTGGTGGTGATTTCCTGATTGCCGCGAATGACAACAGATTTAATTTTGCCGCTTTCCGCCCGCACGCCGAGAACGGAATCTTGACGCAAATCGATGAGCGGTTCTTGCTCAATAAGTTTGCGCATTTCAATAGAGTATTGCACGCGGTCGCATTGCGCTCTTGGCGAAAACATGGCGGCGCCTTTGCTTCGGTTGAGCATTCGAAATTGGATGCCGGCGCGGTCGGTGATGATGCCCATGGCGCCGCCGAGCGCGTCGATTTCCCGAACCATTTGTCCTTTGGCAACGCCGCCGATGGCTGGGTTACACGACATTCGCGCGATGGCGAGCAAGTCCATCGTGATGAGCAAACTTCTCTGCCCCATTCGGGCGGCGGCAAGCACGGCTTCACAGCCTGCGTGTCCCGCGCCGACGATAATCACATCATAATCGGTCATAAATTCAAGGAAGAATGAAAAGTGAAAAATGAAGAAAAACTTATCTCGTTTGCCCAAATGTTTCACGTGAAACATTTTCGCCAATTTCAGGCTTTCGTTGGATTGAGCGGCGCAACGCCATCTGTTCAACACTGATTAGCAACGGAAAATTTTTGTCGCCAAAAGAATGTTTCACGTGAAAACCTGCTTCGTCAATGATGTGCATTGAAACGAATTTGGAAATCATCAGTCAAGCGGCTCGTGCGAAACACGGGGAGAACTTGTCGTTCAAAAAATTTCTGCGCCGAATGCCGTCCGCCGAACTCAATGCGCTTGTTGAGCAACTCAATGCGGACATCGAGCCGCGCATTGATTGCACGGCTTGCGCGAACTGTTGCAAATGCCTTCACGCCGCCGCGCTTGAATCGGAACTTCCCGCGCTTGCCGCACAGAAACAAATTTCCGTTGATGATTTCAAGCGAACTTTTTTGCGCCCGCACAAAGAGGCGTTTTATTTCGTCTCTCGCCCCTGCCCGATGTTGCAAGCGAATAATTTGTGCAATGTCTACGATGCGCGTCCGATATGTTGCCGCACATTTCCGAACCTTGTCGGCGAGCATTTCAAATATCGGTTCGATGCCGTGATGGAAAAATACGATGTTTGTCCGATTGTGTTCAATGTGGTGGAACAATTAAAAAGCGTTCTAGGATTTCAGAACGCTGTGTAATTGCAGACTCAGTTCTTGCTACAAAATTGCGGATCACCACACCAAATTCGGCGGCGTTTTGCCGTCGAGTGCGGCGATGATGTTTTCGGCGCAGAGCATTGACATTTTGTTGCGCGTCTCGATTGTCGCGGCGCCGATGTGTGGTAGTAAGATGACATTGTCTAATTTATACAGGTCGTCTGAAACCAGCGGCTCAAATTCGTAAACATCTAAGCCGACGCCGAAAAACTTGCCTGCCTTGATAGCTGACACCAAATCGGCTTCGTTGATGACTGCGCCGCGCGCTGTATTGATGAGTATCGACTGCGGTTTCATTTTATCGAACTCGCGTTTGGTAAAAAGGTGCTTCGTCTCGTCGGTGAGCGCGGTATGAATTGAAACCGCGTCGCTCTCGCGGAGCAATGTTTCAAAATCAACTTGTGTGGCGAACTCCGATGTCTTTTCAGTGCGCGTTGAAAAAATGACGTTCATATCGAATGCCTTGGCGCGTTTCGCCATCGCCTCGCCGATTCTGCCGAAGCCGACAATGCCAAGCGTTTTGCCGCTTAAATTCACGCCCAAATTCTGCACAGTGTTCCAGCCCGTAAAGGTCTGCGGTTGCATCACCTTTTGGCATTCATTGAACCGACGTGCAACGGCGAGCAGCAAGAGAAACGCGGTGTCGGCGGTAGCGTCGGTCAGCACTTCGGGGGTGTTAGTGACAAAGATGCCAAGTTGCTTAGCGTAAGCCACATCAATGTTGTTGAACCCAACGCCGAAGTTGGCAAAAATTTTCGTTGGCGTGTGTGCGGTGGCGGCAAGGTCGAGAATCGTTCGGTCGACCTTGTCGGAAATGACCGTGATGACTGCGTCGGCGTTTTGGAATTGCGCGATAAAATCGTTGTGCGAGAGCAATCGATGCTGCTCATTCATCTCGATTTTGTAGCCGTGTTGTTTCAGGCGCTCGATGCCTGCGGGCGCGATTGGATAGGTGATGAAAATTTTTTTCATGGTTTTTTAAGTTACTTTCTGCAAGTAATGGTCTTCGAAATATAATCAGCTTTGTGTATGCCCATCGTAATTTTTGCAACGCCATTTTTCAATGCAAATGCCGTGGGATTCATCAACGCGCTTTGTTCGCTGCCTAATGTGCGTCTCGGCGTGATTGCGCAGGAAGCGCAAGAACGCTTGCCCACCGCGTTGCGCCAAACAATCGACGCGCATTACAAAGTCGATAATGTGTTTGACGCTGCCCACTTGGCGTTTGCTGCAAAAACCTTACGAAACTATTTAGGCGGACTGGATAAATTTCTTGCGGTAAACGAGCAGATTCAAGTCCCTGTTGCCGAAGCGCGTGAGGCGTTGGGTGTCGAAGGACTGTCCGTCGAGTCGGCAAAAAATTTTCGGGATAAGGCGCGAATGAAGTCGCGCTTCGCCGCCGCCGATATTCCCTGCGCGAAACATGCTGCCGTGACGAAGCCAAGCCACGCGGTAGAGTTTGCAACTGCTGTCGGATTTCCACTGGTCTTGAAGCCGCTTGCTGGCGCAGGGTCGCAATCGACGTTTCAAATTCAACACGAGAAGGATTTACACGATGCACTGTTGCGTATTCAGCCCAGCGACGCCAATCCGGCTGTCATCGAGGAATTTGTTTTAGGACAAGAGCATTCACTCGAGACTGTCTCGGTGAACGGCAACGCAGTGTGGCAATCCTGCACCTATTATTTGCCTGCCGCGCTCGATGTAATGAGAAACCAATGGATTCAATGGCGCATCATTTTGCCGCGTGAAGCATCGAGCGATGTTTACGCCGACATTCGACAAACTGGCGCGAAGGCTCTTCAAGCGTTGGGCATGACAACAGGCGTGTCGCATTTGGAGTGGTTTCGAAAAAGAACAGGCAAGATTGCGATTTCAGAAGTCGGCGCACGTCCGCCCGGGGCGCAAATTATGACGCTCAATTCGCGTGCGTTTGACATTGATTTTATCTCAGCGTGGGCGCGGCTGATGGTCTATGGCGAGTTCATTCCGCCTGAACAAAAATCCGCTGCGGGCGTCGCGTTTTTGCGCGGACAAGGTGCAGGAAGGGTCAAAGCAGTTCATGGATTCGAGGCAGCGACGGCGGAAGTCGGGCATCTCTTTACCGATGTAAAACTTCCCGACATTGGGCAGCCCGCAAGCGGCACCTACGAAGGCGAAGGATTTGTGATTGTGCGACACAGCGACACAGCGGTCGTCGAGCAAGCCTTGCAGCGTGTCATCGAGTTAGTGCGCGTGGAGTTATGGTAAAAATGACACGTTCTACTTTCCGATACAAAACTTGGCGAAGATGTTGTTCAAAATATCGTCGGTCGAGACATTTCCCGTAATCGTGCCGATATGGTAGAGTGCGTCGCGCAAGTCGGAGGCGATGAGTTCCGTTGGGGCATGATGCGCGACCTGCACCTCCGCGTTTTCCAAGCTTTGCAGCGCATTGCGAATTGCCTCGTAGTGCCGCAAATTGGTGAGCATCACGCTGCCGTCGGCGAGTGTCTCTGCGCCAAGCGCAAGTGATGTCATTTTTTGTTTCAGTTCAGAAATGCCCTCACGAGTGAGCGCGGAAATTTTTACTTGTTCCACAGTCTCAATGTGCTGCGCTGCATTTGTCAATTGTCTATCACTTTTGTTTAGAACAAGCAGAAATTTTGCATCACCGTTTTTTTCTCTCATTGCTTCAACTGCCTTGATTTCACTTGGGTCTACGGGTATCGACGCATCGATGAGATACAAAATCAAATCCGCTTCCTCGATTTTTTCGTAACTGCGCCGAATGCCTTCGCCCTCGATATTGTCCGCTGTTGTGCGCAGTCCAGCTGTATCAATGAGTTTGAACAAGACGCCGTCGCTGACAAAACTTTCTTCAATGTAATCGCGCGTCGTGCCAGCAACATCGCTGACGATGGCGCGGTCTTTTCCCAAGAGCGCGTTAAGCAGCGTCGATTTGCCCGCATTCGGTTTGCCGACAATTGCGGTGCGCACGCCTTCTTGCACGAACTTCCCGAACATGAACGAACTTGCCAGCCGCGTGAGTTGCACTTTCAATTCCGACATTTTCCTGACCAACTCATCGCGGCTTTGAAACTCGACATCCTCCTCTCCGAAATCGAGTTCGAGCTCGAGCATAGAGCACGCATTGAGCAGGTCTTCTCGGAGCGCCGAGAGGTTTTTGGACAAATCGCCTTTCATGTGCGAGAGCGCCGCACGGTATGCCGCACGTGTTTTGGCGTGAATCATCTCGCCGATGGCTTCGGCTTGCGCTAAATCGATTCGACCGTTCAGAAAGGCGCGGCGCGTAAATTCGCCTGCTTCCGCCAAGCGGCAGCCCGCATCGAGCAAGGTTTCAAGCACAGTTTGCGTTACAATCACGCCACCGTGACAATTGAACTCGACTGAATCTTCCATCGTGAAACTGCGCGGCGATTTGTAGACAATTGCCATGACTTCGTCAATCACGTCGCCGCGTTTATCGACGACGAATCCGTAGTGTGCGGTGTGCGAGTCGGCGGTTGAGAAGGAAAAGTTTTTATCGCCTGCTTTGCGAAAAGTTTTATCGGCGATTTGCAACGCGCCTGCGCCGGAGATGCGCACAATTGCAATCGCGCTTTCGCCGACAGCGGTGGCAATTGCGGCGATGGGTTCGTGCTGAACGACGGTCATAATGATTGAATTTCTTGAAGCCAAGTTTTCAGGGTTTGAATCTGCGGTGGGTTTGCCGCGATTACATCTTTCAAGAAACTCATCACGTTTTTGCTCTCCGAAACTTGTCTTTTAGCCGTGTAATCATCGTGCAGTTCTTTCGGAGTTTTCGGAAGCAGATAAGGTTTCGTAGACGGATTCACATTTCCTGTTTTCGCTACCGCGTAAAGCCAATCTTCTAAACGCGGGCGGATAACAATTAAAATATGGCGTGTATTTGGCTTTTGCTTCCACATCAATTGATGCGCCTCTTTGATTACCTGAAATTCTGAAAAACTGCTCGGACGGGAACTGTTTAGGTCTTCATCAATTAAACCGAGAGCGACTTTGTTTGAATAAATTTGTTCGTTGAGCTTCTTTACAACGTCAGTAATGTCTGTCACTTTGTTGATTTGTTTTTGCGTTATACGCAATTGCAATAACAACTCTTTATCGAACCAACATTCCGGAATGATGTTTCGCATATTATTGGAGTTGTTTTTCAGTGATAAATTCATCTAAGTGAAAGAACACGTCCATTCCATAATTCATTACCTCGCTCTTATCCTCTTCGGAGAGCAACATAACTTTCGTCTCATGGTTTTCGAAATAGGTAATGAACACGGCGACGTGTTCTTTCGGTGCTTTTTCCAAAATGGTGTTGAAGAGATACGGGCTATGCGTGGCGATGAAAAATTGATTCTCGATTGAATTGGTAATTTCTAACGCTAACCGTTGTATGTATAGCGGAAACGAATGCGTTTCAGGCTCTTCGAAAATCAACACGCTTTCTTTGTTCGTCTTGATTGCCGCCAAATAAAAAATCATGCGTTGCAACGTGTCCGCCACCAGCGAATACGGCAGTTGGAACACGCGATTGCCGATTTTTTTTTGCATCAGAATCGTGTCGTTTTCTTGATTCAACACCAAGTCCAGTCCATATTGCGTGAAGAATCGTGCGACTTCCTCGAACAGTTCAGGGTGCGTTTCCAACATGTAAAAAATGTTTTCGCCAAACGGAACTTGAAGGTGAGAGAGAGGCTTTTGCGCGTTGTCGTTCACACCTTTTCGAAACTCGTATTTCTTGAACTTGGTGTTGTACTTTTTTAGCGATTTAATATCCTCTTCGCCGCCTTCAATCTCGTTTTTTTCATTGACCCACAGCGCGACATGGCTTCTTATCCGAATCGGATTGCCGAATTCATCAAGCGTTGCTGTCGGATTATTAACGGGCTTTCGCGTGGAAATTTCCATCGAGAAGTTTCCGGCGGAGACGCTCACACGCTGTTTTAAGTTTTGGTCATAAAATAAATGACTGGGTTTTTCGTGGCGGACAAAATCACCCATCTCTGTCAATGTTGGCACAGAGAACAAACTCAACGCCTCGAGAATGTTCGATTTGCCGGTGTTGGGTTTTCCGATAAAGAGATTTATCCGCTTGGGTGTGAGCGTCAGGGATTTTATCGATTTAAAGTTTTCAATCTTCAGTTCATTCACGATGGAGTTCGTCATGGTTCAACCCAGTTTAGTGATTAAACTTTTAGGCGTGCGGCGGTCGTTTGGAATAAAAACAACGCTAACGTTCAAACCTCTCTTGCTATGACCGCATCGCCGAAACACACCAACGCGCTTGCCCACGAAAAAAGTCCGTATCTCCTGCAACATCAACATAATCCCGTTGATTGGTTCGCATGGGGCGACGCCGCGTTTGAAAAAGCACGTCGGGAAGATAAACCGATTTTTCTTTCCATTGGATACTCAACCTGCCACTGGTGTCATGTGATGGAGCGCGAATCGTTTGAGAGCGACGATGTGGCGGATGTCTTAAACAAGCATTTCGTTTCGATTAAAGTCGACCGTGAGGAGCGTCCGGATTTGGACAGGGTGTATATGAGTTATGTGCAGGCGACGACGGGAAGCGGGGGCTGGCCGATGAGCGTGTGGCTGACGCCGGAGTTGAAGCCGTTTTTTGGCGGCACGTATTTTCCGCCGACAGACCGGTGGGGGCGACCGGGCTTCAAGACCTTGCTCATCAAAATCGCCGAGAGTTGGCAAAGCGATAAAGAGAACATCATCGCAGTTGCCTCGCGGGCAACAGAACAACTTGCCTTGCAAAGTTCGCAGTTTGCTAAGGCTGGAAAAGCCGACCTTTCGGTAGAGGTTTTCAAGCGCGGTGCAGCGCAACTTGCATCAAGTTTTGATGTAGAATGGGGCGGCTTCGGCGGCGCGCCAAAATTTCCACGCCCAGTTTGCCTAAATTTTTTGTTCAATTATTACCATCGAAGCAAAGATAAATCTGCGCTTGAGATGGCGCTCTTTACGCTGCGCAAAATGGCGGACGGCGGCATGCACGACCACATCGGTGTCATGGGAAAAGGCGGCGGCGGCTTTGCGCGATACTCGACCGACAAGTATTGGCATGTGCCGCACTTCGAGAAAATGCTCTACGACAATGCGCAATTGGCAATCTCATACCTCGACGCGTATCAATTGACAAACGATAACTTTTACGCACAGATTGCCCGCGACATTTTCAATTACGTCATGTGCGATATGACCGATAATGCCCCTCGTTCACAGGCACGCGGCGGTGGTTTCTACTCCGCTGAAGACGCCGATAGCTTGCCCTACCCCAACGCTGACCATAAGGCCGAGGGCGCGTTCTACGTGTGGGAACAACACGAACTCGACGAGATTTTAGGCGATGACGCGAGCGAAATTTTCTCCTACATCTACGGCGCAAAGCCAAGCGGCAATGCGCTTAACGACCCGCACGGCGAGTTCATTCAAAAAAACATTTTGATACAACGCTTCTCGTTCGAAGAAACAGCGCGTCGGTTCGGCAAATCGGTGCAAGAAATTGAAGCGATTGTTCTCGATGCAAAAGCAAAACTCTTTGAGGTTCGTGCTAAGCGCCCGCGCCCGCACTTGGACGACAAAATTCTCGTCTCTTGGAACAGCTTGATGATTTCGGCTTTTGCCAAAGGCTTCACGGTTCTGAACGATGAGTCGTATTTGCAATCGGCACATCGCGCCGCCGATTTTATTTTATCAACGCTTTACAACCCGAGCACGCACACGCTTCTGCGGCGCTACCGCGACGGCGACGCAGGCATCGACGGCAAATTAGACGACTACGCCTTCTTCACACAAGGGTTGCTTGATTTGTATGAGGCGTCACTCGATCCGAAGTACTTCACGACGGCGATTCGATTGACGGAAAAAATGATCGACCTGTTTTACGACCACGAGAACGGCGGATTTTTCAGTGCAAGCTCCGACGACCAAAGCGTGATTATCCGAATGAAGGAAGACCATGATGGCGCAGAACCCTCGCCGAACTCAATAGCGGTGTTGAATTTGCTTCGATTGGCACAAATGACCGACCGAGCCGACTTCCGCGACTCGGCAGAAAAAACCCTGCAGTTCTTCAGCCAACTCATTGATAAAGCGCCAAGCTATTTGCCGCAGATGCTTGTTGCACTTGACTTTTATTTGCAAAAGCCCAAACAGATTATTTTAGCGGGCCGCCTTGACTCGCCTGATATGACGGCAATGCGTCGCGCGATTTACTCAACGTATTTGCCGAACAAAGTGCTCATCCACGCGGCGCCTGAAACGGCAAAACAATTGGAGTTTTTGAACGCAATCTTGAAAGACGCGACCGAGACGCCGACGGCATTCGTCTGCATCGATTACGCATGCCAACTGCCGACGACCGACGTGAAAGTTTTGGAAAGTTTGCTCGTCAATTAAACGACGCAGTTATGCCGATTGACGCCAAACAACTTTTGTCCGAGAGAGACCCGATGTTGAAGAAAATCATCGGCGCAATTCCTAAGCCCGTTACCCAAAGCACGTACGATGTTTTTTTTGATTTGATGAGTTGCATTTTGGAACAGCAAATTCATTATCGAAGCGCGAAGAAGATATTCCAAAAAATGCTCGACAAAGCGAATTAGCCGAGTATGGCGGAGCGTAAAAATTCGTTGAGCGGGCACGACGCAATAAAATGAGTTGCAACGGTTTCAGCAAAGTTCGGGTGCATAATGTCTTTCGGCTTCAGGATTTTGACCAATAAAATTGTGCATTGGCAATTGACATACTGAGCTGTTTTGGTTCGGATTATGGCAAGTTTCAAAAAGACAACAGGGCATAGGTGAGTTTCATCGCTGGTCAAGTGTTGGACGGGAAAATACGCTCTCTCTGGCAACATCTGAAACAGCGCGGCGCGTTTGGTCAAGCAGAAATTATCCGTAACTTCCGAGCAAGCACCTTCACGACGCAACACTGCGATGTCCATTCACAAAAACCATCTATCAATGACGCGAGACGACCTTTTCAAAACACTGCTCACGCGCACCCGCGAAAATGCCGACGCGCTCGATAAAGAAATCACATCGTCGCTTGAAACCACTGCCGCCGTCATGGTTTGCGATTCATCGGGCTTTACACGCACGACGCGCCAGAAAGGCATTCTGCACTTCCTTGCATTGTTGATACAGAGCTATCACCTCTCGATTCCGCTCGTAAAAAATCACGGCGGCGTGCTGATAAAAAACGAAGCCGATAACCTCATCGCGCGATTCGACACCGTCGACACGGCGGTCGAGTGCGCAATGGCCATTCAAGAGGCGCATTTCAAACGCAACACATCGCTCGAACACGACGACGAGCATTTTCACGTCTGCATCGGCATTGAGTATGGCAAGTTTTTGAAATTGGAGGACGATATTTTCGGCGACGCAGTCAATATCGCTTACAAATTAGGCGAAGACATTGCTGGGCGCGGCGAGATTTTAGTCACGCAAACCGTCGCCTCAATGGTAAAAGACAAACTGCCGGTCGTCGGCATCGGCTCGCAGAATGTCGGCAATATCGATATACCGCTCTTTCGCGTCGAGTGGCAACGGCGGTAAACGATGAGGCGCATGTCGGCGACGCTCAATCGTTCACTTGCCTTTCAATTTTTCCAAAAGTTCGGCGGCTTCTTTTTTGCGGTCGTTGTCGCCGTATTCCTGCGCTTTGAGCGACGGAATTTTTTCCAACTGCGCGCGCGCTTCGGCGAACTTATCATCTTTTTCCAACGCTCGTGCGTAGTCTAAACGGAACATGATGAAGTCGCCGCGTAACTCAGCGGCTTTGGCGAGATGTTTCAGCGCGTCGTCCAAATTTCCCCACGCCAAGCCAATCGGCATACGCATGACTTCGGGCGTCTCGCTGAGCTTCAAGTGCGTTCTGCCCAAAATGTAATACGCCGTCGCAAGCACTTGTTCGCCTGAACTATTGAGTTGAATGGCTTTTTCGGCATCGGCTTTGGTTTGCTTGACCAAATCTTTCACGCTCAAAACGCCTCTGAACAGCGCGACTTTTCCATTCGCAGCAGCGCGACGCACATAGCCAACCGACGCTTGCGGGTTGAGCTTGATTGCCTCGTCGGCAAGCTCTTTGGCTTTGACATAAATTTTTTCCTGCTCGCTCTTTGGCTGCGTATCGCCAAAGGCGACATAAACGCGCGAGGCACGCCACTTGACTTCAAAATCGTTTGGGAATTTTGTGAGCGCGTCGTCGACTTTCGATTTGGCATCAGCAAGTTTGATTTGCTCCATCAGCGCGTCAATCTCGTCGCAAACGGCTTTGGAGTCTTGCGCCTGCACTGACGAAACAACGCAGAGCGCGACGGACAAAATCAGGGCAATGGTTTTCATAGCATCGATTGGACTTGAATGGATTAGAAATGTTGAGTTATCGCCGCAGGCAAAGTGCAGCAACACGTTGTGCGCGAAAATACAATCCGCTCTGGTCTCAACCAATTCGTCGTTTTTGGATTCACGCCCGCGAGTGTATTTTCGGCGGCGGTCAATACGACATTACGACATTATCAACAAACACCAATTCACAAATGATAAGACGGTTTTTCAACACGCTTTGGCTCTCCACATTTCTTCTCGTCGCCGCATCTCATTCAGCACAAGCACAGCGCGAACAGTTCGGCATTCGCTACGAGCAATTTGGCGCAGTGAATTTGGACAATGCGTCGCCGAGTTTATCAGGCAGTTCGTTCAGCGCGTCGAGCCTTACGGCAAATGCATCGTTTAAAATCTTTTTGGACAAGCGCGGCGCATCGAGCCTGACGGTTGGCGCGCAGTATCGATATGTTTCCATTGCACAGAGCATTAACGTGCGTCCTAACCGAGAAACCTCTTTTGCGCCTGCGATTGATGCGCCGCGCGCCGCGCACTTCATTTTTCTCGACCTCATTTGGCAACAACGGTTGTCGGACATCTTCACGCTGTTTGTGGCGGCGCGTCCGGGCGTCTTCTCTGATTTTCAAAATGTGGTCTTCGACCACAGCCGTTTTGAAGGTGCAGCGTTTGTGGACTGGCGCGTCAGCGATGAACTCACGCTGGGCTTGGGCGCGGCTCGCACCAGCAATTTCGGTCGGGTCTTAATCGTGCCAATCGCACATGTCATTTACTTCGGGGGCGAGTCGTTTATGATTGACGCCATCATTCCGCGCAATGTCGATTTTATGTTGTATCCCTCGAAGGAGTGGGAGCTCGGCGTGAGTTTCTTGCTCAACGGCAGCGAGTATCGACTCGGCGATGCGTCGCTTAACAGCATCAATATGAACCAATTTGGCTTTGCGAACCTGACAGCAGGGCCGATTGTTCGGTATCAATTCATTGAGAAAACCTATCTCTCGCTCGAGGGTGGCTACACCGTGATTCGCCGCACAGAGCTCGTCGATAACCGCATGTCGGGCGACGCACGGCTGCTTCAACAGTACAATCCCGCCAATACGTGGTTTCTGCGTGCAGGCGTTCAAGTGATGTATTAAAATCAGTTCAGCGTATTTTGAGAAAACTTAAACGACACCATGACGACGCCCGTTGCCAAACGCCTGCTCACAGTTGAAGAGTATGACAATCTGTTAAAGACATTTTAGGCGATGAGCCGAGTGCTTAATTCGCCCGTAGGTTGTAAGTAAATGTCAGCATCAGGTAGCGCTGAAGGATGTCCGTCCGCGTATCCTCGATGAACGCCTCGGTAAAACTGCGCTGAATGCTGTTATTTTGTTTGAGAATATCGAACACAACGAGTCGGATTTCAGCGCGATTGTCGAAGAGTTTTTTGCCGACGCTGGCGTTCCACAAAAGGAAATTTTGGTTAAACCCCTCGGTCAGTCCCGTAAAGTATTGATGCGCCAGTTCGGTTTGAATCACAAACCCATCGCCGAAAATCCAATTGACACGCGCGCGGCTTTGTTGATTGAGAAACTGGTTGTTGAGTTGCGGCTGTAATGAATTTTGCGATGTACCGACGTTGGTATTCGATGAAATCGTGAAGTCTAATTTGTCGCTGATGTTGCTGCTGAGCGTAATGCCCGCCGTTATCGAGGGCGCAGTGGCGATGTTCTCCGCGCCGTTGAGCAGTGCTGGTGTGCGTGAGAAATTTGCCGATAAACTCAAATTTAGATTTGTCTGAATAAACGAAAGCGGCACGCCGTAAGAGACCAA
Organism: [Candidatus Thermochlorobacteriaceae] bacterium GBChlB; assembly: GCA_000724175.1. Classification (GTDB taxonomy): domain Bacteria; phylum Bacteroidota; class Chlorobiia; order Chlorobiales; family Thermochlorobacteraceae; genus GBChlB. The sequence goes on along the minus strand of JPGV01000006.1, from coordinate 54,026 downwards.
CCCGCGCAAAGAATAGAACCCGTTGAGATTGATGGGCTGCGAGAGCTGCGACCCTGTGCGCAGTCGAATGCCATTGCCAACTGTTGTATCGCGCGCTGCCACAATCGTGCTGTTTCCAATGTAGTCCCGCCGAAAGTTCGCATTGAGCAAGAAGAAAAACGAACTTGCTTGTTGCACATCGACCGACGAGTATCGGAATGTCAGGTTGTGTTGAAATTCTTGATTGAGCGATTGATTGCCGATGGAGAGCAAGAGCGGATTTGCGTTGTTCAAGACTTCTTGCAGTTGCGTAACCGTTGGCTCTGCGGTGTTGGTGCGATAAGCGACGAACATGTTTTGATTTTCCGAGAAGCGCAATCGAAAGAAGAGCGACGGCAAGACATTTTGAAATGCGCGTCCCAATGTGAACGCAAATGGAAACTCCTGCGAGCTGTTCAAGGTCGCCCACTGATAGCCAACGTTAAGCGAGAGAATGACATCACGGCTGAAATATCGATAGCCTGCCGTTGCTGCTTGTGTTAAGTAAGCGCTCTCGATTCGATTGGTTAGCGCCGTGTCGAGTGCGAAGACATTGGTGAGCGGTCGGCGACTGAATGTTTCGTTGTTGGCGGAGTTGGGTCGGTAGTTCGCAGTGTAGCTGAACTGCAAGACTTGCGCGAGCGCAAGCGGTTCAGTGTATGTGGCGTTGCCTGTCCAAGCCCAGCCGCGTTGCCGCGTATTTGAAAATTGATTGAGCGAATCGGTGCGTGAAATGGCGTTGGCTTGAAAGAACTGATTGACCGCGTCCAAGTTGCTTTCGCCGTCGCTTTGATTGTAGTTGGTATTGAGCGAGAGCGAGAGCGTGCGTCCGATTGAAAAGCGATGGCGATACAAGAGTTGATTCGAGAATCGAATGGCGGAGAGGTCGGAGAAGAACGCGTTTTGTGTGCTGCCAAGGGTTGAAGCCGGCAATGCCGTCGTGCCGAGCAAATCGTTGTCGCCGCGGTTGCGCTGCACGGTTAGGCGCGGAACAATGAGCAGCGAATTGGTCTCATCAAAATTGTGGTCGAGTCGAAAGTTCACGCGGTGGTTGATGTTCCGAGCGTCCGATAAATTTGTCTCCGAATAGGTTTGACCCGTTTGCGACGGCAAAATAAACTGGCGCAGAAGCGAGGTTCTGGCGCGATTGTCGCTCTGGTTAAAGAAGTAACTGCCCGAGACGTCCGTCGCTTTACCCCAGTTGTCAACATAGTTGCCGCCGAGCGCGTGTGTAGTGATAAGCCCATTTTGCTGGCTGACAAGAAAGTTATCGGTCGGATTTGAATTGAACGCGCCGCCGGGTGGTCTGCCAATGAAGCCGCCGCCGAATCCTCCCGCGCCGCCGAACCCGCCGCCCCGTCGTCCGCCGCCCTGTCCGCCCGAACTGGCTACGCCCAAGAGGTCTTCGGACGCAAAATTTTGTTCATTGACATTGTTGGATTGACCGATGATGGAGATGCGCCTCTCGTCGTTGAAGATGTTCAAATTGCCGCCCGACTTGTAGCTCTGGTTTTCGCCGTAGCCTGCAAATGCTCTGCCGAAAGACCCATTGCGATACGCAGGCTTGGTGATGATGTTGATAGTTTTCGTCGTGTTGCCGTCCTCGACGCCAGAAAACCGCGCTTGCTCGCTTTGCTGGTCGAAGACTTGAATTTTATCGATCATTTCAGCAGGCAGGTTTTTCAAGACTGCGCTTGGGTCTTCACCGAAGAACGGTTTGCCATCGACCAACACTTGCCGCACTTGCTCGCCCTGTGCTTGCACTCTGCCGTTTTGTATCGTGATGGTTGGCATCTTGGTAATTAAATCTTCTGCGGTTGCATCAGGATTGACTTTGAACGCCTTGGCGTTGAATTGCACAGTATCGCCCAACTGCACTGCCGTCAGCAAGCGTTCTTCGACGACAATTTCATCGGCGGTGGCTTCGCCCTCTTTGAGGGCAATTGTGCCGAGGTTCATGTTCGCCGAAAGGTCGATAAAATTGAGCGTGCTTTTGTAACCGATGAAACTGACGCGGACGGCGTATTTCCCCGCCGAAAGGTTCGAGATGGAAAAAAGCCCGTTGGCATTGCTAATCGCGCCGACTTTATTGGTGGAATCGGGAACGCGCGAGAGAACAATACGCGCACCTACAAGCGGAGACTTGTCACTTTCCGCTACAATTTTCCCTTGAACCGTGAAGGACTGTGCAACCGCCGAAGCTGAGATGCACAAAAATGTAACGAAAACGGCGAGTCTTGCCATAGAACATGGAGTTGTTTCGAACTGCTGTTGAAAAGAGCCAGTTCGAACTACAAAAGTTTTCTAATCGTTCAGTTGTCTCTTTTCTTTTCATCGCCAAAGCCGTATCTTCAAATCCTTTTGTGATGCAGTTCCTGTCGCTCTGTTCAAAAACAACTTTTTTCAGAAAATTCTTACTCGGTTATGTCGGAACAAAAATCCTACGGATTGCTCAAAGGCAAGAAAGGTATTGTGTTTGGACCTTTCGATGAAAGTTCAATCGGCTGGAGCATTGCGCTGGCGGCGCATCGTGAAGGCGCAGAAGTGGCGGTCTCGAACATTGCCGTCGCAGCACGTGTCGGTAAGGTCAAGCAACTTTCCGAACTGCTTGGCACGCCCTTGATTCTCTGCGATGTAACCAACATAGATGAACTCAACGCAGGCTTCGCAGAACTCAAAGAAAAATTCGGCACGGTGGATTTCATCGTCCATTCGGTCGGCATGTCGCAGAACATTCGCAAGGAAAAAGCCTACGAAGACTTGAACTACGAATGGTTTATGAAAACGCTCGATGTGTCGGCAATCTCACTGCACAAGATTATCACGGTGGCAATGCAGCACAATGCCATCAACGACTTCGGCTCGATTATCGCCCTTTCCTACATTGCCGCGCAAAAAAACTATTGGACGTATTCGGACATGGGCGACGCGAAAGCACTCCTTGAATCTATTGTCCGCAGCTACGGACCGCGCCTTGCCAAACGTGGTATTCGCATCAACACCATTTCGCAAAGCCCGACGATGACGCGCGCCGGAAGCGGCATTGACGACTTTGATAAAATGTTCGAGTATTCGAACCTACATTCGCCGCTCGGCAACGCCTCTGCCGAAGAATGCGCTGATTTCGCCGTTATGCTGCTCTCCGACCTCTCGCGCAAGGTAACGATGCAAAACTTGTATCACGATGGAGGATACAGTATGATGGGCACCACGCTGCCCTTCCTCCGCCTGATGCACCATGCCCTTCAACACGACGAGTTGGTCAAACAAGCGGGCTTTGAGGAGTTCGCACCGCCGCAACTCAAATCGGAGCAGGTTCGATGACGCTCAATGCGCTACGGAAAATGGAAAAAGTAAAACACCTCAAATAAATGCACGCGCTTAAAAATTACTCTGACGCGCCTCTGACCTTGATTGATATTGGCGCTCGCGCAGGCATTCATCCGCGATGGTTAAAACTAATCCATCACTTTCCAGTACAAATTACCGGATTTGAACCCGATGAACAGGAATGTGCCGCTCTGAACGCAAAAGGCGATACATTTGTCAAGTATCTGCCTTTCGCCGTCGGAGAAAAAGTTGAACAGAGAACATTTCATCTTTTGGTTGCCGAAGGAAGCAGTTCGCTTTTCCGACCGAACTGCCCATTTCTAAGCCGATTTGTATCAGAACCCAACTACGCCATCAAGCGCGAAATCCCAATTCAAACCAACACGCTCGACGCCGTTCTCAAGCAATCAGGCATTGAAGATGTCGATTATTTGAAAATTGATACCGAAGGGTTTGAGCGCGATATTCTCAACGGCGCCGCAGAAACGCTCAACCACACGTTTGCGATTGAAGTCGAAGTGTGGTTCAATCCCGTTTTTACCAACGCGCCGTTTTTTCGCGACATTGATTCGCTTCTTACTGAAAAAGGGTTCGTGCTCTTTGACTTAGCTAAAAGCAACTATTTCAAACGCAAAGTCGGCGCGACGTTGGGCGGTCCGAAAGGACAATTAGTTGCGGGCGATGCGATTTATTTTCGCGATATTCCAGCCCTATCGCCTGAAAGCCATTTCTACGATAAGGCAAAACTGGTGCGCGCCATCGTCCTTGTAATGCAGTATTGCTATTTTGACTTTGCACTTGAAATCGCGCAATCAGCGTATCATCATCGCAAGCTTTCAGCGAACGAATTTCGCGACATTGAAGCCGTCATTTCTTCCGAGGGAAAAAAGCATTATGCGGTGGATTTTCGCGGCAAACATACCACTGAAAAATTGGTTAAACGACTTGGACGCCTGCTCACAAAATTTGAGTGGGATTATCTCGGAAATTGGTAAGCACAGTGGCACATTTTCCAACAACTAAAAATGAACGCAGTATGTCAGCACTCGTAACCGAACAAATCAAGTATGAACGCCTCGCGCCCCCTGCACGCGGCGAAAAAATCACGATGTCAGACGGCAAGTTGAATGTGCCTGATAATCCCATTATTCCCTTCATTGAAGGTGATGGGACAGGCGTGGATATTTGGCCTGCCTCGCAGATGGTCTTCGATGCCGCAGTCAAAAAAGCCTACGGCGGCAAGCGCGAAATCGTTTGGTTTGAAGTCTATGCCGGCGAGAAAGCGAACAAGGTCTATGAAAAAGAAATCTGGCTGCCTGACGATACGCTCAAAGCCATTACGGAGTATCGCGTCGGTATCAAGGGACCGCTTACCACGCCCGTCGGCGGCGGATTCCGTAGCATCAACGTTGCGCTTCGGCAAATGATGGATTTGTATGCGTGCGTGCGTCCCGTGCAGTATTTCAACGGCGTGCCTTCGCCTGTCAAGCACCCTGAACTTGTCGACATGGTCATCTTCCGCGAAAACACCGAAGACATTTACGCAGGCATTGAATACAAAGCCGGCACGCCCGAAGTCAAAAAGGTGATTGACTTTCTGCAAAAGGAAATGAAGGTGAATAAAATCCGATTTCCTGAAACGTCCGCAATCGGCGTCAAGCCTGTTTCGGAAGAAGGCTCAAAGCGGCTCATTCGTGCGGCGATTCGTTATGCGATTGCCAACAACCGCAAGTCGGTTACGCTGGTGCATAAAGGTAACATTATGAAATATACCGAAGGCGGTTTCCGTGAATGGGGCTACGAACTTGCCAAAGCGGAATTTGGTGCGGTAGAAATTGACGGAGGTCCTTGGTGCAAATTGCCAAATGGCATTGTCATTAAAGACGTGATTGCCGATGCCTTCTTGCAACAAATTCTCACGCGCCCAGCAGAATACGATGTGATTGCGACGCTTAACCTGAACGGCGATTACATTTCCGATGCTTTGGCGGCACAAGTCGGCGGCATTGGCATTGCGCCCGGTGCGAACATCAACTACGAAACCGGTTACGCGGTCTTTGAAGCCACGCACGGCACTGCGCCAAAGTATGCAGGGCAGGATAAAGTCAATCCCGGCTCGGTGATTCTTTCAGGCGAAATGATGTTCCGCTATCTTGGCTGGACCGAAGCCGCCGACCTCATCATCAAAGGCTTGAACGGCGCAATCGGACAAAAGACCGTAACCTACGACTTTGCTCGCCTCATGGACGGCGCAAAGGAAGTCAAATGCTCCGAGTTTGCCAAAGAAGTTGTCAAGCATCTTTGAGAACGATGGAATGATGCAACGAAAAAGGCGTCTCTGGAAAGACGCCTTTTACTTTTTCCGCTTGATGCGATTTATTGGAACAGCGACGGCACATTCACTTCAATGCCCGTTTTCTCGTCTCTGACAATGCCGTCAATAAACGGTTTTGGTTTGTCGTTTGGCCCGTGCATCACATAGAGCGTTTGAACCGCAGGCACAGTGATCCACGCCGCGCCCGCTGCGAGATAGTCTTTCGCTCGCGAGAGCAGATGCTCAATCGACTGACTCGGCGAGATGATTTCAATGACGATGAGCGGCGGTTCACAAAACGGCTCCTCTTCGCCCGCCCAATTCGGCGTTCCCTTCGGACACACGCAAATATCTGGCACAAATGGTTTTCCGTTCAAGACAATGTCGAGTTCGGGCAGGACATCATATTGTGTTCGGTAAGCTGATAACGCCATAATAACGTTTGTCTGAACACGGCTGTGCTTAAATCGCGGCGCAGGCTTGACCCTCTCCAATTCGTATTGCGAAGTCATTATCGTATCCATGATGTGAATTTTCAAAGGTAGCTGATGTCTTGCGTTTTTCAAATTTATGTCGCGTTACGAACAAGCGGGACGCTTAGGCGCGGACGCTCTCCAAGCCGTTGATGTCCACCATGTCGCGCTCGCCCATGTTGACCGCACCAATCCAACGGTATCGATTAAACTTGTCGCGGTTCTTGTTGCAAACAATTTGAAAGCACGTCGAGCTGCCTTGCTTAGCGATTTCCACCGACCAGCCCAAAAAGATTTGATACATTCTGAACCAGTAGAGACCGTATTTCTCCATAATTTTACTCTCGTTGCGCATCCAGTTTTCATACCATAAGTCAATGGTGCGCGAGTAATGGATACCAACGTTCTCGACACTGTGAATTTCAAACCCGACGCGCTCCAAGTTTTTGACGACGAAGCTCAGCGGCATGCTGGCGTCCGCACCCGAAAAGATGTATTTGTTCATAAAGAGTCCCCAAACCGTATCTTCGTTCATAATCGGCGCAAAGACGCCCGGACGCGCCCGCAGTCCCGCAATTTGCAAGTAGAACAGCCCGTCGTCTTCGAGCAAGCCATAAATTTGCGCCATGAATTTTTTAAAGTTCTTGACGCCGACGTGTTCTGCCATCTCGAGGCAGGTGATTTTGTCGTATTTCTTTTCGGGAATGTCGCGGTAGTCCAGTCGCATAATTCTGGCGCGGTCGCCCACCCCGTTCTCGCGGATTTGGTTCATGCCCCAGTCCATACCGGCTTGCGCAATCGTAACGCCCGTTGCATCGACGCCGTAATGCTTGGCGAGATACATCACGAGTGTTCCCCAGCCGCAACCGATGTCGAGCAACTTCTCCCCCGCTTTGAGTTGAATCTTCTGCGCGACCAAATCCATCTTGCGGTCTTGCGCAATTTCCAGAGGTTCATCGGGCGAGAGAAAAAACGCCGACGTGTAGACCATTCTCGGACCTAAAAACCAATTGAAGAAATCGTTGCGGTTGTCGTAATGCGCGCGGACAATGCGCTCGTCTTGCTCTTTGGAGTGAATCGCCACTTCTGGAATGAAACGCGTGAAGAAAAATTTGTAATGCTCATCAATAAACACATAGTCAAAGACCTCATTTTTATGTTTGATGAGGTCTTTAAAGTCCCCGACGACGTCGATGTCGCCGCGCATATAGTCTTCAATAAAATATCCGACGGGAACTTTTGCGCCGCCGTAGCGCACGGAGAGACGCGGCTTTTTGACTTCAATAAAGTCCGATATTCTTGGCATTCGTCGATTCCTTTGCGTTTGTTGATTCGAGAAATTCTAACAAGATACCACAATGCGCGGCAAAATCGCTGATTTATTCAAAAACATTTTTCCGAAGACATTTCTCGCGGTTTAGGCAAATTGCGCTGAGTGCTCTTCAATCGAGACCACCGGCTCACATACAAGTCGCTTTTTTTACGCTGTTTTTTAGAGGAGGGTTTGTGGCCGCACCGTCGGTTTAATGCGCGCCGTTGGAGACTATGTTTTGAGAATTTGGGGCGGGAAGTTTTTCGGGCGTATGGTTACCGAGTCTCGACAGAAAGCCGCGCTCGCCGAACCACGCATCGAAGACGTGCAATCCCATTTTTTGAGAAAGTTCTTCGCAGACCTTGACGCCGCGCGTGCTGTTGCCGTGCGCGTCCAACGGAGGCGAGAAGACCGCTATTCCGACGCGGTTTGGCACCACCGCAAGCAGACCGCCACCGACACCGCTCTTGGCAGGCAGCCCAACGCGATATGTCCATTCGCCTGCCGCATCGTATAGCCCACAGGTGAACATCACACTCAAAATATCTCTGATGTATTCGGCGGAAATCGCCCGTTCTTGCGTGATTGGATTCACGCCCAAATTCGCCAGCGTCGCACCCATCACGGCTAAATCACGGCAGGTGATTTTCAGGGAACACTGCTGAAAATAAAGATCAAGATGTTCATCGAGCGCGCCGTCAATCATTCCAAAATTTTTCATCAGGTGCGTGATAGCACGGTTTCGATGACCGGTGGTGCGCTCCGAGATAAACACAGGCATGTCAATGTCCGCCTGCCTGCCAATGTATCGATAAAACATTTGCAACATTCGATTTAAGCGTTCCGTCGGGTCGTTGCCGCGAATAAGGCTGGTCATCGCAATCGCGCCAGCGTTCACCATTGGATTATGCGGACGCTTCGATTGCATATCGAGCTTGATGACCGAATTGAACGTATCGCCCGTTGGTTCAACGCCAACGCGGCTCAAGACATACTCGCGTCCAAATTCTTCCAAGCCCATGCCATAGACAAACGGCTTTGAGATGGATTGAATCGTGAAGAGTTTATCCGAGTCTCCGATTTCGAAAATTTGCCCGTCGGTTGTAACGATGCAAATTCCAAACCAATTCGGATTAGCCTTTGCGAGTTCGGGAATATAGTCAGCAACTTTGCCGTAGGCATGCGGCAAATACTTTTGGTGCAGTTCGCGGAGAATATCAAGGACGCGCGCGCGTATCGCGCCTTGACTGGCAGCGTTCTCAGAGTCAGCGTAATGCGATGTCATATCTTGTCAAGTTATTGGACATATGAAGCTAAGACAAAGGTGGCGTATTTGCAGGCAGTTAATGAAAAGATAATATGCCACATGGTCGCTCATCGAGAGCGGGTGCAGCGATGTTTTCTATTTGCCTCGGCGTCTAAAAAATTTAAGTGTTGCTTGAAGAACATTTAAGAAATTTTTACTTTTGCACGGCATCACCTTAATTTTATTGGGAGCAAAATATGGAAAAAAAATGGATTGTTCCGTTCTCGATTCTCATTGCGGTCGGCATTGCAGGAATTTTCACGCCCGCTGCCGTGCCTGACCCAAACGCGAAGCCCATCGTCGCCGCCGACGTGGCGTGGATGCTGACCGCCTCAGGCTTAGTGCTGCTCATGACACCCGGCTTGTCGTTTTTTTACGGCGGCATGGTGGGCAGGCGCAATGTGATTTCGACAATGTTACAGAGTTTTATCGCGCTTGGCGTGATTTCCATTCTATGGATTGTCTGTGGATTCAGCCTTGCCTTCGGCGAGAGCATTGGCGGCGACAAGGTCGGACTCATCGGAAACCCAACGACATTTTTTATGTTCAACGGCGTTGGCACATCGACCAACGAGAGCCTCTCGCCGACAATTCCGCTGGTGCTGTTTTCGCTCTTCCAATTAAAATTCGCCATCATCACGCCCGCACTCATCACTGGCTCATTCGCTGAGCGCGTAAGATTTTCAAGCTACCTGCTCTTTATCTGCTTGTTCAGCCTTTTCATCTACGCGCCGCTTGCGCATTGGACGTGGCATCCCAATGGCTTTCTGCGAAACTTGGGCGTGTTGGATTTTGCAGGCGGCACGGTTGTCCATATGTCGGCGGGCTTTGCTGCACTGGCAGGCGCACTCTTTTTCGGGCGACGAAAATCGCATCATGCTGGCGAAGCGCACGCGCCAGCGAACATTCCGTTTGTGATTCTGGGAACGGGCATGCTGTGGTTTGGCTGGTTTGGCTTCAATGCGGGTTCGGCGCTGGCGGCAAATGAAACGGCGACCACGGCATTTCTGACGACGAACACCGCGTCAGCGTCGGCAATGCTGGCATGGATTTTCTTCGATGGGATTCGACAGAGAAAGCCGTCGGCGTTGGGCGCGTGCGTCGGCGCGGTCGTCGGGTTGGTGGCAATCACGCCTGCGGCGGGCTATGTGAGCGTCGGCGCAAGTGTGTTCATCGGCGCCATTGCAAGCATCGTCAGTAACTTAGCCGTGCATTGGAAAAATCAATCGACGCTCGACGACACGCTTGATGTCTTTCCGTGCCACGGCGTCGGCGGCATGGTCGGCATGGTCGCAACAGGCGTTTTCGCGCAGAGCGTCGGGCTGATGTTTGGAGAGATGAAAACATTTCTGTATCATCTTCTCGCGCTGCTGGTCGTCGGCGCCTTTACATTCATCGGGTCGTATCTGATTTACATGCTCACAGATAAAGTTATCCCGATGCGCGTGCGCGAAGAGCAAGAAGAAATCGGACTCGACATCAGCCAGCATGGCGAATCGCTTGATGACATAACGCCCAACGGTACGGTTCATGCCAACAGCGCAAAATCCGTTGTGGCGATGAACTGAGAGTTCCCTGATGTGAGCAGATTCAACACTGTACCTGTAAAGCCCTGCGCTCGGAGCAGGGTTTTTTGTTTATCTTTGCCGTCTATTTTTGCGGTCGATTTTTAACATCATTGAGTTTTAACTTTATCGAGGCACACAGGCTATGCTCGAAGCGCGAAATTTACATCTAACCATCGGCACGAAAGATTTACTCATCGATACATCGTTTCGCATCGGCGACACCGACAAAGTTGCGCTGATTGGGCTGAACGGCGCGGGCAAATCGACGCTGATGAAATTTCTTGCAGGCGAAACGATTTCTCAAACGCTGCACCACGAGGGACAAATTCTCAAATCCGCCGACACCACCATCGGTTACCTTCCACAGGAAATTTCCTTTGAGGGCGACCTCGAGAAAACCGCGCTGGAATATGCAATGCAAGCTAACCAAACGCTCTACGACCTCTCGCGGGCGATTGCGCGAATGGAAATCGAACTCACGCTGCCGATAGACCACGAGAGCGACGCCTATCATAAACTCATCGAGACCTTCTCTGAATCCACGCATGAATTTGAACGTTTGGGCGGCTACCGAATGCAATCCGACGCCGAGAAAATTCTTTCGGGCTTGGGATTTTCGCAAGAGGATTTTCAAAAGCGCGTTAAAGAGTTCTCCGGCGGCTGGCAAATGCGGCTGCTCATCTCCAAACTCTTGTTGCAACAGCCCGCGCTCTTATTGCTCGATGAACCGACGAACCACTTAGATATGGATTCGCTGCGCTGGCTTGAAAGCTATTTGCTCAATTACGACAAATCGTATGTCATCATCTCGCACGACCGATTTTTCCTCGATAAACTCACGACGAAAACGCTGGAAATTTCATTTAAGCGCATCACGGAATACAAAGGCAACTACACATTTTACGAACAAGAAAAGGCGCTGCGCTACGAGCAATCCATCGCCAAATACGAGAACGACAAAAAGAAGATTGAACACTTACAGCAGTTCGTCAATCGATTCAAAGCCAAGGCGACAAAGGCGACTCAGGCGCAAAGCCGCGTGCGTATGATTGAAAAATTGCAACAAGAATTAGAAACCCCAGAGCAAGATTTGTCGCAGATTTCGTTTCGATTCCCGAAAGCCGCGCCGTCGGGCAGAATGGTCATAACACTCGAGAATGTCCGTAAGAGCTACACCATGCCCGACCAAGCCGGGAAAGTCGTCTTGAAAAACGTATCTTTGGAAATCGAGCGCGGCGACCGCGTGGCGATTGTCGGCTCAAACGGTGCGGGCAAATCGACGCTGTGCAAAGTATTGGCGGGCGAAACCGAGTTCGAGGGCAAACGCACACTGGGGCATAATGTCAGCCTTGCTTTTTTCGGTCAGCACCAAACCGAGAAGCTCAATCAAAAAGTGTCAATTCTCGACGAGATGCTCGACGCTGCTCCCGACAGTGAGGCTCGAAAAAAAGTGCGCGATTTGCTCGGCTGCTTTTTGTTTTCGGGCGACGCAGTCGAGAAAAAAATCGGCGTGTTGTCGGGCGGCGAAAAGTCGCGCGTTGCCTTGGCGAAAATGCTGCTGACCGCCTCGAACTTTCTCATTCTCGACGAGCCGACGAACCACCTCGATATGCGCTCGAAGGAAATGCTCATTGAGTCGCTTGAACATTACGACGGGACACTATTGATTGTCTCGCACGACCGATATTTTCTGGACAGTTTGGTCGATAAAGTTTTTTATGTGAAAGACGGCGGCGTGCGCGTCTTTCTCTCGGGCTATGCAGAGTTCTTGGAAAAAATCGACGCTGAACTACAAGCAGAAGCGGACTCTAAAAAATCGTCCGTTAAAGCCGACACGCCGAAAAAAACAGACAGCGCAAAGCCCACTGCCAAAACGGTGCCGACGAGCAAACCGACCGTCAACAAAAAGCAGCTTGATAAACTCGAGAAACAAATCGAGAAATTGGAAGCGGAAAAAATAACCTTAGAAGCTGAGATGTCGAGCGCCGATTTTTACAAACGCGCCGATTCCAAACAGACCATTGAGAAACATAAGTTGTTGGCGAAGGAATTAGAGACGCTCTACACGGAGTGGGAAAAAGTCAGCGCGTAGCGTGCGCCGTTGCAGCAGGCAATTCGACGAAAAACGTGGTGCCTTGGTCTTTGCCCGCGCTCTCTGCCCACACCCGCCCGCCGTGCAGTTCTACCAATTGCTTGACAATTGACAATCCAAGTCCCGTTGAGCTCTCGCCGCCTGTTGGTCGAGCCGATAAGCGTTGAAATTTTCCAAACAGCTTTTTCTTGTCGTCGTCCGTTAAACCTTGTCCCTCGTCACGAATTGAAATCAGAATAGAAGAATCAGGAGCAAGGAGCGGGTTGCCATCTCGATTCTGACTACGTTGTTCGGTGTGCTTTTTCGTCTCGACATAAATGGTTTTTTCCGTCGGAGAGTATTTGATGGCGTTGCTGATGAGATTATCGAACACGTCGCGCATGCGTTCTGCATCAATGTTGGCAAAGAGATTCGGCTCGATACGGCAAATGAATTGTTGATGCTTTTGGCTGGCTTGAACTTGATTTTCTTCTACGACGCGGCTGAGCAAATCACCGATGTGAATGAGGCGTTTGTTTAGTTCCAATTTCCCCAAGTCAATCACGGCGGAGTCGAGCAATTCTGCAATAAGGCGCAGCATACGGTCGGACGCGCGTTGAATTACTGTCGCCATCTCGCGTGCGCCCATTGCATCTTCTTGTATCAAGATGGAAAATCCTCTAATGCTTTGCAGCGGATTTTTGAGGTCGTGGGCGGCAATGGCAAGCAGTTCTGATTTCACCTTGTTGGCTTCCGCAAGGCTGTCGCGCTGGGTTTCCAACTGCCGATTTTGTGTTTCAATCAAGGCGTTTTTTTCCTGCAACGCCTGTTCTGATTTTCGCTTTTGCATGTAGGCAATAACCATCGCGCCTAAGATTGCCGCCGCCGCAAGCAACCCACCGATGAACCACGCGCGCTCGCGGTCAGATTTCAACTCTTGCAGTTGACGCTCTTTAAGCAAGAGGTCAATGTCGCGTTGGCGCTTTTCATTTTCGTAAGCCATTTGCACTTCGGCGATTTTCAGTGCGGTTTGCTCGCCCAAGAGCGAATCTTGCAACGCCGCTGCCCGTCGACGAAACTCGGTGGATTTTTCAGGTTGATTTTGAGCGGCATAGAGATACGAGAGAAGTTGATAGGCTTTTTGTCGGTCGGGCAATGCGCCAATGCTCTCGGCAAGTTCGCCAGCTCTGGTCGCAACGCTAATCCCTTCGGATAGACGACCTTGTGTGAAATGAAGTTCTCCCAACCCATTAAGCGTGCGGGCGATGCCGCGTTTGTCGTTGGTCTCCTCGAAGAATTGCAATGCCTTGTTTTGATAGGCGACGGCGCGGCTCGTCTCGCCGAGCTGTTCGTAAGTTTCTCCGATGCTGTTGTAAAGATTGACGGCAAAGTTCGCATTCGCGTGATGCAAGAGCTTGAGCGCACGAAAGTAACAGCTCAGCGCCGAATCAAGCCGCCGAGCATCGTGGTAAACAATTCCCGTTTCGCGTAACGAGCGTGCATAGAGCGCTGAATCGCCAGCTGCAAGAGCAGCCTGCTGCGCCTTTGCTTGATACCCCAACGACTCCGCGAAGAGCCGTCGGCGACGGTAGATTTCTCCGACGCTGATAAGCGCATTCGCCATGCCGCGTTTGTTCTCGACTTCCTCACAAAGTGAGAGCGATTTGAAATAACAGTAGAGCGAACTGTCGTTTCTGCCCGTCCAAAAGTGCGCATGTCCTTGCCCCAGCCATGCTGCCGCAAGCCCGACACGGTTGTTGATTTTTTCGTAAAGTCCAGCAGCCTTACGATGCAGCGCAAGAGAGCTGTCGTAATCGCCCGGCACACGTGCCGAGATGCCGTGTTCGTTGAGCGCATCGGCAAGCCGCGCGGAATCATTCAAGCGCGACGCCAGCCGTTGTGCCTCAACAGCAGCGCGAATTGACTCGACAGGATTTTGGCTTCGCATGACTTTCGCGCGTGCAATGAGGCTATCGATGGCGGTCGTATCAGAAACTGTTTGTGCCGACGCCCGTCGTTCCCACAGACTGGCATGGAGCGCAACAATGGCCAAAGTGATGAGCATAATGTTCATTAGACCGATATGGGTTTGGCGACAGGTAGCGCGGGCAACTCGACAAAGAATGTAGAGCCATTTCCCTTGCTTTCCGCCCAAATTTTTCCGCCATGTAACTCGACGATTTCTTTGGCAATCCACAAGCCCAGTCCTGTTGAACTCTCGCCGCCCGTCGGTTGTGCTGAAAGCCGTTGGAACTGCTGAAAGAGTTTGGCTTTATCGCTCTCGGTTAAACCCTTTCCCTCATCACGAACAGCAATGAGCAGATTGTCGGTCGCATTGGGCAGCAAAGAGTTATGGCCGTTCATAGGCACCGTCTTTCCAACAGTTCGCTTACAGCTAACCGCTATCTGCTTACCCGACGGACTGTATTTTATCGCGTTGCTGATGAGGTTCGAGAGGACTTGCCGCATTCGTTCCTCATCAACAGATGCGACGGCGTTTTTATCAGTAGTAATTTCTATCGTTTGGTTTTTTCGTTGAGCAGATGCAAGGTGGTCATTAACCACGTCCTCAATAAGCTTGCCCACATCAATCGAGGCTTTTCGCAATTTCATTCGACCCATTTGCATCACGGTCGTGTCGAGCAAATCGTTAATCAACCGTAACATTTTATCTGCCGACTGCTTGATGAAGCGCGACATTTGCGCAAATTCCGATTGTGGCTCGACTTTCTCTTCAATCAGCGACGCGAAGCCAACGACACTCTGAAGCGGATTTTTGAGGTCGTGTGCGGCAATGGCAAGCAGTTCTGATTTCAATTTGTTGGCTTCCGCAAGGTCGTCGCGCTGGGTTTCCAACTGCCGATTTTGTATTTCAATCAAGGCGTTTTTTTCTTGCAACACCTGTTCCGACTTTTGCTTTTGGTGATACGCCAAAGCGACAACGAATATCGCTGCCGTAAGCACGCTAAGAATAACTAACAGAACATTTTGCACAATAACTTGTTGGTTCAACTTTTGCTCTCTTTCCCTTTCCCGTTCAGCGATAGAGGCTTGTATGTGCAATGTGGCGGCGCGTTGGCGGCGCTGTCCCGATAAAACCGTATCGCGCAACTCGTTGTATCGTTTTTGAAAAAACAACGCTTCCTCGAGCTGACCTTGTCGCTCTTTTATACTCGCCATGATTTTGTAGCACTGCTGTATGCCGAACTTGCGGCGCGTGCTGACGCAGAGGTCATATCCCTTTTGAGCGTAAATCGCTGCGCTGTCGAGCATATGTATGGCAAGGTAGCACCGCGCGATATTGTTGTAGGCGCGAACGGTATTGTGAATCTCGCCGTTGAGCATCTCAACGCTTTTGAATAACTCTGGCAAGGCATCGAGCGGCTTGCCTTTGAGGTATAAAATTTCGCCGACCGTGCCGATGGAACGGGCAACAACAGCCGAGTCCCCAATTTCGCGGCGCAAGACGAGCGTTCTTTCGGTCAAAACCATTGCCGCGTTGTAATCGCCCATAAGCCGACGAATACTGCTTTCAGTGGCAGCGGCAATAGCCTCATAAAACTTAAATCCGTTTTCACGCGCAATTTGTCTTATCTCGATACAATAGGCGATTGCCTGCTCAAAATCTTCCAGCGATTCGTAACTCAACGCAATTTCCGTGAGCAATCGTGCTCTTTTGACAAGGTATCGTGGATGCGACCGTGCGTTTTCTAAATGGGTTAATCCAAGAAAAAAATACTCCAACCCTCTGTCGTAAGTTGCCAACTGCGCTCGATATGTCGTTCCGATGAGAAAACAGGCGTCGGAGATGCGCACATCATCGCCTATCAAATGGGCAACAACTTTGGCGCGTTCTGCAAAAGCAATTGCAGAATCGGGCAGCGAGTCGTCGTAGTAAAGAAATCCGAGTTTGGTCAGTAGGGCGTAGCGCGTGGTGTCCTGTTGTGGGCGGTCGAGTTCAGCGCGAAGGCTGTCTATTTGTCTCTGCCGCAACGAAGATTGTCCCAAAAGCGTTGCGGAGCATGCAAGGACAAGCCATAGAGAGAGTATTGTGCGCATCGTTGGCAGCATTTGGCAATAGAGTTAAACTTGTATTTCAACGAGTCAGTAGAATAATTCATTTATTCAAAATTACTTGACGTTGGCTCCACTTAAAAACGGTCGGATAAATTGGCGTTTGCTACCTGACTCGAAGAAGCGCAACACATCGGCGCGTTCAGCTGACTCTGGAAGCTCTGTGCGAACCTTCGCGAGTGCGTTAGACAAAAGCAGCCCTGACTGAAAAATCACGCGATAAATATCTTTTAACCGATTAAGCGCCTCGGAATCAAAGCCGCGCCGTTTGAGTCCTATCTGGTTCAAGCCCTCGTAACGGTCATGGGCAACAGTTACATAAGGCGGGACATCGTGAGTGAGTTTTGAGAGCGCAGAAATCATCGCATGTTTGCCGATGCGCGTGAATTGGTGAATGCCGCATAATCCGCCAATGGTAACATACTCCTCGATTTCTACATGTCCGCCGAGTTGCACGGCATTGGCAATGACTGCATGGTCTCCAATGATGCAGTCGTGCGCCACATGCGTATATGCCATTAGCAAGCAGTGAGAGCCGATAACCGTTTTGCCCAGTGCTGCTGTGCCTCGGTTGAGCGTAACGCATTCTCGAATCGTGGTATGGTCGCCAACGACGACAAATGTTTTTTCGCCAGCGAACTTCAAATCTTGCGGCGGCATTGAGATAATGGCGTTAGGAAAAATACGGCACTGTTTGCCAATGCGGGCATAACTGCCAATCGTAACGTGCGAAAGAACTTCCGTGCCATCGCCAATTTCCACATCATCTTCAACGACTGAATACGCACCAATCTTCACGCCCTCGCCCAACTTGGCGTCGGGACTAACGACTGCAGTGGGGTGAATGTCAACGCCGACGGCTGCGTTCATTTTCCTCGCGTTTTGAACTTGAACAAGGTATTGTTGTAAAACTCAATCAACCCAAAATTTTTAAGCTGACGCTTGATAAAATTCTTCGTTGTTTCTTTGACAGCAGTCTGTAATTTCTTCGCAGTCGGCTCGTTGGGTCGCGTGCGAAACGTCGTATCGTGATAGACCAGTGTTGATTTATCGAGTGGCGTATAGTAATACGCATAGACCGACTTGCGCGACTCGCCATCAGGAACGGTGATTTTGCCATAGCCGTGATACGAAATATCGTTCGTCTCGAAAATCACGCAGCGATTAAGAAGCGGCAAGTGCGCTGTAATGCATGCCGTCATATCCTTATTCCACATCTCCAACTTGCCGCCGTAACTTTCCTGCCAGTCTTTGTTAAGAAACACCAAGACATTGATTCGGCGATGCAGATTTTCCGTCGGGTGAATGTTGAAATCGACATGAATATCAAGAAAACTCCCGTTACCGCCTTGATGCGTGCCTGACCCTAACGCTCCCTCGCAGGTTCGAATGTCCTCAATGCCCGTAACGCGCTCCAAGAACGCTGTAAATGTGTTGCTAAAGAGCGCGGCGCGAAGGTCGCGAAAGACTTGTGGATAGCGCTCGAAGCCGGAGTCTTCGGCTTTCTTCTCGTTCATACCGTTGTAGTGTGTCGCCATCTCGCCGAGCTTTGGAAAGCCATTGTAAAGCGCGAGTGCGACCTCGTCGTGCAGAAATCCATCGAGAACGACGTGCGGATACGGCTGCGCTGCCAGATACTGCTTTTGGAGCGATTGAATCATCGCGTCGTCAAACCAGCGCGACTGGATTATCTCAATGGTCGCTTTTGTAGACGGAGTTGCTTGTGTGTCCACCATACTTCGACTGTTTAAGATTAAAACTACTTGTAGGCGTCGCCGAAGCGCTCGCGCATAACGGTCTCTTCGAGTTTCATTTGCGCAACTGCGCCGGCAATGCTGCCGACCGCAAGCGCTGCCGTAACAAAGTGTGGCAAAACCAGCACCGCGCCGCCTGCTATACAACAAATACCTGTATAAATCGGGTGGCGAAGCACCTTGAAAATGCCCGTTTGAACAACGCGCGTTTGCGGGTCTTGTTCGTCAATACCGATACGCCATTGGTCGTCCATTTCCGAAATGCCGAATGCAACCAACAACAGCCCTGCAATCAAGAGTGTCGCGCCAAGTAATGCAGCGACGAGGTAAAACGACCCAAGTTCCAACATGCCGCCGAGCTGTTGAACAAGCAAGTCGTTTGTGCCGCGCACAATCACGTGTAAGAGCCACGCCAGCCAGCCAACGAGTCCAACGAGCAGACCCAGTTCCATCGCGCGGTTTTTCAGAGAGCGGGCTTTCGTTATCGTTATCGGTTTCCATCGCCGCCGGTGGAGCGGAACGCCGACAATAAGCGCAAACGCGAGCAGGCACAGCGTCAAAAATATCCGAACAAGTGCGTCAGGCATCGTTCCATCGCGCATAACCGCATTCTCTGTGGCTACTGTTTCAAGGGTCCAGCGCTGTCTTTCGGTTGCCCAACGACGCGTTGCAGGTCGGCAATTTCCTGTTTCAGCGTTGGGTCATTTGGCATCAGCGCCGAAAGCCCCTGTAAGACCGTCAATGCTTTTTGGTTTTCATCGACAGCTTTGTAGGCTTGTGCTAAATAAAATTTGCCGTAGACATCTTTTGGATTTTGCAGCGACATATCGTCGACCTGTTTTTCCAACTTCGGGATCAGCGCAAGTCCTTTTTCCCGCGCGCCAGCTTGTGCGTAAATGCGAATCATGCCTTGCAACACGCGATAGTCGGTTTCATGCAGCTCGGTCGGCAAGGCGCTTTCGGCTTTATCCAGAACACGCACAGCAAGGTCTTTGCCCAATACCGTTTCCAACTCGCCATTCGTATTGCGAACTGCTACCGGCGAGAACGGGCTTTGAATATACTCCGATGCCAATCGCAAGAATACATTTTTGTAATTGCTGACCAACCGGCGGGAATTTTCATCGAGATACACGTCGGGATTATTCAGGTTTCGATATTGAAACGTATTCATCAATTTGTCATACATAATCTCGGCGTCAATCGTGCTGTATCCGTCGCCTTCAAATGGCACGACTTTGTAGGCGAAACCGTCCATCCGCAAATACTTATCAATGCCGATGCGGTTCGATTCGCTAACCGTAATAGCGAAGTAAATAGGACGTTGGAACAGGTTGTTCATAATTATTTCATACACAACACGGTCTTGTGCGCGAATGTAGCCTTGCTTTCCCGAACTGACCGTCGGCTCAAATGACCAGCGCAGCGTATCGACCATTTTTGGTTTGCCCGATAGAAGGACGGGCGCGCCATCAATCATAACGGTCTTGCCTTCATCGTAGCCTTTGTATTCCGATTGCAGGAGTTTTTCCTTCGGCACGGGAATCGAGAGGATGCGCGTTGTCCAAGGCTCGTAGGAAAGCGACTTAATCTCGCGGTCGGTCATATTGAATTTGACTGGCTTTGCGCCGCGCGGCGATTCATTTTTCAGTTGCAAGATATACCAATCTGTATTTGCTAAGCTCAAATTGCACACGCGCACATCTTGCCGCACGCCGTAGACTTCCTGTAAGCACCAAAGCGGGAAGGTGTCGTTGTCGCCGTTGGTAAATAGCACCGCGTCTTTTTCGCAGCTTTGCAAAAGGTTGTAGGCGTAATCGTAAGGCACATAATTGCCTGCGCGGCTATGAGAATGAAAATTCACGGTCAGCATTCGGGCGTTGATGAACACAAGTCCAAACGCGGCAACGCCGACTGCGCCGTAAAGCCATTGCTTCTCGTCTTCAACGCTTTCGCGGAACGTCTCGAAGAGTGCGTCAATGCCAATGCCTATCCAGATGCAGAAGGCAAAGAAACTGCCGACATACACATAGTCGCGCTCACGCGGCTGCGGTTCAGGCGGGTTTGTATAAATGTTGATGAAGATGCCTGTGAGCAAGAGAAGGGCGAAAACCGAGAACGCCATTTTCCAATCCTTGCGTGCATGGAAAAGCAAGCCGAACAAGCCGACGGCAAGCGGGATTCCCCAGAACTTCGACCAATCAATGCCGTCGTCTTGCACGTCGCCCGCGCGCCCGATGAACTGCCAGCCGAGATACCGCGCATACAAATGTCCCGCTTGATACTTCAAGAAGAAATCCGTATCGCTCGAGTACTTCTGGTAGTTGCGTTGATGTTCAGGGTCTAACGACCAGCGTCGCTGAAAAATCGGATAGTCGCCGTATTGCTCGCGGTTGAGATACGAGAAGAGTTTTTCCATCGTCGCAGGTGCGTTCTCGTTGATAGGCGGCTTTGCCTGAGAGCGCAGCAGCACCATCGTCATTGAACTGTATCCAATCAAAATCAGCAGGAGCGACATCGACGCCAAGTGCGCCAAACGCATTTTCTGTTGATAGGTGTAATACGCCGCACCGACGACCGAGAGCGCAATGATAATGCCGACGACGGGCGATGTATCGCGCATCAACGCGGGAAGTTTCTGCACCACGCCCGGATAAATGACTAAGAAAATCGCGCTGGACACAATCACCAAAATGCCAAATCCCGCAAGGCTGAACTCATAGCGGCGGAAGTAGTAAATGAGCGCCAATGCAAAGAACGCCAGCAACGCCTGCAAGTGAACGCCCAAGGCCACGCCAAACGCATACGCGATATACAAAATCCATCGGTCGCCGTCAGGCTCATCGGCGTGTTCATGCCACTTGAGCATCAGCCAAACGACAATCGTATTGAAAAACATTGATGACGCATAGACTTCCGCCTCGACCGCGTTGAACCAAAAACTATCGGAGAACGCAAGTGCCAACGCGGCAATTACGCCACTGGCATAAGCAGAAATTCTTTCGGGCACCGACCACTCGTCGGGCGCTTTACCACGATACATTCCGATAAGCAGAACGGTGATGAGGTAGGTGAACATCACGGCAAACGACGCAGCAACTGGACTAATGAGATTGACCCGTGCGCCGATGTCCTCTGGAAATGGAAGCATCGAGAAAATCCGACCAAGCATAGTAAAAATGGGCGTGCCGGGCGGATGTGGAACGCCCATCGTGTAGGCAACGGCGATGAACTCGCCACAATCCCAAAACGAAAACGTCGGTGCAACCGTGAGCAAATAGACAATAAGCGCGACGGCATAAACGCCAATAGCGATGTAAGTGTTGAGTTTCTTATGCGGTAACATTTCAAACGGTTAAAGTGTCATGCAAAAGTAAAATGTGAAGCAGCGAGTAATTCAGCGGCGATTTCATCGGCAAGTGTAAAGCCCTTGTCGGTTAATCTCACCCAACTGCTTTCTTTGGTCAACAGCCCTTGTTCAACCAGCGCAGTGAGTTGAGACAAAGAGACCGCAAAGTTAAACTTTTTCCGCAAATCATCCACGTCAATTCCCTTCGCTTGGCGCAAGCCCAACAGGACGCTCTCGTTGAAAATATCTTCTTCTGAAAGACGCTCCTTGAATTGAATCGAGTCGGTTGGCGCCGCAAGATAGTCTTTCAGGCTGGGCGTGTTGGCGAAGCGTATCTCGCCGTCAGTGGTTTTGACAAACGAATGCGCCGACGGACCAACCCCCAAATACGGCGTGCGATTCCAATACGCGCTATTGTGGCGCGAGTGAAAATTCGGCTTGCCGAAACTCGACACTTCGTAATGCTCGTAAGCGTTGTGGCGTAGAAATTCCATTGCCACAAGGAACATCTCGGCTTGCAGGGATTCCATCGGAGGCTGGCGTTTGCCGCGCCTAATGAGTTTATCAAGCAGTGTTCTTGGCTCAACCGTGAGCGAGTAGGTCGAGAGGTGTTCAGGCTGTAACGCCACTGCCGTTTGAAGTTCTGTCGTCCAGTCATCGAGCGTTTCACCGTCAGTTCCAAATATCAAATCGACGCTGACATTATTAAACCGATGTTTTGCCAGCTCAACGGTCTTTCGACTTTGCGCGCCGTTGTGTTCGCGCGTAAGCAGTTTCAACTTTGCATCATTGAACGACTGAACACCGAGACTGATGCGATTAATACCGACGCGGGCAAGGTCAGCCAGATACGTCGCCGTCACATCTTCGGGATTGGCCTCGAGTGTGAGTTCAGCGGTCGGTGAGACGCGAAAAGTCTTTGACGCAAGAGTTAAGATGAAGTCAAACTGCGCCGCAGAAAGCATTGAGGGCGTGCCGCCGCCGAAGTAAATTGTCTCAATAAGTTCATTAGTTAAAAGATATGCACGGCTTGTCAACTCATGCGAAAGCGCGGCGAGAAATTGGTCGATGAGCGCGGAGTTAGTAACGAAGTAGAAGTCGCAATAGTTACAGCGTCGCCGACAAAAGGGAATGTGAATATACAGTCCTGCCATGCTGTCCGTGCTTCGATGAAGTTGCCATAGTAATCGAGTTCTATCAAAAGTCGCGCGGTCGGAAGCCGTCAATAGACCAAGCAAGTGTTCATTTCAAGGCGACGAAGCATATTCAAGGTTAATTTCAACGCGGCGCGAGGCAGCGCGGTCTTCCAAATCTCCGACGAAAACGGGCTTACTGCTGCCAACTGCTTTCAGCGAGACGCACTCTTTTGTCTTCACGATGTTGCCCAACGCCAGCATCACCGACTCGGCGCGTTTGAGCGACAGCGCATAATTGTATTCCTCTCGCCCATCGCTGTCGCTATGTCCAACGATAGTGATATGCGTAACTCTCAACTGGCTGGAATTAGGCAGGGCTTCAAGCAACATACGCTGCTTGTCCTTTTGAGAAAGCGAACTGCGGTTGTAGCCAAAGTGAACCACGATGGTTTTGCGCACCGTTGTCAAATGAGATGTCGGCGCGATAGCTGGCGGCGTAATGGCAGCGTAAGCAACTTTGGGCTCCAATGAGGCAAGCGATGTGGCCGGCTCTTGTGCGGCAGTTTTCGCGGTAGGCGCGGCGGTTTCCGTCGATGCTTTCTGTGTGGGTTTCATCGGTTCAGGCCGATTGGGACGAAAAAGCGTCGCGAATCCCAACGATAAGAGCAGGCAGCCAAACAGGGCAACGCGGCGAAAGTCGCGCTGAACCGTAACGATTTTTTTTACTCTGCGAGTCATATCCTATACACTTTGGGTTTTCATCTTCGAGACAAGCTCGAGCATTTTGCTGTAACTTTCCAACTCGTCTAATGTATCGTTCATATTTTGGGTATCATCAGCCATTATCTTATCTAATCCATTGACTTCCTGTTCAAGTTGTTTTAAGCGAGCGATGAGCGTATTGATTTCATAGCCTTTTTTATTGCAATACTCTCCAATGGCTTTCAGATTTTGATTGACACCGTCGCGCACGGTTTTCTTGAGCGTGTTGATGTCGGCAAGCATGGTTGCCGCGTCAATATCGGAGGCTTGCAGAATGAGCGCTAAGTCGTCGGCGATTTTCGGCAGCGTGGTTTCGTCAAGACTTTTTAACTCGCGGTGCGCAAGAATTATCTTCACCGAGCGTTTGAGTAAATTGTGCCACTCGCGCGATTCCAACTTTGCCGTTTCAATCAGTGTTTTGATGTTCGTTGTGCTGTAACCGCTCTGGTCTGCGTCGAGTCCGTTGTTGTTCATCCCGCGATTGAAATAAACATCGTTGTCCGATGTGGGTTTGTGAACGGAAGAATCGTATGTGGCGCGATTGCTGCTGTGCATCGGGCGCACCTCGACCTCCGCAGAGTCAGCAGGTAATTCAATTTCTTCCTCTGTAATTTTTGTCGGAACTATGAAGTCCATAATTTTTTTGCCGATGCTCATGTCCAATCCGCGATGATATTAAGAAACACATGACCAAAAAGACGGTTTCCACGACTGTCGGAATGTAAGCCGATTTCGTTTGAAAGTCAAACTCTAAATTGCTTGATGTGTGCTGGCTCACAAGGTTAAACTCCGAACCGCGCTCGGACTTGTTGCCCTTGCTGCGGCGCTCTCACTCTGGAACTTAGGCGATATGGAAATTCAACCCTACGATGAAGGCTACTACGCCCTGCGCGTGAAAGCCATTTTGCAATTTGACTGCTGGCTCGACCAAACCGACTACGCCATTGGTGGATTTTACTCCGCTTCTCACCCGCCGCTTCAACTTTGGCTGATGGCAATCTCGGCAAAACTCTTTGGACTTTCTGAATTTTCATTACGCCTGCCCTCGTGGTGCGCTTTCGTCGGGTTGCTGATGACGGTATGCTCTCTCGCCTACCGCATTAGCGACCGTGCCGCACTCTTCGCCGTCATCGTTGTCGGATTTTCACCGATGCTCGTGTGGTTCGCACGGCTTGGGCAGTTCGATATGCTCGTAACGCTCTTTTCAGCATGGCAACTCCTTTTCTACATGCGATTCTTAGAATCGAGCCGATTGCGCGATATGGCAATAGGCGGCATAATGCTTGGCTTGGCGTTACTAACAAAAGTCTTAGTCGGCGGATTTGCAGCGGCAGCGATTGCACTCCACAGCCTTTACAGATGGGCGGCAAAAGACATTACTTTCAGGCAATTTCTTGCTTCAAATGCTTTATTTGCTGGATTTGGTTTGGGAATCGGACTCTCGTGGTTTGCGGGCATTTGCGCCGCGCACGATGGCTTTTTGGAACGGTATGTGGATTTCTACATTGCCAACCGGGTTCAGGAAAACCAAACGGGGGCGACCTATCGCACGGGCGTTTTCTACTACCTGAATGTCCTCATCGCCCGCATTCCCTTGTCGGCATTAAGCCTAACATGGATATTTATGTTCTTTACGACATCAAATTTCCGAAATTCTACTCGTGTTCTCTGGCTTCTGTCATTTGCTCTGCCGTTCAGTATTCTCTCAATTGCTCAAACAAAACTCTTGTGGTATGGGCTGTTGTGTCTGCCAGCGACGTTCTTAATAATTGTAGAATCTCTTGAAGTTGCATTGAAAAATATATCAAAACAGGCAACTCAATTGGCTTGGTTGGCGGTCGGGTTGGCATTGGTTTGGTCGGCGACGCAGGCGTGGCATCGAGGGCTTTTGGTGTCGCCAGAGGGCTGGAAAGTTGCCGTGATAATTGCCGCGTCGGCATCAACGGCTGCCATATTGTATTGGATGTCCAAACGATCATATTTCGATGTGATTTTTTTGACGGCAGTGGCACTTGGCGGCGCAGCACTCTCGCTAAACACCGTGCTGAACGGACTGCCGTTTGTGCAAACCTATTCAGGGGCGAAAGACCTGAACGGCGTTGTAAAATCGCTCGCGCCGAAAACGATAGTTCACCTGGTCTCGGAAAAGCGGTTCGCCGAAAAGAGTTTCAATCCGCAGTTCAGCTACTACTTCAACGGCATTGATGTGGATTCAGCAAAGTGGCAATCGGCAGTGAGTTACAAATATGGGGCTGTTACAACTGCACTGAGCGAACTAACGGGCGCACTGACAGAGAAGTCACGCACGGTCATTGTCGTCGAGAAAACGGCTACCCTCTCTGAAGCGGGCATCGAGCTTGTCAACGAATTTGCGGCGACAAGCACTGCAATGGGGTTAGAGAAAGTTTGCGAGCATGGAAACTACGTGTTGTATCGACAGAGAGAGTGAAGTTATTTCCTAAAAAAAATGCCGTCCATGAATCGGTGGCTGAGGTAGCCCGTTACAGCTGCAAGGTAATATGGCAAGCCGACGAGCGTTTTGGATTCGGCGAGCCACATTGGTATCAGCAGAAACGGAAGCGGAATGACAAACGCCGCCCAAAACGAATGCGTCCAGCCGCGATGGGTGCTGATGAGTGGCAACATTGCAAAGAGTCCAAGAAATGCTGCTTCGCGCAAATGGTTTGTAAAAATGAGCGCAAGGTCGACAGCGATGAAAATGAGATAGAAAATTTTTTGACCTTTGCTTTTGGTGTCAATGTCGGGAAAGAGTGCAAAGAGCAACGTAATGCCGAAAAGAATTGCGGTGTGAAAGATGAATTGCAGAAGCGGCAATTTTCCATCGCCGAACAAGACGGCATAGAGAAATGCAAACGGAATAAAGAATAACACGCCGCCGAACAAATGCCCCTTGTATGAACTCATCGCTCTTTGATTGATTAAGAAATTTTCCGGTATCGGCGCATCGAGAGGATAACTGCGCCGAGAACTTTCACGCTCGTCTTTTCATCGGGCTTGATGACCTTTTCCACATAAGAGCGGTTTGACGCCAGAAGATTCACGCGCCCATTAACGAATCGATGTTCTCGCACAATGAGGGACTCGCCATCGGAGACGCCGACGAGAACGCCTTTTTCGGTTTCAGCGATAGGACGTTTTTCGACGAGAACCAAGTCGCCCTTCAAGAGTCCTGATTTGTCCATACCGTCATCGCCTGCCAGCATTGCAAAACAGTCTTTGCCTTCGGTCTCGAAGTGCGTGAAATATAAAATGCCGCGTTGCACAAGCGGCTTATCGCCCTTTTGAAAAATATCGAGCTGCATAACGGGAACAGCGACAAGCCGCTCTTGCCCTGAACCAACGAGTGGCGCGAACTCATCACGGTGAACGATGTCTATGCCGCGCATGCCTTTGCGTCGCTTGATATACGCTTTTGCTTCGAGGGCGTCCAAAACTTGTGCGACCGCATTGGTGGAGCGATAGCCCAGTGCCGCGGCGATTTCACGCACGCTGGGCGAGCGACGAAACTCCGCCTCGTAGCGCGCCAAAAAATTGAAGCACTTATTTTGTGCCTCCGTCAGAACTGCCCCCATAACGACATCCAAAATTTGTCTCGACGCTGTCTCGCAGCTGTTTTCACATGAATTGTTTAGCACACTTTCAAGATACTGAACACTTTGTTCATATTCAAGTTTTAGATACTGAACATTTTGTTCATATTTGATAAAACGACAAGAAGTCGCGCGAAAAAAGCTCTCATTTTGAGATGGTAAAAAAATCTGTAAACCCTTGAAAAGTCTAACAATTTCCTTGACAAATCCATTTTTTTTTAACTAAATTGCCATTGTGGTAAAAAATGGTAAAAACGGGAAATTAATCCTCTGTAAAAACGCGCAAGTGTTTCAACAATGGCAGGATTCATCGGCAAAGAATTGCATTCGTTGGACGACAAAGGTCGGCTGATGATTCCAGTGAAGTTTCGCAAGAAATTGGAAAATCAAGACGCGGGCGCAGTTTTTATCCTAATGAAAACGATGTCAGATTCGATTGAGATGTATGAAGAATCGGCGTGGAAAGAACTGCAACGCAAACTGGCGCAGCTCTCGGACTTCAATCCTGAGGAGAAAAAATTAAAGACATTCATCAACGCCAATTTGGACGAAGCAGAGTTGGACAAGCAAGGCCGAGTGGCGTTGCCAAAGGAATTCTTGGAGGCGTGCGAGATAACAAAGCAAGTCATCATCATCGGCGAAGGCAACAAGCTCTCGCTCTGGAATCCGGAAAAGTTGAAGCAAGCATTGAACATCGCGCCGACGGAATATGAAACGCTGACGCAGAAAATTTTGGGATAAAAGAAGTCGCGCGAAAAATGAGAAAAGGCTAAATGGCGAGCGAGTTTTTCCATGCGCCAGTGTTGCTCAATGAGGTTATAGAATATCTGGTAACAGGCGCGGGAATCTATGTGGACGGCACGCTGGGCGGCGGCGGACACAGCGAGAAAATTTCCTTGACGCTTGCGGAAAAAGAACGAGCGCTTGCCGAAAAAGAACAAGCGTTGCTTGAACAGGCGCAGCGAGAAAACAAGCGTTCTTTGAGAGAGCCACAATCTCTTGTGATTGGAATTGACCAAGACCAAGTGGCACTTGCAGCGGCGACAAAACGTCTCTCAGCATTAAATGCTACGCCGTTCCGTGCCATTGAGGGCAACTTTGGAAACCTGACGCAGTGCGTAAAGGCAGCGTTGCAAACCGACACCGCGCCGAAGCTCAAAGGTGTATTGCTCGATTTGGGCGTCTCATCGCATCAACTCGATGAAGCAAGTCGCGGGTTCAGTTTTCAAAAAGCGGCGACGCTCGATATGCGAATGTCGCAGCGCAGCGCGCTCACTGCGAAAGACGTCGTCAATGAGTATGACGAAGCGAAGTTGGCGAAAATTTTTTTTGAGTATGGCGAAGAAAAGCGCTCACGCACAATCGCCAAACGGCTCGTCGAAGCGCGTCAAATCAAGCCGATTGAGACGACGGACAAGTTAGCAGATGTGGTAAAGCGTGCGACGCCGAGAGTGGAGCAGACAAAGACGCTTGCGCGAATTTTTCAGGCAATACGCATTGAGGTTAATCAAGAACTTGATGCATTGAAGCGATGCTTAACCGAGGCGCACGATTTGTTGGAGAGCGGCGGGCGATTGGTGGTGATTAGTTATCACTCGCTGGAAGACAGAATCGTGAAAGATTTTTTACGCCAGATGTCTGCCGACGACTGGGGAGCGAAAGGCGTGCCGATTCAAGTGCCGCTTCGCAAGGCGACGATGAAAATGCTGACAAAAAAGCCAGTTGAACCGAGCGATGAAGAAATCGAGCGAAACTCGCGCGCACGAAGCGCAAAACTAAGGGCAGCGGAAAAAATTTGAAGCACATAAAATAAGTCAAAGGAGAAAACGATGAACGCTTATCAAGAAAACATTTTTGGAAGTTACACGCCGCGCACAGCGTTTGCCGAAACGCCGGTCTTCAATACGCCCAATCCAAAGCCGCTTGAACCAGATGTTGAGTTCGTGGAAGAAAAACGCGCTGGCGTGCAGCCGCCACCTGATACGGCAACTGCTTACAGTGCCCCGAAAGAAAAAAAATTCCGCGAGAAAGCGCAGGAGAAAATGGAGTCGATTTTAAACGCGCGAACGTTTTTGGCCGTGGCAGGCGCGACGGTGCTTTTAGCGTTCTATATCTATAACGTCATTACCATCAATCGCTTGGCGGGCGAATCGGAAGTGCTGAAAAAGCAAATCGAGGACGCGCGAAGCCTGAATGTCGAGTTGGAAAGCAAATTGAAATCATTACAGCGCGTCGAGCAGGTTACGGGCGCGGCTTACGAAAAACTTGGGCTGCGTTACAAAACCGAGCCTCCCGTTGAGTTGAAGTTAGAGAAGTGAATCTGAGCGTTTGGTAAACAATGGAAGAATTTCGCGAAGCAAAAAAACAGGAAAAGTTGCAGGCGCGACTGAGCGAGGAAAAACTCCGTGCGGCAATCGTTGCAGCAGGCTTGCTGTTGCTGGCGGCAGGTATCGTTGTAAAACTTGCATTCGTTCAAATCCTTGACGCTGCGGAATACCGCAAGCGTGCCGAGCGGCAGTATGAATACAAATTGCCCGTCAAGGCGCATCGCGGCGATATTCTCGACCGAAACGGAAAACGATTAGCGACGAGCATTACTGTTGTCTCGTTTGCCGCCGACCCAAAAATGGTGGAAGATGCAGATGTCTTGGCGACAACATTTGCCAAAGCCTTTGGAAAACCGAAAGCGCACTATCAAAACAAGCTCAAAGAAAAAACGCGGTTTGTGTGGTTAGAACGCAACGTGCCGCAGTCGATTGCAAAGCCAATCATTGAGGCGGACTTCGCGGGATTGATTGCGACGAAAGATGTGCATCGGCAGTATGAAAATCTGGCAGCACAAGTCATTGGATTTACAGACGCAGACGGCAACGGGATTAGCGGGTTAGAGAAAATGCTCGACAAAGACCTGCGCGGGCGCGACGGATTCATGATGATGCAGCGCACCGCAACCGGGAAATCATTTCCTGCTGTCGGGGCGGCAAGCGAAGAGGCGACACATGGCAACAATGTCGAACTCACGCTGGATGCCGATGTGCAAGCCTTAGTCGAGGACGAATTACAAAAAGGCATTGAACGCTCAGGGTCGAGCGCAGGAATCGCAATCGCAATGAGCGCGCGCACAGGAGAGATTTTGGCAATGGCAAATGCGCCCGATTTCGATATGAACGATAAAGCGTCGTTCAGTGCCGACGCCGTCAGAAACCGTGCAGTTACAGACGCTTTCGAGCCGGGGTCGACCTTTAAGCTCGTCATGGCGACAGCAGCGACGGATCTTGGTCTCATAAAACCAAACGATAAAATATATGCTGAGAACGGACGGTATCGAATCAGAGACCGCGTGATTACCGACCACAAAAAATTGGGAATGGTAACATTTACGCAAGCCGTCGCTCACTCGAGCAATGTGGTCGCCGCAAAAGTCGGTGTGAAAATTGGAAGGGAAAAGTTTTACGAGCAAATGAAAGCGTTTGGATTCGGCGAGAAGACGGGCGTTGATGTGTTAGGAGAAATTTCCGGCAATGTGAAACCGACAGCGTCATGGTCGGCGATTTCGCTGCCGTGGATGGCGCACGGCTATGAAGTGCTTGTAACGCCGCTTCAACTGTTATGCGCTTACGCTGCGCTCGCCAACGATGGCGCATATATGCGACCGTTTGTTATTCGAAAAATAACCTCGCCAACAGGAGAGGTATTGCGCGAGAATGCGCCAAAAGTAGCGCGTCAAGCAATGAGGCGCGAAACAGCCAAGCAGGTGCGGGCTTACTTCAAGGCAGTTGTGGATAGCGGCACTGGCACATCAGCGCGAATCGAGGGCGTTTCGGTCGGCGGCAAAACTGGGACGGCGCAACTCTTCACAGGAGGCAGTTACAAAAGCGGTCGATATGTAGCATCGTTTGTCGGGTTTTTTCCAAGCGAACAGCCGGAGATTGCAATGCTCGTGATGATGATTAATCCGACCAATGGCTACTACGGTAGCATGGCGGCGGCGCCTGTTTTTTCTGGTATCGGCAGCCGAATGCTTGCAACACTTGGCGAGACATACCGCGCTCGATTTACCCGCGCAAGCAAGCCATCTCCCGAACAGCAATTTTTGGATACGGTGCAAACCGTCGTGATGCCAAGCGTTACGGGCTTAACCGCAGATGAAGCAAAAGCTTTGTTGCGCTTGCATAAGCTCGACTTCGGGCGCGAGAACAACTTGGTTGATGCAAAAGAGCAGGTCGTGGTTTGGCAAAGCATCGAGGCTGGCAAGCGCGTTGCAGTTTGGTCGAAACCGTTGTTGAGATTTTCAGAGGCAGGCGCAACAGAAAGTGCGTCCATCGAGACTACAAAACCGCCGAAAATGCCACTGTTGACGGGGCTACGCGGCGACCGCGCCATTTTTGCAGCGGCGAATTTGGGATTGAACGTTCAATTGCTGGGCAAAAGCGGCAAAGTGATTGCGCAATCGCCGAAAGCAGGCGAACCGATTAAACAAGGCGAATCGTGCAGCTTGACGCTGAGTAATTAAATCCATCAAGGCGATGCAGCTAAGTGAGTTGATTAAATCAATTGCGCCAATCGAGCGACAAGACACAACTCAGGACGTTGAGATTTCCTCGATTGCATACGACTCACGTGTGGTCAAGGATGGCTCGCTCTTCGTGGCACTGCGCGGATTTAAGGTCGACGGACATTCGTTCATTGAAAACGCATTGTCGCAGAAAGCGGCGGCGATTGTGTGCGAGGAAATTCCTAACGGGTTGACTTCGACTGCGGCGTTCATCAAAGTGCCGAATACGCGCATCGCGCTATCACAACTCTCAAAGGCATTTTACGGCAATGCAAGCGACAAGCTCAAACTCATCGGCGTAACGGGAACTAACGGCAAGACGACGACGACGCTGCTCATCAAGTCGATGCTCGAAGCCAACGGCATCAAGACGGGACTTATCGGCACGATTGCCCATCACCTTGGAGACGAAATTATCGAGGCAGAACGCACAACGCCCGAAGCCTTAGAGCTGCATCAGTTCTTTGACAAAATGACAAAATCAAATTGCGCGGCGGCAGTGATGGAAGTCTCGTCGCACTCGCTTGCGCTGCATCGCACGGACGGGCTTCGATTTGACGTCGCCGTCTTCACAAACCTGTCGCGCGACCACTTGGACTTTCACGGCACGATGGAAAACTACTTTCAAGCCAAGAAACTGCTCTTCGACAGATTGAGCGCCGATGCGGTTGCCATTACCAACATTGATGACGATTACGGCAGTCGTATCGTTTCAGACACGAAGGCAAAAACGATGACATACAGCGTCTCAGAAAATATCGATGGCTCAAAAGGCTTGAAAAGACAAGCGTTGGCGGACGTGCAGGCAACGGCGATGAGCTATCAATTAAGCGGAACAACAGCGTCAATACAATACAAAGACGAGCTTCATACGCATGCGTTTCGGCACATCGGCAAGTTCAATCTCTACAACGTGCTGGCGGCATATAGCGTCGGCAGAGCATTGAATTTGTCGGACACCGATGTGGTGCGCGGGCTGGCAAAATGCGACCTCGTGCGCGGCAGAATGGAACAAATTTGGTCCAGCGATCACCGATGTGCAATTGTCGATTACGCGCATTCGCCTGACGCCTTGCTCAACGTGATGCGCGCGGTGCGCGAGATTATGCCAAAGGAAGGAAAACTGGTCGTGGCGTTTGGGTGTGGCGGCGACCGCGATAAAGGCAAGCGTCCAATGATGGGACAAGTTGCAGAAGAGAACGCCGATGTGGTGATTCTCACGTCGGACAATCCGCGCAGCGAACATCCTGAAATGATTTTGAACGACATCGAGGCGGGCATGAAAAAAAACAAACCAATGTATCGAATCGAGAACAGAGCCGCAGCCATTAGGAAAGGCATTGAGTTGATTGAACAAGGCGATGTGCTGCTTGTTGCAGGCAAAGGACACGAAACCTATCAGGAAATTGACGGAGTGAAACATCACTTCGACGACCGTGAAGTCATTGAGAAAATTTTTCGAGAGCAAGCAAAAACGCTATGAAATTGGAACGCGCCGATGTTGAGTCGCTGGGAAGGCTTGTCGGACAAGGCTTTTCAGGCATCGAGAATCCGACGGTCTCGATTGATTCGCGCTCAATCAAACACGGCGATGTATTTGTCGCGCTGCGCGGCGAAAAAAACGATGGGCATGAGTTTGTGAAATCAGCCTTCGAGAACGGCGCACAGTTGGCAGTTGTAAATCACCTCTGGTTCGAGAAACACGGCGCGGCGTTCTTTGACAAAAGAATGCTCGTTTCAGAAGACACGCTCTCAGCGTTGCAACAACTTGCGCGCATGTATCGACGGAAATTCGCCGTGCCAATTGTCGCTATTGGCGGCAATAGTGGTAAGACGACCACAAAGGAAATGACGGCGGCGGTCTTGCGCTCAACATATAGTGTGCTTGCAACCGAGGGCAATTTGAACAATCACATTGGCGTGCCGCTGACACTGTTTGGTCTGCGAGGCACAACGGAAATCGCCGTGATTGAAATGGGAATGAATCATGCGGGCGAAATGACGACACTCTGCTCAATTGCTGAACCGACGCATGGACTCATAACCAACATCGGCAAGGCGCATATAGAATTTTTCAACAGCGAGGACGCTGTCGCCGAGGCGGAAGGCGAACTCTTTGCGTGGCTCGGCAAAACTGGCGGCAGCGTGCTGGTCAATGTCGACGACGACCAAGTGATGAAGCAAGCGAGTCGAGCAGGAGAAAAAAAGTTTTATGGCGTTAAACGCCCGTCAATACAGGGTGTTTCGGCGGGACACGATGTCGAGGCAGAAGAACTCTCGATGGACGACAAAGGCTGCGTGAAATTTCGATTGACTATGCGAACTGGCGCGGTCGAGGTGCAACTGCGAATGAGCGGGCGACACAATATCTATAACGCGCTGGCGGCGGCGGCGGTCGGATACAACTTCGGTGTCTTGCCAGAACGCATCAAAGACGCGCTGGAAAATTTTGAAATCAACCCTGCGCTCAAGCGGATGTCGGTCAGCGAAACAGGCGGCGTGATGTTGATAAACGACACCTACAACGCTAATCCAGAATCGATGCGGGCAGGCTTGCAAACATTAGCGGATATGAAGAACACGGGTAAAAAAATCGCCGTCTTAGGCGATATGCTTGAGCTTGGCAAAGCGTCGGCGAGCGAACATCAAGCGTTAGGGGAATTTATCACGACGCTCAAGCTCGATGCGCTCTTGACATTTGGAACAGAAATCAAACGCACGAGTAATGCAGCGACAGTGAAAGAAACCAAAGCACATTTTGCGACAAAAGCCGACCTCGTTGATGCCTTGAAGGGAATTGCTTCTCGCGGAGACGCGATACTCTTCAAAGGCTCACGGGGCATGAAAATGGAAGAAGCATTTGAAGCAATGAAGGAACATCTAAGAGTGAGAAATGAGAATTGAAAAGTAGTCGTCGTCCGTGAACGCCTGTAAAATCAAGTGAGCGCAGCTATGCTGTATTATTTTCTCAAATATGTCAATGATATGTTTCATCCGCCGGGCTTGGGCGTGGTGAATTATATCACATTTCGCGCAGGCGCGGCGGCGGTAACAGCGCTCCTGATTTGTCTCGTCTTTGGTCCAAAAATCATTGCGTATCTGAAATCAAAAGTCATTGAACCGGTCAAAGAAGAAGCGCCAAAAGAGCATCAGAAAAAAGTCGGCATTCCGACGATGGGCGGCACGATGATTATTCTCGCCGTGCTTATCTCTGGGCTGCTGTGGGCAAAGCTCAACGACCCATTTGTATGGCTGATTCTTTTATCGGTCGCATGGATGGGCGTGGTCGGGTTCATCGACGATTATCGAAAAGTGATTTTGAAAATCAAAGGTGGATTAGAAGGCAGATATAAAATCATCGGGCAGGTTGGACTCGGAGTCATCGTTGCAGTTTATACGTATTTCAATCCGAAGTTCAGCGTGCTGCTCTCGCAAACCGAAGTGCCGTTCTTCAAAAATTGGGTGATTGATTACGACGGGTTCTACATTCCGATTTGCGTGTTCATCATCACGGCGGTCTCGAATGCGGTGAACTTAACTGATGGACTCGACGGGCTTGCGGCCGGCTGTTCGGCAATCGTGGTCCTGACGTTGGCGGGCTTCGCGTATCTGACAGGCAACGTCAAGTTTGCCAACTACTTAAACATCACCTACATCGAGGGCGCGGGCGAGGTTGCCATTGTCGCACTCGGCATCGCGGCGGCGTGCATTGGTTTTTTGTGGTTTAACTCGCATCCCGCGCAAGTGTTTATGGGCGACACTGGCTCTCTGGCATTGGGCAGCGCGATTGCGGTCATTGCGTTGCTCATCAAAAAAGAACTGCTCTTGCCGATTCTCGCGGGCATTTTTTTCATTGAAACGCTTTCGGTGATTGTGCAGCGCGGCTGGTTCAAATACACAAAGAAACGATACGGCGAAGGACGGCGCGTGTTCAAAATGGCGCCGATTCATCACCACTTTCAACTGGAAGGCTGGGCGGAAGAAAAAGTCGTGATTCGATTTTGGATTATCACGATTCTCTTAGCCCTAACGAGTTTAATTACGCTCAAACTCAGATGACCAACGATGTGAAAAATAAACACGTCGTCGTTCTTGGCGGCAAACGAAGCGGACTGGCGGCAGCGCGGCTCTTGCGTAAGCACGGCGCCAAAGTCTTTCTGTCGGAACGCGAAGAGTTAAAACAGCCGTCGGTGAAAGCAGAACTCGATAAGCTGCGCGTGAAATCCGAATTTGGCGGACATACCGATAAAGTCTTCGACGCGGATTTCGTCGTCATAAGTCCGGGCGTGCCGAGCAATGCGCCCGTCGTGCAACAGTTGGAAAAAGCGCGGATAAAGATCTTTAGCGAAATCGAGATGGCGAGTTGGTTTTGCAAAGCGCGAATTGTTGCTATCACCGGAACAAACGGCAAGACGACAACGACCATCGTTACGCATCGAATTTTCGAGCGCGCCGGAAAAGCCCATAAATACAGAGCGTTTGCGGTAGGCAACATCGGTCAGCCCTTTGCCGACTATGTCGACGAGATGACCGAGAACGACATCGCCGTCGTTGAAACGAGCAGTTTTCAGCTCGACCATTGCATTTCGTTTAAGCCAAATGTGGCAGTGATTACAAACATTACGCCGAACCACTTAGACAGATACAAGACATTTGAAGATTACGCGGCAGCGAAGTATCGAATTTTCCGAAAGCAAACCAAGTCGGATACGCTCGTGGTGAATCTGGACGACGAGACGCTGAAAAAGCAATTTTCAAAAAAAGACGTGCGTGAAAAACTGAGGATGCGGTTTGCGCCGATAAGCCTTGAAAGAGATTTAAGCAGAACATACGACACGTGCGGCTATCTCAAAGACGGGTGGCTGACGATAAAAATCAACGGAGAAAAAGAACCCTTTATGAAAGAGGAAGAAATTTTGAACAACGTGAATTTTCGCGGCAAGCACAACGTCTATAACTCGCTCGCCGCCGCCGTCGCCGCCCGCGCAATGGACGTCAAAAAAGAAGTCATTCGCGAAAGCATCGCAGCGTTTGAAGGCGTCGAGCATCGAATCGAGTTTGTGCGCGATGTAAGCGGTGTGCATTTCATCAACGATTCAAAATCGACCAGTGTGAACGCGCTGTGGTACGCGCTCGACACAATTCCAGCGCCGATTGTCTTGATTGCAGGCGGGCGCGACAAGGGCAACGACTACACAAAAGTGCTGCCGCTTGTAAAGATGAAAGTCAAATGCGTTGTGGCGCTCGGCGAATCGAGAGATAAAGTCGAGACTGCGTTTGGCGGCTTAACGAAAGTGGTCAAGGCGACGACAATGGACGACGCCGTGAAACTCGCGCAGCGCGAGGCGACCAAAGGCGATACTGTATTGCTCTCGCCAGCGTGCGCCAGCTTCGATATGTTTAGCGGCTTCGAGGAGCGCGGCGAAGTCTACAAACGACTTGTCAGCAATCTTTGACGCTTACTGAATGTGCAGTTTGTTCTTTGATAGCCTTCTCGCCGAGAGCGACAACGCTTTCGGCGGAAATTGTGATGCAATGCTTCGGCGCGAGGCGGTCAAACCGGACTGCTTCGCGTATCGGAGCATCTCAACGCAACGAAAAATGAAGATTCTTAATGTGAAAGAATGACCGATGTCTGAGTTCATCATCAATAACATACCGCCAAAGCCCGTCAATACAGGCGTTTTCGGCTCAGATGGTCTGGACGCAACGGGTGCTCCATCAAGCACGGACGGCGCGGAAGGTCAAAGGCAAGACAACATAAGCGCGTTAGGAAAGTTAGCGTCGGGCGACATCATTCCAGAAAAAACATTTGAGAGCCTTGCGGGAAAAATGTTGCTCTTGCTGGTCGTCGTCTTGATGTGCGTTGGTGTCTTGGTGGTGTATAGCAGCGGCGCTGGTTGGGGCGCGACGAAGTTTCATGATGAAGAATACTTTTTGTGGCGACAAGTAACGTACGCGATGCTGGGGTTGATAATCATTTTCATCGTCGGCGGTTTGGACTACAAATTGTTGCGAAA
Source organism: [Candidatus Thermochlorobacteriaceae] bacterium GBChlB (assembly GCA_000724175.1). Lineage (GTDB taxonomy): Bacteria > Bacteroidota > Chlorobiia > Chlorobiales > Thermochlorobacteraceae > GBChlB. The sequence goes on along the minus strand of JPGV01000006.1, from coordinate 16,373 downwards.
AGCAAGCAAGGCGATTTTGATAGCAAGCGTGGCGATACTGGTCTTGCTCTTGATGATGAAAGCGGTCGGACTTATTTCAGGCGCAGCGCGGTGGATTGGCTACGGCCGGTTCAAATTTCAAGCGTCCGATTTGGCGAAGTATGCACTCATTATTCACTTGGCGTATCTCATTTCGGAGAAGCAAAATCACATCAAAGATTTATACCGAGCTTACTATCCGATAATGACGGTGATTGGCGTCGTGGTCGCGCTTGTTGCGCTCGAACCGAATTTCAGCACGGCGGCAGTCTTGGGAATGATTGCGCTCTCGATGCTCTTCATCGGCAGGGCGAGCTTGCAACATCTTGGCGTAACGCTGCTGGCAGGCGTGCCAGTGGCAGCAGGCTTTGCAATCGCCGCGCCCTACCGCTTAGCGCGATTAAAGACGTTCATCGGCGAAGGCAGCGAGAAAGCCAGCTACCAAATCGAGCAAGCCTTGATAGGGCTTGGCAACGGCGGTTTAACGGGACTTGGAGCAGGCGCAAGCAAACAACGCGAACTCTTTTTGCCAGCGTCATACAACGATTTCATCTTTGCTGTTTTCGGCGAAGAATACGGGTTCATCGGCGCGACGCTCTTGCTCTTGCTGTTTATCGGCGTCGGAATCTGCGGCATGGTGATTGCGCGAAACGCCGTCGACGAATTCGGAAAATACTTGGCTTACGGCATCACGATTGCAATTAGCGTATATGCGCTGATTAACGCAGGCGTGGCGTGTCATCTGCTTCCGACAACGGGATTGCCAATGCCGTTCATCAGTTTTGGCGGAAGTTCAGCCTTGTTTAATTCGTTAGGCGTCGGCTTGCTCATCAGTATTTCAAGAGAAAGGAAACGGTTGGAGAAGAAGAAAGTCGCGTTCAGAAGTGAGAAGACAGAAGTCAGAAGTTAGATTGAAAACTATGAGAATCATCTTCGCGGGTGGCGGCACAGGCGGGCATTTATTTCCGGCAATTGCAATTGCGCAGGAAACCTTGCGATTAAAACCCGATGCGGTGGTCTCGTTTGTCGGCACGGAAAAAGGCATTGAAGCAACCGAAGTGCAAAAGCAGGGATTCCCGATACACTTTATCTCGGCGGTAAAACTCGAGCGCGGGTGGTCGCCGAAAAAGCTCTTTGAAAACTTGAAACTCCCGTTTCGCTGGAAAGCGTGCTTGGACGAGTGCGACCGATTGATTTATCAGGAAGAGCCGGACGTCGTTGTCGGCACAGGCGGATTCGTCAGCGCGCCGATGGTGTGGGCGGCGTATGAGTGGGCGATTCCAACGCTGATTCAAGAGCAGAACTCAGTGCCGGGCATTGCAACGCGGATTCTCGCATGGCGAGCCGATGAAGTGCATCTCTCGTTTGAGTCATCGCGAAAATTTTTCAAGCGAGACCATGTCTTCGTCTCGGGCAATCCGACCAGACGCTTCGAGAAGCACGACCAACAAACGGCGCGAAAATTTTTCGGCATCGATGCAAAACGAAAAACGCTTTTTGTGTTCGGCGGCAGTTTGGGCGCCCGGTCTGTCAATGCGGCGCTTGAAGTATGGCTGCCCGAACTTTTACAAAAGTTTAACGTGATTTGGCAAACAGGAAAGTTAGATTTCACCGCCGTTGAGTCGCGCGTTGGCAAAAAAGAAAATCTGTGGTATGGCGCGTTCATTGACCGAATGGATATAGCTTACGCCGCCGCCGATTTAGTCGTCTGCCGCGCAGGTGCGTCAACACTGGCAGAACTGGCAACACTCGGAATGGCAGCGGTGTTAGTGCCGTATCCGTTTGCGGCAGGCAATCATCAGTTTTTCAACGCGAAAACATTGGCGGAGAACGGCGCAGCAATGCTTATTGCAGACGCCGAGATTCGGTCGGAGCAATCCAAACGAAAACTGATTGAGACGCTCGAAGATGAACAAAAATTAAACGCGATGAAAACAGCATGTGCCAAATTCGCCAAGCCAACAGCCGCAACCGATATTGCCAAGCGAGTCATTGCGCTGGCGGAAACGCACTCGTGGGACGACGATGAGAATGAGGAATGAGAAACGATGAATAAAGAATGAAAAACGACAACGGAAAAATGAGCAATAAAAACAACACGTTTTTACGGTGGAAAAAAGACCAAAAATAACCTACAACGGATTGGGACGGACGCGCCGTATTCACCTCGTCGGCATCGGCGGCGCGGGTATGAGCGCAATTGCCGAAGTCTTGCTCCGACGCGGTTACGCTGTGAGCGGCTCTGACCAAACTGAAAGCGATGTAACGGAACGCCTGAAATCGCTCGGTGCAACCATTTATATCGGGCATGCAGCCGAACATATCGGAAACGCTGATGTCGTCGCGCATTCGTCGGCGGTAAAACCAAACGACAACATTGAGGCGCAAGAAGCCTTGCGAAAAAACATTCCACTGGTCAAGCGCGATGAGCTCTTAGGTGAATTGATGCGCCATAAAACCGGCATCTGCATTGCGGGAACGCACGGCAAAACGACGACGACAACAATGGTTGGCACTCTGCTTCAAGAATCAGGATTGAACCCGACAGTTCTCATCGGCGGCGTGTCGGATTACTTTATGAACTTGTCGATGGCGCAGGTCTCGTCGCAGGGCAGCGCGGTTGTTGGCGAGAGTGATTTCATGGTGATTGAAGCCGACGAATATGACCGCACATTTCTAAAACTGACGCCGACGATTGCCGTCATCACGACGCTCGAAGCAGAACATCTGGACATCTACAAAAATCTTGACGATGTCAAAGAGGCGTTCATTGAGTTCGCCAACAAAGTCCCGTTCTATGGCGCGGTGATTTGCTGCGGCGATGAGCCGAACATCAACGCTGTGCTGCCGCAGTTCTCGCGCAAAGCGATTCGCTACGGTGTCAATCCCGACAATGAGTTGCAGGCAGTTGAGGTTCAAAGTTCAGGCGTCTGTTCAACATTCAGCGTAACGTTCAAAAACGTGCGGCTTGGCGAGCTAACGATTCACGCGCCCGGATTGCACAATGTCAAAAACGCACTTGCGGCAACGGCGGTCGGCTTGGAACTTGGGCTGGACTTTAAGTCCATTCAAGACGGGCTTGCGGTGTTTCGTCCCGTGCGGCGCAGATTTCAAATCAAGCACAACGACGGCGATACGATTCTCGTCGACGATTATGCGCATCACCCGACCGAAGTGCGAACCACCTTGCAAGCCGCGCGAAACGGCTGGAAGCAGCATAAACTCGTCGCGGTCTTTCAGCCGCATTTATACTCGCGCACGAAAGATTTTACAACAGAGTTCGCCGATGCGCTCTCAATAGCCGATGAAATTTTCGTGATGGAAATTTATCCCTCGCGCGAAAAGCCAACGGATTTCCCAGCGGTGTCGAGCGCATTGCTGATGGAAGCTTTGAAGAAACTTGGTCATCGAGCCGCCCGCCTTGTTGCCGATAAAAATATGCTGGTCGATGAAGTAATGAAAACTGCGCAGCCGAAAACCCTTGTCGTTACAATGGGAGCTGGCGATGTTACAAAATACGCAGATAAAATAGCAACCGAACTTAACCGTCAAACCGTGCCGAAATGAGCGTCAAGTTTCAATTAGCATCGCGCGACCTGCCGCTCATTTTGGTGCGCGTGAATTTGGAGAGCAAAACCAAGTCGAGGCTCGTTACCGCGATTATCGACACAGGCGCAACGGGCTGCGTGATGACGCAAGACTTGGCGACGGCGTTGGAACTCGACACGATTGATGTGCCGGAAGAAGAAAAAAACGCGCACGGCATCGGCGGCGTCGTAACAATTGAATTTGTGAAAGCAAAAAAAATTGCGCTCGACCAAGCCGAAACAAAAAACATGCGTGTCGCAGTGATGGACATGGCGGTCATTCACAATCAATTTCACATACAGGGAATTTCGCCGAAGAAAAAAGTGGAGATGATTTTAGGATACCCGTTTTTTTATCGGCGCGTCTTAAAAATCGATTACAAAACTAAAACGCTCAGTTTGAAATGATTGCGCTCGAGGACTTAAAACAAGCGGTTCGCGGCGAGGTTCTCCTCTCGGAGACGCTTGCGAAGTATTCGAGCTTTAAAATCGGCGGCGCAGCAGATTTCTTCATCAAGCCTGCCGACAAAGCCGACGCGCTTCGAGCAATTGAGTTCTTTGACAACCATCGAACGCCGCATCTCGTGCTGGGACGCGGTAGCAATGTCCTTATCGCCGACGATGGCGTGCGCGGCGCGGTCATTTCCTTACGCGAAAATTTAGAGCGCATCGAGGTTACAGAGCGCAGCGGTGCGGTATGCGTCTATGCCGAAGCGGGCGTCGATTTGCCCGCGCTTGCCTCGCAGATGCTCAAACAGGGCTACGGCGGCTTGGAAAATCTCTCTGGCGTGCCGGGCAGTTTGGGCGGCGCCATTTTGATGAACGCCGGCGCTTATGGCAAGGAAATTTTCGAGGTCATCGAATGGGTCGAGGTGATTCGCGGCGGGAAAATCATCACGCTCAAAAAAAGCGAGATAAGCGCACGCTATCGAGCCACCGACTTAACAAACGACGTGATTTTATCGTGCGAAATGAAATTGAAAAAACTCTCGCCAAACGACCTTGCTCAGGCGCAGGAAAATCGAAAACGGTGGATGGAAAAACGTCGTGCCACGCAGCCGCTCAACTTGCCGAATGCGGGCAGCATTTTCAAAAATCCGCCGCCCGACGCCGAGGGCAACCCGCAATTCGCTGGCGCGCTCATTGAAGCGTGCGGACTCAAAGGCGTGCGGCACGGCGGCGCCATGATTTCTGACAAGCACGCAAACTTTATCGTCAATGTCGATAACGCCAAAGCCGCCGACGTGATGGCGCTCATCGACCTATCGAAATCGGCGGTGAAGAAGAAGTTTAACATCGAGCTTGAACTTGAAGTCAAATTGATTGGGTTCGAGTCTGTAAAACATGACAGTGTAAAAACGGCTTAACGATGAACGACAAACCGATGAACCCGAAGTTCGTGGAATACGATGAAGAGCCACCACAGCCGATAAAAATCGCTGATGGAACTTACATCGAGCCGCTCATCACCGACACCGCCACAGACGAACAAGCCGCCATTGAGCGCGACGACGACCCTGAAAGCGCGTCGCCATCTGGTGTTGAGGTAGAAGCAACATCGTGGGCAGCCAAACGCCCGAAAACCCTTGTGTTGACGGGTGTCTTGGCGCTCTTCGCCGCGCTCCTTGTGCTTTCAAAAATTTGGCGCGACGGCGTAACGCTCGCTGAATTTTTAGTAACTGGCAACGAGATGACCCCAACGGAAAAAATTTTATCCTGTGTCCAATCGCGCCTTGGCGAAAAAATGAACGCTGTGAGTTTAGCCGACATTGAGGACACGCTGCGAACATTGCCGTTTGTTCGAGACGTGGTTGCAACAAAGGAATTTCCGAGCGCGATTCGATTGAGATTCATCGAGCGCGTTCCTGTTGCGGTGGCAGTCGTCGGCGGAAAACTGCGGCTGATTGATGACGATGGCTATGCGCTTACTGCCGACCTCTCGACGCTTAATGATAAACGCCTGCCGTTGCTTGTTGGCTTCGAGAAAATTCGCCGTGCCGAGAACGGTCTGTTGAAATTAGATAGTGCCGAAGCATGGAACGCGCTGCAACTGTTGAAAGAAATTGGCCGACGCGAAACGGCTAAAATGTTGCTCAGCGAAATTCACATCGAGAACCCGAAGCGACTTTACGCGCTTGCGCCCGACGCTGAGGCAAAGTTCATCTTCGGCGACGGCGGCGAGTATCAACGCAAGTTGCGCTATCTCGATGCGTTCTGGAAACAGGTCGTTGTCAAAAAAGGGCTCAAAAGTTTTGAATACATCGATTTGAGGTTCGATGGAAAAATTTTCGCGAAGTGAAAAATCGCAACCAAAGTGAACAACCAAGCAAAGCGAGGTGAAAGATGCTGAAAGGAAAAATTGTTGTGGGGCTGGACATTGGCACGACGAAGGTGTGCGCCGTTGTCGCCGCAAAAGATGAGTTTGGAAAAGTCAATGTGCTGGGTGTCGGGAAAGCCAGCTCCGAAGGGCTATCGCGGGCAGCGGTGGTGAACATCAACAAAACCGTTGATGCCATCAAACAAGCTGTCGTCGAAGCCGAGCGCACGTCGTCGATTAAAATCAAAGGCGTCAATGTCGGTGTCTCTGGCGAACATGTGCAGTGCATCAAGTCTAACGCCGAAGTCAGCATCAATCAATCCGGCATTGTCAATTACAGCGACGTGATGCGCTTCGTGGATAAAGCAAAAACAAATTTGAAACACCTCGACATCGAGCGCGAGATTATTCACGCCATCCCGCAGGAGTTTATCGTCGACGACCAAGAAGGCGTCATTGACCCAGTCGGCATGGCGGGCATGACGATGAAAGGGTCGGTCTATGTGGTCTTGGGAATGAAGACCAAGATTCGAAACATCCAGCAGTGCATTGAGCGAGCAGGCTTGGTAATTAACGGCATGACATTCGAGCCAATTGCCTCGGGCATGGCGGTTATTAAAGAATCGGAGCGCAAATCGGGCGTTGTCGTCATTGACATCGGCGGCGGCACGTCGGACATTGCCATTTACACGCGCGGAGTGATTCGGCATTCCGAAGTCGTCAAAATTGCCGCACAAGATGTAACGCGCGATGTTGCCATTGGGCTGCGCACGCTGGAAGATGTTGCGGAAGATTTAAAGATTCGGCATGGCTGCGCTTACTCCAAAGACTTGATGCAGGACGAAGAAATCAAGGTGCAAGGCATTGAAGGACGAGCGCCGAAATCGTTTATGCGCAGCGCACTCACGAACATCATCGAGGCGCGGATGACGGAAATCTTCGAGATGACACGCAGCTCGCTCAAACGTTCAGGTTACTACGACTACCTCAACGCAGGCGCGATTATCACAGGGGGCGGCAGCCTCATCAATGGCACTCAGGCGCTTGCACAGGAAATTCTTGGGCTGGATGTGCGCATCGGTCAGCCCGAAGGCATGTCGGGCGGCATGGTCGGCGAACTGCACAGCCCGATTTACGCCACAGCCGTCGGCTTGGTCTTGCGGGCGATTCGAGACTTGGAGCAACAGGAACAATTTGCACCAGCATCGACCCCCGAAAAAACGATGGGCGATGAAAAGCCCGCGCCCGAACCCGAACTGGAAGGCGTCGCCGATGGCAAATCGGACAAAGAGTCGTTTCTCGTCAAATTCAAAAATTGGTTCGACCAAATTTAACAGGTGAGCATAAAACGAAGCGTTTGGTCGCTTCACGGAGGAAACAAGTATGGCATTTGAATATGACAAATCCCAGATGCAAAGCGGCGCGGCGATAAAGGTCGTCGGTGTCGGCGGCTGCGGCGGCAATGCGGTCAACAACATGATGGAGCGCGGCATTGTCGGCGTCGAGTTTATCACGTGCAACACCGATAAACAGGCGTTAGAAAATTCGCTGGCGCCGTATCGCGTCCAATTGGGCGAAAAAATAACCAAAGGCTTGGGCGCAGGGTTCAATCCGTCGGTTGGCAAACAAGCCGCCGAAGAAGACCGTGAGCGCATCGCTGAACTCATTCGCGGCTCCGATATGCTCTTCATCACAGCGGGCATGGGCAAAGGCACAGGAACGGGTGCGGCGCCGGTCATCGCAGGCATCGCTAAAAATCTCGGCATTCTCACCATTGCAATTGTAACTAAGCCGTTTGACTACGAAGGCAAAAAAACGATTGACACCGCCGAGCGCGGCATTGAAGAACTGCGCAAACACGTCGATACGCTCATCGTTGTTCAGAACGAGAAAATCCTCTCGCTGGCACATGGCGACTTGGGCGTCAAAGAAGCCTACAACTTCGCGAACGACGTGCTTTACCGCGCCGCCAAAGGCATTTCGGAAATCATCACCAAAACAGGCTACGTCAATGTCGACTTCGCCGACGTGCGCAACATTATGCTCGACGCGGGCGACGCTGTAATGGGGTCTGCAAATGCCTCAGGCGAAAACCGCGCCTTGAAAGCCGCAATGGAAGCCATTTCAAGTCCGCTGTTAGACGGCGTGGCGATTAAAGGCTCGACGGGCGTATTGGTCAATCTCGCTGGCGACGTGAAAATTCGCGATATGCAAGAAGCAATGAACTACATCCGCGAACAAGCGGGCATGGACGCGACGATTATTCACGGCGCTGTCGAAGACGGTGCGGCACAAGGCGAAATCAACGTTACGGTCATCGCTACGGGCTTCAACAAAAAACGGGGCGCGGGACAAACCAGCGCCGCGCAAGCCTTGCGCGTTGTGCGCCGCGATGATGTGCTGAAATCAACGGCTCCAACAAACCCTCTGGTCGAGGACAAACTCTCCCGAATGAACTCGGAAGTCTTCGAGAAACAAGAAACGCCCGCGTTTATGCGCATGGGCTTGAACGCCCCAGAACCGATTAACAAAAAGACCGAGACTGACCCCAACGAAAAACCGCAGCCAAAGGTCGCGACCGAACAAGACCGTATTCGAAAATCAAACTCCGACACACCGGCATTCCTCAGGAAGATAATGGACTAAGGGGGTTACGATGGAAGAAGAGTATCCCAATTTGAAAAATCCGCCAATTGTCGAGGCGATTACTTGATATAAGAGTCTCGCCCGTAGTCATTATGACATTTATGATGTGAACTGCGTCGTTGAAAGACATGCTGTCTCTGTCTCCAAGTTCTGACAGTGGTTGCTCCAAGTCTTGCATAACCGCCAGTCGCAGCACCCCTTTTCTACATAGTCTTTTATTTTGGTTTCAAGCCAAACGTAGTTTAAATTCTCAAACGTAATGCGTGCAATTTTGTTATCTTTAACTATCATTGACGGCAAAGTTGAGCTTACATTGTCTCTAACGTAACACAAGAAAGGTAGTAGTAGCAGTATGGCAGTAGAAACCGAGACTCCGAAGACCGCGCCCAAACTTCCTTACGCGGCAAATTTTCAAAACGCACTTCCGAGAATCCTCACTTACAAATGGCGACCCGGGATGCTCGCGTGGATTTTCCATCGCGTCTCTGGCATTGCAATGGTCGCTTACATCGTCATTCACATTTTTGGCTTGCGCGCGCTCTACGACCCTGTGCAGTTCGACGCGCTGATGAGCTCGTATCGAAGCCCGCTTTTCAAAATCGGCGAGTTGCTCATCCTTGCCGCCGTTACATACCACAGTGTCAATGGCTTCCGCATTGTGCTGGTCGATTTTCTCGGCTGGTCGCCCAATCAAAAGCGGCTGTTTTATGCGACGCTCGGGCTCTCCGCGCTGATTATCTTGCTCGGCGGCTATCCAATTCTCGCGCCGTATTTTCTCAATTTTAATTAAGGCTCAAACCCATTCAAGGAGTATCGAAATGGAACAGAGAACAGCAAAAAAAAGCGGCGCGTTTGGTTGGTTCTTCCAACGCATCTCGGGCGTCCTCTTGCTCGCTACGCTTATCGGACACTTCTGGGTGCAACACATGCCCACGAACAATCTCTCCGACGCCGACGAGTATAAAAAAATCCGAGAAGCCTACGCCGAAAAATATCCCGAATACAAGAAAGCGGTGCTGGACGGCAAAATCACCGACCCGAAAAAAAATGAGCATATCATTACCTACGAGAAGGTAACAGCACGCCTCTCCAACCCACTCTGGAAAGTCTTTGACCTGCTCTTTCTCATCTTTGGCTTGTATCACGGCTTCAACGGAATGCTCAACATCATTGATGACTACGCGAAAAATCGTGGCGTGCGGCTGACGCTGGTTTCAACCGTTTGGGTGCTGGCGATTTCGTTGTTTGTGATTGGCGCGCAAACCGTCTTAACCGCTGGTGTCTACCAGCCGCCAATGGGCTTGGAGCAAATTCTGCAAAAAATGGCGTCTAATTAACCGTGCGAAAACTGTGGCGATGATGGAAACAGAAGAACTTGTCGAGACGATTGAAGAACGCTCAGACTACGAGATTGAACGGGGAAAACCAGTGCCAAGTAAAAAACATGCCATTGCTCAAACCCAATTCGTCATTGCGTTCTATCGCAACTACGAAGAGAAGTTTCGCGTCTTGACAGAAGCAACACTGGATTTGGGAAACTGTAAGCCAACGCCCGACATCTGTGTGTATCCGAAGTCGGAAATTTCGTGGGAAGGCGACGAGGTTCGGCTGACCAAAATGCCGCTCCTGACCATAGAGATTCTCTCGCCGAAGCAAGCGTTGTCCGATTTGGAAGATAAAGTTGAGGATTATTTAGCGGCGGGCGTGAAGTCGTGTTGGATTGTCTTGCCGTCGTTGTCAGAAATCGTCGTCTATCACAAAGGTCAGAAGCCGAAGGTGGTAACAGAGGGCGATGTGAAAGATGATGTCATCGGTGTTACAGTGTCCGTCGAAGAAATTTTCCGATGACGAAAACAGTTCAAGTCGAAAAATTTAACTCAGTAAACTTAAAACGAAGTAGAGTGTTATGTCGGTGTTTAATCATGATGTGGTGATTGTCGGCGCGGGGCTTGCGGGACTGCGCGCTGCCGTTGAAGCCGCCGAGTATTGCGATGTGGCGGTGATTTCAAAATTGCATCCGCTCCGCTCGCATTCGGGTGCGGCACAGGGCGGCATCTGCGCGGCGCTTGGTAATGAAGAAGAAGATTATCCGTTGTGGCATGCTTTCGATACGGTCAAAGGTGCTGACTACTTAGGCGACCAAGACGCGATAGAAATCATGTGCAACGACGCGCCACGCGCTATTATCGAGATGGAACACTTCGGCGTGCCGTTCTCGCGCACTAAGGAAGGCAAAATCGCCCAACGTCCCTTCGGCGGACATACGCGAAACTTCGGCGAAGCGGCTGTCCGCCGCGCGTGCTACGCCGCCGATAGAACCGGGCATGTCTGCCTTCACACGCTCTACGAACAATGCATCAAGCGCAAAGTCCGATTCTACAACGAATACCAAGTGTTAGACCTTTGCGAGACGGACGGCGTGGTTTGCGGTGTGGTTACTTACAACATTCGCACGGGCGACATTAATGTCTTCAATTCCAAAGCCGTGATGTTCGCCACCGGCGGATTCGGACGAGCCTACAAGACCACTTCCAACGCACACGCTAATACGGGCGACGGACTTGCAATTGCCATGCAGCATGGTGTTCCGCTCGAGGATATGGAGTTTGTGCAATTTCACCCGACAGGCTTGTATCGCTTGGGCATTCTCGTGACCGAAGGCGCACGCGGCGAAGGCGGTGTCTTGCGCAACCAAAGCGGCGAGCGGTTTATGGAACGCTATGCGCCGACGGTCAAAGACCTTGCGCCGCGCGACATGATTTCGCGTTCAATGTATCTCGAAGTGCGCGAAGGCAGAGGCGTCGGTAAACAAAAAGATTACATCAATCTGGACCTGACGCACCTCACGCTCAAACAAATCGAAACGAAGTTGCCCGAAATCTCGACCTTCGCTAAAATTTATCTTGGCGTCGACCCGTCAAAAAATCCGATTCCGGTGCAGCCGACATGCCACTACGCTATGGGCGGGATTCCGACGAACATCGAGGGAAAAGTGGTCTACAATGAAAAGAACGATGTCAAGGTCGGGTTCTGGGCGGCAGGTGAAGCGGCATGTGTCTCGGTTCACGGCGCGAATCGGCTTGGCACCAATTCCCTGCTCGATTTGATTGTCTTCGGTCGCCGCGCTGGAAAAGACATCGTCAAGTTTGTTCAAGAGACGAAAGGCAAAATGCCGCTTCAAAAGGATGCAGATAAAAAGGTCAGAACAAAGCTCGACCGTATTCTCTCGCGCACGCAGGGCGAAAGTGTTGGTAAAATCCGCGAAGACCTGCAACAGATGATGATGGATAAAGTCGGCGTGTTTCGCACGGAAGAGTTGCTCTCGGAAGCCTGCCGCGACATCAAGAAACTGCGTGAGCGCGCCAAAAATGCCGTCGTGCAAGATAAAGGCAAAGAGTTCAACACCGACTTGCTTGACGCCGTTGAGCTTGAATTTATGATTGACTATTCGGCGACCGTCATTGAAGGCGCATATCATCGCAAGGAATCGCGCGGCGCACACGCCCGAGAAGACTACCCAACGCGCAACGATGGCGAGTATATGAAACATACGCTTTGCTTGGTTCACGAAGATGGCAGCAGCGAACTCTCGTTCAAGCCTGTCAATATGAAACTCGCCGAACAAGATTGGGAACACAAAGATAAGTTCAAACCCAAGGAACGGAAGTACTAAGCGATGTGTCATCAAAAAGGCTCGATCACACCGAGCCTTTTTTTGTAAGAGCAGACGGACAAAAAAAATCGAATCAGTGTTTGGAAAAACGCGCAACTCTCGTATTTTTGCAGTCCTTATTTGAAAGAAAACAATTTCTTAACACTGCGACGAGAGTCGCTTTTTCCTTCTTACTATCAAACACGCAAACGAGATATGGGCAAAACAGTTCACGAACTTTACGAAACGACGGTTGTTATTGATGGAAATTTGGACGATGAAGCAACGCAAGCCGTAATTGAAAAAGTTAAGACGCTCATCTCGTCGCTCGGCGGAGAGATTAAAAACATCACCGACAACGGTCGCAAGAAACTCGCCTACAAAATTGGCAAACTCAGCATCGGGTATTATGTCCACATAGAGTTCACCGCGCCGCCCACCGCCATTGCCGAACTTGAACGCCAGTATCGACTCAACGAGCAAATCATTCGCTTCCTCACGATTATTCTTGATAAACCGCTTCTTGATATCCGCGAGCGCGTATTGAAATACGGCTCAGCACAAGCGACCGCAGTGCCCGAAGCGGGAAGACCTGAATCCCAACCGGCATAGTCCCGCTGGCAACACGTTTTTTTTACTGTGAGACAGTCTCGAAAAACCTAATTCTTGGAGGAACGACATGGCAGAGTTGAAAATGCCGGAAATCAATAGTGTCATCATCGCTGGAAATCTGACCAAAGACCCAATTTTTCGTCAAACGACAACGGGGACACCGGTGGTGAATTTCACGATTGCCTGCAACCGCCGCTTCCGCGACAGCAACAATGATTGGCAAGAAGATGTGTGCTACGTCGGCATCGTTGCATGGAATAAACTGGCAGAATCATGCCGCGATAATCTCCACCGCAGTAGTGCTGTCTTGGTTGATGGCGAGTTGCAAAGCCGAACATGGAAACTGCAAGACGGCTCGACGAGAACCGTCGTTGAAATCAAGGCGCGACGCATTCAGTTTCTTAACAAGCGCCGCCGCAACGACGATGAAATCAGTGTGGTCGAAGAAATCAACGACGACGCACATGTCAACAGCAAAGACCTCTACGAATACAAGTATCTCTCGACAGACGGCGAGGCGGTTTCGGACAACAATCACGCGCGATAAACTTAAATCGATTAACCTAACTTCAACCGCACCAGAACGATGGCAGAGGCAAGAAAAATCGGCGGGCAAAATTCGCGCAACGGTTCCGGTCGAAACAACGACCGTCGTAACAACACGCAGCAGCGCAACCGACCGTCGACAACTAACAAAAACCAAGTCGTCTTTTTCGATTACCGCGATGAACGCAAACTTAAACGCTTCATTAACGAGCAAGGAAAGATTATTCCCCGCCGCATCACGGGACTGACCGCGAAAGAACAACGCTTGCTCACGCAGTCAATCAAATGGGCAAGGCACTTGGCGATTATTCCATTCGTCTCGGACCAAATCAAGTAACCAGAGAAAAGACCCATGCAAGTTATTTTGAGAAAAGAAGTCGAAAAATTGGGCGCGGAAGGCGAACTCGTAAAAGTCAAAGACGGCTACGCCCGCAATTTTCTGATTCCGCGTGGCTTGGCAGTCCGCGCTACCGAAGGTATGCTCAAAGCCATTGAAATTGAAAAAAAGCAAAAAGCCTTCAAAATTGAGCGCGAACGTAAAGCGGCGCGTGAATTGGCAGAGTCGCTTGAACGGCTCTTGCTCAACGTGAAAGTGAAAGCAGGAGAAGAAGGTCGGCTCTATGGCACGGTAACGACGCAAATGGTCGTCGACGGCTTGAGAGCAAAAGGCTTTGACATCGACCGAAAACAAATCACGATTGACCCGCCCATCAAACAAGTGGGCAAACACGAAGTTGCCGTGAAACTCTACTCCGACGTGGTCGCAACACTGCACCTCGAAGTCGAAGCCGAAGCGGCTCAATAAAACACGCTTCAAGCACAAGCATACGTTACACTCGACGCGGGCGAAAGTTGTGAACGCACTTCGTTCGCCCATGATCTTCACCAATCATAGCNNGTCAATGACCACCCATCATTTCACAAACGATTTGGAAACCGATTGCCCTCGCCGGCACGGTTTAGAAAGGAACAACGGAATATGTCCGAGACACAACTTCTAACAGAGCAAGTCGCGCTGACCTTGCCCGATGGTTCTATTCGTCATTACCCGAAAGGCACGACGGGGAACGATGTCGCTAAGTCTATCGGCAATAAACTTTTCGAAGCCGCACTGGGCATTAAACTCAACGGCAAACTGCGCGACCTCAATCTGCCAATCGAAGAAGACGGAACAGTTGAAATCATTACCTTCGATTCTGACGAGGGACACGAACTTTATTGGCACAGTTCAAGCCACTTGATGGCACAAGCGATTGAAGAACTCTTCCCCGGAACAAAGTTCGGCGCAGGTCCCGCGACTGAGAGCGGATTTTATTACGACGTCTCTTCCGAACACCGCTTCACCGAAGAAGACTTGCGGAAAATCGAGGAGCGAATGTTGGAGATTGCCAAACGCGATTTGGTCATTACCCGCGAAGAGTTGAAGAAAGAAGACGCGATTGACTACTTCAAAACCAAGCGCGTTGACCCTTACAAAGTTGAAATCCTGCAAGGCATCAACGAACCGATTGTCTCGATTTATCACCAAGGCGAGTTCAGCGACCTTTGCACAGGACCGCATTTGCCGCGCACCTCGAAACTGAAAGCCGTACGCTTGACCAACATTTCTGCATCATATTGGCGAGGCGATTCGAGCCGCGAACAAATGCAACGCATCTACGGCATCTCGTTCCCGTCAGAGAAATTGCTCAAACAGCATTTCGCCCAACTCGAAGAAGCTAAAAAACGCGACCACCGAAAAATCGGTCAAGAGTTAGAGTTGTTTTTGATTTCGCCAAAAGTGGGAAGTGGCTTGCCCATTTGGTTGCCGAAAGGTGCCGTGTTGCGCCAAGAACTCGAGAACTTTTTGAAAGAAGAACAGTTCAAACGTGGCTATCAAGCCGTCTATACGCCGCACATCGGCAGTATCGAACTCTACAAAACATCAGGGCATTATCCGTATTACAAGGATTCGCAATTTCCGCCGATTACATTCACCGATGAGACAGGCAAAGAAGAGCAATATCTTTTGAAGCCGATGAATTGCCCGCACCATCATCAAATTTATGATGCAAAGCCGCGCAGTTATCGCGACTTGCCGATTCGCTTGGCGGAGTTCGGCACCGTCTATCGCTACGAGCAATCAGGCGAACTGAACGGATTGACACGCGCACGCGGCTTTACACAAGACGATTCGCACATCTATTGCCGACAAGACCAACTGCAAGAGGAAATTTGCAATGTCATTGAACTGACACAATTAGTGTTCTCGACACTCGGATTCAAGGAAGTGCAAACACGGCTCTCGTTCCGCGATAAATCCAACAAAGCCAAATACGGTGGCACTGACGAACTCTGGGAGCAAGCCGAAAACGACGTCCGCACCGCCGCCGAAAAAATGAATCTCAACTACTTCATCGGCATTGGCGAGGCAAGTTTTTACGGACCGAAAATTGATTTCATCGTCAAAGATGCCATTGGCAGAAAGTGGCAGTTGGGAACGGTGCAAGTCGATTATGTGATGGCGGAGCGGTTCAACTTGACCTACACAGGAAGCGATAACAAAGAACATCGTCCCGTCATTATTCACCGTGCGCCGTTTGGCTCGATGGAGCGGTTTATCGGCGTGTTGATTGAAAATTTCGCAGGCGATTTTCCCTTGTGGCTCGCGCCCGTGCAAGTCGCCGTGTTGCCGATTGTCGATGCCGTGATGGATTACGCAAGAGAAGTGGCAGAGAAATTAAAAGCCGTAAAAATTCGCGCTGAACTCGATGAGCGCGGCGAAAAAATCGGCAAGAAAATTCGAGACGCGGAATTGAAAAAGATTCCCTATATGTTCGTCATTGGCGAAAAAGAGCGCGACACCAAAAGCGTTGCCATTCGCAAACACAAAGAAGGCGACAAAGGCGCAAAACCGTTTGACGAAGCCGTTGCCATGCTCAAAGAAGAAATCGCAATGAGGAAGTGAGCGTATTATGACGCAAGTATTGACCAAGAACGGACGACAGGAGAAAAA
>JPGV01000005.1 GCA_000724175.1 [Candidatus Thermochlorobacteriaceae] bacterium GBChlB | reverse complement strand
CTTGACACCAGTTGCGGCGAGCGTCCTCTGGCAACGGAATAATTGTAGCCCAGTGTGATTCGGTCAATCGTGTATCGCGCGAGCCAAAAATCTGACGGCTTCGTTTTGCGAATGGTCGGCATTGAGAATCGCTCGGTTGAGGAGAGCGAAATTTGTTCGTTGCGGAAACGCTCTCCTGCCGCTTGGGCTTCGCTTTCGCTTGCGCCGTTACGCTTTGCTTCTTCAATGACACGGGCGACGGCGGCATCGAGCAAAATATCTTCACGACCAGGCACATACTTCGGAATGGAGCGCGACTCGCTTCGCTCAATGTTGATAGGAATTGCCCAACCGTCTTCGGCGGGCAAGAGTTTATCGGCGTTGAAGGTTGTGGAAAGCGTCCACGATTCCGTGTTGTTTTGTGCGGTAATCGGATTGATGCGAATGTTTAAGCCGTGAAAGTCGGGCGTTTGGCGTTGATAGGTTGCCGCAATCGTTGCCACATCGGCAAGTTGCAAACTCGTATTGGCGCGCACTGCCCAACCGCCTTCGTTCTTGTAGCCCGAAACACGCAGTTCGTTCAGCCACACTTCAATCGATTCAATAAACTCTTTTGAGGGATTGATAACCCCAAACGCAAAGACGCGCACATTGCCCAAACTCGGTTGCCCTTTAATCACGATGCGCTTTCCGTCGGGAAAATCGCGCACCACAACTTCGGTATCTGAAGCACGTTGCAGTTTGAAACTGGCGATTTCATCAAGGTCAATGTCGATGTTGTTTTCCGCTGGCCATATCAGTTCTTGCGCACGCCGATATTCAGGCGAGTTTGTGTTCTGCGGCACATTGACGGGCGGCGAGGGTTTGACAGGGATTTGTATTTCGTAATAGTTGTTGGTTTCCGTTGCACCGAATCGCAAAAAGGCACGGGTGTTTGCAGGGTCTCTGGGATTGAGCTCATTGTATCTGACACCTGCGCCGCCGTGAATAAAGGCTCTTAATCGCTTGTAGGGATTGAGGTTGAATCCGCCCGTATTGCCAATCGCGAAATTGCGAAACACGCCGCGCACGGAATCTTGCCCCATCTTTCGTGCAATCACCACCAATGCTTGTTCATTGGCTTGAATGTTTTGGTCAACGCGCTGACGGTCTCTGGCGCGCCGAATGCCCGGCGGCAGTGCGTAAAACGAGCCGTTCTCTTCGATATTCACCGCCGCAACGGAAACGAGTGTATCGCGCCCAATCAGTTGCCATTGCGAGCCGACAAAGTCAAAGGTCGCAAATCCCAACTGCGCCGGTCGGCGAAATTGTTCAACCCACACGCGCGCATATTGAATGGTCGTAAAATCAATCGCGCCAAATTTTCTTGTGAATTCATCTAACGGAATTCGAAACTGCACCCAACCTGCGTTGGATTGTCCGCCACCGACCACAAACCTGCCTCGTGGCGTTGGCTGATTGAGTTCTTGGGGATTGATGGAAATCGTATATCGGAAAAATCGATTCTGTGTCTGCACCGTCGATGAGCCATCTAAATCTTCGGTATCGGGAAAGATGTTCACAAACGGTCCGGCTTGTGCTTGATTGGCATTGCCTTCTGTGCCGCTGACATTGGTGACATCAAGCGAGAAGTTATCGCCGGCGGGGTCGCTGAAAATGCGTTGATATTCCGGGTTGTTCTCGCCTAAGGCGTTTCGCAAGGTTTCCAGATACTGCTGATGAAATTGTCGCTCTAATTGGTCGTTGATGCCGTCCAGCCCAACATCTTCCGTGCCGATAGAGCCGGTGAGCAGTTGTCGGTCAATTTTGGCGACGCGCGTGTTGAACCGCCCATAACTATCTTCACCAAAAGCGATTTGGTCGGGATTGAAGTCTTCGGGGTTGATAGGCATACCGTCTTCGGTGTTGAGCCTTCGGTTAGGAATGATGTCTTCGGAAATGATGCCGATGTCGATGTGCAGTTTTCCGCTGTCGGGTGGCGCGCCGACGCTGTCAATCAGCGGTTGATATTTGAACCAAAATTCAATGAACTGAATGTTGGATTGCGTGAGGTTGTTGGCAAACGACGGCAAAAGTTGGGTGATTGCGCCGTAACTGCTGTCAGGCACGCCGCGCCGAATCACGAAGTCAGGGTTGAAGTTATACGGTCCGCGCCGTGTTGGGTCGTAACTCAAATACAGCGGGCGCACTTGAAAGTCTTCACGCGCCGCCACGCGATTCGGGAAAATTTCTCGCGTGGGCACGTTTCTTGGGTCGCCCACCGGCAAACGATACCAGCCCAACAGCGCTCGATATCGCCCCCGAATAGAATCTTCTACAATCGTTGGACTTTCAAGGGTTTGATGCGGCGGCGAGCCCAACGCCCAGTTGTTACCATTTAACCCCAGCGAGATAATTTGCCGTGAGCCTTCAAAGTCATCAATGTAGCTCACGCCGTCAGGGTCTAACTCGGTGCGCAGTTCATCAGGCACGCCCGGCATCACTTGTGCATATTCCGCATTCACCGAGAACCTCGATGGCTCTTTCGTGCTGATGAGCGGCAGTCGATCAATCAATTTCGTTAGCCATCGCATCTGGGTTGAATACTGCAAATCCACACCGAAAATTCGATTGACAATCGGCTCATCGCCGACGCGCACTTTGTCCGTGAGCGGTCGCTCGGAGTATTGCAAAAAGGTTGCGCCTAATTTGAAATCGTCGCTGAACGCATACTCGCCGCGCAAGCCGACAATCGAGCGCGATGCCAAAAGAAACAGGTCGTTCTTTTCAAAATCGATTTTCAAGTTTGCGCCCTGTTGAAGCGCGTCATCTTTCAAAATCGTTACTTGTCCGAGTTGATAGTCGACCGTGTAGTCAATGCCTTCGCGAAGCGGCACGCCACGACTCGTTACGCGCACACTGCCTTGCGCCACATTGAAGCCGATAGAAATCGGATTTTGAATCGTGCTTTTGTATCGCACTTTAATCCCATAAAAATTTTTCGTGCTGGTGTTCTGCGCGTCGAACTGTGTGCGCTCGTAAATTTCGTTGTAGATAAATCGTGCATTTTGCTCATTGATGGGCTGACCAGTCACGCGCTCAATTTCTTCGCGAATCGGTCGTTCAAACGGACGCTGAAATGGAAAAATGAGCAAGCCGCGTTGCGGGTCAATCGTAATGCCGGGCAAAAAGTCGAAGGTACGGTCGGAGCCTGCCGCGCCGTTGACATCGAAACGGTCAAAGCCAGTTACTTGATTAAGCGTGTTGATGAATCCGGGAATCGGCAACACTTCATTTTCGGGCGGGTTGTCGCCCGGATTCTGAAAGACGACTTGCACGTTGAATTCGTCGCGCTGAATGTCGCGTCCGCCCAGCGCATAGATATTTTTGAGCATCAAAATCCATGTTGCTGTATCTGACGGCGTGAGTTGGTCGGGCTTGATGAGTTTGAAGACGGCGCGCCGTTGCAGAGTATCGTTGCTAAAATCGCCCACGCGAACATTTGGCACGCCCGGCGCAGGCGTAAAATCGTAAGAGACGGCAATCACATCGCGCGGGTCTAAGGGGGCTGTGAAGGTAATGTATCCGAGAATAGGGTTATACACGTAGTCTTGTCCTTCGCGCATCAGCGTAAAGACGCCTTCTTGAAACGGTCCGGGAATGGGCGGAAGCGGGTCGGCGGTGCGAAGTTGTTGTAAGAAGGCTTGTGTTTGCGCAGTGTCGGCAAGGTCGTTGTAGGCGTTGTTCGGAAAGGGGAATCCTTGTTGCAGGCGTTCAAACGAATACGGCACATCGCCGAGATTGAGCAAGGCAACCGCAGGGCGTTGATTTTCTTGCAGGGGCGTGCCGCCCGGATTTTGTCCGCCCACACCGCCCAACTGATTGGCAGGTCTGCGCCACACTTCAAGGCGGTTGATTTGTCGTCCGCCCATTGCAGGCGTAAGCACAAGGGTTGGTGCGTTTCGTGCAAAGGCGTTCTCCCAATTCGTTATGAAAAAATTGCTGACAAAAAAATGCCGATTTTCATCGTAATCCCACGCTTGAATCGTTTGTTCGGTAACGCTTGCGCCGCTCTGCACGCTGAACGACTCCGTCCGTCCGCGCTGTTGCGAGGCAATCGCCGTTAAGTTCAATCCGGCAATTTGAAATTGTGCCTTAATGCCGAACAAGGCTTGACTGCTACTGATGAGCGAGGTTGGAAGCGTGAGCGACACGTTGCCCGCTTCAATCGATTGCACCAAGTCATCTTCGTAGCCTTTGTATCGAATCGCTAATTGGTTTTCGTATTGAAACGGTCGCTGGGTGTTCCAATCGGCGGTGATGGTGAGTTTATCGCCGATTGTGCCCGTGAGGTTCATTTGCACTTGTTGGTCGAAGTTCGGCACAGCGGTCGAAGATGTTCCGCTGGCACGACGTATAGGGTCTTCGGATTCTTCGGTTTGATACGAGGCTTTGATGTCGATATTACCTGTTACTTGCACGCTGACGGTTGGCGGACCGAAGAGCGTTGCAAAGAGTGCGCTCTCGCCACCCGGCACATACACGCTGATTTTCGTAATCTTGCTGAATACATCGGCTAATGCGTCGCGCGATACGCCTGTGCTTTGTTGCCCGATGATTTGTCGGAAGTTATCGCGGATTGCCGCCTTGTAACGCAGTTTCTTGTAAGTCTCTAACGGCAGTTCAATCGAGGGGCGCACTTCCACATCACCAATTTTCTCTGAAATCCTAATGCGTGTCATCGCACTATCCAATACCACCTTCCGCTCCACGCTGACCTTTGGCAAAAAGAGCGCGTAGGTTTTCTGCTCAATCGGCGAAAGATACGGCACATCTATGCGTCGATACTTGAACTGCTTAACGCGCGTGGTTGAATCCATCAGTGCCGCTTCGGCTGAATCAATCTCTGTCGCCAACAACGTATTGCGCCCTTTTGCCTGCGTTTGCTCGAATGTCTTATCTGACCCTTCCCCTGCGTCTTCTTCTTCCATCGGCTTTCGCTGAATTGCGGTTGTATCGGTATCGCTCACGGTAGGTCTCATCAACGCTTGCGCCGCAAAGGCTTGGCTCAAATAAAAAAGTTTTGCCGTTGCGACTGGGCGATAGACTTGGCGTTCTTCTGTTTGCACTTCTGGCTCTGCTTTCGTCAAAGCCAATGAACTGTCGCTCACGCTACCGCCTTGCTGTGGTTCAGGCACAGGTGAAATTGCCGCAAGCGACGCGCCAACCGTCATCATGGCTTCTATTCCGACTTCCACCGGAAACATCACCCCAACGACAAAAAA
>JPGV01000004.1 GCA_000724175.1 [Candidatus Thermochlorobacteriaceae] bacterium GBChlB | reverse complement strand
GAAAAAAACAACGCCGGCTTTGAAGTGCAACGCAGAACAGAGAACAGCGCGGGGACATCATGGTCAGTTCTCGGCTTTGTCAAGGGCAACGGCACGACGAGCGACGCCAAGAGCTACTCGTTTGTCGATAGAACGGCATCGGGCAAAGTGCAATACCGCTTGAAGCAAGTGGATTTTGATGGACAGTTTGAGATACTGCCAATGGTTGAAGTCGAGGCAGGACTGCCGCGCACCTTTGAGCTTGGGCAGAACTATCCGAATCCATTTAATCCCAGCACCGTGATTAGTTATCAGTTGCCCATATCAAGCGAAGTGCGTTTGAAAGTCTATGACATGCTCGGTCGTGAGGTGGCGACATTGATGAATGGTCGTCAGGAGGCGGGACGATACAGTGTGTCGTTCGACGCCGCGAATTTATCGAGCGGCGTGTATTTCTACCGACTGCAAGCAGGCAGTTTTGTGGAGACAAAGAAGATGATGCTGGTCAAGTAGTGAATAATTGACAGTGGATAGTAAAGGCGTCTCGCGGGTCGGGACGCCCTTTTTGTTTTGTCATGCTGAACAAAGCACAGCGAAGTAAAGCATCCACTTTTGCAACAACAAAAGTTATGCGGCTTCCAATTCAGGAATAGAGACCATTTTTTTGGAGATGAGCAGAAAATCTCGTTCAGGAATTTCTAATGTGCCAAAGCGGAATGGCATTCCCCACTTGGTTTTATTTTTGATGAACGACAGCTCTGAAATCAGCGGCAGAATTGAGATGTTGCGGCATCGCTTGAAGAAGGCACGCCGACGAAACGGCTTGAAGCCGTTGCCCGCACTGACTTGAACAATGCGGTTGTCGGCAATTTCGCCAACTGCGGTGAAGTATTGATACTTTTCTTCGCCATCTTGGGTGAGTTTGGACGAGTAGAACAGCACTTTATCGCCTGCTTTCATGCGGGTGAGCGGCTCGGCATGACCGTGAACTGCTTGCACGAATCCATTGGCAACGCCTTGTTCAACTTGGTCTTTGGACGCAACGACAATCCAATACTTGCGGTTCATCTGAAAATCTCCTGACGAGTCGGTTTATCGTTAAAAAAGTTATCGTTAAAAAAGCCGTGGTTCAATTATCTTCATTGGTGCATACGCCGTTCCGTTCCGTTTAGTGAAGCGAGTGCAGCGCTATGCGGTTGCCCTCGGTGTCGCGGAAAAACGCGAAATACCCGACCTCAGGAGAGATGAGCGTTTTGGGAATGAGGACGTTGCCGCCGATGTGTTCAACGCGATGGAGGCGTTCCGCCAAATCGTTGCCGCCGTTGAGATACACGACCGCGCCTTTTTCGGACGGCTCATATCCTTCGCCTGCAATAATCGCGCCGCCAACGCCATTGTGTGGAAAAATGCCCATTCTAAAGCCTGCGCTGGTTTCTTCTTTAATATCCACATCGAGAAGGGTTTCATAAAACGCTCTGGCGCGGTCAAAATTGAGAACAGGAATTTCAAACCAGTTGATATTATTGACGACAATAGGCTGCTCGATGACTGACATGTGCATTGAATCGCTCCTTTCAACACTTAAATTATGCTTGACTCCAACCTGATTACGCCGAAGCGTGAACCTCGTATCGCTATTCACGCCGAGATGTCTATCTTGCAACCATTATTATCTCGCCTGTTGTGGAAAATATTGCCATTATTCTGGTTGTTTTAAGTATTGCCACTGTGCTGTCGGTAATTGCTAACCGCCTGCTAGTGCCGTATCCAATTTTGCTGGTATTGGTCGGCTTGGGTTTGGGATTTATTCCCGGCTTGCCGCGCGTGCGACTTGCCCCTGACACGGTTTTTCTGGTGTTCTTACCGCCAATTCTCTATGCCGCTGCGTGGTATACATCATGGCGCGAGTTCAAAGCAAATCTTCGACCGATCTCACTGCTTGCCGTCGGACTGGTTTTAACAACGACGACCGCAGTAGCGATTGTCGCGCATGAACTTGTGTCAGGAATGAGTTGGGCAGTCGCATTTGTCTTGGGCGCGATTGTCTCGCCGCCCGATGCTGTTGCCGCAACGGCAATCACGCAGCGTTTGAATGTGCCAAAGAGGATCATTACCATCCTTGAAGGTGAGAGTTTGGTCAACGACGCAACGGGCTTGGTGGCGTATAAATTTGCCGTTGCCGCTGTTGTGTCGGGAGCGTTCTCGATTTGGGAAGCAGGCGTGCAGTTCGTTATTGTGGCGGCGGGCGGCGTGGCAGTTGGACTTGCGGGCGGCGTCGCGCTCTCGCTGGTGCATCGGCGACTCTACAACTCTCCGGCGGTCGAGACAACGCTGACGCTGCTGACACCATTCAGTATGTATTTGCTCGCAGAATCGATTCATGTCTCTGGCGTGCTTGCTGTGGTTACAACGGGCTTGTATTTGACGAATCGGTCGGCAGAACTCTTTTCTCCAGCAGCGCGATTGCAAGCCTATTCGGTTTGGGACATTTTCGTCTTTCTGCTCAACGGATTTATTTTCATTATCATCGGCTTGCAATTGCCCGATGTCTTGAACGGCGCATCGAGCGAACCCTTAGGCGCGCTGCTTCTCGACACGGCGATAATTTGCCTAACGGTCATTTTAGTTCGCATTGTTTGGGTGTTTCCCGCTACCTACATTCCGCGATGGATACTCAAAGAGCCTCGCTTGGAATGGAAATTTCCCGCACTTGTGTCTTGGGCGGGAATGCGCGGCATTGTTACGCTGGCCGCCGCGCTTGCACTGCCGATTGTGATGACCGATGGCAGCCCGTTCCCCAAACGTGATTTTATCATCTTTGTGTCTTTCGCCGTGATTTTATCAACGCTTGTGATTCAAGGCTTGTCGCTTCCGTTTATCATTCGTTGGCTTGGCTTTGACGAGGAAAACACAGAACAAATCGAGGAGCTCTACGCGCGACGCAAAGCTGCCGAAGCCGCAGTTGCTTATATCGAGGAGCTTGCTGCATCAGGCACGATTACCAACGAAATTGTCAGCCGCCTTCGCACGAGATACGACGACCGTTTGGCTCAACTGACCTCGAGTCCCCTAATGCCGTTTAAGCCAACTGGCGACCATCTTACGTTTCAACAACTGCAGCATGCAGTTCTCACCAGAGAACGTCAAACGGCTATCGAGCTGCGCAAACAAGGCGACATCAGCGATGAAGTCCTGCGCCGCATTGAGTATGAACTTGATTTAGAAGAATCACGCCTGATGGGAAAAGCCGATTAGCCGACCGTAGGCACTCAAGCCAGCCCAACGTCCACTGCACCGTCTTTCATAAAAAAAGGCACCTTGATATTCAAGATGCCTTTGTTGGGTTTCTCCGATTCCAGAGGTCTGTCAAGCAATTGGCTTATTCTTCTTCCTCTTGCTGACGCAATTTTTCCAACGTGCTAAAGTCCTCGAGTGTCGT
Organism: [Candidatus Thermochlorobacteriaceae] bacterium GBChlB; assembly: GCA_000724175.1. GTDB lineage: Bacteria > Bacteroidota > Chlorobiia > Chlorobiales > Thermochlorobacteraceae > GBChlB. The sequence continues at coordinate 55,109 of JPGV01000004.1, read as the reverse complement.
TGTGTCGCCTGAAATGACGCCATTGGTGGCAAGTTCGCGCAGCAGCCGACGCATAATTTTTCCGCTTCGGGTCTTGGGCAATCCTTCTGCAAACCGAATTTCATCGGGCTTAGCAATCGAGCCGATTTCCTTGCCAACATGGTCGCGAAGTGCATCGCGCAACGCCGCGTCGCCATTATAGCCTCCTTTAAGCGTAACAAACGCCACAAGTGCATTGCCTTTGACGTCGTCGGGACGGCTTACCACCGCCGCCTCCGCAACCGCTTGATGCGCAACCAATGCGCTCTCGACTTCCGACGTGCCTAAACGGTGTCCGCTGACATTAACCACGTCGTCGACTCTGCCCATAATCCAGATGTAGCCGTCTTTATCTTTGCGCGCGCCATCGCCCGTGAAATACATGCCTTTAATTTCAGACCAATAGACTTTTTCGTAACGCGCGTTGTCGTTGTAAATCGTCCGGAGCATTGAGGGCCAAGGGCGCTTGACGACCAAAAATCCACCTTCGTTTGCCTTGCACGGCGTTCCGTCTTTTTTGACCACATCGACTGCAATGCCGGGCAACGGGCGAGTTGCCGTGCCGGGCTTCGTCGGCGTTGCGCCAGGAAGCGGCGAGACCATAATGCCACCTGTTTCTGTTTGCCACCATGTATCGACAATTGGGCATTTCTTTTTGCCGACGACAGAGTAATACCACATCCATGCTTCGGGATTGATAGGCTCGCCGACCGTGCCGAGCAAGCGCAGCGATGATAAATCATGTTTGGTTACCCACTCGTCGCCAGCGCGAATAAACGAGCGAATCGCCGTTGGCGCCGTGTAAAGAATCGTTACTTTGTGCCGTTGAATCATGTCCCAAATACGCCCCCAGTTTGGGTAATTCACTGCGCCTTCATACATCACTTGCGTTGCGCCGTTGATGAGCGGACCATAGACGACATAACTGTGTCCCGTAATCCAACCGATGTCAGCCGTTGACCAATACACATCATCGTCTTTGATATCGAACACCAGCTTGTGCGAGTTAGCGGCGTGAACCATGTATCCGCCAGTTGTGTGCAAGATGCCTTTGGGCTTGCCGGTTGAGCCAGAGGTGTAAAGAATAAAGAGCGGCGATTCGGAGTCCATTTTTTCGGCAGGACAAACATCGGCGGCCAAGTCCATCAAGTCGTGCCACCAGTGGTCGCGTCCTTCGGTCATTTTCACGTCCGTCTTGATGCGCTGATAGACAATGACATTCTCGACCGAGGGCGTATTGACCAGCGCTTCATCGACGACCGATTTTAGATTAAGCGGGTTACCGCGCCGAAAGACGCCATCAGCCGTGATGACCATTTTAGCTTGCGCATCGTTGATTCTATCTGCAACCGCTTGCGCTGAAAAACCGCCGAAGATAATGCTATGCACCGCGCCGATTCTGGCACAGGCCAGCGCGGCAATCGCAAGTTCTGGCGTCATGCCCATATAAATCGCCACGCGGTCGCCTTTTTTGACGCCGCGTTTCTTGAGCGCGTTGCCAAGTTTAGACACCTCGCGGTGCAATTGTCCATAAGTCAAGACGCGCTGGTCGCCGTTTTCGCCTTCCCAAATAATTGCAGCTTTGTTTTTGCGCCATGTCGATAAATGCACGTCGAGCGCGTTGTAGCAGATATTCGTTTGTCCGCCAATGAACCATTTTGAATACGGCGCTTTCCACTCGAGCACCTTGCGCCATTTTTTAAACCAGTGATATTGGCTGGCGACCTCGCTCCAATACTTTTCAGGATTTTTTTCGGCGGCGGCGTAGAGCCGTTCATATTCCGCCATGGATTTTACATGCGCTTGCTGTGAGAACGCTGCGGTGGGCTTGAAGACGCGTTTTTCTTGCAAGACCGAATTGATTGCAACTTCTTGCGGCGCTACACTGTGGTGCTTGCCGTTAGTGCTCGGCTTGCGAGCAACGCTCGATGTTTTTTTCTTTACTGCAGGCATTGTTGTTCTTGTCAAGTTAATTGATAGAGTTTGCGGAGGTGAAAGTTATGATTTCCGCTTCACAACTCAAATTCTAAAAAGAAAAGTGCAACATCAAGCAAAAATTCTCTGCGCAAGGGGACGTTACTTTGCGCACGCAGCGCGCAAGGCTTTCAAAATCGGCTCGAAGTGTCGCTTGTCATAACTGCTCGCATTTTGTTCGTCCCATGTGTCAATCATAAAAATTTTCCCTTCGCCGTCGACACGCACGGTCTCGAAGTTGATTGTAATTGTGTCGTTCTTAAATACTGCGTTGAAAGCGTATGGCCCGGTAACGAGCGTGTTGTAGCCGATGCCCGTAAAGACAGCCGCGCGGTCGGCTTCGACAATACCGTTCTCCTCATCGGCAAGCTCAATGATAAAGTTGTCTTTTTTAAGTTCGGCAACCGTGAGCTTAACGAAGTCCGATGTCGAGAGCGTTTTACAGACAATCTTCATCGGGCGCGGCGGCGCAATCCGCACTGTCGCACACGCCGACAACCATAGCAATGACACAAGAACAAGGGCGGAGCGAAGAGCAATACTGTAGGTCATAGTTGAATTGAGTTAAGGTTAATAACTGTTTTGTTAGAAACTGTGCTTATTGGCACATCTCGCGCAGCGCGGTGATGAGCGAAAGATATTGACTTTTCTCAAATTCATCAGTGCTTTGTTCGTCCCAACTTCGAATCGGTGTTTTGCCGTCGTCTCTGACCGTGAAAATCAAAATGGTCAGCGTATCGTTTTGGCTTCGTGCGGTTGCGCGGAACGGGCCAGTGGTAATTGGCACGCCGCCGAAAATCACGCTGCCTTCGTCTTTGAAACCAACGACCTCGCCGCGTTCAATGTCAACTTCTTTAATGTCAAATCCGTTTTTGCGCATTGCCTCGCTTGCCGCGTCGATAAAGGCTCGACCGGATTTTTTGCACGCATATCGAATCGGTTTTGGAATCGCCGAACTTGCACATGAGGCAATAACAATAGACAATGCAATTAAGAACGCACCACGCATATTATCATGTTGTTTTGATTGAAAATAAAAAAGCGCCTCGAGAAAAAATCGAGGCGCTTGTTGACTGGCGTGTGTTGCCGGTTTTAGAAATACACCATGGATTGCAAGATGATTTCGTTTTTACGACCATCCGCCGAGATAGCCGGCAAGCCGTCCGGTCCGGTAAAGTTTGAAATTTCTTGTTTGAATGTCGGGCGCGAACGGTAGTGCAGCGTGAACTTGGCATGATGTCCATCGACGAAGTAGTTTAAGCCAAATTCAGGCAGAATCATCGGGTCTTTGAGGCGGTCGAACTGCGAGAACGTGAACATCAAATAGGGCATGAATTTTCCTAAGTCGCTTTTTGGAAAAGTGTAACCTGCTTCAATGAAGATGTGATTACCTGTGCCAATAAGCGGATAGGCGTTGCCTTGCAAGCCAGCGATGCGTTGTTGCCTTTCAGTGTCATTGGTCGCTGCGGCAAATCCGCTGCCCAAGTTCATAATGCCGACATTACGCACATAATTTTTGCCGAAATCATATCGGGCGAAAATGCCGTAGACCGTGAGCGAACTGCGGCTTGCGCCTTCGCCCATCGGCAGTTCCAAAAATGCATCAATGCCGAAGAGCGCAATGGCGTTTGCTCTGAGCGAGTCTTCCGTCGGTCGAATCTCGGCGGCAGGTTTTTTGGTTGCCATGCCATCGCCGTGATAGTAAAATCCAGCGCCAATGTTGAAGACTTTCTTCGTGCCAAGATACGACCCCACCATAAACGGCAGGACTTGCGACTCAATATCCCAGAACTGCCAGAACACATACCCCTCAAACGATTTTTGAACGAAGCGCCGATTGTAACTTGGAATCACCGTCGAGGGGTTCGCGGGTGCAAGCCCATCGCCCGGACGGAACGGCTGGCTGACGGCAAATCGGTAATCTAAACGCTTTTCGGCGAGTTGACCTTTGATGTAAATCGCGGGCATGCGCACGAATTGGTCAGTGGCGTCAATCGTTGCCCATGTGAAAATCGGCGAGTCGATGCCAAGAAAGTTCAGCGTGCTGGCGTTGGTCATGCGCGACAAGCCCTTCCAATAGTTCAAGCCGAAACCAATGTAGAGTTCGGGGATAATGCGCTGTTCGTACCAGAGGTCGTGAAAGAAAAGTTGCGGACGTTTCGCGGGACCGGTCGGGTCGTTGCCGACGGTTTGCGCGTTGATAAATGTTTGATTGTTGATGCCAGCATGAACCATAAACAAACTGCCTTTGCCAAACGAGCCAAACATTAGAAAGCGGGCGCGGCGAATGCCAATGTCGGTGTAGTTATCCGACCGATTTTCGTTGATAATTGTTCCCGGATTTTGCTCCTGAAAGCGCGACCACACTTGCACCCAATTGATAAAGCGGATATACTTTGTGCCTGCCGAGTCCAGATTGACCCGTGCGCCGGCGCCGTAAGTGTCAGAGCCTTGTGCGAACGCAAAAGACGCCGTTAGGAAAAGAAGTGTAAATGTGAGCATTCCTGCACGTAGAAATTTCATTGTCAGTCCTCCTAAGAGTTGGTTGTTTTGTTAATCGGATACGCTGCGACGATTCCTCAGCATGGGAATCATCCTTAAAGCATTGACGCTGGTGAAATTGCTGCGCTGAATGTAAAATTTGTCAAGCGCAAGGTGCTGCAAGGAACAAAAATGTAGGCGCGCAGAAACGACTCTCCGCGCGCCCTTAACGAAATAGATTAGCTGCCAATCGCTTCGACTTCTTTGCCTTGTTGCGCGCCTTTTGGGAAACGCACGCTATAGACAAATTCTTGAAGTTTCTTATCGGGTGCGGGCGTAAGCATCGAGACGACAATAATCACCAAGAAGGCAACCGGCATTCCAATCATGCCCGACTCAGTGTGGCGCAGTCCGAAGAAGTTGAATGGCGACGAGTAGCCAAGCAAATTATTCGGTGCGGTCGAGAAGAAATTTAGGATAGAGTAGCTGATGGAGACAATCAGCCCAGTGGCCATGCCCAAAATCGCGGCGGGCGTGGTGGTGCGCTTCCACCAGATGCCAAGCACCAGCGCAGGGAACAGCGACGATGCTGCAAAGCTGAACGCCCACGCCACGGTCGCTGCAATGACCGGCAGTTTCACAAACGCTGCAATGGATGCACCAATCAGCGCGACTGCCACAAGCAGAATTTTTGAAATCAACACGCGGCTTTGAACGCTCGCCTGCGGATTGATGATTTTGTAGTAAAGGTCATGCGAGAACGCATTGGCGATGGTCAGCAGCAAGCCGTCGGCAGTCGAGAGCGCAGCGGCAAGTCCGCCTGCCATGACAAGCCCTGTAATCGTTGCAGGCAACCCGGCAATCTCCGGCGTTGCCAACACCACAAAGTCGGTTGATTTCACCACGAAGTCGGCATACTGCACGATGCCGTCGCCGTTTTTATCAATGACGTCGAACAAGCCGACGACCTTCCAACTCGCAATCCAACTTGGCAGTTGCGACATAGAGGTGCCAACAAGATTTTCAAGCACAGAGTATTTGGCAAACGCAGCATAGGCTGGCGCGGTGAAATAGAGCAAGAAGATAAAGAACAGCGACCAAGCCACAGAGGAGCGTGCTTGCTTGACGCTCGGCGTCGTGTAGTAGCGCGTCAGAATGTGCGGTAGGCCGGCGGTTCCTGCCATCAAGCACAAAATCAAGCCGATGAATTGTAGTAGCCCGGTGCCTTCTGGCAATGCCAAATAGGGTTTTGGCGGTGCTGCTTGTCCCGCAGATGTGGCGAGCGCGCCCGACCAAGCCGCTTTGGCAGCATCTACATCTTTTGGCAACGCCTTTTTATCTGCTTCAGCTTTTTCTTTGGCTTTGGCAACGGCTTCTGGGGTCAGCATCGCTAAGGACTTCTCTACTGCTTGAATCTTCGCATTGAGTTCCGCTTTCTTGGCGTCGTCGAGCGCATCGATGGGCTGTTTTGTTTTCGGGTCGAGTTGCGGCGGGGCGTTAAGCATCGCCATCGCATCTGCTTTTTCTTTCTCGAGCGCGGCTTTTTTGGCATTCACTGCATCGGGCGTGAGTGCCGCCAGACGTGCTTCCACATCTGCGTTCATTGCTTTCAAAGCAGAATCGGGATTCGATAAACGCGCCCGAAACATCGCCGCATCTTTTGCCCAGAGGTCGCGCGTTTCTTTTTCTTTTGCGCCGTCGATGCGCTTGTTAAGCTCTTTTTCATCGATGCCGCGCGGGTTCGGATTCTCGCGTCCTGCAATTTGATTTTCCATCACGCTGATGCGCTGCAAAATCGAGCCGTAGGTCAACTGCGGAATCGGCACGCTAAAGATATTAAACGACAAGACGACGACGGGAATCAGATACGCTGTAATCAGCACAATGTATTGCGCGACTTGCGTCCATGTAACGGCGCGCATCCCGCCCAAGAACGAACACACCAGCACACCAGCCAGCCCTGCGAATACGCCAGCCTCATATGGCAGTCCGATGAAACGGCTGACAATCGTGCCGACGCCCGTTAGCTGCGCTGTCAGGTAAGTCAGCGAGACGAGAATCGCACAGATAATGCCGATGACGCGCGCGGGATTTCCGCCGTAGCGCGTGCCGAGAAAATCAGGCACGGTGTATTGACCGAACTTTCTCAGATACGGCGCGAGCAGCAGCGCGAGCAACACATAGCCACCTGTCCAGCCCATGATGTAGGCCAATCCCATGTGCCCCAGCGCAAACAGCGTTCCAGCCATGGAGATAAACGATGCGGCTGACATCCAGTCCGACCCAGTTGCCATGCCATTATAGACACTGCTGACGCCGCGTCCAGCCACATAGTATTCCGACGGGTCGCTGGTGCGCGTAATGAATCCAATCATCGCATAAATGGCGACCGAGAAAAACATGAACACATAGCCGATGCCTTTGAGGTCAATTACTTTTAGAGCTTCAAGCACGCCAAGCGTCAGGGTGAAGACCGCAAAGCCCGTTACATAGTAAGTAAGAATTTTTTTGAGCTGCATGGCTATTCCTCCTCCTCTTGAACGTTGTATTTCTTATCCAGCTCGCCCATTTTCTTGGCATACACATAGATGAGAACCATAAAGATGATGAGCGAGCCTTGGGCGCCCATGTAGTAGGCAAGCGGAAATCCGCCAATCACAATGCTGTTGAGCGCATTCCCAAGCAGTTGAATACCATAGCTTGCACCTGCCCAGATTGCCAGCAGCACCAAGACGAGGTTACGGTTTTCTTTCCAGTAGGCGTCGAGCTTCTCTTGCGAGACCACGCCCGATTTTTCAAACGCTTCCATTTCGGCGATCATGTCGATGGATTCGCCAGTCTTGGAAACATCTTTCTCTTTGGTTTCTTCCATTTCTTTTCCTCCTTTGAAATGATGTTGAGTATTGCGGAGCAATGGCAAGCATCGCCCGTTTGTTGTTATGATAGAAAATCGTCGTGAAAGCCGATACCAGTAGAAAGGAACAAAGGCTTAAATCAGCGTTTGGTGCGAATAAATAGGCGGAACAGCAGAGTTGATATGAGAAAGAGTTGCAAATAGCAAATAAAGATCGGCGAAATGTCTTTCAACTTGTTGTTCTCATGCCACAGTTTGAAAAGCAAACTCACTTTGCTTGTTTCGTTGGTCGTTGATTTTTGTAATGTTGTGAATCTTTGACCGCTATTCAGCGGCGTCAATTCAGTCTTGCTGATGCTAAATGTTTATGTTTGCGCGTTGGGTGCAAGCACATAAGTGTGTCTTGCTTTCTCTGAGATAAATACAGAGTACAGAGTACAGAGTGCGTCTTGCTTTCTCTGAGATGAATATAGATGTTTGCTGGCTTATTGTCAAGCACGCCAACTCAAAACACAACCGCGTGGCTTACATAGTGCGCGTCAAGAGCTGTAAATCAGCGAGCGTGCGGACGCCCTGCACCGAGAGTTTCCTTAAAAAAATGATGCCTAACTGCGCAGCGCACAGTGCGTCGCTCCACGCATCATGCCGCGCGGCAGTCTCGATCCCATATCGTTGAGCTAGCGCATCGAGCGCGTATTTCTGTTGCTCTTGCGGCGATTGCATGCCAGACTCTGATGAGCGCAAAGTGGCGTCGAGCGCGTATGCCAATTCTGCGGTATCAACCACGATGTTGTAAAGCGGCTTGCCGTAAAGCCGTAACATCTCGTTATCAAGAAAGGCTTTATCAAATCGGATATGATGCCCTAAAATGACATCGGCGCCAATGAACGAGAGCACCTTTGGCATGACCAACTCGGGGGCAGGCGCACGACGAGATTCTTCGGGCGTGATGAGATGCACCTTGACCGTTTCAGGCAATGACGCACGCTCTGGATTAAGCACTGCAAAAAAACGATCGGATAAATCAACCCGTAAGTGCTTAATGCCTACAGCTCCTATCGATAAAATTCTGTCGCCTGATTTACTTTTCAGACCGGTTGTCTCTGCATCGAGCGCCACGAAACGCAGTTGCTCAATTGGGGTTTGTTTCGGCGGGGGAGATTGTTGAAAATACTGCGCCACTGATTCAGGCAGCGCTTGGCGCGACGGCGACTTAGAACGTAACTTGTTCAGCCAAAACATATAAACACGTTTGGAATTATTCCAGAGCAATTTCAAGTCCGCCCCCAAATTTATCTTTCAACTCGGCTTGAAACTCCTCGACGACACGGAACGCCTCTTTGAGCGCATTGCGCTGAATCGAGGTTAAGTCGTCGGGCGCAATGAAATTATCAGGCTCGTTGCCTGCGCGTTTTTTTTCGGCGTGATGGCTCAGGCGTAATGTCATCATATAATCAAACGCTTCAATGACATTCTCCATAAGCGCGTCGCGCAGGACGCCGTGCGTTCTGGCGGCATCGAGCCGTTTGTAGGTATTTGTCTCGCGGCTGCCGATGCTCAGTGCCAGCAGCCGCGCTCCATCAACCAGTGGGCGCAGCGCACGCTCTTTGATGTTGAATTTATTTTTGTTCTCGCCTGAGGCTTCTAAAAGAAATGCACCGAAAAATCCCAACGGCGGCTTGGTGCGAAGCAAATTTTGCAGCATGAAAAATAAACATGTGCGCGATTCCGAAACGACACGATGCAGATGGTGATGCAGTGCATCGACGAGCCGTTGCTCGCCGTTAAGCGTGCGAAAGTCGAAAAATATCGTGCTGTTGAGCAAGGCTTTTGGGCTTGCCGAGTTCACCCATTTCCCGAACTGCAGTTTCCATGTTTCAAGGCTTGCGCACAGGTCAGGATTCGATGCCATGATATTGCCTTTACATTTTGGAAATCCGCATCGGTCTAAGTCCTCGTTTACCAGCGCGGCTAATTTTAAAAAATACAGTTGCACATCGGCGTTGTCGCTTGTGCTTTCGAACACAATGGCGTTGTCTTGGTCGGTAACGATGGTCTGTTCGCTGCGTCCTTCGCTGCCAAGCGCGAGCCATGTGTAAGGCACTGGCGGCGCGCCGATGCCGTCCGCCTTGAGCTTTCCTTCAGCAAGTTGAATGAGGCGCTCCGTGAGTTTGTCGTTGAAGAGCGTAATGAGCTGCGTGAGCTGACGCGCCCTAACACCTTGCGAGACAAGTAGCGCAACAACATTGTCCATCTGCTTCTCGGACTCAATGATGCCATCAATTGACGGCTGCTGTTCCAAACTTTTTATGGCAGCGGCGGGACTGATGCCGTGCATCAACATCAAGTCGCGCTGCGAGACAACACCGCACAATCGCCCGTCTTCAACAATACACAAGTGATGCACACGGTGTGCCGACATTGCCAACATCGCTTCTAAAACCGTATTTGTTTTTCCAATCGTAACGAGGGGCGATGACATGACGCTTGATACTGGCGCATCAATGCTCATGCGTCGCGCCACTACTCTCGAGCGCATATCGGTGTCGGTCAAAATGCCCACTGGCGCGCCGTTGTCGTCAATGACGACAATTGACCCAACGCGCTCGAGCGTCATGACTTCTGCCGCTTCTCGAATTGAAATCGACGGCGGGCAACCCACAGGGCGGCGTTTAATCAACCCCTCGACCGAGCCGTAGAGCAATGGCACATCGTCGGACGATTTTTTTTGTGATACGCGCCGCTGTTCGTCTTTGTAGGCGTTGATGAGCGAGACGGTCAGGCGGCTTGAAAAATAATCGACCAGCGATTGATTCGATTTGAGCAACGCTAAAAAATCTTGTTTGGGAAGTAGATAGCAAATGGTGTCTTCGTTGGCGGCGGCGTTGTAAATGTATGCTTCATTTTCCATTAGCGACGAGGCACCGAAGACGTCTTTTTCGCCGATGAGGTTCACCAAACGCTCGTTTTCGCCTGCAATGCCGCGCGTGAGTTTCACCGACCCTTTACGGACGATATACAGAAACTCTGCCTTGTCAACATCGCGCCGCAGAATGAGTGTGCCTTTCGGGAAAAACTCAATCTGGAGCTTTTTACAAATGTCAGCCTGCTGCGTTGTCTCAAGCAATGAAAATGGCGGCACGCTGCTGAAAAAACTTTGCACCGATTCCATAATGCCTCCGCTCTTTGACGGAGAAGATAAGCATGACTGTCCAATAAAATTTGATGAGCAATAGGTGAGCGGTGGAGGCTATTCTCATCACTTGACCGGCTCATTTGCGTCGCAAGCACCAGCGAGGAATCCCGTGCATGGATGCTTCGCTTCGTTCAGCATGACATGTTCTATTCTACAATCGCTCACTCGACCAACGGTTGTCGTTCCGAGCGGTGGCGAGGAATCCATCTGTAACTGCTTTCAAAAACTCGACGCAATGGGAACGGACAATGATGGCTTTTTAACGAAGCGGTAATATTTTGGTGTTTATTTTTGGCTTTATTATGCAGTAGTTTCTTTTCAAAAACCTAACAGGTGCTTTTATGCCTAAACTCTATTGTTTCTCATTGCGCCTTGCCATGCTTGTCGCGTTGCTTTCGCTCACGACATCTGCGTCGCTGGCGCAACTCTCGCCCACAGTGCTTGGCTCGTGGGGAACAGGAACCTATCGCAGCGAAGACCCGCGCTCAGCAGAAATCCTTGCTTACGACGCGCCCTCGCGCCGATTGTTCGTCGTCAATAGCACTTCGAGCAGCGTTCTCATCTTGAATTTCACGAATCCGGCAACTCCGACGCTCATCGACTCCATTCGCTTTACAAGCGGCTCGCCCAACAGCATCGATGTGCGCGACGGCGTGCTTGCGGTGGCAGTTGACTCTACCAATCGCCAACAGCCGGGTCGGGTCTTTTTCTATCGCGCCGCCACTGCTGGATTTGCCGCCACACCGATTGCCAATGTGCTGGTTGGTGCGTTACCCGATATGCTGACCTTTACGCCCGACGGTCGGCGTGTCTTAGTTGCCAACGAAGGCGAGCCTTCGGGCTATCCCTCGACAACCGCGACCGACCCAGAAGGCTCTGTTAGCGTTATCGATATCCCTGCTGCTGGCGCTCAAGCGATTACGCAGGCAAATGTCCGCACAGTCGATTTTCGCTCGCTCAACGGACAGGAGGCAGCGTTACGAGCGCGCGGCGTCAGAATCTTCGGACCCGGTGCAACAGCAGCACAAGATTTGGAACCAGAATACATCACAGTTCAAGGCGACACGGCATTTGCGGTCTGCCAAGAGAACAATGCGATTGCGTTGATTCGCATCAGCACGGCGTCGCTCATTGGCGTTCGCGGTCTGGGCTTAAAGAACTACAACCTTTCGGGCTTCGGTCTTGATGCCAGCGACCGTGACGGCAGTGGCGGGACAGCTGCCATTAACATTGCGCCGCGCCCAGTCTTTGGAATTTACCAGCCTGATGGAATCGCGTCTTATGTTGTCGGCGGACAGACGTTCATCGTTACTGCAAACGAAGGCGACGCCCGCGACGGCTATACAGGCACCAGCGAGCCAGACATTCGCGCAGGCGCCGCCAGCATTCGCTTAGACCCCGCAGTCTTTGGCGACACGTCGCGCACCACAGGCATTCGCCGCGACTCCCTGCTTGGTCGCTTAGGCATTTCAATTGCGCTTCCTGATACAACGCCGACAGGACTCTTCCGCAGCCTCAGAACATTCGGCGGACGCTCGTTCTCGATCTTCCGGGTTGATGCCGACACGCTTGTGCGCGTTTTTGATAGTGGGGAAGACTTTGAACGCATCACAGCAGCTCGCTTCCCATCAAATTTTAACGCCAGCAACGCAAACAATACGCTCGACAATCGCAGCGACGATAAAGGTCCTGAACCCGAAGATGTGAAAATCGCCCGCGTTGGCGACAGCACCTACGCCTTCATCGGCTTGGAGCGCATCGGCGGCGTCATGATTTACAACATCACCAGTCCGACCGCACCACGCTTGGTCAACTACATCAACAATCGCAACTTCGGCGTAACGCCGGGCGCAAGCACCGTCTTACGAGGCAGCGCTGCTGGTCCTGTGGCAACTGACCGCGTCGGCGATTTAGGCGTGGAGGGGCTGCTCGTCATTCCGGGCAACCTCAGCCCGAACAACCGTCCGCTTTTGGTCGTCGCCAATGAAGTGAGCGGCACGGTTACAACCATTCAACTGAGCGCAACCGCGTCGGTGGAGCGTCTTGCCGATGTAACGCCGCGCGGATTTGCATTGGAGCAAAACTATCCGAATCCGTTCAACCCGACGACGAACATCAAGTATTCCATTCCGCAAGCTGCACAAGTGAGCTTGAAAGTGTATGATATGCTTGGTCGAGAAGTCGCAACGGTGGTGAATCAGCGACAAACCGCAGGCGTCTATGTGGCAGGATTCAACGCGGCGACGCTTTCCAGCGGCGTGTATTTCTACCGCTTAAATGCAGGCTCGTTCTCAGAGACGAGAAAAATGATGCTTATCAAGTGATGCGTTGCAGGTGATATGTGAAAGGCGTCTCGGTCGAGACGCCTTTTTATTTTCGTTGGTTTGGTTGGTTTGACTTATCAGCCTCGCTGCGTGGGTAGATATTCGCGAAGAACGATTTTCTAGCGTAAAAAATCTCGTTAGGGTTTTGAGCCTTCGGCTATTTCGGTTGCGCGGCATTGCTCATCGCACGCGCTTTGCTAATGGCTTCCGATAGCTCTTTCGGCGGAATTTTCAGCGCGTTGATGCCCTTTTGCAATCCCTCGTAGGCGTCTCTGCCCAAGCCTTTTGCACTCACGCTCATAGAACTAAGCACGCTTTTGTTGGCGCGATTGACGAAGAAAATATCGAGCGTTACATTTTGCAACACGCGTTGGCCATCGAGACCACTGACCGTGCCGCCGTCGCTGACACTGAGCGAGCCTTTTGCCATCACGGCGGCGTCGCGCTGCACCGTCGCGCCAGATTGCTCTAAGGCTTTGGCGAGCAGTTTGCCAAGGTAGAGATTTTTATCAGGCGCTTCGTCCGATTCCACATCGACATCGCAAGCAAACGCGCTGCCGCCCTCGACCGTGAAATCGAACTCAATCGTGGTGATGTTGCGCAATTCGCTGCGCAATTTGGAACTCAATTTTGAGAGGTCGACCGTCGCTAAGGCTTTGCCTTTGTTGCCGCGCACGCCTTCTTTGACGACGATGAAATTATGTTTTGCCAAGCCGTTTTCGTCGGTAATCACTTTTTCCAACACGGTTTCGCCGACTTTGAATGTAATCGGCACGCCGCGAATCGGGTTGCCATTCGAGAGCGCTTCCACAACGAGCGGCTGTTCCAATCCTGCGCCGTATTGACCTTTCTGACCATCGCCCGACATTTTTTTGAGCGTGATAGCGGAAAGTTCGTCGCGCATTTGGCTTTCAATGGTTTCGGGCAGCACATCTTCGGGCAAAGAATAGCCTTTGGCGACGAGATTGAAAAACACGGCTTTCGGTCCTGCTTCTTCAATGGCGTCGAGTGCTTCCATGTAGGCGTTGACCGCCGTGCCAATATCGCCTTTTGCAGAGAGGGCGGCTGCGTCGGTCATTTTTTGTCGAGCGCGCCCCACCAGTTTATCTAACTCTGTTTGCAGCGTGTTGATGAACCCTTCTTTTTCAAGCACGGCGAGCGCGTAAGTTCTGCCGTCGACTTTCGAGACGAAGGTTTCAGCGATTTCAACGCCGCTGAGTTCCATTGCCTCGACCATACTTTCAGCGCGGCTTTCCATATCGCTGGTCATTAGGGTGCTTTTACCGACGATTTTTTCCGTTTGCACAAGCGTCATTTTCGATGACACCGTTACCTTGAACTGCGAGGCAATGGCGGCTTTGGCTTTTACTTTGGCTTCGTTGATTGCGCCTGCGCCCGTGGCAAAGCCCGTTCCAATCCAATACTGCTCTTGTGGGTGACGTGGACTTTTGCCCGTTGTAACCCAAGCGGGCGGCGCTTGCGCCACGCTTGCGCACGAGGCGGCGAAAAATAAAAAGATGCTCACAGCGATTTTCATATCTCGTGTCTCCTGATTTGGGCGTTTAGGAATTGATAATCTCGAGCAACATCAGCTTTCGATTGACATTGATGCGTTTCAATTTTGCACCGATTTTTTTGATGTCTTTGTTCGTCTCAAACTCTTTTGCCATCGCACGGAAAAATTTAGACTCGCTCTCGAATTGATTTTGCCACGCCACCATATCGACCGTCTCTTTCGTGGCGATATTGACCTTGCGTTTCGTTGTTACTTTTTTCATCACATCTTCGAGCGCGTCGGTCAGTTCGTCGGGGTCGTCGAAGTTGCCCGTGATGCGGAAGATGAGTTTGTATTGTCGTCCTTGCGCAAGGTCGTCTTTCCAGTAACCGTTGATGCGCGAGAGCACGCGGTCGATAGCGCCGTTCATGGCTTCTTCAATGAGGGCGGCATTGGGCGCGCCCGGGCGTTCAGGGCTGTAGCCTGTCTCTGTGCCTAAGAGCCGCGCTGTCGTTGTTTCATAAGCGCGACAAGCCACCACGCCTTTGTTGCCACGCGACCCTTGCTCGACCGAGACGTTGTAGGTGATATACACATCTGCGCCAATCGAGAGCGCAAGTTGGTAGGAGACATCTTCCGCCAAGCCTTTGACATTTTTCTTGGCTGCAATCAGGTCGTTGAGCTGGTCTTTTTGTTCGGGAACTTTCACATCGTAGCGTCGCTGTGTGAGATACGATTCAATGACCTCCGCGCCTTTTTTGACATCGGGATTTCTTTGCAATGCGGCAATCGGGCTTTCGCCTTTCGGCACTTCGGGTAGCACCATAATAAACGGATTTCCCGCCGCCTCCGTCAATGCGCTCTTTGATGCCACAAGCCCTTTCGCCGATAAATCGTCTTGCAGTTTGCCTTTATTGACGCGAATGAGTTTCTCGACTTTTACATTCTCGCCAGAGCGCACCTTGCTGATGATTTCATTGCCCATAAAGGTGATGTAGTTGTCAATGTTCTCATCGGTAAAGAACGCCTCTTGCTGTGAAGTAAATGCCTCTTTTTCGGCAGGCGTTTGGAGGAGCGCATCGTTGGCGTTGAAGATGATGAAATAGACCGCACATTTACGCGCATCTTTTTCCGCTGCCTCAACATCTTTGCCGATGCCTTTGGCTTTAAGCGTTACTTCCGTCGGCGAATAACTTTCCAAGAAGACAGCCTCACGCGACTGTGGCAACTGCGCCACCAGCGTCGACGATGAACACGCGCTTAGCACAATGCTTAATGCGCAGAGCGAGACGAGACGCAACGCGGCGTTTCTCGTTGAACAGACTTTTCTTATGGGTTTCATAGACAACTCCTTCGGAGATGGTTGAGTTTGCAGGCAGGCAAATATAATTCGAAACCCCCTTTCAGACGAAATGTCGAAAAGAGGGAAATCTCACAAGCCTGTTCAATGAAACAGCCGACGCCGAAGGACTTTCGCCTTACGGTTTCGGCAGCGATTCAAACGCACCAGAGGCAATGGGTGGTGTGAGCCCCAGCACACTTCGGAGTTCAATGTAGTGCGCAAGTTCAATTGGGTAAGTGTTGGCGATAAAGCGGCGGACTTCGGGCGTCGTCGGTGGATTATTGACCCAGTTGTTATACGCTGCGGCTGCTTCGTATTCTAATTCAAGCGCGAGACGCACGGCGGAGGCTTCGTCGGTAACCCGGCCTACTTGTGGAAACGGTGTGGCAGTTTCAAGCGAGACTCTCGGCTGCGAGAACTGGGCGAGCAGGGCGTTGAGTTCGTTTAGGTGCCCTAAGTGATGCGCGCGATAGAGCCTTGCAATTTGTATGGCGGCTTCGCTTCTGATGAAGGATTCCAGAGCAGCGTCGTAGGATTTAATCGCGCGTGCTTCCATGACCGCGGCTTCGGAGATGAGCGCGACATCGCTCGTTGTTTGCAGATTCGTAGTTGGCGCGACGGGTGTGTTGCAGGCGGAGAGCGCAATAGGCGCAGCGGCAGCCGGCAAAAATTTCAAAAAGTCACGTCTTTTCATGGCTTAAAACAGATATTCAGTTGTTGTGTAAAATGATGGTGTTGAAAGCGATAGACGTGCGGCAAATAAGTGCGTTTGGTTAATGGTTTTATCCAATTCGCGTGTTACAACGCTGTTTTAGTTGTAACAAGTTTCGGAGAGTTTGGCGGACGTGATATGGCGCACAGCCATGCGCCGGCGCGGTCAGAAGCCGACGACGAAGATGCTGCGGAGCGTGAAGTTGTCGCGAGCGTTGAACGCTTGCCCGTCGAAGGCTTGGTCGGAAAAGGCGAGTTTGGCTTGAACGGCTTTGGAGAACTTGACGCCCAACGCGGCAGAGAGCCTCGTCACGCTATTGTCCCAACCCAAGTTATCTGTGTTGGTTCGAGCGTCCCGATACGGCAAAAAGAGCACGCGTTCATAGCGCACCGCAAGGTAGGTTCCCGTCAAAAACGGGGGCTCGAACTTTAAATCAACATATCCCGACAGGTTCGAGACGGAATACTCGACGAGCTTGTTTGCGTCGCCAAGCGCAGAGATAAAGCCTGTTGCTGCCGTGAAGCGCGGCGCCGTCCACTGCGAATAAATGAGTTCACCGGAGAGTTCAAAAAACGAGTAGGCGAAGATAGCGTCCGTGCCGATGAGCAGTTGCCGATACTGTTCAAACGGATTTGCGCCGCGCACCAGATTATTGACCGGGTCAGCTTGCATAAAGCTGCCATAGCACAGCGAGATGCCTTGTTGCCAGAAAATCGCTGGCTGAAATCCGACACGCCCAATGGCGGCGATGTTGGCGAGATTTGTATAGTCAGCTTGTGAGGAGAGCGCGGCGTTTGTTACAGCGATTTCAACATTGAGCGCGTCGGGAATGAGAATCCAATTGAGCGACGCGCCCGTTGTATAGCCGCCGAAATAGACGGTCGAGAGACCCACATCGTCGGTTGTGCCGTAGATACCCGATTGACCGGCGGCAGGCCAAAGTCCGCGCCTGTCCGACATATTGACGAAGTATCCATACGCAAGCGGCGCAGAGGCGAATAAGTTATCGCTTTGCAGTTGCCGTTTTGCATACAGTCCAAACGGGCTGACGAAGCGGCCAATAGACAGGCTGATTGGCGACTCTTTTGGTTGCCAGAGCGCGGCGGCAAGCGTGATGCGCGGCGGGTTGAGCCGACCGCCGCCCCAAATATCGAACTGCACGCGGGCATTGAGCGACCACTCCTCGCTGATGGGCGCAAAGACAAACAAATTGAATTGGTTGATTGCCAAATGTGCGAAGCGAAATTCGTTGGGAATCTCGTTAAAAATAAAATTGGAATTTGTTCCGCCGAGCGAGAGTTCAAACGCAGCCTCGCCTGTAAATTGAAGTTGCGCGCGGCTCATTGCCGGCAGCGACAGCGCAAACAGAGCAGCAATACAGAAACGACGATATGTGTTGTTCATAAAATTGAATCGTTGCATCATGTGAAACGATGGTTTGTTGCGTCAATAAATTTGACCGTTAGGATTTAATCATATAGCACTTCGGCGATGTCGAGCTGTGTTGAGAATCCTTTGAACATCATTTGCTTGATTTCGCCTTTCTTCACAGGCTTCTCGGCAGGAAGCGACTGCAAGAGCTCTTGACGAATTAAAATCTGTCCGCCTTTCGCCGATGAGCAAAGGCGCGCGCATAAATTCACCGACGAGCCAATGACAGTGTAGTCCATTCGGTCTTGCGCGCCCATGTTTCCCAGCACCATTGAGCCGTAGTTGATACCAATACCGATGGCGACGGGTGCCGGGTCTTTCTGTTGCACTTCTTTTGCCTTGCGTTGAATTGCAATGGCGCAATCGAGTGCGCGTTGCAGAGCATCTTTGCCGCTAAAGAGCGCCACCATTTCGTCGCCGACGTATTTATCGACGGAGCCGCCGAACTTGGCGACGAGTTCCGCCTGAAACCCAAGATACTTGTTGAGCATCTCGATGACGGCTTCGGGCGAGCGGTTTTCGCTGAACGCTGTAAAGCCGCGAATGTCGGAGAACAGCACCGCGAGGTCTTGCCGTGTGCCGCCAAGCGCGGTTTGCATATCGCCGCCCGCCGCCTGACGCACCATTTCAAGCGTATGACTTCCCACATACCGCGCCAACTGAAACCGCTCACGCAATCCGACAATCATTTCGTTGAACGCCGTCGCCAGTTGCCCGATTTCATCTTGCGAAGCCGGTTTGACGGAAATTGCCAAATCGCCTTTTCGAACTCTCTGCATTGCATCTGCCAGCACCAGCACGGGACGCGAAAACACGCGCCCGAGCAACACCGCAAGCACAATCGTAACAACAAGGCTAAGTAACGCGGCAATGAGCAAACTGCGCTGAATCGTCGTTAGAATTTGAAGTTCCTGTGACTTTTTAACGGTTGCGAGGTAATAGGCCGGTTCGCCATTGCCAAGCGGCGCGAGAAAGGCGAAGATGTCGTCGCCTGCCAAATTCATCTCAAACGAGTCGCTGGCTTTGCCGCCTCTGACAATCATTTCCCGCTCTGTTCCGAGCGAGGCGACTTTTTGCAGCGCAATGCGCCGTGTCGAATCGAGCGTTGTGGCAATCGGCGTTTGGTTAAGGAAAAACGTGATGTCGATACTCGTTGTGCCTTTCAGGTCTCGGGCTTCCAATTCGGTGAGACGTTGCCCTAAGACGACGACGCCCACGATGTTCGTTTGGTTGAGAAAGACTGGCGACGCGGCGATTTGATACAAATTATCGTCCAGATTCCAGAGCTGCGCCAGACTATCGATCGGCGGCTCGCCGGAGAGCGCACGTTTGACGCTGGGCTGTGCGGAAAGGTCGTCGCCGTAGCGGTCGGGCTGGTCGAGCCGCGCCAGCATTCTGCCGCGTCGGTCGGTTACGATGAACAAATCAACGGGCGCAAGGTTGGCAAACTCGCGCACGCTTTGCAACACGCTGGCGTGTCGGAGCATAGAAATCGTGTCGAGGTTAGACTCTAAATCGACATTGCGCTTAAAAATCTCGTTCTCGCCGATGAGCGTGGCAAGGTTGACCAAGTTCTCGTAGCGCAGGCGTTGCTCGCGTTGAAAAATAGCTTGTGTTTGCCTGAAATCAAAGATGATTTTTCGCTGAATGGTGTCGGAAAGCGTTTGGTTGATGACCAGCAAGACCGCAAACAGCACGCCGCCTGCCAGCCCTGCAAGTAAAAGAAACAGTTTGGTTTGAATGTTCAGTTGCATCGTGCGTCACATTATTGAGCCGATTCTCCTAAGGCAAAATTTTGTTGTAAGGCTTGTCCCGCTTTGAGTTCAACACGCCCGTTGACTATCGGAAAGTTCGGGTGATAGACGCGCAGTTCGTAAGTTCCCTCGGGCAAGCCTTTCAGGTCGTAGCTGCCGCCCGATTTGGCGCGCGTGAAATAGGGCGTGTCGAGGCTGTAAATAATCGCGTTCATCTGCGTGTGAATATCGCAGAAGAGTTTTGTCTCGCCGGTGCTGGTTACTTTTTTCACTTGAACGTCGCCTGTCGGTCTGCGTCCGACGTTGAACCGCTCACCTTGCCCGAGCGTAAAGACGTTGTGATAAAACGGGTCGTCGTTGACAATTTCAACCGTTGTGCCTTGCGTAACCGGCAACACGTGCGGAATGAACGTGGCGTTTTTTTGGCTGATGCGCGCGTTGGAAAGCGGTGCAAATTTTGCTTTGAACGAAATCGGATGCGCGCTCACAATCACATCATCGTATGCGGAGGCGGTTTGGGCGACTTCTGTCGTTCCCGATGCGGCGGGCGAGAGTCGATTGCGATACAAATTCCCGCGCGCGGTGCCTCGCGCCGATTGCACCGACGGCAGCGTTACCGTCCCCGAAATAGAAGCAGTTTGGGCGACAGCGTCAGAAATGAACAGCAGCAGGATAAGCGCGGCGACAATGCGTCTCATAGCATCAGTGGTATAAAAGTGTCTTTGAAGTAAAAATAAAAAACGTTGTTTCACCTTTCAATGCCAAAGAGATGCTCCGTTCCAAAATGCTCTTCTCCAACATACTCCGCCTGAATGGTCATCAATAGTCAATATCCGATGGCAATGTGAGCAAATCTGTGCCAAGCGAGGGCAGCGTAAATGATACGCCGACCATCACATTGACACCGCTGAAATTGATGTCGCGAAACGCGGCGTTCGGACCTGAAAAATTCACGACGTCGATATTGTCACGGTTTCTAAACTTCACGCCTGCAAGGAGCGGCGAGAAGGCAACCTTGTATCCTGCCGTCAGCGAAAGCATAAGATCAGGGTTAAGAATAACCTCGACGCCTGCATCCAGCTTTGCACCAAGCGTAATAATCGTCAATCCCTCCAAGTCGTCATCTTCCGTGCCAGTGCCAGAAAGTGTGAGCGCGTCAATGCCCGGCATTGCGGCTAAATTCAAGTTGACTGGACCGAACCAAAATTTCTTTTGAATGCCAAGATACCCGTTGAGCAGAAACGGAACATTGGCATTGCGCGGCGTAACCGTAGGAACGCCAACTCCCAAGTCAACCACAGCGAAGAACTGCGTGATGCCGACGGCTTTCGCCAAGTTAAACGCAGCGCCCAAATCAACGCCGGCCGCCGCCGTGGCGTCTTCGGTCAGCGCGTAGTTGTCTACGCCGCGTTGTCCGAATCTGTTGTAGGTCTGAAAGTCCAGCGGAATTGCCGTGCGCGGCAGTCGGAATTGATAGAACTTCGGTCGAATGCGAATATCAATCGGCAATCTCGGGCGCTCCAACAACACGCTGCCGCGCTCCACATAACCAATTTGATATGCAAAGAAGCGCGACAAGTCGTTTGGGTTGGAGACGTTGTTCGCCACTTCTGCCGCGCGATAAAATCCAACTTCTTTCGTCAGCACGCCGCCTTTGCCGTCGTCAAAAAAATCCACCAAATTAAACCCGTCGTCTAATCCTAAACCTTCTCGCTTGCCGATGTTCGCCAAGACACTTTGTCCTTCGACGCTGCGGACTTCCGCCGAGAGTTTAAATTCGGGAATGTTGCGCATTGCCAGCGCTTCATTTTGCGCCCACGCGCCCGCTGCCGAGAGCCGCGCGTAGTCTTTGCCGTTCACCGAGCGTCGTTTCAGTTGATAGGTTTTGTCCGGGTCGCCCGAGCCGCTGCCGCCCTTTGGTTCAGAGGCTTGTTGGAGCAAGACCACCGACGCCTTGCTGCCATCATGCGGCGTTACCACTTGATACCACAGCAGGTAGCCTTTCATCTCGACGACGAAATTGTCTCCCACCGTTTTTTCCTCATACTCAGTAATAACGGGCAAGTAAATGTAGGCGGAGTTCAGAACTTTCTCAATGTCGGCTGCCGTCAAGCCAGAGAGTTTGAGTTTATCGACAGCAGCGCGCGCAAGGTCTTCTTCTTTTAAGTTGCCTTGCGCCCGCAAGTCCGCCACGCTTTGCACCACTTGCAAAATTTTCGGCACAACGGTCTCGTTGAGCGATTTTGAAATTGCCGTCGGCTCTAAGTTCGTCTTATTTGCTTTTTGCACGAACTCTTTGACGGCGTCCGATGAAATTACGTTGTAATCGAAGCGTGGCACTTCAATGTATGCTTTCAAGCGGTTGTTGATGATGTCGATGTTGGGCGAGAGACCGGGTTTAACCAGCACCGTGCCAAGCGAGGTGATAGACTTACGCTCATATTTTCGCGCTTGCGCCCGAAGCACTGACGCGCCAAACAGGCAAAATAAAATCGTTAGGGGAATCAGGACGGCTCGAGATAAAGACACGCTAGGGCAGCTCATCGTCGGTTAAGGTTTTTGTTGAACAAACAATTGTGATGCCCAAGATAGCATCGAAACCCGAAACGAAGAACGGCTTAGGACGGCGGCGTGAAGACGGCAAACGCGCCGACATTGTAATCATTAGGCGACGCCAGCCCGCGTTGGAGTTTCAGATGCGCGAGCGTTGCAATCATGGCGGCGTTGTCGGTCGAGAAAATCGGTCTGGGAATGTGCAGCGCGAGGTTTTTTGCTGCACATGCTACCTGAAATTTCCGCCGCAGTTCGGAGTTCGCGCTCACGCCGCCCGCAACGGACACCGTGTTCACCTTGAAGCATTTAGCCGCCGCGAGCGTTTTCGTAACTAAGACCGATGTTATCGCGTCTTGAATTGAGGCGCAAATATCCGCCAAATGCGCTTGAACAAACGGTTCGGGTTTATCGCGCAAAAACGTTTGAACAGAGGTTTTGAGTCCCGAAAAACTGAAATTAAAATTGTCTTCCGAAAGCAATGCCTGCGGGAATCGATGAAACTTGGCGTTGCCTTGCTTGGCGAGTTTGTCCATCAACGGGCCGGCGGGATAACCCAGTCCCAACATCTTGCCGGTTTTGTCGAAGGCTTCGCCTGCTGCGTCGTCAATGGTTCGTCCGACGACTCGGTAGGTCAAATCGTCTTGCACGAGCGCGAGCATCGTGTGTCCGCCCGAGACGGTGAGCGAGACAAACGGAAATGCTGGTATGCGTGCCGGCTCGTGGGTACCGTCATCAACAAATGTCGAGAAGATATGCGCCTCGATGTGATTGACCGGAACAAACGGTTTCTTTAAGGCGAAGGCGAGCGATTGAGCGAAGTTAAGTCCAACCAACACTGCGCCGATGAGTCCTGGTCCCGATGTTGCGGCTATGAAATCGAGTTCGGACTTCCGTATATTGGCTTCACTAAGCGCAGCAGCAGCGACGGAGACAACCAAACGCTCGTGCTCACGCGAAGCAATTTCAGGCACAACGCCGCCAAACGCTTGATGTGCCAATTGAGAACTGATGATGTTGGAGGCGACTTTTCCGTGTTTTAACACAGCGGCAGAGGTCTCATCGCAACTCGTTTCAAGCGCCAAGATATTCATTTTGCAATTTAGACATTCGTTGTAGAAGTATTATGGCAAACGACCTTGAACAATCCAAACGTAAAGACACCAACGAAAAAAACAAGCCAAGAAAACCGCCCACGCTGGTTCGAACATCGCGCATGTTTTTGTTTTTACTCGGCGCGAATTTGCTCTTGCTCTTTACGCCGCGCATCGGCATGATACATAGCTTTCTGTATGTTGACCCAATGCTGTCGCTCTTGTGTCTGCTCGTCGGCATTGGCATCTGTGTGTATGCGTTCAGCACCATGTATTACTCGGCGGACGAGCCACAACAATAAACCTCGACTATCAGCAAGAAAACAATCACTTGCAATCATCTAAAACCACCAATGACATCTACCGTCTCGATTGAAGAGCTTAACATCAAGATTCGCCAAGAGTCGCAGTTTTTAGATCGCCTGCGCGATGAAATCTCCAAAGCCGTCGTCGGACAAAGCTACGTCGTTAATCGATTGCTCATCGGCTTGCTGACCAACGGGCATGTGCTGTTGGAAGGCGTGCCGGGACTTGCCAAAACATTGACAGTTAGCTCGCTTGCCAAAGCCATTAGTTTAAAATTTCAACGCATTCAATTTACACCCGACCTTCTGCCCGCCGATTTGCTCGGCACGATGATTTACAACCAGAAGGATATGCAGTTCTACACAAAGAAAGGCCCGATTTTCGCTAACATTATTCTCGCCGATGAAATCAACCGCTCCCCCGCCAAAGTGCAATCGGCACTGCTGGAAGCGATGCAGGAAAAACAAGTTACGATTGGCGAACAGACGTATAAATTGGACGACCCCTTCTTGGTATTGGCGACACAGAATCCCGTCGAGCAGGAAGGCACGTATCCCTTGCCCGAAGCGCAGGTCGACCGCTTTATGATGAAGCTCAAAGTTGGCTACCCGACACGCGAAGACGAGCTTGAAATTATGCGGCGCATGGCGCGAACCGAGCGGCGCGAACCTGTCGAGCCGTGCATTACCCCAGAGGAAATTCTGCGCGCGCGAAAAGTCGTGAACGAAGTCTACATCGACCCGAAAGTCGAGCAATACATTGTCGATATTGTCTTTGCGACGCGCGAGCCTGAAAAAGTCAATTTGCCCGAACTGAAAAATCTTGTCGCTTACGGGGCATCGCCACGCGCAACCATTTACCTGAACCTTGCGGCGAAAGCAAATGCGTTTTTAAATCAGCGCGGCTACACCACGCCCGAAGATGTGAAGACCATTGCTTACGACGTGCTGCGACATCGCATTATCCCGACTTACGAAGCTGAAGCTGAAGACATCAAACCCGAAGATATTGTTCGAAAAGTCTTAAACGCGGTGAATGTTCCGTAGCAGGCGCCGCCCGCAATGCCTTGAAAATACAGGTAGAGGTAACCAACATTGCGGCCGTTCTTAACAAACTCTTTTTCCTTTCGGAGCAGCGTTGAGACCGATTCTTCGCACGGCTGGCAGCGATGTATAGCGTAAATCGTTGTTTAAAGATTGGTTCGTCGTTGAGCGCAGCGTGAGTTTTATCATCAACTTAATACAATACAGCAGTGGCAAATACATCTATCAAAAAATCATCCTCCACTGCAAAGCGCGGAAAGCATCCGGGCATCAGCCGTGTCGATAACGCCACCACGCATGGCTGGCTGATGCGGTTGTATCATCAGCGCGCCACATACTCGAAACTCTTCAGCGATGGCGTCTATGGTGGCGAAAAAGAGTCGCTCGAGGCGGCGCAGAAGTATCAGAGAAAACTGGCGAAGGAAGTTGGCGCGCCCGACCCGTCGGAGGGCAGACGAAAGCGTCAAGCCAGACTGTCTACCAACAGGACGAGCAATACAGGCGTCGTTGGCGTCTATCGTGGCAAAGCCGTCAATAAAAGTGGCGTGTCGCGCGAATACTTTGCCGTCAGTTGGAATCCCGAGCCAAACAAAGTAAAATCCACCTCTTTTTCCATTCAGAAATACGGCGAAAAAGAGGCGTTCCGTTTGGCGTGCGAACTCCGCCAAAAAATGGTGAAGAAAATTCTTGGCTACACGCCCGACGATGAACCCACCGAACATCGATACATTTCGGCAGATAGCATTATTATGGAGAAGCACGACAAGAAGGATAAAAAAGACAAAAAGGATAAAAAGAAAAAGAAGAAAGACTGAACAGCGAGCAGGGCAGACTATGGCGGAAACGCAATTGAAAGACGTGTTCAAAAAAGTGCGGCAGTTGGAAATTCGCACGCGCGGCTTGGTGAACAACATCTTCGGCGGCGAATATCATTCGGCGTTCAAAGGCAAAGGAATGGAGTTCGCCGAAGTGCGCGAGTATCAATTCGGCGACGACGTCCGAGCGATTGATTGGAACGTCTCCGCGCGGCGCGACGACGTCTTCATCAAAGTCTTTGAAGAAGAGCGCGAACAAACCCTGATGATTCTTTACGACGCCTCGGGGTCGGGCGGCTTCGGCTCGGAGGGACAATTCAAGCGCGACCTTGCGGCGGAGATTTGCGCGACACTCGCGTTCAGCGCAACAAAAAACAACGACAAAGTCGGACTGGTTATTTTTACCGATGTCATTGAAAAATTCATCGCGCCGCGCAAAGGCAGAACACATGTGCTGCGGCTTCTGCGTGAGATTTTTTTCTTCAAACCCAAGGGCAGAACCACCAACATCGGCATCGCGCTGGACTTTGCCACACGGGTGTTAAAGCGGCGTGCTATTGTCTTTCTCGTCAGCGACTTAATGGACGGAGGGTTTATCGAGAAAGTCAAACTTATCAATAAAAAACACGACTTCGTCATTATTCAAATTACCGACCCGCGCGAATTTGAATTGCCGTCCGTTGGCTTGTTGGAACTGCAAGATGCCGAGACAGGCGAGCATTTCATTGCAGATACGTTCGACGAGGCGTTTCGCAAAAATTACGAAGCGCGAATGTCGCAATTGCAAGCGAACCGAAAAAGCCAATTGCAAAAATCGCAAGTCGATGTCGTCAGCGTCTCGACCGGTCGCTCGTATATCAAGCCACTCGCTGCATTTTTTCAACAGCGCGAACTGCGCCAATAACCGCCCTCCCGAACCAATGCTAAATGCCCGTTTTTACCGCACTTTCCTAACACTTTTTTTTACGCTGCTTTGCTCATCAATGTCGCTCGCGCAGCAGCCGGTCGTCTCCGTCGAGCTAAAACCCGACACCTGCACCATTGGCGATGACGTGTTTTGCACCCTAACGGTTCTAAAAAAACCAACGCTCGTTCTGAATTATCCGCAGCTCAATGATACGGCGTCGTTTATGCCGTTTGAGATTCGCTACATCGAAAAGTTACCCTTGGAGCAGAGAGACGCAGCCGATAATCTGGTTACAGAGAAGCTGCGTTACACCCTGACGGTGTTTGACACAGGCATGCAACGCTTGCCGGCGCTTTCCATTGCGTATTCAGATGAACAAACGCGCCGCCAAGATACGCTCATTGTGCCATCGGTGAGGCAGATTTACGTGGTATCTGCTTTGGATACGTCGCGTAAGGACATTGCCGATATTAAGCCTGTTCAAACGCTTCCGTTTCCAACATGGATTTGGCTTGCGGGCGCGGGAGTCTTGATTTTACTATGCGTTGCGGTGTATTTTATCTATGCCTCTTTGAAGAAACGCGGCAAGAAAATTGCCTCGCCGAACATCGTCGTCACGAAATCGCCTTACGAGACGGCTATCGAAAAACTGCAAGCGTTGGAGTCTGCGCCGCTTGAGTCGCAAGCCGATTTCAAAAAATACTACAGCGACCTCTCCGACGCTGTGCGCGAATTTTTAGAGCAGCACTACGGCTTTCCGGCAATGGAGCAATTAACGTCGGAAATCTACGAAACGCTCTTGCGCCGTCGTCCGCGCGAGGAAGCCATGCTTGCCAGACAGCTCTTGGAGAAAGCCGACTTAGTGAAATTTGCAAAGTTCTATCCGAGCGCGTTGGAAGCCAAAGAAAGTTTGCAACTGGCGTATCGAGTTGTCGAGATTGCAAAGCCTATCTCAACTGAACCGTTAACATCTGTGAAAGGCTGATGATTGACCTTTTTACACGACCGAATTTTTCGTTTCAAAATCCCGAAGCGTTTTTGCTGTTTCTCTCGTTTCCCGTGCTGGCATTTTGGTATTGGCATCGAGAGCGCGTCGGCAAAACCGCCGCGCTGGTATTTTCCGACGTCCGGCAGGTGGCGCAAACACGGCAGAGCAACGTCAAAGCATGTCGTCACATAGTCTTTGTGCTGCGGCTGATGGCGCTCTCATTTGTGATTCTTGCGCTGGCGCGTCCGCGTCTGGAAAATCAAAAGCAAAGCATTTACGCCGAGGGGATTGACATTGTGATGTGCATCGACCTTTCTGGCTCTATGCTTGCCGAAGACTTCGACCCAAAGAACCGCATCGAAGCAGCGAAAGAAGTGGCGATGGACTTTGTAAAAAACCGTGTCAGCGACCGCATCGGCTTGGTAGTGTTCGCTGGGCAAAGTTACACGCAGTGTCCGCTCACGCTCGATTACCAATTGCTTCGCAGCATGATTGCGTTGCTTAGAGCAGGCCGAATGCAGGAAGACGGCACAGCCATCGGCATGGCACTTGCCACGGCAGTCAACCGACTGCGCAGCTCAACAGCACGCAGCAAGGTGATTATTCTCTTGACCGATGGACAAAACAACGCGGGCGAAATCGAACCTGTAACGGCGGCGGAACTGGCGGCAGCGTTGGGCATCAAAGTCTATACCGTCGGCGCTGGCACACGCGGCTATGCAAACTATCCTTTTGAAGACCCACTGTTCGGCAAACGCTATATGCGCGTCAAGGTCGATGTCGACGATGAAACGCTCACGCGCATTGCTCAGATGACCGGCGGCAAATACTTTCGAGCGACCGACTTGGAGACGCTTCGCCGAACCTATCGTGAAATTGACTTGCTCGAGAAAACCAAAGTCGAGACCGAAATCTATACGGAATACAAAGAAGAGTTCGCGCAATTTCTCGTTCCTGCGTTTTTATGTCTCGCGCTTGAACTCTTGCTCGCCAACACGCGCTTTCGCAAAGTGCCGTAAGCGCGCTCTGGTTTAGAATCCATATACCAGCCCGATGGCGAGCGTGTTCTTGACCTGCGTTGCTTGCCCAATGGTGCCGTCGTCGCGGCGGATGTTTTTCACCTTGTCGTCGTAGAAGGCTTGCGTTTCCAAACTCACTGTTACGTATTTGTTGACCTTGAAGAGAATTAAATTTTCCCAAGCGGTAACGATAGTGGTGAGATTCGAGTAGGGCGCAAAGAGCGTCAGGCGCGACTGCAACGTGATATTCTCGACAAACTCTTTTTTGAACTGTGCCGAGAGTGCCGCACCGAGTTCCGACAAGATGCGCTCGCCCGGACGCACGCCGAATGCCCCTGCCTGCGAGAGTTTCTCGTCTGCCACAAAAATCAATCGGTTCGAGAGCGGCGCGAGAAAGAGCGAGAAATAATCAACGGGGTGATAGTCTAAGCCCGCCGAGAGCGTCAGGTAGCCGGGCGCCATAAAGCTCGAGATGCGCACCGACGAATCTTGTCTTGGGAAATCCAAGCCGTCCAAGAACTGCGTTCTAAAATCAGCCAATACTGCTGCGCTCAGGGCGGGACTGAGCGTATAGCCGAGTTTAGAGATAAAGATAATTTTGTCGTCCGTCTTGCGAAAGCCGATGCCGCCGAGATTTGCCGCACCGAGACCAAGCTCGAGCACGTTGTTCCAAGTGATTGCGTCGCCCTTATAGGTCGCTCCAATGTTCAGCAAGCCAACGATAGAGACAGCGTTCTGACCGCCACCTGCCCAATTATTGAGTTGCACGAGCGAAAAGTTTGCGCCGAAGTTGCCGCCAGCTTTCCAGCCTTTGAGTGAGTCGGGAATCGTTGCTGGCGGCGCGTCAACAGGCGTTTGCGCAGATGCCCACGTTGAAAAAAGCAGCAACGCAATAACGCTGAGTGATTTTATTTTGAACATGTATTGCTCTAAATGGCGTTGAGTGAGTTACTTCTGCTGTTGTTTGAGCAGGTCGCGGATTTCGGTGAGCAAGACTTCCTGTACGGGTGGTGGCGG
This sequence comes from [Candidatus Thermochlorobacteriaceae] bacterium GBChlB, assembly GCA_000724175.1. Taxonomy (GTDB): domain Bacteria; phylum Bacteroidota; class Chlorobiia; order Chlorobiales; family Thermochlorobacteraceae; genus GBChlB. Next base: position 25,789 of record JPGV01000004.1, on the reverse strand, counting down.
CGGCGTTTCGTCTTTCTTCTTTTGCATGGCATTCACGGCTTTGACAACGAGAAACACCACAAATGCAATGATGAGAAAATCAATCACGCTTTGAATAAACTTGCCATACTCAATTGCCACTGCCGGCTTGGATTCGGAGACTTGTAAGAGAATTGCGAGTTTGTCGAACTCGACGCCGCCCACGAGAAAGCCAATCGGTGGCATCAACACGTTATCAACCAACGCGCTCGTGATTTTGCCAAACGCGCCGCCGATGATGACGCCGACGGCAAGGTCAAGCACATTCCCACGTTGAATGAATGCCTTGTATTCTTCAAAGAATTGTTTGAGCATGAATTAAATCTGGTTTTTCGTTGCACATAGACCATAGAGATTGGTCAGGGACAAACATAAGAAAAAAATACTTGCGGACGTAGAGCCCCGATTTTGCGGTCATTTTGTCTCTCGGTCTGTTATTCAAACCGCAGGGCTTCAATCGGGTCGAGCGATGAGGCTTTGACGGCGGGAAAGAATCCAAAGCCAATGCCGATAAGCGAGCAGACGACTAAACTCACCACCGCCCAATCCCACGGGAAAATCACCGATGCATCGAACTGCAAGGCGATAAGGTTGCCGCCCACGACACCAATCAAGATGCCGAGAAAGCCGCCAAGTTCCGACAAAATCACGGCCTCGATGAGGAACTGCGTCAAGATGCTTTTCTTTTTGGCGCCGATGGATTTGCGAATGCCGATTTCTTTTGTCCGCTCCGTTACCGAAACGAGCATAATGTTCATAATGCCGATGCCCGCCGTGATGAGCGCAATGAAACTGATGATGAACGCGCCAACGCGAATGATGCCAGCAATCTGACTGAACGTGCCGATGAGTGAATCGTTGGAGGACACCTCAAAGTCATTTTCCTCGTCGGCTTCCAAGCCGCGTGCGACGCGCATTGCGCCAATGGCGCGGTCGTATGTTTTGTCGTAAAGCTCTTGCGATGCAGCTTGAATGGCAATGTTAACACTGCGATTCGCTTTGCCATAGTTTTCGTAGAAGCGCGTGATGGGAATCATCGCAAGGTCGTCGTCATTGCCGCCAAATGAGCCACCTTTGGATTTCAAGACGCCAATGACGCGATAGGTTTTGCCATTTACTTTGATGAGTTTCTCAATCGGGCTTTCGTTGGGAAAAAGTTTTTTCTTGATGCCCTGCCCAATCACAATCACGCTGCGGGCGTATTCGACATCTTCGTCGGTCAGGTTTCTGCCTTCCTCAATGTTGTGTTGATTGACGGCGATAAAGTGTTTGTTCGTGCCAACGATATTGACATTAGGATTGGTTTTGAGTCCGTTATAGGCAGCTTGTTTGCCACCGTCGAAGACCTTCGGGCAAACGGCGGGTGCGAAGTCCTGCATAAGTTTCTCGAAGCGTTGCACTTCTTCGTAGGTGATGTTGCGTCGATTGGCGTATTTGTCGCGCACATTGCCGCCGATGTTTATACTTGGGTATTTAGAGATTTGAAATGTGCTTGACCCCAAGAACGCAAGCCCGGTCTCAATGGAGCTTTGCACCGCGCCGATGACGGTCATGACGCCGATGACCGAAAAGACGCCGACCGTGATGCCGAACATCGTCAAGCCCGAGCGCAACTTATTGGCTTTCAGCGATGAGAGTGCCATTGACAAAATCTCGGTAAAACGCATAAAAATATGACGTGTAAAGTATGAAGTATGAAAAATTTATTTTGCGGCTCGTTTTAACTTTCACAATAATTGTTGTGATTATCGCAATAAGTTCATTGACTTCTTGTATGAGCAATTCCAACCGTTTTTCTTCTACAAGAGTTGATTTTCCAAGCAGGTTCAACCCGTAAGCGTTTCATTGGCTCTCTTTTGCGAGATGCTCAACTTGTGAACGAAGTCCGCTTTGCTTTCGCCAAATTTTGCTTCTTGCAAATTTGCGCCTATCGATGTTGCCAATCTAAGAAACGGATTGGCGATAATTTTTGCCGCGCCGCTCTTTAATGTTTCCAGATGTTCATAAAGTCTGATGGCTCTAATCGCAAACTCTTCCGCTCGTTCTCGTATTTCTCTCGGTTTCTTTTTTTCATCATTCAACATCTGCGCGTCGCTCATATCCAGCAGTTGCGGTTGAGAGTTTTCTTTTCATACTCCACTATTCATAACGCAGCGCGACCACTGGATCGAGTTTGGACGCCGAGAACGCTGGCGCGAAGCCAGAGAAAATGCCTGTCAGAATCGATGCCGCCATACCGACGATGACCAAATCAAACGAGAAGCTGACAGGAAACGACGAGGCTGCCGCGCCAATCGCCATGCTCATTCCCCACGCCAAAAGCAACCCGACAATGCCGCCGACGAGACAAATCGACACTGCTTCAATGAGGAACTGCATGAGAATCGTTCGGCGGCGCGCGCCTAAGGCTTTGCGCGTCCCGATTTCCTTCGTGCGTTCCTTGACGCTCACAAACGTGATGTTCATAATGCCAATCGCGCCGACAAAGAGCGACAAGCCCGTTATGAATAAGCCTGCCAGTGCAATGCCCGACTTAATCGGGTCGAGCGTGCTTTTGAACGCCTGCTGTTCGTTGATGCTGAAGTCGTCTTTTTGGTCGGGCAGCAGTCCGCGAACACGCCGCATCAGTCCAGTTAATTCATCTTTGGCTTCGAGGGTGCGCGTCTTGTCTTTGATTTTGACCACGACGCGGTCGTTGTTCGTCTCGCCAAAATGTTTTTGCAAGAGTTCAAGCGGGATAATGGCTTGCGAGTCGAAGCTAAACAAGCCAAGAAATTTTCCCTGTTTTGCCAGAACGCCGATGACACGGCACTGCACGCCGCCAATTTGAACCACTTTGTCGACTGCCGACCCGTTGGGAAAGAGCGCGTCTGCAATGTCATATCCGATAACGCAAACGGGTCGACCAGTGCGCGATTCAATCGTGCTGAAGAACCGTCCTTCTTTCAAATCGACGGTGGAGATAATCGGATACTCATCCGTTGTGCCAAGCAAAAAGACCCCTTTGACTTGGTTGTCTTCGTATTTGACGCTTTTGATATTTACACCTTGCGGGACGGCGGTAATGAGTTCGGTATTTGGCGCGGCTTCAATCATCTTGTTGAGCTGCTCGGCGTAGTCGGTCTTGATGCGTCGGCGGTTGCGGTAGTTCCACCAATCATCGACATTTGCCCAAGGCCATTTTTGCACATAAAGCACGTCGTAGCCAATCATAGAGAGGCTGTTATCGAAGCCTTTGTCGATGCCGTTAATCGCTGTTCCCATCAGCGTTACGGCAAGAATGCCAATGATAACGCCAAGCGCCGTGAGAATCGAGCGCATTTTATTGGCGCGAATCTGGTCGAAAGCAATCTTGACGCTTTCGTTAAACTCGTAGAAGAGAATTTTGATTTCTTTCATCGGTCGGTTGTGTTGTGCGTTGAATCGCTTGTTGCTCGATTTGAAGCAGCACGATTATTTTTTTAGCTCTTCAATTCTCTTTTTAACCTTTTCGACCGTATCACCTCTCTTTTCCATCTCGACATACTTCTGATAGTATTCTATCGCTTTTTCTTTATCGCCTTTTCGGTCGTTTGCGACACCAACATAGTAATACGCTGGCGTGTAACTTTTTTCCAACTCAATCGATTTTGCAAGTTGAGCAATCGCTTCGTCGTATTTTTTCTCTTCAAGCAAACATCTCCCAGAATATAAATACCCCCAAAATTTGCTGGGAGATATCTCAACAAATTTTGCAGAGATTCGTTTTGCCTTATCCCACAAATTCTCTTGCATCAGGTTTGAGAACTCCATCGACACCGCCGATTGCATCGCGTCTTGCTCAATCTGAGTTACAATTTTAGCGTTTTCCAAAGCGCTTAAAAATTTATCGTGTTCTTTCAACTGTGCATGGATTAACATCCAAAGTAGGGCTGAGCCGCGCGAGCTGTATTTTTCATACTCTCTGGCTTGTTGCTTAGCCACATCCCAACTTCCACCGACAATGCCGGGCGCATTCAAGTGAAACAGCACTAACATGTATCGCGCTTCAAAATCATCCGGATCGAGTTGCACGGCTTTTTCAAATGACCCTTTGACTCTCCCTACCGACCCAATTTGCGCAAAGATTCCACCTTGTTGCGCACTGCGCCCAAGCGCTTGACCTAACTGCGTATGATATAGGCTCGTTTGCGGCTTAAGCTCGACACATTTTTCAAAATGCTTGACAGCGTCGTCGTATTTGTTTTTTTGAAACAGGCAAAGGTTGCCCAAAAAATAATGCGCCGAATCGTCGATCGAGTTCACCGCCAATTTTTCGTTGAGCGCTTTTTCTGCGTCGGCGAGTTTGCGTCTCTCAATGAGTTTTTCAATCTCGTCGTAGCTTTGCGCCACGCTCCGTTCCACGAATAGCAACAGCATTATCACGCCTAAAACAAATGATTGATTCATTCTCAGTGCCGTGTTAGAGGTTTCAAAGCGAGTTACATTTTTCAATCGTTTGTGCCAAAGGCAGACATTGTCAATCCAAACTCGTTAGGCTTGCATCAAGTATTCTTCACTGATGGTTTTATCGCTCTCGATAAGCCCGTCGCGCAATCGCACCACGCGTCGTGCATGTCGCGCAATATCTTCTTCGTGCGTAACAACGATAATCGTATTGCCTTTGTTGTAAAGGTCTTCAAACACGTTCATAATGTCAATGCTCGTTTTGGTGTCGAGATTTCCCGTCGGCTCGTCGGCAAGAATGATAGATGGGTTATTGACGAGTGCCCGCGCAATGGCAACGCGCTGACGCTGTCCGCCTGAGAGTTCATTCGGCTTATGATGCACGCGCGAACCCAGCCCGACACTCTCGAGCGCGGCGAGCGCACGGTTGCGCCGCTCCTCGCCCGAAACGCCCGCATAGACAAGCGGCAACTCGACATTAGCAAGCGCATCGCTACGCGGCAAAAGATTAAACGTTTGGAACACAAACCCGATTTCCTTGTTGCGAATCGCAGCGAGCTCGTCGTCTTCCATGGCGGCGACGTTTTTTCCGTTGAACTCGTATTTGCCCGCCGTTGGTGTATCCAAACAGCCAAGCAGGTTCATCATCGTTGATTTCCCGCTTCCCGACGGACCCATAATCGCCACGTATTCATTGCGATAAATCGAGAGCGACACGCCGCGCAATGCCTTGACAATTTCATCGCCCATTTTGTATTCCTTCGTTACGCCCTCGATTTGAATGACGAGCTTGCCTTTCGGTCTGATGGCTCTTTCCATAAAAATGATCCTCGCGGTAAAAATGAATTTCTCAGTTATGGTTTTTGCGGCGGTGCGCCTTTCACTGCGCTCTCGAGCATCACCTTTGCGCTGTCTTTGAGGTCGCGGCTGATGGCTCTGTAACTGCCGGATACGACTTCTTCGCCTGCCTCAAGCCCTTTTTTAATTTGGATGTAAGTATTGTCTGCGACGCCCGTCTCGACCGGTCTCATGCGCACAATGTCTCCAACCTTGACGAAGACGACGCGCAAGAGTTTAGCTCGGTCGGTTTTTTCTTGTTGTTGCTTGGCTTTCTCGTTGATGAGGTCGGCGCTGTTATCGGTCTGTTGCAATTGCTGTTGGCGGCGTTGGTTGAGTTCTTCTGCGCTCAGTCCCAGTTCGGAACTGCGCACCGTGACGCTTTGAATTGGCACCGTAACAACATCGCGGGCGGTGAAGGTTTCAATATCCGCGCTTGCGCTCATGCCCGGACGCATCAAGCCATTGTGGTCGAGAATGCGAATTTTGACTTGGAAGTTCGTTACTTCTTCCTGCGTGCCGACGCCAGTGGTCTTTGCCGCGTTAGCAATTTCGCGCACAACGCCAGTGAACTTGCGGTTCGGATAGGCATCGACCGAGATGCGCGCCGTGTCGCCGAGTTTCACATTGACGATGTCGTTTTCATTGACATCAACGCGCACTTCCATCGTGTTCAAATCGGCGACGCGCAAAATTTCTGTTCCCGCCATTTGAATTGAGCCGACAACGCGCTCGCCTAATTTTGCCGACAATGAACTCACCGTGCCGTCAATCGGCGAGGTAACCGTGGTGCGCGAGAGTTGCTCAATGGCTTGTCGCAACTGGCTTTCCAAGCGTTGCACATCATAGACCGCCGCTTCTGCGTTGGCTTTGGCGACTTCGGCGGCGGTTTTCGCAGCAAGGTATTCCGTTTCGGAAGCGAGCTTCTGGTTGAAGAGCTGTTCGGAACGACGGAACTCTTCGGCGGTGCGCAGTTGCTCGGCTTTCGCGCGCAGACTTGCTGCTTTTGCCGAACTGAGCGCCGCGCGCGCTTGCTCGACTTGTGCTTTGGTTAGTTGCGGGTTGATTTTAAAGAGCAACTGTCCGCGCTTGACCTTTTGACCGTCAGCGACCGGCAACTCGACGATTTCGCCAGAGACTTCGGGCGAGAGTTTGACTTCGGTTTCAGGCTGAACCTTGCCCGTCGCCGAAACAAGCTGCGTAATGGTGCGAATCGCCGACTTCTCCGTCGTTACAATTGTCGGCTTTACTCCTTTGGGCAGAAGCGCGATGACAGCGATGACGAGAAGCAGAACAGCGATGCCGCCTGCGATGTACAAGTTTCGCCGCGACTTTTTCTTGACGGGCGCGCCGCCCGCCGCCGCTAAAATATCCGCGCCAGAAACGGTTTTTGGAGATTGCGGTTGCACTGTTTCGGTCATAATACGAGCAAGTTAAAGTTGTCGTTAGACAAAAATTAAAGTGAATTCACATCTGTTTTCCCCAAGAAGTATTCCAAAATTTTCTTTTGGAAGGTAAAATTGAACACGGCTTGCGCCCGGTTCGATTGCGCCTGCACCAACGCGGCTTGCGCGGTGGTTACTTCGACGAATGTCGCCGAGCCAACTTCATAGCGTTTCTGCACCGTCTCGAAGGCTTTTTCGGCGGAGACGAGTCCGCGCCGCGTGCTTTCCAATTGCGAAATGGCCGCGTTGTAGTCGCCCAACGCTTGCTTGACCTCTACGGCAACGCGAATCTTTAAATCTTCATAAGCCAGTTGGCTATTTTGAAACGTGATTTCAGCTTGTTGCTGGCGCAAGTTAGTCGAGAAACGGTCGAACAATGTCCAACTTAGTTGCAAGCCGAGCGAGTATCCTAATTGATTGCCTACCTGACTTAGCAGAGACGGCAGCGCTGGCGGATTTACGCTTGCGCCATCAATGCTCTGGCTGAGGACGTTGAATCCATTCGACCCAAACGAAAAGTTTAAGTTTAACTGCGGCAGATAGGTGCTTCTGGCTTGCGAGATCGCCCAGCTATTGGCGTTGACCGATTCCTGAGAGCTTTTTATGTCGGCTCGACTTTCAAGGGCGGCGGCGATGAGCGCTTGTTCATCTTTGTATTGCTCGTCGAGCATTGTGGTGTCGGTAGCGGGTTGAACAAACTCATACTCTTTCGTTGGCTCGAGCCTGAGTTGTCTGAGCAGGGCAAGTTTGCTGTTGCGCAGCGTATTATCAGCCCGAATCATTGCAAGTTCGTCCGCCGCTTTTTGCGCCTCTTGTTGATACAGGTCGGCGATAGCGCGTGAGCCGAGCCGCGTTTGCTCTTGCAACTGACGCAGACGCTCTTGCGAGGCTTTCAAGTTTTCTTGCGAAATGCGCAAGAGCTCTTGGTTGAGCAAAATTTGCAAATACCCTTGAGCTACATTGAAGGCGATGTCCTGCTTGGCGCGTGTGAGCGTGTATTCCGAGCCTCTGTTGTTGCTGAGGGCTTGTTGTAATCCAGCTTGGTCCGCCAGCCCGTTGAACAAATTGAGCGAAGAGACAATGTTGAAGTTCAGCCCAGTCGTTTGTTGCGCAAAAAGCGGGAAAATCACCACGCCGCCCGGCAGCGTTGTCGGGTTAATTCTCTGGTTGAGCGCAATCGGCGTATAGCCCACAGATGCGCTCAGGCTCGGCAAAAACTGTCCGTAGGCTTGCAACACTTGCACACCCGTTAGCTCATAATTGCCTTTGGCTTGTAAGACCGCAACGGAATTCGTAATCGCAATCCTAACGCTTTTTTCAAGCGTGAGCGTCTCGACAGACTGAGAAGATTGCGCAGCGATGGAGAGACTGAAAAAAGAGAGACTAAGGCAGAGTATCAACTTTTTCATAGACGATGTGATGAACAGTATTCTATGATTATCAAAAAAAAAACAGATAAGGAACGACTAAGCAATTGGCTTAGAAAAGTCAACGTAACTTTCAAAGACTTCAAAAATTTTCGGAGGTTGGAATGTGCTTTGCTGTTTGCCGCGAGTGTGATTGACCGCAACGAGTGTGATTAACGATAGTTTAACCTACCTTGTTTCAACTTTTTTAAAATCCAAATTATTTTTTTGGAACTTTTTGGGAGACTGTCAGCCGGCCGAAATTACTTGAGCTGCGCGCGTAGCCCGTTGATAATAATGCCGAACAGCACGGCGTTTTGAGGCTCTTTCTCCGCAAGTTTTTCATAGACTTTAATCGCCTTTGCGAAGGCGCCTTGGGCGACGAAGATTTCCGCCAAGTTGCGCGTCGGGAATTTAATGTCCTCCTCGTCCGAGACCGGCTGTCGCTGCTCTTGAATCGGCGTCGGGTCGCTCATTTCTTCAACGGGCGACATCTTGACGTTCGAGAGTGCGGCGGCCAGCTCTTCGATTTGCGCGTCGGCAAACCCAGTCGACGAGTCTTTCGGCAACTCGTCGGTAAAGGCCCGCGCGGGGTTGGGCTTTGGCTCTGCGCTGGGCGGCGAAATAGAGAGCTTCGATAAAACCTTTGCGAGTTTCTCTTTATCGAGTTGCACCGTGCCTTCTGGCTGAAGTACCTTGACTTCCTCGAACACCGGCACCTCATCTCGCTTGGTTAACGGCAGTTGCGCATTCTGCATTGCCATCTCTATCGCTTCAATGGCGTCAGGCTCATCGCTGCGAATTGCAGTGACTTGTTCTTCAATGACGGGATAAGGTAGCGGCGATGTAATCTCTTTCGGCAGGTCGAGCAATTGTGGGTCTTTTGTGTCGTTCAGCGCTGGCATATTGCGTTGCATCGCATCAAGGCTTGGCGCGATAGTGTCATTGTGCGGCGCCGCCTGCGTGGCAGACTTATCAACCGTTGAGACAACTTTCGGAACAAGATCGTTGAGGTCATCAATAATGTCAGTGTTCATTTCTTTGAGCAACTCCTCTGCGCTGATGGGCTCAACAGGGAATTGTATCGGAAGCGGTGGCGGTTCAGGCTTCTTGAATTTGAGCGCATCAAGACTTTTTGCAACAGCGCCTTCAATGACTGCCTGTTGCGGCGTCGCGGGTTTTTCTGCGATGGGCTGCTCGATAGGGCGCGACGCGGGCGCTGGGGTCGATTTAGCAACGGATTTGATGGGCAATTCAAGCGTGATGAGTTCGCGCAATGCGACTTCATTTTGCGGCGCAAGCGCGCAGGCTTTCTCGTAAGCCTCTTTGGCTTTCGCCGTATTTCCTAATGCGCGATGCGCCCGCGCTAAAATGACATGGAATCGATACGACGACGCATACTTTGCCTGCGCCGACGCGAGTTTTTGCGCCGCATCTTTCGCCTTCCCCTGCTCGAGCATCAACTCCGCCCATTCTAACAGGGCAGAAGAGTGCGGTTGCACGGAGAGTTTTGTTGAAAGAAGCGAAAGCCGTTCTGCGGCATTGGGCGTCGATTTCATTTGTTCGTCGAATACCTTGTGTTAATTGACATTGCGGGGGAAAATACAACGCTGCGCAACCCAAAACAATAACCACTTATGTTGGCTTCTCTGTTTCCATCGCCCGACGTTCTTTTGGCTCGATAACGAAGTTTGACGCCGTCGTTCTATTTTTACATTTCTCTTTTTATGAGTGTTCAACTGTCTGTCCGCGTAATGCAGACCACCGCACTGCTCAACCGCCGTTACGACCTTGCCGTCGCATGGGATTGGGAATACGACGTTGATTTTATGCGGCTGTTGCGCCGCGTTGCACAGGAACATCACGTCTCTTTGATTGAAATCACCGCGTATAATCTGGACGCCGTGCTTGATGCCCTGCGCTCCGATATGATGAGTGTGGCGTCGTTGCTCGACCGCGCCAGCGATGCAGGCGAGACATTCCTGCCGCTTCGACGCTTTATCACTGAACATGGCGACACAAAAAACATCCGTCTCATCAATCCTTATGCAGCATCAGAGCGCACGATGGATAAAGCCGTTATGCACTATGAACTCATCAAAGCGGGCGTGAGCGTGCCGCATACTGTGGTGCTGCCATCGTATCAACAAGCAGAACGGCTCGACGGCGCGCTCATTGCCGACCTTTCACGCTTAAAAGTTCCGTTTGTTTTAAAGCCCGCGAATGGCGGCGGCGGCGAAGGCGTCGTTAAGTCCGTCTTTTCGCCGTATGAGGCAGCAGCGCGGCGGGAGGAAATCCCTTGGGACAATTATCTGGCACAAGAAAAAATCCGCCCGAAGTATCTCTACGGCTGGCGATGTTGGTTTCGCGCCTACTACCTTTTCGGCGGCGTTGAACTGGCGTGGTGGGACGACGAGCGGCATATCTATCAGCCCGTTTCGGAGCGCGATAAAACGCTTATCGGCGTTGAGAACTTCGTCGCCGTGATGACCACGATTGCGCGCGTGTCGCAAATGGATTTCTTCTCGTCGGAACTCGTGCTGACGACGGACGGGCGGCTTGTCGCTGTGGATTATGTCAACGACCCGATTGACCTGCGCCTGAAGTCGACGCACTTCGACGGGTTGCCCGACGCGCTTGCCTTGCGCATCGCCGAAAAAATTATCGAATTCGCAAAACAGAACCGTACCGACGCACCCTTATCCTAAGCACCAATGTTCCATGTCGGGCAGCGCGTCTTTACTTGGTCTCCTTCTCTCCATACAGTTTTTTGAAGGCTGATTCATACTTATCGCCCGATACCCAACGCGGTTTTTCAGGTCGGTCGGCGATGCGTCGGGCGGCATGAATGTAGGCGCCACAAAATTTGCGCAGATACGAAAAGTTAAAGTTCTCGTCCGCTTGGTCGGCCGCTTGATGATAGTATTTGCTAATCTCGGCGTCGAAGCTGCGCAAGCCTTCGCTGAATGTCGGCGCGGGAATGCCTTTGGCGGCGAAACTGACGTTGTCGGAACGGTCGAAAAGATTTTGTTCGGGAACAGGGTCTTTGATGATGCCCAGCCCAAAGGCTTTTGCGCCTGCCTCAATGTCTTGCATAGCGGTGGTGCGTTCCCAGCCGATGACGGTTACGATGGTCGTGTCGTTGTAGCCTGCGCCATCGATGTTCAAATTGAAAATGGTTTTATCGAGCGGCACAAGCGGGTGTTCAGCGTAGTATTGACTGCCGAGCAAACCAACTTCTTCGCCCGTAAGCGCGATGAACAACACGGAACGCTTCGGCGGCTTTTGCGCAAGCGCTTTTGCAGCCGCAAGCACCGCCGTTGTTCCCATGCCGTTGTCGCGCGCGCCGTTGAAAATCGTGTCGGTTGCATTCGGGCGTATCCCCGTGCCGATGTGGTCGTAGTGAGCGGTCAAGAGAATATACTCGTCTTTCAATCTTGCGTCGCTGCCTTCGATGATGCCAATGACATTCTGCGACAGTACCGATTGGCGCAGGAGTCCGCTTGTTGAAATTGAAATCTGTGTTGGCGCAGATTTAGCAACAAGTTCAGCGTATTTTTTTGACCCGTCGTTGAGCCAGATGTAGTTCATTTTAGGCTCGTCTGTTGCAAGCTGCATTGTTTGTCGGTTGGCGAATTGTGCGATGAAGTTCCAAGCGACCGACGCGTTGTAGAGTTCAATCAGGGCAACCGCGCCGCGTTCTGCGGCTGCCTTTTGTTTTGAGTCGCGTAAGCGGAACGCCTCGCGCACGTCTGCGCCCTCCGCCGAGCCTAAATTCACGACGACGATTTTTCCTCTCACGTCCAAGCCTGCGTAATCGTCGCGTCCCGTTTTTTCATCGACGATGCCGTTCTTGGCAAAGACCACGCTTGCTGTTACTGTCAGTGCGTCGCCGCCGAGCAGAAGTATGTCTTTGCCCTGACGCAGCGTATCGCCGTCCCAAACGATGATCGCTTCTTTCGGCGGATTGATTTTCACGAGCGGGACTTTTTGAAAATATCCTGCCGCACCTCGAACTTCTTTCAAGCCGTATTGACGAAACTGCTCGGCGATATAGCGTGCGGCGATGTTGTTGCCTTGTTCGCCCGTCATTCTGCCCAGAAGTTCATCGGCAGCAAGGAACTTCAAGTGTGCGGTTACCTCCGCTTGCGAGAGCGAAAATTCAGGCAACGCGGGAGTTTTACCGCGCGTCGATGTGTCTGTCGGTTTCACTTGCGCCGTTGCAAGAGAGAGTGTGAGAAGCAAAGAGAGCGTCGATAGAATGGTTTTCATTAGAAGAAAAAAGTTTCGTCAGATAAAATTCAGATGCGTTGAACAAGATTGATTCGAGCCAAGCAAATGCGCGGCTGTTTTAATGCGCGTCGTCATTGCTGGGCAGTTGCGCTGTGCTGCCGCGTGTGGTCAGCGCGCCGAAGAAAATGCTGTTGAGAAACAGTTTGTTCGTGCCATACCAAAACGCGCGGAAGTTCGGATTGTCGGTCATTAAAATCGCGCGACCCGACCCGACGCGGCTGACAACCGCCGCCGCCGTGTTTTTTAATTGGTCTTCATTTTTCTTTGTGATAAAGCCGGACAGAAGCGGCTTCTGGGTGTATTGTACCGGCGTTGAATAGGCGTTTCTCGACGGCTCTAAGAAAGTCGTACTGCTCCGAAAAATGGCGAGCTTATTGTCGTCATATCCGAAGCAAAGCGGGTGAGAGCGGTCGATGGTCGTCTCAAAAATTGCGCCGGTGATGCTTTGCGCGCGCGTGTCTTCTTCAATATTCTCGAAGGCGGCTCGGGTGCGCGATGTATCTTCTTTCGGGCGCTTGATTTTTTCGGAGACGATGCGTCGGCTCATCAACCACTCGACTGCACCTGTCATTGCCACAATCGTGCCGCCTTGTTCAGCATATCGACGAAGGTTTGCAGTGCTGGCGGAATCGAGTGAATTGTAATTGCCGCCCGGCATCACGAGTGTTGTGTATCTTGATAAGTTCGCTCTGCCAAGTTGTGTGAGTTCGAGAATGGTCAGTTCCATATCGACGCGCTGGTCGAGCAAGTGCCAGATTTCGCCTGCGTCCATGGGTGTGACGCCGACGCCGGCCAGCATTGCCACGCGCGGTTGGGCGACGGTTTCAAAGTTCGAACTGCCTAATCCAAACGACGAGAGTCCCGTCGCCACCGAGAAAATATCTAACCCGTCTTGTCGAGCCGTGCGTTCCATCAGCGCCAAGAGCGAATCGGGCGACAGGCGCTGCTGCCCAACGGCAACCATGACCGTGCCGTAATCGAACTTCTTTTGACCGACGGATGTCGTGATTTCAAACGGCTGTAACGCAACTTTGGCGCGGACGCCCGCTTTTTGCAATCGTGATAGGGCGCGCGGCGCGTAATAGGTATTCCATTCAAAAATGTAAGCGTAGCTGGCTTTGCCGCCGATGACTTCGCCTTTTGGAAATTGCGCTGCCTCAACGCGCTTGCCATCGAGTTTTGCAGTCAACTCAGCGTAAGGCAATCCAAACGCAAGCGGCATTGTCCATGCCGAAATGTCGTAAAACAAACTGTCTTGAAATGTCGTGCGCTTCTCGAAAATGGCGGTGATGAGCCGTTGCTGCGGCTGATTGGTCGGCACGGCAAACGCTTTGCCCGCTTTGAACTCCTCGCCGCCTGCTTTGAGGTCTTTTGTCAGTTCATAGACGTCAATCTCGTGTCGACGGAGCAGTTCAACAAAGTGAAAGTTTTTCGCGGCGTCGGTCGAGGAGCCAAAGACGTAGGTTTTCACGTTGGACTTTTCGGCGTCTGAGAGTGCCGATGTGAAGAAGTCGCGTTGATGCGCAAGTAAATCCTTTCGTAAGGCTTGTGCGGCACGAAGCGTCGAGAACGATGTGGCGACTTGGTTGCGAATCGTGAAGGGGAATGTTAAAACGCCGTTGGCGCTTTCCTGCGCGTGTCCGCGAGAACTTGCCTGCTCGAACAAAATGCCGATACAGCCTTGCAAATCGGGATAGGTCGAGCCTTTGCCGAAATAAAAGTCGTCGTAATTTTCTTTGGTGAAGTAGAGCGAGCCGATGTCGTCGAGCGCTTTCGCGTGAAACTTGCCGATGGCTTCGGTCAGCTCGATGGTGCGTTTCGGCGTGAGCGGGTGGTTGCGCGACGGCACGCCGGGCTGAAAGAAAAACGTCGCGTTGGTGCCTTGCTCATGGTGGTCGGTGAGAATGTTCGGCATCCACTCGTGAAATTTTGCCAAACGCGCTTGGCTCTCGATGTGTTGAAGCGGCAGCCAATCGCGGTTCAAATCGAACCAATAGTGGTTGAATCGACCGGCTGGAAAGGGTTGGTTGTGTTCGCGGTTCTGCGGGTCTGCGACGATGTGCTTGCCTTTGTGAATGTTCGCCCAGTGTGCAAAGCGCGCAATGCCATCGGGATTGATATGCGGGTCGAGCAAGATGACCGAGTTTTTGAGCCATGTGTCAATTTCCTCGCCCTGCGCCGCAGCAAGATAATATGCGACCATTGGCACAGCATTTACGCCGCTTGGCTCATCGCCGTGAACGCTGTATCCCATCCATACGACAATCGGCATAGATTCTATCGGCAGCGACTTTGACTTTTGTGGGTTCGTGAGGTCTTTATGTTGCGCCTTGATGCTCTCGATGTTTTTCAAATTGTCGGGCGAGGAAATCGTAACCAGCAAGAGCGGGCGCTCTTCATAAGTTTTTCCAATGCGCTCGATTTTAAGTCGGTTGCTCGCCCCAGCAAGCGCGTAGAGATACGCATCGATTTGGTCGGGACGCAAATGCCACTCGCCGACTTGAAATCCAAAAAACGCTTCGGGCGTCGGCACTGCCGAATTGTAACTCGTGCCTTTCGGCAGATAGTAGTCTAATTTGACTTGGGCGTGGAGTAGGTGTGCAAAACAAAACAACGGGAGAAACGCGAGAACAAGACGCTGTTTCATGAATGGTTTAAGCAGATTAACAGTGATAGAGATGAAATGTAAGGTTTTTCCAGCCCATATAAGCAAGCGATTTTATTTGCCTCTGAGTATCTTGAAGATGATTTCGGCGCGTTCAACGTCGCCTCGCAGCAGGCTTTTCAACCAAAAACCGACAATACAGATATACACGCTTGCCAGATACTGCGGCATAAAGGTTCGCGTAAATCGCAGCCGGCTGCGAAGGTCATAATACATACTTTGCAAATTCACTTGCGTTCTCGATCGAGAGCCAGTGGTTGCGCCCTGCTTATGATAGACAACGCTTTCTGGCGCGTATCCTAACTTGAATATCCCTTTGGCGCGGCTTGCCCAATCAATTTCTTCAAAATACAGAAAATACGCTTCGTTCATCAACCCAACGCGGCGCAAAAACGGCTTAGAGACAAGCATAGACGCGCCAACGACATAATCGAGGTGCGGCACAGCCGCGCAGGGAGGTGAAAAGACCGTTTGCTCGCCGATGTGTTTGGCTGTGCCAATCCATGGATTGTAGGTCGCGCCGCCCAATGCCTGAACCACATCAGGGCGATGATAAAACAGCAGGGTCGAGCCACACATTCCAATGGTGCTATCGGCAGTTACTTTTTCGACAAGATGAGAGAGCGCGTCTGGCGCAACGACGGTGTCGTTGTTCAGCAACCAAACATACTCAATCTCGTTTCTTGTGAGCGCATAACGCAAGCCGACATTGTTACCTCCGGCAAATCCCAAGTTCGCCCCGGTTTGAATGAACACTAACTGTGCGTCCGCATCGCTGTGCGCACCGCCCGATTCTGCTTCCGAGCGCGAGTATTCGCGGTAAGAGAGTGGCTTTGCAATTGGCGGAAATGAGTGCGAGCGTAGAGGATGAGCGGGCGACGTCCAAGCGCAGAGCGTGCCTTCCGCCCACTGTTTCAGTCGGCGCATGGAGTCATCGGTTGAGCCATTGTCGCAAACGACGACACAGTAGTTGGAATACGTCGTGCGAAACACGCTTTCCAAGCACTCAATTGTATCTTGCCAGCCGTTCCAATTGAGCAAAAGAATACAGACCGACGGATGAGCGTCTTTCACACGGGCAAATGGGTTAGGAGTTACTCAAGTGCGGTTTCAAGGCAGCATTCAATCGGCATTCCACTGCACGAAAGACACGCTCGACCGCAATGTCCGCCGGAGCCGTCGATGAATAAATCAGGTCGGCGTTGGTGCCGTCGGCGTATCCGCCTGTGTAAGGCATATACCGTTGAAAGTCTCGATGTTTGCCCAATAAGATAATTCCAAATGTTTCCACCGCATTGGCTAAGTGCGCCGGACCGCTATCGACACCGATGAATAAAACCGCTGTTCTAATCAGTTCAGCGGTTTCCAAGATACTCAACCGTTTGCAATAGTTGAACCGGCGATGGCGCTTTGGCAGCACAGATGCATGTCCGATTTCCACCGTGCAAGTCTCATAAGCCGTTTCAATTTTCTCGACCAGTTCGACCCACTTTGCGCGCTGCCAATCTTTTGTCTTTTCATTCGAGACAGCGTGAAGGGCAATAAATGGCTTTGGCAAATGTAATGCCGAGACGCGCTCTGCAACCTGTTTCGGCACATACAGACGCGGCGGGTCGGTCAGGGGCGGCAACCCTGCACTTTGCGAGAAGACCGGCAACAAGGCGCCGAAGTGAAAGTAGTTCGCCATTGATATTTCTCCGCTCTCCTTCGTCAGTGGAACTTTGCATATCCAGCATTCATGGTCGCGCAGGTGCAGCTCGATCGCGACATCGTAAAGTCGCTCTGAACGGATATTTATCCATTCGGTAATGCACTCTACCGTCAGAATAGCGTCGATGAACGGATTGTAGTCCAAGAGTTCGCGGTAGCGCTGGCGCACCATCCAGACAAGGTAATCATTGGGGTGGCGCGCACGCACCTCCCGCGCAATTGGTTCGCAGGCGACGATGTCGCCTAAGTGTTCAATTAACGTGATTAGGACGATGCGGCGAGTCGGCTGCTCGGATTTCACTGTTGTGTTCAACTGCACCAATCGAGTGCGCAGGCGTCGCACCCGATACGCGACTTGAACTTTATGCACAACAGCGACGATGTGTCGTTTAATCACTTTCAGCCACTCAATCATCGTCTTGACTCTCTTTAAGCCGAACATCATTTAGAGGATGCGGCCACATACACTGCGAAATTTGTCCCTGCAAGATGGTATGTATGTCCATAGTGTTTGGCAAATTCATTGACGCATCGATGCACATCGCTCCACCCTTCTCTTGGGTCAGGATAATAATCGTGCCACAGTATCAGCCCGCCTTGCGACAATTTTTGCATTGCTTTTTGCGTGTCGCTTTTCACAAAGGCATACTTATGGCAAGCATCTATCAATATCACATCGAAGGTGTCGGGATACGCCTCTTCTGCCCAATCCAGTGCCATAGAATCCTTGAAAATCTGCCGCACCTTGACCGATATGTCCGCCAATTGCTTGTATGCCCAACCCGTTTCAGCTCGACGCAGGGTCATTAGGTCAAGCTCTATGTCACTTTTAAGATATTCTTCATCGAACATCTCTCGGCAAATGTCCAGCGTCCATACTTGCGTTTCAGGTGGCGTGTTTAGCGCGAAAATGGCGGCGGAGTATCCCCAGTTTGTGCCGAACTCAAAAATGTATCTCGGATGGAGATGTGCCAATAATCGAGTGAGAACAGTCACATCAGCCTTTTCCATCGGCCCTGTCGGAATCGTAAAGGTTGGCTGTAGGTCGAGATACTTTTCGTCTCTGAGTTTTTCAGTGATGCCAAGATGGGTTTGCAAGAACTGTTCCAAGGAAATTGTTTTCACGCGAGAAAAGGCGTGCAACTTCTTTTTGCGCAGCCAGTGATAGAGTTTTTTTAGAGGCTTCATCAGAGGGCTGCTCTTGACGGCGTTTATCCATGCGCGGATGTTCATGTTTTACAATGGATTTTCAGACTTTGACGGTGTCAGCCATAGCATATAACAAAAACTGCCGAAGTTAATCAACACCTCACCCGCTGCCGCGCCCCACGCTGCGCCGACGGCGCCGAACTGCGGAATCAGTGCCGCGCTTGACATAAGGCTTATGGCAGAACCGAGGGCAGAAATAATTAAAAAATCCATGTCGCGCTTCATTGCGACAAGTGTTTGGACATAAACCTGCGCGACAAATCCAGTCAGTTTAGCCATCGCCAAAATCTGAAATACACTTGTGCCAGTCATGAATTCCTCTCCCAAAAATATCCGATAAAATGTCGGAGCGACAAGCACGGCCGCCGCGCCAATCGGGATTCCCATCGCCAGAAACAGCAGAGCTGTTTTTTGTTGTTGCTTTGCCAAGACATCATCGCCTGATGCTTTCCACGCCACCACGCGCGGCAACAGCAATGAGTAAAAACTTTGCAGGAAAAAATCAAGCCCCATAATCAAACTGAACGCGGTGCGATACACGCCTACCTCCCTTGTGCTGCTGAACAGTTCAATCATCGGGAGTTGGAAGAATGTGAAGAGATATGTAACCGCCGTGGTGAGCCAGTATTTCCACGATTCTCCGACGAGCTTTGGCAGCATTTCAAACGGCTGACGAAAAAATCGGCTTGAGATGGGCAGTTTGCCAAACTCGCGTCGATATGCGCCCCAACTGAGCGCGGCAGTCACTGCCAATGTAAATACCGTAACCGCCAAGTCTGCGCCTGCGGGCATGCCGGGTTTGAACCAGAGAAAAATTACAGCGGCGGAAAGCGTCGATGCCAGCGCATTGATGCCGTTTTGAATCGGCAGTTTCTCCAAGCCCATAAAGACGAAATTTACCTGTATCGCATTGAGCCAGAGCGTTGCGCCGGCCAGCACCCACGCCGATTTTTGGTCTGCATCAACGACCAAGAGAACAACGCCTATCCACAGGAGCGCGATAAGCGTTGCAACAGAGAGACGAAATCCGATTATCGTTTCGGTCAACGCAGTTGCGTTTGGAGCGTTTTTATCGGCGGCAATACGTCTGACGGCGACAATGTCGAGTCCCCAGTGATATGCCAATCCCGTCTGAAACGCGGCGGTGTATGCCACGCCCGAAATGCCATAGTTCACCGCGCCCATACACTTTGCCGCAAATGTAGCGGCCAAGAACGCCAAGCCTTTCGAGAGACTGGATAGACCCACACTGAGAACGGCGTTGCGCGCAAACTGCGATGTCGAAACCCGTTGAACAAGCGCGCGCCAGCGCAGGTTTCCCTCATTAATCAATGTTGCTTATCGTTTATTTTGAGTAGGAAAGTCCGAATCCGAATTCAAACAGCGGTGAATAAGGCGAATCTCCCACATTGAGCGGCACTTGCTCCATTGTTCGCGGATAGGAGTGTGAGAGTTTTCCTGTCGGAACGGCATCACCGAAAAGCACATTGGCAATTCCATCGCCTTCTGTGCCGGGCAGCCACGCAAGCACAAGCGCATCGGCTTTGGCAAGTGCCTCGCCCAAAATCAGAGGTCGTCCAGAGATGACCACGATGACGATTGGCACTTTGGCGGCTTTTAGGTTTTCAATCACAGCAAGGTCATCTTCGCTAATCATCAGGCTGTCGCGGTCGCCGACGCTCTCCGCATAGGGCGTTTCGCCGATAACCGCAACAGCAACGGTTGCGCCTGCTGCACCTACCCCGTCCACTGAAAAATTCACGGTGGTGTTTGCACTGACCGCGCGGCGAATGCTTCTCAATACCGTTGAAGCAAATGCAAGGCTATCGAGATTTTTCTGAAAGTCCTCGAAATCGACCGTCCATCCGCCGCATTGATTGACTAAGTTGTTTGCGTTTTTTCCAGCAACGAAAATCCGCGCCGTTGTTTTTGACAGAGGCAAAATACTGTTCTCATTTTTGACCAGCACCAACGACTCTTGCACCGCAGTGCGCGCTGCGTCTCGGTGCGCCTGTGAGCCGACGAGTTCGGTGAGTTTGCGGTCGGTCATTGGCGACTCAAAGAGTCCCATGGCTACTTTGACTTTAAGAATGCGGCGCACGGCGTCGTCCAATCGTTCCGGCGCAATGCGTCCTTGCAATGCCAGAAACTTCATCGCTGCCATAAATTCTTTGTATTTGCCCGGCAGCATCACCACATCGAGTCCGGCGTTTATCGCCTGCTCGACCGCCGCCAGCGTATCATTGGAGAGTTGAAAAATGCCCGCCCAGTCAGAGACAACAATGCCGCCAAATTTTAACTCCCTTTTCAGCACCGTTGTGATGAGGTATTTCTGACCGTGTATCTTCTCGCTGTTAAAACTGCCAAGAGAGACCATAATCGAGCCGACGCCGGCCTTAACTGCCGAGGCAAACGGCGGCAGGTGCAACGCGCGCAAGGCTTTGCCATCGAGTTTGACATTGCCTTCATTTTGTCCGCCTTCCGTGTCGCCGTCGCCGATGTAATGCTTTGCGCAGGCCAGCACGCTTGTCGGCGACAGCGTTTTGCCTTGAAATCCAATAATGGCCGCATCGCCCATTTTCGAGACAAGTTCAGGCGACTCGGAGTATGATTCGTAGGTGCGTCCCCAGCGTTCATCGCGGGCAACAGAGATGGTTGGCGCTAACGCCCAACGCAGTCCCGACCCACGCATTTCCGTCGCCGTTATTTTTGCTGCCGATTGAACCAAGGCGGGATTGTTCGTACACCCCATGCCAATGTTGTGCGGAAAGACGACAGAGCCAAACACAGCGGCGTTGCCGTGAACCGCGTCGCTGGCAAACAGAATTGGCACGCCTAACCGCGTTTTGAGCGCTTGCGATTGCAGTGAATCAATTCGATTTGCCCACAGTGCGGCGCTGTTCGAATCAGGCTTGGGCGAGTAGCCGCTTCCATGAACCATGCTGCCAATAAAGTACGTCTTCACATCATCATCGCGCTCCAAATACTCGACAGCGACCATCATCATTTGTCCGATTTTTTCCTCGAGTGTCATTTTCTTGAGAATCGCCTCGGCAATTTGGTCGGGCGTGCCAGAACGATTGCACGAGCCAATCAGCGCGATGTTGAAAATAATGACCGAAAAGACAGCAATGCGGCGCAGCATGGAATAGTTAAATGGTTTTTGCGTAGCAGGGGCAAAGTTAGAAAAATTCGCCGTAAAACGAGAGACGCCGTGATTTCGGAGTAACTCTTTCAGCCGAACAATTCTTTCAAATCGATTTCGAGGCCGTTGAGCACTTGGGCGCGCGCCGTGCCTTTTTCCGCCGCGAATGAAAACAATTCGTAGTCGCCGCTGTTGAGCTCGCTGACTTCCACCGCTTTGTTTTGCGGGTCGATGAGCCAGTATTCTTTCACGCCGAACCGCCCGTAGAGTTTTCGTTTGTAATGCCAATCGTGATACACCGTGCTTGGCGAAAGAATCTCGACCGCAAGTTCAGGCGCCCGCTCGACGACACGTTCACCTAAGGCGTCTTTGTTGGCCGCCGAGACATAGAGTAAATCGGGCTGCGGCGCGTTGTCATCATCGACGAACAGTGTAATCGGCGCGTAGAGAACTTCGCCGAGATTTCGCTCGGCTACAAAGAGATGTAACTTGACCAACAAGTTGCGTGAGATGCGTTGATGCTCAATTGTGGGCGTATTGCGTATCACGAGCTCTCCGTCTAAAAGTTCATAGTGGTGGTGGTCGTCGTCGGGAAAATCCATCTCGATAAATTCGGCGTAGGTGATTTTTTTCGTCAGCGTCTCCATCAGTTGCAAAAATTCTCAGTGGTTGAAGTCGGGCGAAATGTAAGCATCTACCCGAAATTTTACGAAGCGGCAACGGGGGTTCTTGACATCACGGTGAATTGACGATTGCCAAACATTGGATTCAATCGTCAATTCAATATCGGCAATCGTCAGTGTCCCAACGCCAAGTGGTAGAGGTTCTTGGCAGTGATTTTCGCCTGCACCCATAGCGGCGCGGGAACCATTTTTTTGTAGAGATACGAATCGAAGGTGATTTGCTGCACGTGCTTATCTTCGCAAATCGCCACAAAACTTTCGCGCAATCGGTCGTTTCGATAATACGCCCACTGCAAAAACGCCAGACCCGTATAGATTGGGAAATACTGCCGTCGGAAGTGCTTTTCGTATGCTGCCAACGATTTTTCTTTGCCAACCATGACCTTGAGCAAGGTGCGCGCCGCCATTTTGCCGCTTTGCATCGCGAAGAAAATACCTTCACCGTTAGAGGCAGTAACCAACCCTGCCGCGTCGCCGACGAGTGCCGCGTTGCCTTGCGTGAACATCTTACGCGGGTGCATCGGGATTTTCGCCGCCTCTTCGTAATACGGCTCGACCTTCAAGTCCAACTTTTCGCGGAATCGCGCTTGCAGCTTTTTGATGTTGCCGTTCACATCTTCCGTTCCTGTGCCGACGGCAATGTGGTCTGCTTTTGGAAACACCCATGCGTAAAAATCGGGCGAGACTTCGCCGTCGAACCAGATTTCAACCAAGTTGTGGTATCGTTCCAATTCGGGCGAATAGCGAAAGCGTTGCTGAATGGCAACGGCTTTGAACTCGTTGGCTGGAAACCCAAGTTCGTGTGCGGTCTTGGAATTTGCGCCGTCTGCACCAACGACATAAGTCGCATGGATTTCCGTTGCGCCTGAATGTGTCGCGTCAATGCTGAGTTGGTAGCCGTCGGTGGTTTGTTTGACCGCGCGCATTTTGGCTTCAATCAATTCCGCACCGCTCGATGCCGCACGCTCGCGCAAAAATTTATCGAACCGCTCGCGCCGCACCATACCAACATAGCCGTTGGGCATCGACATAGAAATCACCCGCCCTTTCGGCGAGCGCACGGCCATTTGCGTAACCTTACGCTCGACAATGTCGGCGGGAATATCAAACTCCTCAATCAGCCCAAGCGGAATGGCGCCGCCGCAGGGTTTAGCATTGTTCAAATTGCGCTCGATGAGCGCGACGGACAGCCCAGCTTTTGCAAGTTCATTGGCGGCGGTTGCGCCAGCAGGTCCTCCGCCGATAACGGCGACATCACACTTCATAACAATACTCCTTACTTCAACGGTTGTAAAAACTGCTTGTGGAAATTACACTGCGCCGCCCTTGCCTCAGGGAAGATTCTTTACTTGCAAGAGCCGTTTTGGTCGATTTGCTGCTGTAAAAAATCGTTTGAAAGACTGTCAGAAATTTCTGAAATTAAGCATACGTCCATTGAAGCTGCACAATGGCGGAAGGTTTGCCCATTGCTGGATTGAAAAGTCCAGCAGGTATTTTTGTTCACCTCAAACTTTTTTCGCTATGAAAAAGTCGCTCTTAGTCGCTCTGCTTTTTGCAGCATCTTCTTTTCCTTTGGTCGTGCAGCATGCGTCGGCGTTTTCCGTGCTTGCCAATTATACATTAAACGGCACCTTAGCCGATGCACAAGCCCCTTCCAACCCAGCACGCAATATGGCGGTGATTGGGTCGTCCACCTATACATTGGGCGGCATTCAACTAGCTGGCACGAGCTATTTAGAGTCGCCGTCAATCGCGAGTTTTACGACTGGCAATTTCACCATCACGGCGAACTTTCGTATCACCAGTTATCCAGCAGATTATATGCCGGTCTTTACGGCGTTCGATTCTCAAATCGCTGCGCTGATTACCAACACTGGCGCGATACAATTACGGGTGGGAACTTCAACCACCACTGGTTCGCTCATCGTGCCGCTTAGTCAGTTCAACAATGTTACCATCACGCGCGACGGCACAGAGACGCGGCTTTACCTGAACGGCATTCTCGCCGTCACCATCACGGCGTCTGTTACCAGCCCGACGAATAGGATTCTTACACGGTCGGAGATTAGCTCCGTCTTTCGCTATTTCAACGGCGTGATGAAAAACTTGCAGGTGTATAATCGACATAATGTTGTCAATACGCTTACAGATAGTCCCACGACAGATGGGGCATTGCGTTGGGCGTTTGCAACGGTGCCAGACGGCGGCACAATTACATTCACTCCCTCGCTCTCTGGCACACTTTCATTAGATTCAGGGATTACAGTGACCAAAAGTCTAACGGTCGCCGGTCTGGGCGCGAGCAACTTGACGCTTAGCGGGAAAACTGCTTCGCGTATTCTCAACGTGTTGGGATCGTCTGCCTTGACGCTGTCGGGTTTGAAGTTTACAGAAGGGAACGCAGCGGGTGGCGGTGCTATTTCAAGTCTTGGTCCGCTCATCATCAACAACTGTGATTTTTCAAATAATCGGTCAACTTTTTCAGGCGCCATTGATGCAGCGAATTCACTTACGCTCAACGGTTGCAATTTTACTGGCAATCAAGGTTCAAGCGGTGGTGGCGGCGCCATCACATTGGGTGGCACAGCTACTTCCGCTATCTCGAACTGCACATTTTCAAATAACTCAACGAATGGTCCGGGCGGCGCTATCTACGTTAGCGAAACAGGCACTTACTTTATCAGCAATTGCACTTTTACAGGCAATACAGCAAGCGGAAGTGGAGGTAACGGCGGTGCACTTGCCGCCATAGAGACCGGCATCACTACGATTACCAACTGCACATTTACTAATAACACCGCTCAGGGAGGCAGTGGCGGCGGCGCAATTTATGACAGTGGTGCCGACCCAACCATCCGAATAATCAACTGCACGATTACGGGCAACACAGCGTCTGCGTCGGGCGGCGGGGTGTGCGGTGAACCCAGTGACGGACCGATTGATAGACTGCTCAACACAATTGTCGCGGGTAACAGTGCCACCTCGGATCCTGACATCTCTGGCGATATAACGACTACGGGCAGCACACATAACCTCATCGGCAACGGCACAGGAATGACGGGCATTACGAACAGCGTGAACGGCAATCAGGTCGGTACATCGCTCGCGCCAATCAATGCACGTCTTTCCGCCCTTGGTAGTTACGGCGGCTCGACGCAAACCGTTGCGCTCTTGCCCGGCAGTCCCGCCATCAACGCTGGCACTGCCTCAGGCGCGCCCACAGCAGACCAACGCGGCATCTCGCGCGTCGGCGCAACCGACATCGGCGCGTTTGAATCCAGAGGGTTCTCAATAACCCTCACTGGCGGTAGCCCCCAGACCACGCTTGTCAGTACCGCGTTTCCAGTTGCGCTTCAAGCCAGCGTGGCTTCGCCGTTCAGCGAACCCGTCAACAGCGGCGTGATTACTTTTACCCCGCCCGGAAGTGGTGCCAGTTGCACCTTTAGCGTAAACCCCGTTACGATTACAAGCGGCAATGTTAGCACAACGGCGACAGCGAACAGCATCTTTGGGAGTTATGCCGTTACGGCGTCAGCGTCCGGTATTACGACGCCTGCCTCATACAGTTTGGTCAACCTTGCCGCCCAGCCTACTGGCTCATCGGGCATTCCGAATTTAAGCACACTTCCAACACACCCGCCGAACATCACCGTCAATTTTGCACCCGCCTCGCCAACGCCGTCAGGATACTTGGTCGTCCGTCGCCCCAGCACCACGCCGCGCACTGACCCGGCGGACGGCATGACCTACACGATTAGTCAGGTGTTTAGCGGACAAACGGTTGTTTCAGTTGGCACAGCGACAAGTTTCACCGACAATACAGTTACCTTCGGCGAGAGCTACTTCTACGATGTGTATCCGTTCAACGGCTCAGGGGCGGCAATCAATTATTTTCAATCGGGCGTGCAAACCAACGCTGTCGCTTTGACGGCGCTTCCGGTGGAGCTATCGGA
>JPGV01000003.1 GCA_000724175.1 [Candidatus Thermochlorobacteriaceae] bacterium GBChlB | reverse complement strand
GTGGAGACCTTTACCGTAGGCTTCAAGGATTTGGAGAAATACAATGAGTTGCAATACGCGCGGCAGATTGCCAAAGAATTTCAGACCAACCATCATGAGATTTTGCTGACAGAACAAGATGCGATTGACTTTCTGCCGAAGATGGTTTGGCATCAAGATGAGCCGAATGCTGACCCAGTGTGTGTGCCGCTGTATTTTGTAAGCAAATTGGCGCGCGAGTCAGGCACAATTGTCGTTCAGGTCGGTGAAGGTTCGGACGAAGAGTTTTCAGGCTATACGCACTACCTGCGCGAACTGCGCTATCACGATTACTACTATGCGCTTCTGCCGCAAGCAGTGAAGGACTTGGCATATCAAGCTGCAAAAAAAATGCGCGGTGATGCGTTACCTGTCGAGTATGCGCGTCGCGCCAGTGAAAACGATGTGCCGTTCTACGGCGGCGCGGTGAGCATTACGGAAGAAATGAAACATAATCTCCTAACGGATTCATTTAGGCGCAGCGTTCAGGTGAGTGGCAGAGTGGCGGATGGCTTCTTTGCGCAGTTGGAATCACTCTTGCCCGACAGCCGCAACGCCGAGTTTCTTCGCAAAATGATTTACGCTGAATTCAAAGGCAGATTAGCGGAATTGCTCTTGATGCGCGTCGATAAAATGTCGATGGCGGTCTCCATTGAGGCGCGCGTGCCATTTCTTGACCATCGTTTGGTGGAGTTCGCCTTTCGCATTCCGCAGCAACTCAAAATCAAGAACGGCGTGCCGAAATACATTATGAAAAAAGCGGCGGAAGGCATCATTCCCGAAAACATTATTTATCGACGCAAACAAGGCTTCGCAGCGCCGTCGAGCGAATGGCTCAGGAGCGGGAAACTTGCGCCGATGGCCGAAGAGCGCGTGATGACCTCTGGCATAATGACGCAGCATTTGTTCAACAAAAAATACGTCAAGCATCTCTTCGAGGCGCACCGTAGCGGAAGGCGCGATGTTAGCTCGCCACTTTGGACATTGCTCTTGGCATCAATGTGGTATGATGTGCATTTTGACGGAAAGACGTTGTAGGCTGATGTTGCAGAGGTTGTGCAACGGCGTTACATTTCGGTAAAATCGCTTGCTCGTTGCGCACGCGCTCTATCGAAACAACAATCATTTGCGTCGTTACAATGAAAATCATTTTTTCGTTGCTCTTCCTCGCGTTGCTTGGACTCTTTGGCGTTCTCGTCTATAACACATTTCAATTTCCATCAAAACAGGTGCAGGTCGAGCCTGTATCTGAACTTCCGATTCAAAAAGATTCTGCAATCACACGCTTTTCAAACGCGTTGAACTTTAAGACAACGTCGTTGAGCGCATTTACAGGCAATACGGAGGAGATGCTGAAACTGCATGAATATCTCGCACAGGTTTTTCCGAAGACTCATGCTGCGCTCACGCGCGAGGTTGTCGGCGCGGCAAGCCTGCTTTACACATGGAAAGGCACGGATACCACGTTAAAGCCACTTGTGTTGATGGGGCATATCGATGTCGTTCCTGTCATCCCCGGCACAGAAGAGAAATGGACGCACCCCCCGTTTGCAGGCAAAGTTGCTGGCGGCTATGTGTGGGGACGCGGCGCGATGGATGATAAAAGCACGGTCATGGGCGTCTTGGAAGCTGTTGAGCTGCTGCTCGACAGAGGATTTCAGCCGAAGCGCACCGTGATGCTGGCGTTTGGACACGATGAAGAAGTCGGCGGAATGCGTGGCGCGAAACGCATGACGGATATGTTCCGCGAAAAAAACATGACGTTCGAGTATGTCATCGATGAAGGCGGCGCGATTGTCGAGAACACTGTCCCCGGCATTGCCGGTGCAGTGGCACTGGTTGGCGTTGCGGAAAAAGGGTATCTAAGCGTTGAACTGTCGGCAGAAGCCGCTGGCGGACACTCCTCGATGCCGCCGCCAAGCACTGCGGTCGGCACGCTTGCTGAAGCGATTGCTGCGCTGCAAAAAAATCCGTTGCCTGCTTCGCTTGGCAAGGTCAATCGAGAATTTTTTGCTTACATCGGTCCTGAGATGCCGTTCTTTCAGAGACTTGCGTTTGCCAATTTATGGCTCTTGGAACCGCTGGTGGTGCGCGTGCTGTCCGAGTCGCCGCAAGGCAACGCAATTGTGCGAACCACGACGGCGCCAACTATGCTCGAGGCAAGCGTGAAAGACAATGTCTTGCCGATTAAGGCTTCCGCCGTCGTCAATTTTCGAATTCACCCTGACGACAGCATCGGCACGGTCTTCGCCCACATTCGCAAGGTTACAAACAATCCCGATTTAAAGTTGAAAATTTATGAAGGAAGCGGCAGCGTGAATCCGTCGAGGGTCTCATCGACGACGTCGAGCGCATTTCAACTGCTCAACAAAACGATTCGACAACTGTATCCGTCCGCCGTCGTTGCGCCATATCTCGTCTTGGGCGGCACAGACGCAAAACATTACGTCGGGCTTTCGGATAACATTTACCGATTCAGTCCGTTTCAATTCGCCAAAGACGACATGAGCCGTGCGCATGGCACGGACGAGCGCATGAGTGTTGAGAGTTACCTCAAAGGCATTCAGTTTTATTGCCGACTCCTGCAAAATTCAAACGAGTTGTAACTCTGCCGCCGCAACGCGGGAAAATTTCCGAACGCGCGGAAGTTTTGCAGGCAAAAGTTAACTTTGCCAAAGTCCTTCGTGTGTCAACGCTAAACTCTGTGTGTTATGTCTCGCTCCAAAACGGTGAAACACATCTTTGTAACGGGCGGTGTCGTCTCATCGCTCGGCAAAGGCATTTTGTCCGCCTCGCTTGGCGCGCTTTTGAAATCGCGCGGGCTGCGCGTTACGATTCAAAAGTACGACCCGTATATCAATGTCGACCCGGGAACAATGTCGCCTTACCAACACGGTGAAGTCTATGTAACCGACGACGGCGCCGAGACCGATTTGGACTTGGGCTACTACGAGCGATTTCTTGATGTGGCAACCTCGCAAGCGAACAACGTAACGATGGGGCGCATCTACAAAGACGTCATTGATAAAGAACGTCGTGGCGATTATTTGGGCGTAACGGTGCAAGTCATTCCGCATGTGATTGACGAAATCAAACATCGAATGTTGGAACTCGCCGAGTCAGGCAAATACGACGTCATCATCACCGAAGTTGGCGGCACAGTCGGCGACATTGAAGCCTCGCCGTTTCTGGAAGCCATGCGACAGTTGAAACTGCAACTCGGCGCAAAGAACACGGTGAACATTCATCTGACGCTCGTGCCGTATATCAAATCGGCGTCGGAACTCAAAACCAAGCCGACGCAACACAGCGTCAAGATGCTACAAGAAACCGGCATTCAGCCCGACATTCTCGTCTGCCGCAGCGAGCGCGACCTCTCCAAAGAAATGAAACACAAAATCGGTCTCTTCTGCAACTTAAGCGACGCCGATGTGGTGGGCTTGCGCGACGCGGAGACGATTTACGAAGTGCCGCTGCTCTTGCGCGACGAGGGCTTAGACAAACTCGTCTTACAAAAACTGGGCATGAAAGCGCCCGCCGACGCGCACTTGGACGACTGGAAAGAGTTTTCGCACAAAGTCAAATTTCCGAAAGACGGCACGGTGCGAATTGCCATTTGCGGCAAATACACCGAGTATCCCGATGCTTACAAATCCATCGTTGAAGCCTTTGTTCATGCTGGTGCAAGCAATGACGTGAAAGTGCTAATTAAGTGGCTGCGCTCCGAAGA
This sequence comes from [Candidatus Thermochlorobacteriaceae] bacterium GBChlB, assembly GCA_000724175.1. Classification (GTDB taxonomy): domain Bacteria; phylum Bacteroidota; class Chlorobiia; order Chlorobiales; family Thermochlorobacteraceae; genus GBChlB. The sequence goes on along the minus strand of JPGV01000003.1, from coordinate 70,467 downwards.
TATTGAGGACGGCGTGATGACTGTTGAAGACGCGCTGCGCGACGTGTCTGGACTGCTCGTTGCGCCCGGCTTCGGCAGCCGAGGCATTGAGGGCAAAATCAACATTATTCGGCACGCCCGCGAATCAAACATTCCATTCTTTGGCATCTGCTTGGGAATGCAGTGCGCCGTCATAGAGTTCGCCCGTAATGTCGCCGGAATGGACGCCGCCAACTCGACCGAGTTCGTTAAAAAGACCAAGTATCCCGTTATCGATATGATGGAGTCGCAGAAAAACGTAACCGAGAAGGGCGGCACAATGCGGCTCGGCAGCTATCCGTGTGTCTTGGAGGAAGGCACGAAACCCTACAAAGCCTACGGCAAACAACTCATCACCGAGCGGCATCGACATCGATATGAACTCAACAACCACTTCCGCGAGATCTTGAGCGAGAAAGGCTTGATGATGGCGGGAACATCGCCCGACAACGAACTGGTCGAGATTATCGAACTCCCAACGCACCGCTGGTTCATCGGCGTGCAGTTTCACCCAGAGTTAAAATCGCGCGTGCATAAAGTTCACCCGTTGTTCAATTCTTTCGTCGCCGAAGCTAAAGCGCTGCGCAACGAGCGGTTTCATCAAGAAGTCAATGGCACTGTGGGAACGATAAGTTAAAAATGGAACAATGATTCAAAAAAGAGTTTGGGATATTCTTGATGTCGCGCCTGAGAGCGACCGCGTCAGCCACACCGAGAGCGTCTTTATGTTCGCCTTGATTCTACTCAACGCCGTTGTTGTCATATTAGGAACCGTGAGGGAGATTGAACAAGACTATAGCGCGGAACTGCAAGCCTTTGAAGCATTTTCTGTGGTGATTTTTACAATGGAATATGTCGGGCGGTTATGGTCGTGCGTTGTTGTGGAAAAATATAGTCAGCCGATTGTCGGACGGCTGCGTTTCATCCTGAGACCAGAATCACTCATTGACTTGCTCTCCATTCTGCCATTTTATCTTTCGGCCATAACATTTGACCTCAGAGTGTTGCGGCTCTTGCGCCTCCTGCGGATATTTCGACTGCTTAAATTGGCGCGGTACTCGACCGCGTTGGTATTGCTTATCGACGCCTTTCGCTCTCGCCGTGCTGAACTCGGCGTAACGCTGACGCTGATGTTGATTGTGCTGACCATTGCCGCATCGCTGATGTATTTTGTCGAGTATGAAGCACAGCCCGATAAATTCACTGACATTCCCACGGCGATGTGGTGGGCGGTTGTAACGCTAACGACCATCGGCTACGGCGATGTCTTTCCGGTAACCCCAGTTGGAAAAATGTTGGGCGGCTTGATTGCCGTTATCGGCGTTGGATTTGTGGCGTTGCCAACAGGCATTATCAGCGTGGGCTTCGTCGAGGAGCTGCAGAGCTTCAAGAAAAAATTGAAGAAGCAACAAGAGCCGACGACGGCTAAATGCACCTGTCCGCATTGCGGCAAAGAGATTGCCGTTGTGCTTCAATCTGAAAAAGGGTGAGCGCGTTGCTTAGAAGCAAAGCGCCGCACCGCCCATCACGCCCGCGTTGTTGCCAAGTTTGGCAGGAATGAGTTCCAACCCGTCGTGCATCGAGTGCAGCGTGTAGTGTTTGAGTTGCTCCAACGCTGGCCCGAAAATAAACTCGCCCGCGCCCGCCACGCCGCCGCCGATGACAAACTTTCTGATGTCCAAAATCGAGACTGCTGCGCCTAAGCCTGCGCCGAGAATGTTCCCGACCCAACGCCAAATGTCAATTGCCGTCTCATCGCCGGCTTCTGCAGCTTGGTCAATGAGTTTCGGGCTGAGCGCATCGAGGTCGTTGCTGCACACCTCAAAGAGTTTTGATGTCGGGCGCGAAGCGGCGAGTTGTTTGGCGTATTCAACAATGCGTTTTTGACCAATCAAGCCTTCAATCGTGCCGCGAATGCCAGCGTGAATGCGGTCGCTTTTGAAGTCGATGGTGATATGTCCCAATTCACCTGCGGCGCCAGTCGTGCCGCGATAAATTTTGCGGTTAATGATGATACCGCTTCCGATGCCAGTGCCGAGCGTAATCATAATGAAGTCGCTGAACGGACGACCAGCGCCAAAACTGGCTTCGCCAAATGCCGCAAGGTTTGCATCGTTTTCAACAAAGACGGGCTTCTGTAGGTGATGTTCCGATAAAAGGCGCTCGCGTAAGACATCGCCTAACTTGACGACGTCCCAGCCGGGCAAATTCGGCGGATATTTGACCGTATTACTATCGAGCGAGACAACGCCCGGCACGCCAACGCCAACGCCCAGCAATTTTTCCCGATGTTCTTCCACTGAATTTTTGGCAAGCAAGAACGCCACGCCCGACATAATGTTATCCAGCACCGCCGTCTTGCCTTTAGCCGCTTCGGTGGCGAGGCTGTGTTCATAAAGTAATTTTCCGCTTTCAGAGACGAGCGCAAACTTAATGGCTGTGCCGCCGATATCGACGCCGATGGCATATTTTTCCATAAACAAGACAGGTTAGTTTTTTATTACTGCTCAAAGTTACATCTCTTTACGAAAGTTTTTATCTTCGCGTCCTATCAAACTGTTACGCTATGACCAAAGCCCAAGCCCAAAAAGAAATCGAAGCCTTGCGCGCCCAGATTCATCGGCACAATTACAACTACTACGTGCTGGCGTCGCCGACGATTCCCGATTGTGAGTTTGATAGGCTCTTAGAGCGGCTCATTGAACTTGAAAAATCGTATCCTGAATTTGTAACGCCGGATAGTCCTTCACTCCGCGTCGGCGGCGAGATTACTAAAGAGTTTCCGACCGTTACGCACAAGCGCAGAATGATGTCGCTCTCAAACACCTATTCGTCCGAAGAACTACGGGAGTTTTACAAGCGTGTGCAAAAAGCCTTGTCAAATGAGGGCATATTGGCGTTTGAAATGGTTGCCGAACTTAAATACGACGGCGTGGCAATTAGCTTGACCTATCGGGACGGCGTCTTTGTGCAAGGCGCAACGCGAGGCGACGGTGTAACGGGCGACGACATTACCTCCAACCTGAAAACCATTCAAACGATTCCGCTGCGTGTGCAGGAGAGTCCCGCCACGCGCGCGCTGCTCAACGGCGAATTTGAAGTGCGCGGCGAGGTCTATATGCAGAAAAAAGATTTCGAGAAACTCAACGCGCAGCGCGCCGCCAACGAAGAGCCGCTGTTCGCCAATCCGCGCAATGCAGCAGCAGGCACGCTTAAACAGCAAGACTCGCGCGAAGTCGCCAAGCGAAAACTCACGATGGTTGCATATCAATTGGAGAGCGAAGCACTAAACGATACCCTGTCGCACATTGAACGCTTGAAGCTCTTGGACGAGTTGGGGTTCAACGTTGGAAAGGCGAGTCGCGTTTGCACGTCGCTCGGTGAGGTCGAGGAATTTTTGCGTGAATGGGAGTCGAGGCGTGATGACTTGCCGTTTGAAATCGATGGCGCCGTGATTAAGGTCAATGATATTCGTCAGCGCAATTTGCTTGGCGAAACGATGAAAAGTCCGCGCTGGGCGATTGCGTACAAATTTTCGGCACGACAAGCCGAGACAGGACTGAACGGCGTAACCTGTCAGGTCGGGCGCGTCGGCACGGTAACGCCCGTCGCTGAACTCCAGCCCATCAAACTTGCTGGCTCAACGATTTCGCGCGCAACGTTGCACAACTTCGATGAAATCAAACGGCTGGATATTCGCATCGGCGACACAGTCGTCTTGGAAAAATCGGGCGATGTGATTCCCAAAATTGTGCGTGTCGTTGACTCGAGGCGTCCGCCCTCTGCCACGCCGATTGAGCCGCCGACGCATTGCCCAGAGTGCGGCACGGCGTTGGTCAAGCCCGACAACGAAGTCAATTTATATTGCCCGAATGAAGACGGCTGTCCCGCGCAACGCAAAGGACGGATTTTGCACTACGCCTCGCGCAACGCAATGGACATTGAAAACTGCGGCGACGCCATCGTCGAACAGCTCTTGAAAGAAAACCTCATCGCCGACGCAGGCGACCTGTATTCGCTTGAAAAATCAAGGCTTGCGGAGCTTGAGCGCTTCGGCGAGAAATCGGCACAGAACCTTTTGGACGCCATTGAAAGAAGTAAAACGCGCTCGTTTGACCGCCTCATTTTTGCATTAGGCATTCGGCACGTCGGGCTTGCCACTGCGCGCGCGCTGGCGCAAAAATTTCCGTCAATAACTGACCTGCAAGCCGCATCGCTTGAAGCCCTGCAAGAAACCGATGACGTTGGCGACACCATAGCAGAAAGTATTTTTACCTATTTTCAAAAACCATCTACAAAGATGCTCATCGAGAAACTGACGCGCGCGGGTGTCAAGATGAGCAGCGAACAAGTGGAGCGCGTCAAAAATGCACGCGTCGAAAATAAAACGTTTGTTTTTACGGGAACGCTTGAAAGCCTTAAACGCGATGAAGCCTCGTCGATGGTCTTGGCGCGAGGCGGAAAAGTGTCGGGCTCGGTAAGCAAGAAAACGGACTTCGTCGTCGCCGGTAGCGAAGCGGGCTCAAAATTAGAAAAGGCGGTTCAACTCGGCGTGAAGGTGCTAACCGAAGCCGAGTTTAGAGAATTGATGCAATGAGACAAATGCTGTTCTGTATCTGGCTCTGTTGGTCGACGGCGCTCTGGGCGCAATCGACAATCGATACGCTCGTTGTGCTTTACACTGGCGGCTCGAATGGGTATCTCGAAGCTTGTCCGTGTTCGGAGGAAAGTCTCGGCGGCTTGGCAAAGCGATTGTTCGTCATTAACGAAACGCGCAACCAACACGGTGAGAATGTGCTGCTGCTCGATGCGGGAAATTTATTTTCGTCTTATCCACGCAATCAAAGAGAAGAAAAATTGCTCGCAGAACTGATAGCCGAAATGCGCTACGACGCTCTCAATATCGGCGAGTTTGATTTCAGCTACGGATTGAATTTTATGCGCGAAACAACAGCGGCACTGCCGATGGTCTCTGCAAGCGTGTTGGATAAAGCGCAATGCCCGATTGCGCCGCCGTATCGCCTGAAACGCCTTGCGGGACGGCGAATTGCGGTTATCGGGCTCTTAGCCGAAAGCGCGTTTCAAGTGATGCAAGACGCGGCTAAGCCCGACCTTGCTGTCAAGCCCACCCCAACTGCGCTGGCAGAGACAATGGCGCTGGTTCGAAGAGAAAAGCCCGACGCAATCATCGTGCTGCTCCGCTCCTTTGATGTGATGCTTGAAAAATACATCGCTGAAACGTATCCCGACATTCACATCGTTATCTCAAACGCAGAGGAGTTCGCCAAAAATACCCTTGTAAAGTTCGGCGATACTATTGTGGCTTGCGCAGGACACGACGGCGAATACATCGGAAAACTAACGCTCGTATTTAGTGGTAATCGGCTCCTCCCGATAACGAACCACTTAATCCCGCTCTCGCCGAAAGCAAGCGCCGACGAGGCGATGCACCGAAAAATTCAAGCATTCAAGCAAGCTGCAAAATCTCGTGTAAAAACAAAACACAACATAAACTCCAATGGCAACTAATACACCTACGACATCGATCGATTTTCTCGACAATGTCAAATTTGACAAAGAGGGTCTTGTCGCCGCCATTGCCCAAGACGCCGAGACGAACAAGGTCTTGATGCTGGCATATATGAACCGCGAAAGTTTAGAGATAACGCTGCGCGACAAAAAGGCATGCTACTGGAGTCGAAGCCGAAAAGAACTTTGGCTGAAAGGCGCAACGTCAGGAAATTATCAAGAGGTAAAGGAAATTTTGCTTGACTGCGACGGCGACGCGATTGTTCTGAAAATCAAACAAACGGGCGGCGCATGCCATACGGGTTACGAATCGTGTTTTTATCGACGCGTCGACGCGAACAACCAACTCGAGATTTGCGACCAAATTGTCTATGACGCCGAAAGTGCTTACGCCAAAAAATGAGCTCTAAAACCGATACGCTGCTTCAAACTAAATCGCACGACGGGATTCGGGCGATGTTCGATGACATTGCCCCACGCTATGATTTTCTGAACCGCGTGCTAAGTTTGGGCATCGATGTGCAGTGGAGAAACAAAGCCCGCGACATGGCAGCGTTACATCTAAGCGGCGTCGCTGCGCCAAAGATACTTGATGTGGCAACAGGGACGGGCGACCTTGCCGTGGCAATGTCAAAACTGCCAAACTCGACAGTCATCGGCATTGACCTCTCTGAACCGATGTTGTCTGTCGCCCGAAAAAAATTGCCAAACGCTACATTTCAGTTGGGCGAAGCGGAGGCATTGGCGTTTCCCGACGGGTCGTTTGACCTTGTAACGGCAGGTTTCGGCGTAAGAAACTTTCAAAACCTGTTGCAGGGATTGCAGGAATTTCATCGGGTCTTGAAGCCGGGCGGCGTTGCGCTGATTTTAGAGCCGATGATTCCGCGCAAGGTGCTGACGCGGAATGCTTACCTTATTTACTTCAAGCAAATTTTGCCGCGCATTGCCCGCCTCTTTACGAAATCGGACTTTGCTTACGATTACCTGCCGCGCTCTGTTGAATCGTTTCCGCAAGGCGAAGCCTTTCTGATGAAACTCGGTCAAGCCAAGTTCAGCGAAGCGCGCTATCTGACAATGACGCTCGAGACGGCGATACTCTACATCGCCAAGAAGTAAAATAAGCCGTTTGGAAATAGCTCAGTTTAAGTTCTTCTTAGTTTGGCAGCGCCGTATCGCACCTTGATAAAACTCCACATCTTTTTCGCTCAAAGACGCTTGTGCGGCTTTCTTGAAGTTGTCAATCGCGGCATCTAATTTACCCTGTTGCTCGTTCATAATGCCGTATTCATTGTAAATCGCGGCGAGGTTGATGCCGGGAACATGTATGGCTTTCTCCAAGAGTTTTTCCAAGTCGTTGAACTTGCGCACGGTCGAGAGCAAGACGGCGTAGTTTTGATAGACGGCAGGATATTCGGGCGAGTAGGCAAGCGCAGCACGGTAGTGTTCTTCGGCTTTGGCGTAGTCGCGGTATTTGGTCTCGTAAATCCACCCTAAGTGGTTATGCGCTCTGCCGTAGTCGGGTTGCTCATTGATGATGTCATACAGCAGTTGCATCGCCTGACCGATTTTTCGGTCGGCAATCAGTTGGTCTGCCTCGAAAAACATCTCGTCGTATTTCAGCGTGGAACTCATAGCGTTGAATTTTTTGTGTTGACATTGACTGCTATTCCGTCGGACGCGGACTATTAATGAGAGACTGAATTTACCACGTCGGCGCTGTGATTTCAAGGCGAAAAATTTTCTGTAACTTCCGTTCAATTTCTCTTCAATGTCTGTATGAAATTAGTTCAAGAGCGGTTTATTCAAGGCAAGGCGGGAAAGTTGGAAGCGATTTTCAATCCTGTCAATACGCCGAAATTTCTCGCCGTCGTTTGTCATCCGCACCCGTTGTATCAAGGCACGATGCACAATAAAGTCGTCGTTACAGCAGCGCGAGCCTTGTGGAGTCAGGGCGGCGCCGTGGTGCGCTTTAACTTTCGCGGCGTTATGGAAAGCGAGGGTCAGCACGACAACGGCGTTGGCGAAGACGACGATGCGCGCGCCGCGATTGATTTTATCGTCGGCGAATATCCACACAGCGCAGTCCCAATCGTTCTGGCGGGATTTTCGTTTGGCGCGTGGATTGCGGCAAAGGTCGGCGCAACCGATGCGCGCGTGTCGCATCTAATTATTCTTGGCTTGCCGCTCTCGCGCTTTGAGTTCTCCAACCTGCCAGCGACGCCCAAGCCAAAGTTGCTCCTCTTCGGCGACCGTGACCAATTTTGCCCTCTCGATAAAATTCACCCGTTTGTCGAAACGCTCTCGCCGCCGAAGACGCTGCATGTGATACAGGACGCTGACCATTTCTTCAACGGCAAACAGCATGAACTAACTGCGCACATGGAGGCGTGGATAGAAAAAACGTGTTGAAGCGCAGTGGCGTTGAAGCGTATGTCCAAATGTCGCAAAGCACATGTCCTCTCATAAGGGCAGATGAAAAAGAAATTATCCATTGAGTTTAAAAAAACACCTGACCTTGCTCTCGTTTCCCTCGAAGGTGTGATTAAACAAGCCGCCGAGTATGCCACCGAGAATCCGAAAGAGTCGTTACGGTTGTGCCAAAAAGCGCTTCAACATGGTCGCAACATTTCCGCCAACGACCGTGCCGCACTGTGTTTTACACAGGGAAATGCGTTGCTTGCGCTCGGCGATTACAGCCGCGCCATTGAATGCCTGCGCGATGCAGAGCGACTGTTCCAAACGGTCGGCGATGCTGGTAGCGTAGCGGAAGCAATCAGAACGATGGGCATGGTTCATTTTCGAATGACGAACTACGCCCTCGCGCAGAATTTGTTCAGCGACGCGATTGAGCGGTATCGCCGTATTGCCGACCGTGCGGGCGAACTGCGGGTCTTAAACAACTTGGGGGCAGTGGCGCAGCGTCGCGCTGAGTATCGAAGCGCGTTAGAGTTGTTCGCTGAATCGGAACGCTTGGCAGAGAAATACAACCAGCCAATGGCGCAGGCAACCGCAATACTCAACAGCGCTGTCATTTATGAAGCACTGGGCGACAACGAGGCGGCGCTCGAGGCAACGCTGCGCGGACTTGGCATCGTCGAGCAGCTGGGCGACAAGCAAAAGCAAGCCGCCGCGTATCTGACGCTCTCGCGCCTGTCGATGCGGCGAAAAGAGTTTCAACGAGCCATTGAGTTCGCCGAAAAAGGCTTGGCTCGATTCGAGGATATTGCTGAAATGACTGGTCAAGCCGCCGCCCACAGCACACTTGGCGAAGCCTACTTTTTTCTCAAACACATCGATAAAGCCTTTTCCCACACCATGCACTCCGTTGAACTTTACAGGCAATTGGGCGACCGTTGGGGCGAAGCCGTCCAGCAAATGCTCATTGGCGATTTGGAAACGGAGCAGCAGCGCTTCAAATCCGCGCTTGCGCTCTACAAGCAGTGTGCCGCAGCGTTCCGAGATGGCGGCGAAAAATTCCGAGAAGCTGAGGCGCTTTACCGCATGGCGAAGCTCGAGACGCGGCGACGCAAATTTGACGCAGCGTTTTTGCTCTTGCAAGAGGCGCTCTCGATAGCCAATGACTTGGGCGCCAAAGACCTCTTGATTGAATTTCTCTCGCTCGCCGTTACGCTTTACCGCGAGAACGCTGACTTTGAAAATGCGTTCAAGGCACAAACCCGTATAGCCGAGTTGGAGCGACTGGCAGCGGACGAGCAAAAAATGAAGTATACCGAAACCCTGCGGATTCGCTTCGATGTGGCTGAACTGCAAGCCGAGCGTCGTCGCGCTGAAGAACGTGCAACTTTCTTGGAACAGGAAATGACGCGCAAACAAAAAAACTTGCTTGCGCTCGCCACCACGCTTGTCCAAAAAAATGCCTTCATTGCCGCCATTGACGATGCGCTGCGTCCGCTCCAAACTACCACGCCGCAAACCGCGAAGAAAAAACTCAAAGGCGTTCTGACAATGCTGCGTGCCGAAATTGGGTCGGGTGATAACTGGAAACGCTTTGAGCGTGAATTCGCCGAGTTGCATCCGAATTTCATGGAACGCTTAACCGCGCGCTATCCTGAGCTTTCGCCCGCCGAACAAAAAATTTGCGCCTTGCTCAAACTCAACCTCTCGACCAAAGACATCGCTGCACTGCTCTACGCCTCCGAGCGCACGGTCGAAAATCACCGCTACCGTATTCGCCAAAAACTCGGTCTCGAGTCCGATGCAAATCTGTCGACATTTTTTGCCACGATGTGATGCCAAGAGGATTAGAACAGGCGTCGGTTTTCCACAGATGCCACCAAGCGACGCGAGGAACCCATCTTCTACATATCACGCTCGGGCAGGCTCGCTGTTGATGCGCTATCGCGCTTTGCGGGATTCAGAACGACATGCGTCAAATCATTGCAGCGCCCAGCAAAATTCGAGAAAGTTAGTTCCGACTTAACCTCTGAAAAAAAAATCACTTACGCGCCCGTTGCGTAGAATTTGAGTAGCTGCACTGTCTATTTGCCCGCCTACATTTGCGTCGTTTCCTGCTGCGCTTCTACAACTTAAAATGAAAACGACAGTGAAAGATAAAGTAATGACTCACGCTGCAATACTGTTGTTCGTTGCGCTCGGTGCGGTAACCGCGCAAGCGCAATGGGCACGCGTAACCAACGGGCTGCCCGCGCAGGCAACCTTAGGCGCTGTAACGCGCATAGGCACAACGCTCTTCGCCGTTCAACCGATTGGCATCAGAACGCTTGGCGTGTTCAGTTCAGCCAACGACGGCACATCGTGGACGCAAACCGCGCGCATCACCGTTGAAAATCCCACGATAGATTCTGACATTGGCGCAAGAATTTACGTCTCTGGCACGACGCTGTTGCTGACGACCACTGGAAGCGGCGTTTACCGCTCGACGAACAACGGCGTAACTTGGACGCAGTCCAATACCGGTTTGCCCGAAGCAACACGCACGGTCTCTGCGCTGCTCGCGCTTCCGAACCGCGTGCTTATCGGAACAAACGCCGGCGTTTATGGCTCTACCAACAACGGACAATCATGGGCGCTCTCCAATCAAGGCATTCCGCTCGAGGAAGGTCGCCAAACGCGCATTCGAGCATTTGCACTCGGCGCAAACAACAGCGTCATCGCAGGCGGCGACGGCGGCGCATATCGCTCGACCGACAACGGCGCCACTTGGACGGCAATCAATGCTGGACTGAGCGTGGCAAGCCCATTTCCAACTGCCGCATTCATCAGTGCTTTGGCGTATAGCGGCACAACCCTTTTTGCTGCCGCCACATCGTTTGTGCCTGACTTGAACGGCATCTTTCGCTCGACCGATAACGGCACAACTTGGACGCGCTTATCGGGCGGGCGCATCAATCAAACGGAAACTTATACGGCGCTTGCTGCAAGTGGCTCGACAGTGTTTGTAACGGTATCAGGCTTGGGCTTCGGAAGGCTGAACCCTGACGGTGCAGTGTTTCGCTCGACCAACAACGGCGACGCATGGACGCGCATTACATCGGGCATTGCCAATGCGGCATCATACGATTTTCTCATCGATGGTGCGCGGGTTTTTGTAGCGGGCTTCGACGGCATCTATCGCTCGACCAACAACGGCGACTCGTGGACGGCGAGCAACGCCGGGCTTGAGCCAAAGTTGGAAGTCAATAAGTTTTTCCAGAGCGGCACATCGCTCTTTATCGGCACAAGTTTCTACGGTGCATTTCGCTCGACCGACAACGGCGCGAGTTGGTCAGCGGCGAACAACGGCTTAACCCGCACGAGCGGTCGTGCGCTCGCCATACTTGATTTTGCTTTGAGCGCCAGCACGCTTATCGCCTCAACGGATTCGGGCGTTTATCGCTCGACGAACAACGGCGACGCATGGACACGCGCCAATGAAGGATTGCCTGACGCTGTCGCAGACGGTCGCACGCCAGTTGCGCCAATGGTTTCCGTCGGCAACGTCGTTTTAGGCTATGTCGGCGGCGACGGCAGTAGCGGCAGTAGCGCCATTCGGGAACTTTACCGCTCGACGGACAACGGCGCGACATGGTCGGTAAGCGACGCTGGCTTACCGAGCGGCTACAACATCGTCTCGTTTGCCGTAAGCGGCACGCGCATCTTCGCGGGTGTTTTATCAAGCGGCGCAAATTCAGGTCGCACAGTTTGGACATCGACCGATAACGGGCAAAACTGGACGGCGACGGCATACAACGAACTCGGCAGTATTCCGCGTGCGCTCACGGCAAGCGGAAATACGCTTTACATCAACGGTAGCGGGTTTCTCGGAAGAATGTCGCGCTCGACCGACAACGGCGCCACTTGGACGCCGCTCAATAATTCGCCGTCGGGCGTGAGCGCGATTGCGGTGTCGGGAACAACCGTTGTCGCCGTCGGACTTGACGCCGAAGCCAATCCATCGCTCTTTGTCTCGTCCAACAGCGGCGATACATGGATTCGCACCAATTCAGGCTTGCCACAGTCGGAAGCCCTAACACTTTTCGGGTCGGTCGGCGGCTTAGCAACGCTCGGCTCAACGGTGTATTTGGCATATCGGCTTGATACGTTCAACGGCGGCGGCGTGTGGCGGCGCGAGGTCTCGCAACTCTCGGTGCGCGAAATCGCTGGCGCAAGACCCGCCGAGTTTAAGCTCGACCAAAACTATCCCAATCCGTTTAATCCAAGCACGGTCATCAGCTATCAATTGCCGACGAGTGGCGACGTAAAGTTGGTCGTCTATGATATGCTCGGTCGTGAGGTGCAGACGCTTGTAAACACAAGGCAGAACGCGGGCCGCTATCAGGCCACGTTCAATGCCGCGAGTTTAGCGAGCGGTGCGTATTTCTATCGCTTGAGCGCAGGCAACTTTACAGAGACGCGGAAAATGCTCCTTGTTAAGTGATAGGCGATAGTCAAAGTCATTGCAAGGCGAGCCGAGAAATCCAAGCACATTTTTTTACAACTAACTTTTTTCGAACGTCAAATACACTACAATGAAAAAGTCAGCTTTCTTTTTTGCCGCGTTTCTAACGGCGATGGTTTTGGCGAGTAGCGCATCGGCGCAATCGCCCTATATTCAGTCAGGCAAGTTCTTAATTCAAGGCAATGTCGGCTACGGCGGCGGCTCGTTCATCGCGGCGGGCGCAAGCTTTCCGATTGTGCCGCAGGTGAACTTGGAATACATCGTGGCTGATAAGCCCTTTGGCGAAGGGTCGGGTGCGCTGGGCATCGGCGCGTCGGGCGCGGTCGGCATTTATTCTGTCGGAAGCGTCAATGTAACCTCCATCTTCGTCGGCGCGCAGGGCAATTACCACTTCACGCCCAAGACGCAGTTCGATCCTTACATCGGCGTCGCACTCGGCTTCTACACTTACTCGCTTGACATCAACATTCCCGGCTTCGGCTCGCTCGGTTCGGCGACATCAAGCGGTCTGGGGTGGAGCGGACATGTCGGTGCGAACTATTGGCTGAGCAACGGCTTCGGCTTGCACGGACGCTTGGGCTACGGTGTGGCAATCGCCAGTTTGGGCGTAACCGTCGGTTTCTAAAATCACATACACGGCGCGGCAATTGCCTATGCTGCTCGACGGTTTCCGCGCTGTGTTTTTTCATAACATCGAAATAATTGAAACAATGCGAAATCATATTCAAACTTTTCTCTCGGTCGTGCTACTCAGCACTGTGTTGCTTGCCTGCGGCGACAAATAAGAGCGACGCTAACGCTGAATCCAAGCCCGACGCGCCTGAACAGAAAGCAAAGAAGGCGTATTTGACGGAAGAGATGGTTAAGCGCGTGTTCGCCCTTGATGCGTCGGTCAAGTTTGAGCCATACGACATCATCAAAGACCGCAACAAGCCGAAGCCCGCGTATTCATTCGGAACGCCGCTTTCCTCGATGCCCAATACGGTCAAGTTTGTTTTTCCGAAACCGAATCGAGACGAGGTAGAAAAGCGCAATAACGAGCGCATGAGCAAAGCGTCCGCGACAAACTTGCGGGAAATGCTCAGTGCCTCGGAGAGCCTCGATATCGAAGCGTATCTCAGTTTCTTTGATGAAGCCCCGTCCGCCGCCTTGGCTAAAGGGCGCTTTGACGAAGCCGGAAGAATGCTGCGCGGCGGCACAAAAGGTATGAGCGATGAAGACATTGAAAAACGCATTGAGGAAGAACGAAAGAAAGGCACTAACGCAGCATCATTAAAAATGATACGCGAAGCTCTGAAAGGCAGCGCAACCAAACTTTCGGGCGACGCAGCGATTGAACCTATCGAGGGACTCGGCGACGCGGCGGAGTGGAGTGTGAAGCACCGATTGCTGCGCGTGCTACGCGGAAAACAGTTGTTCTCCATCACCGTCGACTACAAGCCTGAAGAAAATAAAACCAAAGCCATTGAACTGGCGCGGGAAGTGCTCAAGACGCTGTGATGCCTTTCTGCGTCATCATACTTCGACGCAGCGCGACACCTGTGAGGCTGGCTACGCCCGCAACCAACGCCATAACTGCACTGGTAAGCAGGACAAGGAGATATGGACTGCCGACGTTCATCAACGCGGCGACCTTTGCGCCTATCACGCCGCCGTCGCAAAACAGCACAATGAACAGCGCGCTACAAAGCCACAGAGCGCCGAAAAAAGTAGCGTATTGAAAAAAGACATTAGCATCGCTGGCAGCGTTGGGCTTCCGAAGCAGTCCGACAATGAAAGGCAGAGCAATGGCGAATGACCACCATGGTTGGCTCGTATATTGCCAGAGCCGACCAAGTTTCTGAAGAGGAAACACGCCGAAAAAGCGTTGCCACGTCGGCGTGGCTGTGGCTGGATTTAGCCGCGTTTGCCCTATGATGCTTGTTGGTGCATACGAGACAGGCTGGGCTGGAGATGTCAAAAAAAGCAGACGATGATACTTCCCGTCAATCCAGTCGCCAACCATCTGGTCGTAAAATCCTGAGCCAGCGTCGCCCGATTGACCGCCCGGATAAATTCCCCACGCCTTGACCGTATCGCCAAGTTCAACGACCATCCGCCACGACGGCCCGCTGGTTGTTCCCGTCGCATTGACGCAGTTGTAGTTCCCGCTGGTGTGAAGTTTTTCACGCGAGAACGGTGCAAGCCGCGCCAAGTGCTGCACTGTGGTTTTGCGTGTCTCTTTCCACGCCCAGGTATCGCGGAGTGAGCCGTAACGCGCAACCAGCGTATCTACTGCCGACGCAAAACTCTGTTGTATAGATACTGACAACTGCGCTGTCGAGAAAAATGAACGGGAAGCACTGTCCTGTGTAAGGATTGCTGCGGCTGTTACATTGCGGCTTGGATACGGCGCTGAATGAGGAAGGGTTTTTTCCCATAGTGCGCGTTGCAAGTTGCTCCACCACCGCTCGAATATCGTCGGTGCAATTGCGTCGGGCTGATGCCTGTAATTCCAACGCGCAAGTTCGTCAAACGCTTTTCTCGAGTCGCCTGAAAGGCTTGTCGTATCAAGGGTCTTCAGCAGGGTAGGCAGAATCAACTGAGCGAGCGGATTGAGCGCGTCGGTTTGCAAGGACATCATATCGTCCGCCGTTATTTTTTTGGTCGATGCAAGTTCGGCGAGTCGGGCATTGATGCGCGAACTGCGCTCAAACGGTGCATAGTCCCAACCTAAGTAATAAGGATAGGAGTCATCGACGGCTTGCTGATTGGCAGAACTGACAAAGCCACGCGATGGATTTTTTACGTGGGGCAGTTCAGGTCTTGAAATAAACTCGCGCCAGCCGTCGAGCGAATCGCGCCCGTTTAAAATGAACGCGCCTTGATATTTTTGTCGCTTCGGGAAAAGTCCGTTGTGCCAAATCGCAATGTCGCCATTGTTGCAGGCAAAGACGAAGTTTTGCGCAGGCGAGTTGTAGCTCGAAAGAGCGTTTACATACTCATCATAATTTTTCGCGCGGGCAAGTTTAAGAAATGTCAAGAGTTCGTTTCCTGCGCGATGCGCTGTCCATAAAATCGCCGTGTTTTTCGGCACGCTTTCGTCAAAGGGCGTTTCATTGTCGCGATAACACACATTGCCAACGTGCGTCGCGATGATGCTATCGATGACGCTCGCTGCGCCGCGCACATTGATTGTCTCGACGCGCGTCGTTGTTTGACGAATGCCGCCGTTGTATCGATAGGCTCGATAGGTCGAGTCGGTGAAGTCGGTTTTCACCCAATCAATCGCGTCCGATGTGCCGTTGGTAACACCCCACGCGATGTTTTCATTGAAGCCAATGAGCACGCTCGGCACGCCGGGTGCGGAAACCCCGTAGACGTTCAGGCTTTCGGGCGGACAGACCAATTGTGTTTCATACCAAATCGAAGGCAGGTTCAGCGCCAGATGCGGGTCGTTGCAGAGTATCGGCTTGCCGCTTGCAGTGAAGTTTCCCGACACTGCCCAGTTATTGCTGCCGAAAATATATGGCTCGTCGTCCTGTGATGTTCCCAGTGGCGAGCGTGTGGCTTCGGTCGCCCTCGGCAGTGGCGTGGTGCGCGGCGTTGTGTGAGTGTTGGTGGGAACGATAGGCTCGGCGAGCGGTGGCAGCGTAGGGTAGAGTTGTTGAAACAACCTGTCGCCGAGCGCGGCGCGCGCCCGTGTCATCTGCGCGTCGTTGTTTCGGAACGTGAGCGTGTAGGCGAAGTAGCTGATGAAGAGCGCAGTTTTGTAAGTCGACCAGCGTTCTGGTTTGTAATCGAGCAATTTATACTCGACTGGCAAGCGTGCATCGTCCAACTCGTCTATCCACGCATTGACGCCATCGGCGTAGGCGTTTAGGGCAAGCGCCGTTTCAGGATGGGAAAGCATATTCTTTTCAGCGCGTTCTGCGGCAAGCGGCATTCCGATGCGACGGCGGAAGCGGTCGAACTCAATGGCTTGGGCGCCGACGATTTCCGAGAGCCGCCCAGCTGCCGCGTGCGTTTGAAATTCCATTTGCCACAACCGATGCCGCGCCGTGAGGTAGCCCTGCGCGAAATACAAGTCATGCAAGTTTTGCGCGAAGATGTGCGGCACAGCACGCTTGTCCCAAGCGACGGTTACGCTATCCCGAAGTCCATCGAGCGAGAGCGTTTCCGGAAAGTCGTCAAGCTGCGCGTTGTTCTGCCAGAAGCCTGAGAACGGATTGAGAAATTTTCCAAGCGGAGGCAACTGCCCGAACTTTGTATTGAGTGCGAAAAAAAGCCCGCCTGAAACCGCAAGCAAGATAAGGGCTTTCAGCCACTTCATAGATTTTCGGGTTAAGCTAAACGATAAGGCAAGCGTCAAAGCGTTACTTGCATGTTTCCTTCACAATCTCGCCGTTGATGATAACGGTGCAGACATGGCTGGTGTATTCAAACGGGTCGCCGTCGAAGCATACCACGTCGGCGTCCTTGCCCTTTTCGAGTGAGCCAACCTCTTTTGAAACTCCAATAATTTTTGCTGCATCAATGGTAATGGTGCGAAGCGCATCTTCAAACGACAGTCCATGCGCCGCAGCAACTGCAGCTTCGAAGAGCACGACGCGCGTCTTCGGCACATAGCCTTCATAGCCAGATTGCAAGGCGACGGTAATGCCGGCTCTGCGTAAGACGGCGGCAGTCTCCATAGAGGCATTGATGCCATCGCCGACGGCTCGCATCATCGTTGGATGAATAATGACAGGCACGTTGGCTTTCTTTAACTCGTCGAGAACGAGATAGGCTTCCGACGCTCCATCTAACACCAGTTTAAATCCGAATTCTTTTTGCAATCGCAGTGCCGCCTGAATATCGGTGGCGCGATGCGCGGTGAAGAGTGCAGAGACGTTTCCAGCAAGAACATCGTTGAGAATGTCCATTTTCAAGTCGCGCGCAGGTCGTTTCGTCGCGTCTTTGGCTTGCATTTTTTTAGCATAGTCTTGCGCTTTCAAAAATTCATCGCGCAGCATCGAGACACCTTTGGCGCGCGTGCCGGGCTTACGATAATTTTGTCCGACCGCCGCGCCGAGCGTGAAGGCGACCATCGTCGGCGACTGCACCAGCGACTGCGAGACCGTATTCCCGGCTGTCTTCACAACCATGGTTTGACCGCTTGCAAGCGCGCCCGGTCCATGTCCGGTATGCACGGTCGTGATGCCAAAATCGCGCAACCACTTTACGAGGTCTTCGCGGGCATTGTAGGAATCAACAGCGCGCAGTTCGGGCTGAATGGCGTCGGAAAGTTCAAGCTGGTCTTGGTCTTGACTGTAATTCAAGATGCCCGCAAGCCCGACGACGGAGTGCGCATCGACAAGTCCGGGCGTAACGACTTTCGACTGGACGATTTTGTAGGTCGCAGGGATAGCCAGTCCTGTGCCGACGGCTTCAATTTTCCCATTCTTGATTAAGACAACGCCGTTTTTGAGGGGTGCGCCCGCCATGGTGTACACCGTTTCTCCCTGAACAGCGATTTGCCCAACGGCTGAAACCGCCTGTAAAATCAAGCCGAGCGCGACGACGATAAGTTTTATGTGGTTTCTCATGATGTGTTCGATTCAAAGAGTCTTTCGAAGGTTTGCTTGGTGTTTAACGCTGCATCACCTCATATTTTCTAACATAAAGCCGCAGCACTCGACTTGATACTCGCCCGGTTGATAGACATCGTAGCCGCCGACGGCGAATTTGTAATCGTCGGGATTTTGTCGGTCGAAGACTTTCTGGCCCTCCACATAAGTTTCAAGCACGTGCGTGTAAGTGCTAAATGGGTCGCCAGAGAGAACGATGAAATCCGCATCTTTGCCGACTTCAAGTGAGCCAACACGTTTTTCCAAGCCGAGCATACGTGCGCCCGCCAGCGTGAGTGCCTCCAATGCCTTCTTGCGCGACATGCCGCCGCGCACGCCAAGCGCCGCAGAGCGTAGAAAGAACCGAGAGTCAGTGATGCCATCGTCGGTATGAAACGCCACATCAACGCCGGCATCTTCCAAAATTTTTCCGGTCTCAAAACGCAGCTCGACCGCTTCCAACTTGCCGCCCGGCGAATCCAAGACGATAATGGAACAGGGCGCTTTGGCGTCGGCGATTTCTTTGGCGACCTTCCAGCCTTCGCTGACGTGGTGCAGCACAGGTTTATATCCAAACTCTTTGGCGATGCGCAGCACGGTGAGAATATCGTCGGCGCGATGCGTATGGTGCTGCACGATGCGCTTGCCTTCCAGCACTTCCACAAGCGTTTCCATTTCCAAATCGCGCTTCGGCAACTTCTCCGCGTCTCCACCGGCGGCTTTCATTTTAGCTTGGTAGTCTTGGGCTTTCAGGTAAAGCACTCGAATCATCGACGCCGATTTAGAGCGCGTTTGCGAAAAGGGCGCGGGACGAAGCGGGTTCGTGCCGTTTGCCATTTTCAGCCCACCTGCAATTTCTTTAAGCGGGTCGCTCACGAAGAGCATCTCTTCAATCGAGCGCGCATCTTTTCGAATTTTCAGATACGCGGTTTGCCCGCTCATCAAGTGTCCCGACCCCGGCATAACATTCACAGTGGTAATGCCGCCCGCAAGCGCCTTCTTGAAGCCAGTAGCGCGCGGGTCAATGGCGTCGAGGATTCGAACCGACGGGTGTGTGGTCGAGGAGGCATCGCCGCCGTCGCCGCGCCCGATGTGCGAGTGCGTGTCGACAAGTCCGGGCAAAATTACTTTGCCTTTGGCGTCAATCGTTGTTGCGCCCTGCGGAACTTGGACACTGCCGTCTTTGCCAACAGCGACGATTTTTCCGCCTTGAACAACCAGCACACCGTTTTCAATCGGGTCGCCTGCAATCGGATAAATGGTTGCGCCGCGATAAACAAGCGGCTGCTCTTGTGCAAGGGTGGGCAACACAGAGAAGAACAGGGAGAAAATCGGCAGAAATCGCCGCATCGTCATGGTATCTTTCCTTTCGTTTTGTTGATAGAACGCGAATGAGGGAAGATACCAACGCGGCGTGAACTTTTCCAATGTGCGTTACGGTAACCCACATAGCGCTGTGCTGATTTCCCACAACCGTTTTGCATCGACAATGTTTTGCGCCGCGCTCGACGGCGCTTTGATTTTTTTATCGTCAAAAAACTTTCCTGTTACGCCCTCGACATCGGGCGAACTTGCCAAGTAAATGGTTGTCGCTGCGCCTTTTTCAGGGCTAACTAAAAAGAGTCCAGCAACCGCATTGAGCAAGCCTAAATTTCGGAACAACTGCGTGCCAATGACGCCCGGATGAAGGCAGGTCGCTGTAACGCCCGTGCCGTCTAATCGGCGGGCAAGCTCGAAGGTGAAAAGTATGTTGGCAAGTTTGGATTGACCATAGGCGCGCCACCCGTTGTACTCTTTCTCGTTCTGTAAGTCGTCGAAATGGAGTGTAGCGCCGTAGTGTGCCGCCGATGAGACACTGACAATGCGCGAGGGCGCAGCAGCTTTCAGATTCGGCAAAAGCAAGTTCGTCAGCAAAAAATAAGCAAGGTGATTTGTGGCAAATGTCATCTCGAGACCGTCTTCCGTTACGCGCCGATTGTTCTCAATCACGCCCGCGTTATTGACCAATACATCGATTTTTGGAAATGCCCCCGATAGCTCTTCGGCGACGCGCCGAACCTGCTTCTGCGACGAGAGGTCGGCAAGAAAAAGCTGAGTATTTGCGTTTGGGAAGGCTTGAGAAATTTCAGCCATGGCAGCGTCGCCGCGCTCTTTGTTACGGCAGACGAGCGCAGTCGTCGCCCCCATTGCCGCTAAGGCTTTTGCCGTCTCTTTTCCAATACCAGCGCTAGCGCCCGTAACGACGCATACTTTTCCATTCATCATAGTTTAGGCTCTCGAGAGATTTTCTAAAAACTAAGCGGTTGTGCATAGCCAGTGAGTTCGACATAGGCGTTGCCTGAAAGTGGTTTCCCTTGCCGCGTTCCCGAAACAGTTGAACGGCCTTCCCAATAAGAGATGCGCGTAGATTCTTTCGTTAGGAGTTCTTGGTCTTGAACTGTCGGCGTTACGACTAAGTCCATGGAGAGTTTTGGAATCGCGAGTGTCCATTTGCTTGGATAAACCGCGCCTGTTTTTTTGGACGTGTAAGTTTCCATCGGCGAAATCGTGAAATCGGCGACCGAAAGTTTTTCCGTTGAGCCATCGGCGCGGACGAATGTACCGCTTGAAAATTTTCCTGCCGAGCCGTCGCGCTGTCGGACTTGGTAAAGCATCAGTTCCGTCGAGTCCGAAAATTGAATCGAGAACCAATCCCACCCGATAGAATTTTTATCCAGCGCGCTGGTGCTGAACTCATGGTCGTTCCAACTCTCGCCCTCGACCGTATATCGATTGCCGAGAATTGAAATCGCGCCTGTTGTTTTAAGCCGCGTATAGCTGTAATACATTGAGGCGTTTTTTTCGTCTTCGCCTTTGCGCGAGTAGCCGGCGTCGCCTTGCAGGATAACGGGTTTCAGGGGGTCGAGAATCAGCACAAGCGAAAGCGTATCGGTTTCGGCTTGCAAGAGCGTATAGTTGCCGAGTTGCTGCGCTGACCAATTGCCAATGAAGGTCTTGTAGTATTTTTCTGAGGCGTCTGCATCGCCGAAACTGCCACGCGATTGTTTTTCGGCATGATAAAATTGGTGGTTGGTCTCATCAGTGATGGCAAAGTGCGCGAAGTAGAGCTGTTTGCGTCCTGCCAAATTATCCGACGACTTGACTTCGGAAAGCGACAGCGCAGTTCTGAAAAATGTCAGTTCATAACCAAAGCGCTGTCCGTCGGTTGAGCGCAAGTGTCCAGTGTAGTATTGCCATTCGGTTCGAAAGCCGTGATGCGCGGCATGGTCTTTCGGAAACGAGAGTTGGTATGTTCTGGAAGCATATTGAAAATCGCTCTTTTGTTCGCAGGCGACATAAACAGACGCCGAAAGAATGAGCGCCAGAAGCGCGAGCGCGGAAACAACATTTTTCATAATGAACGGGTTAGGTTTTCTTCGTAACGCTTAGGCGCGTTGAATGGTTCGCTTCGTTATTTTGGCATGAGCGTTGTCAGCGTGAATCGGCGCAACTCGAAAGCCGATGTGTCGCACACAACGTCTTTGAGAGTGCCGTTGAGCCAAAGCGGAAGCTGGTCTTGATAGTGCGGGCTGCGAACCGCGCCACTATTGCCGCCCGGCATCACGCTGCGAAAATTTTGCGTCGTCATATCCACAACACGCCGCAGACTTGCGCCTAAGGTTTGGTCGGCGACGACAACCGAGACGCCAAGCGAATCAGTCATTCGATAAAAATACTCGCCGTTATTGATGGTCGTTGATGAGCCACCCGTGTCAAATGGGCCTAAATTGAAAATAGCGCCAAGCACGCTTTCGGAAGACGTGGGCAGTTTTTGACCGAAGAGATGCCTGATGGTCAAGCGATGCACGGCTCGCCATGGCCATGCGGCTTCGCTCTCGCCCAAATTGGCACGTAAAATCTCAATGGCTTGGTTAAAACTTTTTCGAATGATGTCGTCGCGCGTCTCGATGGTCTCGGTCGTGCGCACGTCGTCGAACCAGCGATTGTAGCGGATGTCTTTGACCATCACGGTGTCGCGCAGCACATCGGCGACGGTGGAATCGCAAGCGAGTTGATACATCACGCGCGTCGGTGCATTGATGAGCGTAATGTAGCTCTGAAAAACGTCCTCGCCCATTTCATCGTAAATGGTGTTGCGTAAAAATTGCTTGAACCACTGCGCGTAAATTGTCGCTGCAATCGACGACGGAGAAAACTCGTAGTCCCAATTTTTAAGCAGCGTGAGCGCCCGTTGATGCGATGGAATCGTATCATTGGACAGTGCGCTCAGAAGAAACGCTGTCATTTCGCGGGCGTGCGGTGAAACCACATCAGTTTGCATTTTCTCGAACGCCTCTGCCGAGAATTTGTCTGTTGCGTTCAAAAGTTCTGTGATGCGCTCGGCGCGGCTCGGCGGCTCCCAAAGCGACGACAAAAAATATGGATAAGCATCAGAGACAATTTTATTGTTAGCGGTTACAATCATATCGCTTGGTGGGTTATAGACTTTCGGCAGCGAATCAAACGCGACAAACCCTTGCCAATCTTGGTTGGGCTGGGCAGCGTCGCGCAAGAGAAATCCTTGTCGGTCGGGACGAATCGGCACGCGGGCGGCAGCATGGTAACCAATGTTGCCTGCACGGTCGGCATACACAAAATTCTGTCCCGGCAATCCAAACGGTCGGAGCGCGCCTCGAAAGTCGTTCCAATTTTTTGCGCTGAGCAATCCTAAAAATGTGGCCGCTTCATCGGAAAACAATGCGCCCGTCCACTTCATCGAGATGATGTAGGTTTGTAGCACGGGCGAGCCCACGCCGTGCGTAGCTGCTCGAACATCGTCGGAAATCACGACGCCGTGTTTGGAATATCGAACCGTCAGTGGCTCAATGCGTCCGCCTTTGACGTGAATTTCTTCAAAGACCTCTTGAAGTATCTCGACGGAATCTGTTGAAACGAAGAAGTCGCAGTCGTCGACCATCATATTGGTCAGTCCCCAAGCAATGTCGGCATTGCGCCCAAGCACAATGGACGGCACGCCCGCCAGCGACCCGCCCGACGCATTAATGCCAGCGCTCTCGCAGATGAGTTGCATCTCATACCAACGCGGCGGCGCGAAAAATCCCAAGTGTGGGTCATTAGCAAGCAGCGCGTTGCCAGTCGAGGATTTAGATTTTGTAACCGCCCAAGCATTGCTGCCGATATGCGAGCCGAGCGTGCCTGAGACAGCCCGGTAGGCTTGGTCAAGGTCGCGAAAGCGCTTCAACGCATGGAGCGAGGCGGCAGTAAGGTCAGAGGGCGCACTTTCTGGCGGCGTCAATGTCAGGCGCGGCGTAGAGTCTGGCACAATGATAGGCTTCGACGCGGGATAGTCGGGATAAAGTTGCACGGCTTTGTCATAGCCTAATCTTGCCGTTAGGTCAGCGATGGCAATATCGATGTGCCAAGCAATGTTGAGTTCCCAACCCATCAGCCGAATGATAGACATAGAATCTTGCGGTTTCCATCGGTCGGGGTCGTATTGTAAAATGTCGAACTCAATTGGCAGTGTCGCATCGCCTTGTTTGACGAGGTCGAGAAACGCATTGACGCCGTCGGCGTAGGCGGTCATAGCCGCGCGGGTTTGCGGGCTAAGCGCATCGCTGTTCCAGAGTGAATCGGCGATACGGCGAATGCCGACGGTTCGAAAAAGTTGATCAAATCCCAGCGCGCCTTCGCCCAACACTTCGGAGAGCCTGCCCTGTGCGGCGCGGCGTTGAAAATCCATTTGCCACAGGCGCTCACGGGCGTGGGCAACACCCTGCGCGAAAAACAAATCATACGCCGATGCGGCTTCAATGTGCGGCACGGCATAGTCGTCGTAGTAAATTTTCACGGGCGAGTGCAATCCGTTCAGCGTAAGCGTGGCGTTGTAACGTGGCAGCGATTTGTGAAGAAGGTAATAGAGCGTTGCCGTTGCGCCGCACCCGATGCACCCGATTGAAAAGGCAAGTCCAATGATAAGTTTCGCCGCGCGAGACATTACTTGTATTGATACATTACTTGTATTGATGATAATGTTGCTTAAACTTACAGGAAAATTTCCAAACACCTTAAACCGTTTCGCAATCGCTATGAAAAAAAACCACCTGATTCTGCTCGTCGCGCTCGTGTCTCTGTTTGAGCAAGCCATCGGGCAAACTAATTTGCCGAAAACTGTAACGCGATTTGGCGAGGCGCGCTCGAGCATTCTCTCTGGTGTCGCTGTGCCAGACGGTCGGGCGTATTATTTGACGAGCGGCATCGTCGCACCTGCGCTCGACACCACTGCGCCCGTCGGTTCGCGCGCCCGCTATGGCGACACAAAGACCCAAGCCATTGGAATCTTAAAGCGGATTGAGTCGGATTTGAAGGCGCAGGGACTTGGACTTGCCGATGTAATTTTTCTGCGCGTCTATGTCGCGCCGGATAAACAAAACGGCGATAAGCCCGATTTCAAAGGGTGGTTCGAGGCTTACGCGGAGTTCTTCAACAATCCAAAAAATCCCGTCAAAGTGGCCCGCTCAACCATCGGCGTCTCAACGCTTGTCTCGCCCGAGTATCTCATCGAAATCGAAGCCGTTGCTGTATATCCAAACAAGTGATGGACGAACCACTCGCGCTATCGTTTCCTTAAAGCGAAGCGAGAAACTTAAAGCGAAGCGAGAAACTTAAAGCGAAGCAAGAAACTTAAAGCGAGGCAAGAAACGCGCTGAGGCTTTGGTCTTTATCGAGCAAGACGGCGCGGCGGATGTTCTCACGGTGCTTCTCGACGGTGCGCGGCGAAAGGTTGAGCAGCAGCGCGATTTGTTTTGTCTTGATGTCCTCTCGAAGCAACGAGCAAATTTTAAGTTCCTGCGGCGAGAGCATCGGAAAGCGTTTGGCGAGCGTGTGCAAAAAATCGGGATTGATAAGGCTCAAGTCCTTTTCAAAGGCTGCCCATGCGCGCTCCGAGTCAATGTGGGAATCAATCCGCGAAATCAGGCTTGAAATCAGCTGGTCTCTGGTTTTTTGTCCCGTCTCTAAACGAATTGCAACAACGGATTTTCGAATCGCCTTGAGCATTTCGTTTTTATTCGTGATGGCGAGCGCAGAGGCTTGCAGGCTTCGGCGTTTGAGGTCAAGTTCCTGTTCAAGCCGCTCGTTCTCGCGCCGCGCTTGCTCGACTTGAAACTGCGATTGAAGATGTTGAAGTTTCTCTGCGGCTTTTGTTTGCATCAACTCTTTTTCCAAAGCGAACCCGCGTTTGTAACAGGCAAGAGATGAGCTAAGCTGATGGAGCTGTTCATAGCAGTCGCCAAGCGCGTAAAGGCAATCGATTTGTTCTGGCTTAGCCTTGACCGTTTCGGCAAGCGCAAGTGCGGCTGAAAGCGGCTCAAGCGCCTCTTGAGCGCGGCGGTGTTTGAGATGCAGTTGCCCTTGCGCATACAAGCAGCGTGCTTCGGTATGTTGGTCGCCGATGTCTCGCACGATTGATAAAGCCGCGTCGAGTGCAACGGCAGCCGCGTCGCTTCGTCCAAAGTGGTCTTCCAGTTCAGATAGGTTGATAAGCGAGAGCGCTTCGCCGCGCCGGTCGCCGATGCGGCGTTTCAATTCCAAGCAAGTGCGTTGCGATTCGGCTGACCGCTCGACATCGCCGCGTTGCCAATAAGTGTATGTCAGATTGTTCAACGCATTGGCTTCGCGCACAAGGTCGTTGAGGCTGCGGCTGAGTTCGAGACAGGCGGAATGATATTTCAGAGCCGAAGTATGGTCGCCTAATTGATTGTAAATCGTGCCGATGTTGGTCAGCAGTTGCGCTTCTTTTTGTTTATCCGCGATGCGTTTAATGAGCGCAAAGGCGTTCAGGTGCGTCTCCAGCGCTTTTTCATAATCCCCGTAATTCCAATACGTAATGCCCATTCCGATGTGCGATTCGGTGAACTCTGTTTCGGCGTCAGCGTATTGAGAGAGCCGAAAATGGCACGCCGCCACTGCACATAAGCTTTTCGCCAACCCAGCATTGTCGCCCCGTTCAAGCGACGCAGTGTATGCAGCTTGGGCTAATTTCAACGCCCCTTGCACATCGCTGTTGAGCAGCGACGACGACTGTTCACACAGCGCATCAATGTCAGCAGCAGGCACTGCATAGAGCGGCTTTCGCGACGGCTTCAAGCGGGACGACTTTGATAACGATTGCCCTCGTTGACTGACCATACTGTTTCGTTGATTTAGGCACTTGGATGGTTGGTAAGATAGGCACGACACGCAGCTTTTTACAAGCAGGTCGGTTGGGTAGCCAAAGTGTGTTTTTGGCACCATGTCGCGAAAGTCATTCCGAGCCAGAGCGAGGAATCTATTGTGAAGGTCAGATTATCTAAGACGCTATTGCGCTCAAAAAGGCGGCGGCTTTTTTCAAGATGGTTTTGGCAGCGTTGCGCTTGTGCATTAAAGGGAATTTTTCGGCAAAGCCGTCGCGCGTGATAATGGTAATGATGTTCGTTTCAACATCGAAGCCTGCGCCAGCTTCATTAGCGGAGTTGAGGACAATCATATCGAGATTTTTTTTGAGCAGTTTTTCCTTGGCGTTCTCGATGCCATTGTGTGTCTCGAGCGCGAAGCCAATAGCGACTTGGTGCGGCTTTTTTTGGGCGCCAAAGGCGGCGAGAATGTCTGGATTTTTTATCAAGCGCAGCGAAAACTCGCTGTCCGATTTTTTGAGTTTTTCGGATTGAACTTCAACAGGACGGTAGTCTGCCACTGCCGCTGCCGCAATGAACATATCTGCCCGTGCGAACTCCGATTCCGCCGCACGAAGCATCTCTTCGGCGCTCTCAATGTTGATGCGTGCGACGGTCGGCGGCGTCGCAAGCGGCGTCTTTCCCGTGATGAGCGTAACCGTTGCGCCCAACTGCGCTGCTGCCTCTGCCAAAGCGAATCCCATTTTGCCCGATGAGTAGTTCGAGATAAATCGAACAGGGTCAATCTTTTCGCGTGTTGCGCCTGCCGTTACCACAATGTGTTTGCCGCGATATTTCTGCTCGTCCTCATCGAGCGCATCGGTGCTGCCTGCCAGTGCTTTGACCGCGTGGGCGAATATCGTTTCGGGTTCGGGCAATCGACCGACGCCGACCAGTCCCGACGCCAAGTCACCATGTTCAGGCGGAATAACTGTGCAGCCATCTTGAACCAACTGCTCAATGTTGCGTTGAACCGAGGCAGCCGTGAACATCTCGCCGTCCATAGCAGGAAACACCAAACGCGGTTTATTCGGGCGCAGCGCGAGATAGACAATCGAGAGCATATCGTCGCCGAAGCCGTGCGCAAGTTTGGCGAGCGTGTTTGCAGTGGCAGGCGCAACGAGGAACATGTCCGCCCATTCCCCCAAACGAATATGCTCCGCCCAGTGCGACGGCTGTGCGAATGCGCCGAAAACATCGGTCAATACTGGGCGTTTGGAGAGAACCGCAAGCGTATCGGGTGTTACAAACTGTTTCGTGCGTGCTGTCATGATTACTTGCACCTCCGCGCCTGCTTTCACAAAGAGCCGCACGAGCAAGGGCATTTTATACGCCGCGATTCCGCCGGAGACACCAAGCAGAATTTTTTTTCCCAACATGATGTCGCTCATCGAGAGGTCGTTTTGCCGACGCGCGTTGAGTCGGGCGGTGCGGCTGATTTTAAAGTGGAATCCTTCGGCGCCTGTGTTTTCACTGAATCGGGCGGTGTGGTTGGCGTCAGTATGTTTTCGGCGCGACGAGAGCCGCTAATCCATGCCACAAAATCACTGATGTATCGATTCCAGCGCTCGCCGAGTTCTGTCCAACTGTGAAAGTTCTCTCGATACGACACGCCAACGCCCCAGACTTCGGCAATCGCGTTGTTGAACAAATTAAAGTTGTTCGGTCCGAAGTTTCGAAATGCTTCGAGAATCACGTTGCGCGTAACACGGTATTCCAGTTTTTGAGAGTTGCTCAGGGTGTTGTTGCGCAATCCCAACGAATCTGCCGTCGCCGTCGAGACCGACCCCGTAACAATCAGTCGACCGTCTGTTCCCGGCACCGCGTAGCCGACCGATGCGTCAAGCCCTGCCACATTGCCCGACCGGTCTTGCGCGAAGCCAATGTTGACCGATTGAACGCCTGTGATGCCCGATGCCAGCCGCGTTACTTGGGACGAGAGCAAGCCTGCACCCGCCGAAAGTCCAGCGCTCCGAAGTGTGTTCGCCGAGAGCCCAGAACTTCCCTGACTGCCCGGCGGCGAGAACCATTGGTTTGCCGTAACGAGCGTGATGAAATTCGGCAGTGCGTTAGGGTCGTCCTCGCCCGGCAACTTAGTGTTTGGCTGCCGAAACTGTCGTTCATTGACGATATACCCGATTTCGATGTTCGGGTCATCGATTGTCCCTGCAATCCGAAGCCGAACTAAAACGTTATCGAAATCGTTGCGTGTCGGCGATTGAATCCGCGTGGCATATCGGGCGAAAATGTCCATATCGGCATCGGAAAGCCCGCCGCCGCGCCATGTCATTTTTCCGCCTTGTTCAAGCTCAAACGATTTTCCGTAGGCGTTGTATCGTCCGCCCGCAATGCCTGCATTGCCGAAGACGATGTATTGTGCGCCGCGCTTCTGCAACGACATCGTCAGTTCGTCAATCACGGTTTCTAATTTTTCGCCGAGATATTTATCGAACACAATCGCGTAGCCAATCGGCTGCTGGATAGAGACTTTCAAGTTCATGTCCAAATCGTCCATAAACGATGATTTCGCCACCGAGCGCGAAAGCCGTGCTGATTCGGAAAGTTCAAATTCTTCATCGAGCGTCAAGTTGAGGCGCGGGTTGCGTTTGAGCCGCGCTTCGAGCGACGTGTCTTCTTCGACAATCGTGGTGATGAACGCATTGGCTTCGGCGATTTTTGCAGTTGCACTCGTCGAGGAACGAAATTGCATGAGCTGCGTCGTGTTGAGTTCAATCGCGCCGTTAAGCTCCATGTGGTCAAGGTTGCCGTAGAGCCGCAGTTCTTTTGAACTGGCGATGAGCCTGCCGATGGTCTCGTCCTTCTTTGCAGCGGGAATATCGAGCAACTTCAACTGGTCAAATTGAAATGCAATGTCGAAGTCTTGCACATCAAATGTGTTCATTCGGACGACGCCCGATGTTGTTCCGCGACCGACGCTATTGTCCGCAACCGATGCCTCTTTCCAAGTAACGCGGTCGGGCGTGATGAAAATATGTCCATTGAGCAGATACGGAACACTTGATGCAATCGCGGTTGCTTTCACTTGAACGAGCGACAGTTCAAGTTCCATTGCAGGTTTCGGGAATCTGCCCGTGAGCGAGAAGTCCGCCAAAATGTCGCCCGACGCATTCCGAAGCGGAAAGAAGAACTCCAAGAGTTTTGGTGTCAGGTCGCTGGATTTTATCCGAACAGACAGGTCGGCGTCGTCGCGGAAAATTTTGTCAGCGTTGATGGATAAGTCAATCGGCAATTGCCCGATGCCAGAAATATGATTGTATGCTTGGCGCGGCAAACTGAGCGCGGCGTATCGCACGGTGTCGAGGTTGGCTTCAAATGAGAATGTGAATTGACGATTCGCGTATCCGCCTCGCAGCCCGATGTGTCCAAAGTCGACAATGTCGTAAGAGAACTGGTCCAGATTGGCTTCAAAGGCGATGCTGGGTGCAACAAGGTTTCCTGAAAAATCTGCGCTCAAATTCAGTCGCCCGTCGAGCCGTTGATTAGGATTGTTAAAAATGAACTGACGCAGTTCAGCGAGCGAAAAGTTTTTCACGAGCAGCGAGATGTAGTTATTGCCCGAGGGTTCAAGCGCGCCCTCGATGCGAATGTCTTGATCGTCGTTGGTAAAGTGAACGTTCTCGAACTTGACGAGGTTTTTGCTGATTTGAATTTTGGCAAACGGGTCGCTCTGCCAAAGGTAGTTTTGCGTGGCGAAAGACGCATTGCGAATGTTAGCTTCGTAGCGGTCGTCAATGACGCGGATGTCAACGTCAAGGTCGATGAGTCCCTTCGTGTTCTGGTTTGTGGTTCTAAAATTTAAATCAAGGTCGCCTGTCGTGTATTTCGACTTGAAATTGGTTTTTACAAAGCGCTGCTGTGCGAGTTTCATTCGAAACACATTTGCGTTGAACGTCGCTGAAAGTGTATGTTGAGGGCGTCGCAACACTGTATCAATCGAGATGCTGTCGGTATAAACCAGCGCTCCTTTGAGCGTGCGTGCAGCGAAGACGGAGCCGAAACTTGCTGAGTCGCTCGCGACGGCAGCAGTGAAGGTGCAGCGTCGAGCGCTGGTTCTTAGCGTGCCTGTAACAGCGCCGACGGCGTTGAAGTAATTGGATTTAACGAGCAACGCCAGTTGCGAGAGTTTTTTAAATCGGAGCGCGTAAGTGGCGTCAAGGTCGGGCAAGACGCCGATAGAATCCAGAGTTGCATGCGTCGATTTCAACCGCTTTGATTTGCTAATCGCGGCAAGTAACGAATCGGCGCGCGCGGCAGCTCTCTTGCGCATCTCTTCGGTAGTTTCATCTCTGAAAATATTGTCTTTGTAAAGCTCCTCGCGCAAGACCGAGCCTTCGAGCGAAATAAGTTGGTAGAGTTTTGCCAAGTCAAATTTTCCGTTTGCTTCAAAACTGACGATGTCGCTGGTCAGATTGATGGACGACGATTCGGGCGTTTGGTCTATTGAGAGCGCTGCCACCGCGCCCTTCGGAATGGTCAATGCGATAATGCTCGACGAGTCAAAGGTGATTTCAAAAAAACCGCTTGCCTTATCGGGCGCAAAGTTTTTGCCATTCACCGTGTAGTTGAGCGACAAACTCGTTTGCAAACTGTCGTCCTGAATCCACTTGCCAAGGTTGAACCGCTCCAAGCGCCCTGCGCCCTCGTAAGTCGGTTCCGGCTTCGAGAAATCAATCACGCCGTTGAAGGCGACCGCTTGTGTATCGGCGTAGAGTTTAAAGTCGCCCGTAACGCGCTTGTCTTTGACTGTGATGTCGAGCTGCGCCGACGAAATCTCGCGTTTCAAAATGGTTGATTTTTCTAAGCGTCCCGTAAAATGCGCGTCAGCATCTGTAATTGTCGTCCCTCTGCCCTCGACCGTTCCCGTAAAGTTGATGTTGGTTTTGCGCGATGAGTCGCCAAGTGCGGCGGCGAGATTGAGGCTGCGAATGGTTAAACTGCCGTTGTAGGTAAGCGGCGCATTTTTGCCGAACCCGACGTCCATATCCGCAACGCCGTCGCCCGCGCGGGTCGAGAGCGAAAACTCCGTTCGAATTTTTCTCATCGAGCCGCGAAAACGTCCGTTCAAGACGACCTTTCCGAAGCGCGAGACGTCGGGCAGGTCTATCTTCGGCAGAAGTTTCGGCAGTTCCTCGGTTGAGAGAAACGAATTTTTCGTCGAGACATCGACGCGCAATTTTTCAATGTCGGCAAGATTTTCCACCGTGCCTTCAATGTTTAGGCGGCTTGCGGGCGTTTGAATAAAACTTGGTTTTATCGTTAGGGATTCCGATGTGCCTTTGGCGTCAAGAGTGAAACTGTAGTTGCCCGAAGGTAATGAAATGCTCGGCGCAAAGCGTTTGAACTCTTGCAGCGAGAGCTTCTCGGAACGCAGATGCACTGCAATCAGCGCGTTTTTGAGCGCATCGACCGAAACGGAGTCAAAGACATTCACGCCTGAAATCTGCGCCGTGCAAGACACGTCCGACTCACTGGTCGCCGCTTGAAAAGAAAGTAACTCAATTTGCTGGTCGGTGATTCGAAAATAGCCCGACACATTTTGCAGTGTGAAATCGACTGGTTGAAGTTCAAAGTTAAATTCCTGTAAGACGCCCGCAACAAGTTTTTCCGCGATTTCCACTTTAAGTCGGATGTTCAACTTTGCAACGCGCTGTTCGGAAAATTGCGCCGAGGCGTTGGTCGTTGCCGATTTCACGAGGCGCTTCCAAAGCACATCGCCGTTCAGAATCGCAACCTCGTCAAGAATGATGCGTGGCAGCCGTTCAATGTTCGTATCGGGCTTGGCCGTCGAGTCGGGCTTCAAGAGCTGCAACAGCGTAAAGTCGCCTGCATCGTCCTCAATCAAGCGCAGCGTGGGCTCAACGATTTCAATTTTTCGAACATGAACACGGTCGAGAAATCCATTGAGCAAGCCATCGTAAATCACGTCGGGTAGGACTTCCACGCTGATGCTTGCGGCGGCAACGCTCGGCAATCGGTCTTTGCCGACATAGACTTTAAACCCGTTAAGCAAAAGTTTATTGGGGAGACTGATGGAGAGGCTTTCAAAATCAATGCGTCCGTTGAAGTTCTGCGCAAAGAGGGCTTGAACTTTAGATTTGATGAACGCCTTGCCCGCGTCGGTTTGCGCAAAGCCGTATCCGCCGCCGACCAGCACCAATACAAGGGCAAGCGCAGAGAACGCACTGCGACTGGAATAAATCAACAGATATCGAACCCATGTGAAAAACCTTACCATAATTCAGCCATTCGCCTAACAGCTTTAACAATACGCTTTCAATACTTTTTCAATGGTGCCAGTGGTCGAGCGTCCGTCCAGAAACTCAATCGTTTGAACGCGCCCGCCGTGCGACTCGACGGCATCTTTGCCGACGATATTTTCAACTGCCCAATCGTTGCCTTTGACCAGCACATCGGGCAAGAGCGTCTCGATGACGCGCAGCGGCGTGTCGTCCTCGAAGAGCAAAACGGCATCGACCGACTTCAAATTTTTCAGGATATACGCGCGGTCGTCTTGATGGTTTATCGGTCGCTTCTCGCCTTTGATGCGGCGCACGGAGGCATCGCTGTTGATAGCCACCACAAGAATGTCGCCCAATGCTTTGGCTTTTGCAAGGTATTGAACATGCCCCGCGTGCAGAATGTCAAAACAGCCGTTAGTGAAGACGACCGTTTTGCCTTGTTGTTGCACAAAGTCAACGAACAATTTTGCTTCATCGAGCGACAGAAGCGGCTTTTCGGAAATGCGTTGGTTAAGTTCGTATTGAATCATAAATTCGCCGTACTTTCGGTTTGCGTTGGGAAACTGACTGCTTACAAAAAGCATTGCAATGCCATCTATCTACTTCAACTGGTTGGTGGATTGCCGCAGCTCGATAAATTGGACATGCAAAGAGTGCCAAACTTTTACAAGGCGTTGCTGAAAATACAAAATTGAACGGCGTTTTTCAGGTGAAACGTCTGTGGAGATAAAACAAATGTGGAAACGTATCGGCGATAGACTTGCGGCGGCGCTCTTCACGGCGGCTGGCATCGCTGCGCGCCGATTGTCCAACAAGCAAACCTACGCGCTTGCACGCGCGCTTGGTGTGTGTCTCTACCAAACGGTTAAACTTCGACGCAAATTGGTCGACCAAAACCTCGCGTTAGCTTTTCCCGAAAAATCGGCGACGGAACTCGCACTCATTGCCAAAAAGACGTATGAACAACAAGCCGTCAATTTGCTCGAGACGCTGCGCTTGCCGTTGGTAAAAACGCCGTCCGACGCGAAAGCCCTGTTCGAGATTGACCCTGCCGTCGCAGAACGCCTGTGTTTTCAAGCGAATCGGGGCGGTGTTGTGGTCTCGGCGCATTTTGCAAATTGGGAATTGATGGCGGTCTGTTGGGGACTTATCACCAAGCCAATGACAATTATTTACAAGCCGCTCTCGAATCGCTGGCTCGATAACATGCTCAACGAGTGGCGGACGCGCTGTGGCAACGAGCTATTGCCGATGGAACAGGCAGCACGACAATGCCTGAAAAAACTGCGCGAGGGAAAATTAGTGGCGTTCCTAAGCGACCAAGCCTCGCACGACTTAAAATACTTTACCCCGTTTTTAGGGCGCGACGCCGCCGTTTTTCTCGGCGCGGCAACCTTCGCGCTCAAAACGCGCTCGCCGATGCTACTCGCAATGCCGATTCGCATAGGCGACGGAAAATACCGTTTGGAAATTTCCGAAATTTTGACCGATGACTTGGACTACAACGAGGACGATGTCAAACGACTTGCCGAGCGCTATACCAACGCGATTGAACGATATATTCGGCAATATCCTGCACAATGGTTCTGGCTGCATAACCGTTGGAAACATGCGCCGCCGAGCCGCGTAGAGGAAGCTGCCAATCGCCAAGCAACCGAAATTCCTGCATGAGATTTACGCCGAAATACATCTTGAGCGAAATTGTCAAGTGGACAGAATACGGTCTGCAACGCGGCGTAATTTACTTGATGCGCCTGTTTATCAAACGCCGACGCGCGACGCCGACTGTTGATTTTCACTCCGCGAAAATTTTATTTCTCAGGCAAAATCAAATCGGCGATACGCTTGTCTCAACGCCCATCTTTGCTGCACTCAAACGCTGCTATCCAACCATCACGCTCGATGT
This sequence comes from [Candidatus Thermochlorobacteriaceae] bacterium GBChlB, assembly GCA_000724175.1. Classification (GTDB taxonomy): domain Bacteria; phylum Bacteroidota; class Chlorobiia; order Chlorobiales; family Thermochlorobacteraceae; genus GBChlB. The sequence continues at coordinate 36,034 of JPGV01000003.1, read as the reverse complement.
CTTGCTCGACCGACGCAACGCATCGGTGCTTGACGGCGACCCGAACATCAGAAAACGGTATGTCATCAAACAAACGCGGTTTGATGTGTTTACTGCACTGCGCGACATCCGCCGAGAACGCTACGACATCGTCGTCGATTTAATTCACTCTGCGTCATCGACCTCGACATTGTTCTGTTTGTTTGCACAAGCATCGTTCTACATTGGGTTCAAGCGAGAAAACGATTTCATCTACAACCTTGCGCTGGCGCCGAACCAACACGACCGAATGCTGATGCAACTGGCTGAAGTCTTGAAGCCTTTCGGAATTGAGCCAAACGCGGAGGAACTTCAACCGTATTTCTATCTGCCTGAGTCGGCGTTGGCATTTTCGGAAAAAGAGTCGGCTCGATTGCGCGGCGAAGGAAAATTTCTCATCGGCATCAACATTTCCGCCAGCACAGAGTTGAAATTTTGGGGAACTGAAAAATTCATTCGGCTCATTCAGTCGCTCCATGCGCGCTATCCCGACGCGCAAATCGTTGTAATGAGCTCGAGTGCCTATCGCCCGAAAGCCCTTGAAATTACACGCCGAAGCGGCGCACTGCTCGCACGCGAGACCAAAACGCTGCAAGAATTTGCGGCACTCATTTCAGCATTGGATATGCTCGTAACACCCGATTCGGCAGCAGTGCATTTTGCCGATATTTTCCGCGTGCCATCTGTCATTTTGGCAAACACGCCTGCTGGGACACGACAATGGTATCCGTCATTTACCGAATTTGTTTCCATTCACGCACCGCAGTTGAACCTCTCGTCAATTCCGCTCGAGCAAGCGATTGAGGTGTGCGACCGTTTTGTCGAGAAGTTGACGTCGGAGAAGCCAATTCTTGAACGATGACCTGCTAACGAATGAGCCTGTATTGGAGAGTCTTGCGATACCTTGCGCCTGAAACATCGCAGATGATTCTGACGATTGTCTTGGGCGTCCTAACGTCGCTGTTTAGCGTCGTCTCGCTCTACAGCATCTTACCACTGCTCGATGCAGTGTTCAACGGGGACAAAACGATTGCCGTTGCGCCCGCCCCTGCGGTTACGCCGCCCAACTTGGGACGCTTCAACACCGATAAACTTAAAGAAGAAGCATTGCGACAATTTCAAACGCTGATGCAAGGCGCAACACGCGAAGAGACGCTGCGCAACATCTGCCTGTTTCTTATCATCTCGTTCTTGCTCAAAAACATCTTTCTCTATTTGAGCAACCAAATTATGTTTCGCATCGAGACCAAAACAGCGAAGAAGCTCCGAGACGATGTGTTCGGAAAAATCTTATCAATGCAGTTGGATTATTTCAATCGCCATCGTGTCGGCACATTGATGCAACGCGTGAACAACGATGTCTATACAGTGCAAATCAATGTGAGCGGGAGTTTCATCAACTTGGTTCGAAACGCCATTTTGGCAGTGTGCTACCTTGCGGTGTTGCTCATCATCAGTTGGCAACTCACATTCTTCGCCTTCGCGGTGTCGATGCTAAGCCTGATGATTATTCGTTTCGTCGGAGCGCATGTGCGAGAGCAAGCTGATGTTATTCAAGACAATTCAGGAATGATGAATTCGCGGTTGCAAGAAGTTTTCAACGGCGTCAAGTTGGTCAAAGCAAACGCGATGGAAGACCGTGAAGCGCAGCGATTCGGATTTCTGACCGACGCATACCGTCGCGCCAATTTGAAAATCTACAGTTTGCGTGGCGTGCTAAGTCCGCTTAATGAAACGCTCGGCATCGGCGCCATTGCCTGCGTGCTGTGGTTCGGCGGCGTGCAGGTGTTTCAAGGCGCGATGAGTTCGGCGGAACTTGTCTTGTTCGCCTTTGCGCTTTACAGCGTGATGAACCCGATTAAAACACTCGCCGAGACCAATTCACGCATTCAAGAAGGCATGAGCGCCGCCGAAAAACTGTTCGAGATTTTAGACACAACGCCGTCCCTAATCAATGGCACAAAACAGCTGACAGGCATTGAGCAAGGCATCACATTTCAACATGTGTGGTTTCGTTACGGTGAAGAGTATGTGCTCAAAGATGTCACGTTCGAGATACCAAAGGGCAAAATGGTGGCGCTCGTTGGGCAGTCGGGGTCGGGTAAATCAACGACAGTCGATTTGCTCTTGCGCTTTTACGATGTCGAGCGTGGTGCCATCCTCATCGATGGCGTCAATATCAAAGAGTTCGATGTGCAGTCACTCCGACGACTCTTCGGCGTCGTCAGCCAAGAAGTCGTGTTGTTCAACGACACGATTTACAACAACATTCGCTACGGCTGTACAGACGACCCAAGCCGCGAGCGCGTGCTAGAAGCAGCACGGATTGCTAACGCACATACGTTTATTAGCGAAACGCCCGAACAATATGAGACCATGATTGGCGACCGAGGCGTGCGCCTCTCTGGCGGACAGCGCCAGCGGCTCTCGATTGCACGCGCGATGCTGAAAAATCCACCTGTTCTCATTTTCGACGAAGCCACCAGCGCGCTCGACAATGAATCCGAAAAAATTGTGCAGGAAGCAATTGACAATGCAATGAATCACCGCACGGCACTTGTGATTGCGCATCGGCTCTCGACGATTAAAAATGCAGACAACATCATCGTCTTGGAAAAAGGCGAAATTAAAGAATCGGGAAATCATCTTGCGCTCATCGTGCAGGACGGTATTTACAAACGGCTCTACGAGATGCAATTCGCCAAAACGGTCGACCCGATGACAGAGGAGAAATCATCATGACCTTTCTAAAACGACTCGAGGAGTGGAACAAAATTATTTGGTATAACGCCATCTTCAAGCCACTCTTCCAAAACAAGCCGATGAAAGAGCCGATTGATATTCGGCAGGTAAAGAAAATTTTGATAATTCGGCGGGATATGATTGGAGACATGGTCATTACCACTGCTCTGTTGAATTTCATCAAAGACCTTCATCCGAATGTGCAATTGGACGTGCTGACCGCGCCGAAAGGTTACTCAATCGTGCAGTTCGACCAACGGCTTCATCGAGTGTTTCTGTTCAAGCGCGGTGTATGGGACTTCATAAAGTTGATGCGCGTCTTGCGAGAAGAAAATTACGATGTGATTTTCGGCTTGTCATTTACTGGATTGACGCTTGACGGTATTATTGCCAATATCATAGGTCGCCGTGCGGTCAAAGTAACGAACTATCTCGAGAAACCGCTCTCGCCATACTCAATCTTGTTCAACAAAGAAATCGAGGTGGGCAAGCACCAAACGCCGTTGTGGCGTCAGCTAATCACGCTGGCGGAAAAAACGTTCGGCGTAGAGTATCCTGATGAAAAAATCCGTCAATCGCTTTTCATTCAACCGGAGGCAGAACAGAGGGCGGAACAGTTTTTACGCGAGGCAAAGCTCAACGACGGCTCGTTCTTAATGTTCAACATCTCGTCGCGGCTGTGGGTTAGAAAGTGGGGACACGACCGAAATCGTCAGTTTCTGCAAGCAGTTTCAGCGGCGCATCCCGAACTGAAAATTCTGTTGTCATTCATTCCCGACGACCGTGCCGAAGCAGAAACATTGGCACAGAGCCTGCCCGGCGTCTCCATCACGCTCTTGCCTGAAGGGTTTGGTCTGCATGAGGTCATCGCGCTGACAAAACGCGCTGCATGGGTGGTTTCGCCCGATACGGCAAATGTTCATATCGCAGCAACATTCGGCATTCCGTCTGTCATTCTTTGCACGCCGATTTCAACAAGCATTGAATGGGCGCCGATAGGAAAGAATTACATCAACATCTATACAGAACGCGAAGAGCCTGTAACCGCGATTGACCCGCAGCGCGTTATTGATGCGTTTGAGACGCTCTACCGAGCATCGCTTGCCAAAACATCTGTGCTGTGAGCGACAAGGTCTGACGATATGAATTTGCCGCGAAAAATTCTCGTCCGTGCGCCGAATTGGCTCGGCGATTTGGTGATGAGCACCGGGTTTTTTTACAAACTCCGCGACGCACTGCCCGACGCCGAAATTTCCGTCGTCGCTAAAGCGGAAATCGCCGACCTCTTTGACCTTCTGCCGTTTATCAAAACTGTGCATCGCTTCTCGAAGGCTGATTTTACAGGGCTCGGCGGCTTATATCGTTTCTCAAAGGGTATTTCGGACAACTACGATGTGTATTTTTGTTTGCCGCCGTCGTTTTCATCGGCGTTGATGGGAAAACTTGCTGGCGCAAAACGCCGCGTCGGCTTCAAGGGTAACCTGCGGTCGATGCTCTTTACAACAGCGCACGATGTTCCAAAAAATATCCATCGCAGCGAAGAATACGCGCTCTTGCTTCACGGCTTACTGGATTCTCCGACGAAAAACCTAACGGTTAAACTTATGCCGCCGCCTGATGAAGTTCTCGCCAGCATTTCAGCGCGACATAAAATTGTATTGAATCTTAATTCGGAAAGTCAGTCAAAAATCGTCCCGATAGAAAAAGGGTTGGAGATTGCCAACCTATTGCTCGAAAAACTTCCTGACGCAACACTGATTCTGACGGGTTCAAAAAAAGAGCGGGCTTACACAGAAGCATTTCAAAAATTGGTTGCCAACCCGAATCGCGTTGTGAACATGGCTGGCAAAACATCGATTAAAGAACTTGCAAGCCTGCTGGCGGCGTCGAGCCTTGTCATTTCAACCGATTCCGGCGCCGCACATCTGGCAAACGCTGTTGGCACACCGACGCTTGTGCTTTATGGCGCAGGCGATGAGCGAAATACAGCGCCATATCATGTCGAAAATTCTGTCGGCTTTCGTGTGCAAGGGCTGGACTGTGCGCCGTGCGTTTCAACGACATGCAAATTCGGCGAGCCAAAATGCTTATCGCAGATGAACACGCTCGACATCGTCCAGAGTACCGTCCGCTTTCTGCAATGAGCCGCTAACCGCATAAGTGGTTTTCCATTCCTACTCGACGCACGACAAGCATCGTGCTGACCAGCGGTGAATGTTATGAGTCGCATTGCCTCTTGCTTCCAACGACAACTCTACTCTTGCTCGATAAGGATAGCATGGGCTGTGCAATGCAAGCATTAAACCCATCTTGCTCTGCCCGACCACAGTTTCAGTTTAAACTGCAAGAGTGAATCCAAGCCTGAAATGCCGATGCGCCGCAGTTCATAACGGTCTTGAATTGGCAACCGATTTGTTTCGCCTTTAATTCGCATTGCAAGCCTGATGCCATGCTGTTGAAACAACTGTTTAAGGTTGGTTTTAATTGAGTTATCCTTCGGCAGACTGCCGTAGGGATAGGCAAACACAGGCGAATACGGGAAGCGATGATGTTGTAATTCGGAGAGGCAGCGTTCAACGTCGGCGCGAATGTCATTGAACGACAGCGTGTGGTAATCCAGATGCGCATAGGAGTGTAAGCCGAACTCGACGAGGTCGGTCATTTTGCGCATGGTGTCGTAGGTCATAAGGCGCTCGCTGCCGTCGTCCCATGCATTGGTTTTGCCGATGAACTGAACGGGCAAAAAAATCGTCGCTTTAAAGCCAAACTTTTTGAGAAGTGGATACGCCAAGTCATGATTATTTTGGTAGCCATCGTCGAACGAAATCACAATTGGTTTTTGGGGAAGCGGCGTTTGGCGCTCAATGAAATTTGCCAAATCGATACACCATATCGGTGTGTAGCCCTGCGCTTGTATGTGCAAGAGATGCGCCTCGAAGCTGGACGCCGTTACGGTCAAGTCGTCCTGTGCCGTCTCCGAAATTTTGTGATACATTAAAATCGGCAGGCGTTTCGGAACGGTCATAAATTTTTTTATGCCAAAAGTTAGCGTAGTCATTGCTGTCTACAACGGCGCAAGATACATTCATCGAGCCATAAACGCTGCGTTGAAGCAAACATACGCCGACTTAGACATCGTTGTGGTCGATGACGCCTCGACCGACGACACAGAAAAAATCGTTAGGAAAATGCGTTCAGACGCACCAATCACCTATCTACGCAACGATAAGAATCAAGAAAGATGCCTAAGTCGGAACATCGGTGCGTCTGCGGCAACAGGCGAGTATGTGTTTTTTCTCGACTATGATGACGAATGGCGACCAACCTACGTCGCCGAATCGCTCGATGTGTTTGACAGGGAAAGCGCTGATGTGGTTTGCTCAATTCTGCGGTCGAAGATTGACACTGAAAGCAAGCTGATCTATACCTCAAAGAAAAAATTGTCTGCTGATGCAAGCGCTCTGCTTTTTTCCGCGCTCATTGGCGGCACGCCCGGCACGGCATTTCGTAAATCGACCTTTCCAGAATACCGCAATGAATTTCTATTTCGAGAAGATTGGGAAATTGTGTTGCGTGCAGCGTCAATGGGGCTAAAAATTTCGGTCGTCGATAACGACACGGTGCTTGTGCGCGAGCATCATCATCGAACCAGCACGACAGAGCCAAGATACTACGCTGCCACGATGCGCGTCTATGAGTCATACCGAGATAGCGTCCCCTTGCCGTATCGAGCGCTGTTTGATTTTGAAATTGGAAGCACATATTTGCGACATGGTAACCTCCTGCGCGGCTGGTGGCTGTGCTTATCCGCAATGCGACGTCGTGCCGACCTCTTCGCTGACGGGCGACAGTGGCTGCTGCTGCTCAAGCGCGGCTTTAGACTCGACCGATGGTTGAACCCCGCACTGCGGCACGTCTCGCGCTCAAAGGTGAATTGAAGATTTGACCTGCCAACATCTACTTCTCTGGACGCGCTAAGGCTTTACATACCCAACTTGTGGCGCGCGCGTTGGTAATCGTAACGGCATCGAGCGGCGGAAACCCGCTCTCGATTTTCTGCCAAATATCCAAGTGCTTATCCTTGACGAACATCGAGACCAAAAATATACCGTCAGGCTTTAAGTGCGTTGCATACCGTTGAAACGCCTTCAACGGCTCGTCGAGATAGTAAATCGATTCGTTGAAGACGATGGCGTCGAACAGCTCGTCAGGAACATAGGTGTTCATATCGCCGACAACGAAGCGCGTCTTGTCGGTCTGTTTATGGATGGCGAGTTTAATGGGTTCGCTGAAATCGACGCCGACGTATTTTGAGTAATCGGCTTCGGTGAACCGCTCTTGCAGCAAGCCTTCGCCGCAGCCCATATCCAATAACGACCCGCCGCGTTTGAGATATGTGAAATACCCTGCCAAAATACTGTGATGCCCAAGTTCATCAAGTCGGCGCAGCCACGCCCAATCGCCTTTGGCGTATTGCTCCTGCCATTTTTCTTCGTTGTCTTTGCCGAGCGCGTGCTTGAAAAAACGTTGCGCTTTGCTGATAAGATTTGAATCGGACGGATTAGATGCTTGCGGCATAAAAAGAGGCGATATTTGTTATCCAGAGAACTGAGAAATCAGCGCAATATGCCTAAATTTGCCGACTTTTGCAGCAAGTGCTATGACGCTGTTGAAACCAAAATACAAGTCGGAAAGTCGTTACGGCAAGTGGTGGTATGCACCGCATCACCGGTTGAAGCGGCTGATTAGCCGCGCCGTCTACCACCTCAGCTATTGTCTCTTACGCCCGAAACACAGGCAGCCAAAAATCCCTGTTGCCGACATTAAGCGCATCTTGCTCATTCGTTACGACGTGCTGGGCGATATGGCAGTTACAATGCCGCTCATCTCTGCGTTTCACACCGCTAACCCTGCCATAAAAATCGATGTGATTGCCTCGACGCGCAATCGCTTGTTAATCGACGGCGACCGCCGTGTTCACAAAGTGATTTTGTTCCAAGAAAATCCAGCGTTTTGGTTCAAGGTATGGTCGCTGCGTCAAAACAACTATGACCTGATTTTCAGTTTTATCGACCGCAAGCCCATTCGTCAAGCCTTGATAGGACATTTGGCAGGGAATCGACACACCTTGCGCGTCTCAATTATGCGTCCGTTGAAATATCGAGCGTTTTTCGACAAGACGATTCGCTTAATAGGACAATCCTTTCAGCATGTGGCGCGGCGATATTTACATCTGGCAAACGAAGTCGTCGAGTTCAGCAAAAATATCCTTGATACACCTATCCGATTGGACTACTCACCCTCGACGGTTGTTGAGGCGTTTCTTGAAAAAAACACATTGAACCATCGGGAGTTTTTGGTGGTGAACATTTCAGCCGGACGCGAAGCGACGAAGTGGACGACGCAAAACTTTGTTGACCTGATTGTCGCCGTGCGTCGACGCACAGCGTATCCCATCGTGGTCATCTGCACGCAAGCCGATGCGGCAGACGCCGCAAAGATACATGAGGCGATCAATGATAGCCGAGTCGTGATATTCCCGCCTACGAAAAACATCTTTGAGATTGTCGAGTTGCTGTCGCGCTCATTGATGCTGATAACCCCCGATACAGGCGTGGTGCATCTGGCATCTGCAGCCCAAACACCGGTGGTTGCGCTTTACACCAACATTCAAAGTGGCAAAACTGCCGAATGGACGCCCTATCAAGTGCCGCATCGACTTGTGATTGCGCCCGAAGATGCACTGGTGGCGGATATTCCTGCGCGCGTCGTCTTTGATGCGGTAGCGTCGCTGCTCGATGAACTCCGTGCGCTACAACCGCCCGTAACCTCGTCTGCCTAATGCCGCAACCCAAATATCGTGTCATATTTCGCACCTGCGACGCCGTGCTGTCCGTTCACGGTGCGCCGCGTCCGTTTGGCTTAACCAAAACGCGCTTAGCCAAGCTCTGCTTTCTGAGCCTTTACGACGCCATCAAAAATTACGATTGCTCGATTCACATTCTCGGCGATAAACTCAGCGACGACATTCAGGCGTTCTTCAATCGCTTTACCGCGCAAGACGAGCGCGTTACACTCTCGAACGCCGTTATGGGAAACGAAGAATCAATTCGACAGAGCGTGCGTTACGCGCTGCAATTTCACGACGACGACTGGATTTATTTCTGCGAAGACGATTACCTGCACCAGCCGTATGCGTTTCTGTGGATTGACGACCTGATTCAGAACCGAATGGACATTCTGAACTATGTGCCGCGCCGAGCGTGGATGAAAATTTTTATCGACCAATTGAACAATAAGCCGCTCTTCATTCACCCGCCCGATTATCCCGACCGATACAAGGCGGCTCAACGCAAACACTCGTTTTTGTTTCTCTCAAAGTATTGCCATTGGCGGCAGGTAAGCCACGCCACATATTCGTTTTTGGGAGAGGTCAAATCAATTAAAAAATACCAAGCTGCAATGTTGAAATCTGCCGACAACGCCGACGACGGCTATTTAAGCCGACGGCTCTTTGGTCGGTTGCTGTTTCTGGGCAGAGGGTTGTGCGTCTCGCCGATTCCCGCGCTCTCGACGCACTTGCAAGTGAATGAAATGTCGCCGCTCGTCGATTGGCAGCAGCTCTATGAACGCTGCGATGCGAAACTCACCGAATTTGAAACGGCGTCGCGCCTGTAACTCTGCTGCCGTTGGCGTTCATCAGCGTGCGCACGTAAGCTACTCCTCTGGCGCTTCTTCTTCCTCTTCTTCGGGCGCGCTGGCGAAAACCGCGTCGTTCTTGGTGTTCATGAGAGCGTCGCGGACTTGCATGTAAATTTTATCGTAAAATGCTTTGTCGTTTTTGAGCAGCGTTTTGACGGCTTCCCGCCCTTGTCCTAACTTTTCATTTTCGTAACTGAACCACGCACCTGATTTTTTGATGATGCCGAACTCGACCGCCATATCAATCATTTCGCCAAGTTTGGAAATGCCTTCGCCGTAAATGATGTCGAACTCGACTTCTTTGAACGGCGGCGCGACTTTGTTTTTAACGACCTTGACTTTGGTGCGGTTGCCGACGATGTCCGTGCCTTCTTTAAGTTGCCCAATGCGGCGAATATCGAGCCGAACTGACGCATAGAATTTCAAGGCTTTGCCGCCTGTCGTGGTTTCAGGGCTGCCATACATCACGCCGATTTTATCGCGCAGTTGGTTGATGAAGACGACCATACAGCTTGATTTTGAAATCACGCCCGTCAGTTTCCGGAGCGCTTGCGACATCAGCCGCGCTTGAAGCCCGACTTGTGCGTCGCCCATTTCGCCTTCCAATTCGGCTTGCGGAACGAGTGCCGCAACCGAATCGACCACGACCACATCAACCGCGCCACTTCGAACCAGCGTGTCGACAATCGTGAGCGCCTGTTCGCCCGACTCAGGTTGGCTGACCAAGAGCGACTTCGTATCAACGCCGAGCTTTTTCGCATAGACTTGGTCGAAGGCGTGCTCGGCGTCGACGAAAGCGCAGACCCCGTGTTCTTTTTGCGCTTCGGCAATGACGTGCAGCGTGAGCGTCGTTTTACCCGACGATTCTGGCCCGTAGATTTCAATAATTCTGCCTTTGGGCAAGCCGCCGACACCCAGCGCAAAATCGAGCGAAAGCGACCCTGTTGAGATGACTGGCACTTGCGCAACAGAGTCGTCGCCCAATTTCATAATCGTGCCTTTGCCAAATTGCTTTTCGAGCGCATCGATTGCCAAATCAAGTTGTTTCTTTTTTTCGGGATCCATTTTGCCGTTGGCTTGAGCTTTCTCTGCCGCTTTCTCCTTCGATTCCTTTGCCATACTGAGTTGTGGATAGAGTTGATGAAAAAAATTATTCTGTTTTCTTGATGATACAGCCTTTGGGCTGTTGATATTTGTTGGCGGTCCGCATTCCGCCGAGATACGCCGCCAGAGCCTCCTCTAAATCTTTTGACACGGCTTTTTCTTCGCGCTGATTGTCGTCAATGCGGCCACGATAGACTAAACGGAAATCCGCGTCAAGGAAGAACACTTCGGGCGTAACCATCGCGCCAAAAGCGTCGGCGACTTTCGCGCCCGCGTCTTTGAGAACCGGAAACGGAAAGGTTTTTTCGGCGGCGTGCGCTTTGACTTCGTCCAGTGGCTCGGTTGCATTGGAATTGATGGCAACGAAATCCATCAGGCTTTGCTTCGCCAAGTCTGCGAGTTTGATGTAGCGCGAATTGTAGGAATTAGACACGGGGCATTGCGTCGAGATAAACACAATCACATAGCCCGCTGCGCCCTTACGCGAATAAAGCGAGTAACTGTTTCCCGATACACTCGGCAGCGTGAAGTTTGGCGCGGTCTGTCCCGCTTGCAGCCCAGGGGCTTGTGCGCGAGCCTCGTTCAGCGACAAAAGAAAAGAAAGAACAACAGCAGTAGATGTAAAGGTTAATGTCTTGGGTGTTGCCATCTGAAAAACTTTAAGTTGCTACTTTTATACGGCAGTTGCGTTGTCGTGTTTAGATGCAAACGCAATGCGATTGAGCGTTTCACGGAACGGAATATACGCCATCCCCAGCTCCTGTATCGACTTTTGATTATTGTAGAACAGGCGCCGTTCCGACAGCCGTGCGCGGTCGAGGGTGATGCGCGGTTGCCCACCAACGATGGACGCCCAAAGTTCTGCGCCAAGACCAGCAACACGACCAAGCCAATGTCCAAGCGGCTCCGCAGCAAGCGGTCGAGCGTTAGGCAGCGCAGCGACAAGTTCAAAGACAGTTTTGTAATCGAGGTTGTCTGCATTGACGATGTAACGCTCGCCTCGGTTACCGCGCAGCCATGCATGTTCATGAGCCTGTGCCACGTCGGCAATATCGACAAATCCTGCACCGCCCGTTGGGTAGTATGGAATTTTTCCGCGATAGATGTCGCGCAAAAACAACGATGCTTCGTTCATGACAGGTGCGTTGCCAAACGTGCCAACAACGATGCTGGGATTGACAATGACCGCGTCCAAGCCTTCAGCCACGCCGCGCTGAATTTCAAATTCTGCCAAATACTTCGATGCCATGTATCCAAGCCGCAACTGCCACTCTTGAAACGCAGTCTTCTCGTTGTTCAACGCGCCGTCGCCCGCCACGCCGATTGCCGCCGTCGAGCTGGTGTGAATGAGCTTCTGCACCGTGCTGTTCAAGCAAGCATCGACAACGTTGCGCGTGCCGATGACATTGATTTTGTAAAGCCGCCGATACTGTCGCTGCTCCGATGAAATCAGCCCTGCCACGTGAAAAACGACATCCATTCCCTCAACTGCTTTCCAAACGGATGGCGCGTCGGTAACATCACCCTCGAGGAAGGTAACAGGCAACCCTGCAAGTCGCGCGCGCGCCGATGAGGTGCGGACAAGTGCAAAGAGCGAGACGTTTTTTCCATGTTCGCGCTGTAGGTGTTCGGCGACCGCCGAACCAACGTAGCCCGTCGCGCCAGTGATGAGAATGTTCACAAGTTGTTATTTCCGCAGAGACGGAAATCCATCGTTGAAGTCCTCATAATTCAGACGGATTAAGCTCGGTTTGAATGGTTGTAATAAGCGAGCGCAGATAATTTTTTCTCAACATTAATTTTCGAATTTCCGCAAGTGTTTGGCGTTTGGCGTCGGGCGCCTCGGTTGCATCGAACTTTGTCATTAAGTCGTCAATCGCTTGGTCAATCGAGCGCTGTGTGTGTTGCAAGGCGTCAGAGTCGCCAGCAAGGTCGCTCTTCAGCGCGTCGTCTTTGCCATGTTTGAACGCTTCCAACTTTTCTCGTATTTCCATGAGTTGCATCAAGAGTTCGGGCGGCGTTTGCTTCTTCTCCGCATCGGTCAGGTCGCCCAAGTATTGCGTAATCACATAAGTCAGTCGTTTGTCGCGGTCTTTAAGCGTCAGAAAGGCTTGATTAAGTTCCGACGAGGCATCAAGGCTGGCGGCTTGTTCGGCACCCGTTGCAGTTTGATGAAAATCGGGATGCACCGCTTTGGAGAGCGCATAGAAGCGCTTTTGCAAGTCTTTGGCGTCTATGTTCAGCTTTTCAGACAAGCCGAAAAGGTCGTAGTAGTTTTTTTGGGACATATCGTCATTACGATTTTTTTGGTCTGCCTTCGAGCATCTCGATAAGGTCGCGCGCGGCGTTCAGTCCTGCTTTAACCACCTGCACGCTGACCAATCCTTGATAATACACGCCGATGGGTTCAAATTTCTTTCGCATAAAATTTCCCTCGCCGAAACAGCGTTTGCTATATTCGCCACATTCAGTTGATTTAAATTTACTCCGAGAATATGCACAAAGCGAAACTTGCATCTGTTCCTAACGCTGCGCCTCACGCGGCGCCGATTGAAAAGACGACACTTCCCAACGGCTTAACCGTTATCACCGAAACCGTTAAAACGGTGCGCAGCGTTTCCGTCGGGCTATGGACGGAGACAGGCTCGCGCGACGAATCGCCGACGCAAAATGGCATCTCGCATTTCATCGAGCATTTGGTCTTCAAAGGCACGAAGAAGCGCGACTACATTGAAATCTCGAAAAGTTTGGAGCGCGTCGGTGGCTACTTGAACGCCTATACCACGAAGGAACAAACCTGTTTTTATGCGCGCGTGTTGGACGAACATATCGCAGTGGCGGTCGATGTGCTTGCGGATTTGGTGTTCAACCCAACATTCCCTGCCGATGAGTTAGAGAAAGAAAAAGACGTCGTCATTGAGGAAATCAAAAGCACGGAAGACACGCCCGACGACCTTATCGGCGACGAGTTCGACGAATTTTTTTACGGCGGACATCCGCTTGGAATGCCAATTGCAGGCACGGAAAAAACCGTCCGTTCCTTTACGCGCCAAGAAATCGACAACTACCTGCGCCAGACCTATACAACGGACAAGATGCTGCTTGTTGCTGCTGGCAACATCTCGCACGCCGAGATGCTGCGACTGGCGGAAAAATATATTCCAAAACGTCGCCATACGGCTGCAAAGCCGCGTCAGCACTACCGTCACGAGACCTATGTGCCGTTTGTCAAAGAAAAAGCAAAGCCAATTTCGCAGGCGCACGTGATGCTGGGATTCCCTTTCGCACGAAACGACGACCGCTACTACGCCGCGCTGCTTTTGAACACCGTGTTGGGCGGCGGCATGAGTTCGCGGCTCAACTTGGAACTGCGCGAAAAACAAGGCTTGGCTTATACGATTTACTCGTCGTTGCACAGTTATGACGAAACCAATATGCTGAACATCTACATCGGCACCGACAAAGAAAAAACAGATAAATCCGTTAGGCTCATCAAGGACGAGTTAAAGAAACTCATCGATAAGCCTGTCTCGCCAAAGGAATTAGACCTCTCGAAGGCGCAGTTGAAAGGCGGAATTATTATGGCGCAGGAAAGTATGTCGAGCCGTATGTCGCACTTGGCGCGAGACATCTACTACTTCGGACGCAATGTATCGAGCGATGAAGTCATTGACCGCATCAATGCCACAACGCCCAAAGAGATTCGCGCGCTTGCCGAAATGCTCTTCGATGACTCACGATGCTCAATGCTCTCCTACTTGCCGAAAAAGAAAAAATGAACGCGCAACTATGGCGGATGTAAAAAATTTAGGTCAAGTTTTTACGCCGCGAAGGGTGGTAGAAAAAATGCTCACGCTCCGCAAAAATCGCGGGCGCGTTCTGGAACCCTCGTGCGGCGACGGCGCGTTTTCAAACTGCCTGCCAGACTGTGTTGCTATTGAACTCGATGCAACCAAAGCGCCCGCAAACGCACTCGTAACGGACTTCTTCGGCTATTCAACCGACCATCTCTTCGAGACGGTCATTGGCAATCCGCCCTATGTGCGCTTTCAAGATATTTTGCCCGAAACCAAAGCGCGGCTTGATAAGCGGCTCTTCGATGAACGCACGAACCTCTATTTGTTTTTTATTGAAAAATGTCTGCGGCATCTCTCGCAAAACGGCGAATTGATTTTCATCACGCCGCGCGACTTTCTAAAAGCCACCGCCGCTAAGCATCTCAACCAGTGGCTCTATACGCTTGGCACGATAACCGACTGGATTGAACTCGGCGACCGCCGCATCTTCGACGGCTACGCGCCCAACTGCGCGATATGGCGGTTCGAGAAGGACAATTTTTCCCGACAAACCAATTTTACAAACGAGCGCAATGAGAGCCTAACAAAACAATTTACTTGCACGTCGGGACAACTCATTTTCGCCGATGAACGCTATGTGATTCCCTTCAGCAGCGTCTTTTTCGTCAAGGTCGGTGCAGTAAGCGGCGACGATGCGGTTTTTACAAGCGAGGATTTCGGCAATAAAGACTTTGTGTGCTCCTCGACAGCGACGGACGGAAAAACGCGGCGAATGATATTCAACCAACAGATGTCTTATCTCGAGCCGTTCAAAGAGCGGTTGCTCTCGCGCCGCATCAAGGTGTTCAACGAGACAAATTGGTGGACATGGGGACGCACGCACTACCAAAGCGGCGAGAAACGCATTTACGTCAATTGTAAAACGCGCCGCACCCGCCCGTTCTTTCTGCATAAGTGCAACGACTACGACGGCTCGGTGTTGGCGGTCTTTCCAAAAAACCAAACGATAAATCTTCGTCTGCTCTGCGAACGTCTCAACGGTGTAAATTGGGCGGAACTTGGTTTTGTGTGCGACGGGCGGCATCTCTTTTCGCAGCGCAGTTTGGAGAACACACTCCTGCCCGATGCCTTCGCGGAGTTTGTCGCTGCGCCGACGCTGTTTGCGAAAGCAAGTTGAGCGCGGATTATTTTTTGTTGTCAGGTGCTTGCATCTCGTCGTCTGCCTCGATTTTCCAACCCGAAAGTTTGGCGACGATTTTAATTTTTTCTGCGTAAGGCAACGCCGCTTGCGCTTTGCGCCACGCGGCTTTTTGCGCCAAGAGTGGTTGAAGGTCGAGATAAGATTTCCCGTTCATAACTTGAATCGGTATTGATTGTCGCTCCATGTTTGGCTCAGCCCGCGCCGCTCTAAGGGAATAAATTGGACAGGATAGCCGTGAATGAGTATCATCTCGCGTTCAAATTCGAAGCCTTTGCGTCCGAGAAAGTCATAGATTGCCGATAGTGAAAGCAATGAGTTTGTTGAAGCCTCAATCGGGCAAAATATCACGTTAATACTTCGGTTTGAGAAGGTTCAATGTAATAAATTGCCGCCATGGCGCCGCCAAGCGCGTAGTCGTCGAACAGGCGCATTGATTTCATTTCGGCGAGTATGTGCGCGACTTTTTTCATCACTATGGGTGTTACCGCTTAAATGGCTTCCAAACTTGCATCGCTTTTCAAAGATACCACGATTTACGGCGCCAGCACAATACTCGCGCGCGGCTTGAACTATCTGCTCGTGCCGTTCTACGCCAATTTGCTCTCCGCCGACGAGAACGGCATTCAGGGATTGATTTACACCAACATCGCCTTCGCCATGATTCTCTACACCTACGGCATGGAGCAGGCGTATTTGAAATTCGCTGCCGACGCACAGAAAAAAAACGACTCGACTGCCACCGTCTCGACCGATGCCATTTTCACCACGCCGTTTCTCTCAATTCTGTTTAGCTCAACTCTGTTTTCGAGCGTGATTGCGCTCTTTGCCGAATCGCTTTGCGACGCGATGAATATCCCCCGCGCTGCTGCGCTCTATGTTCGGCTCGCCGCGCTGATTTTGTTTCTCGATGCCGTCGTAACGATTCCGATGACGCGCCTGCGTCAGGAACGCAACGCTGCTCGATTCGCGCTCATTCGAATCAGCAACGTGGTCGCTACGCTCGCAGTGAGTTTGCTCTTGCTGACAGCATTCAACTTGGGCTTGCTTGGCGCGTTTCTGGGGAACATCGCTGGTTCATTGGTTTCTGTTTTGCTCGTGCTGCCATTGATGCGATTGCCGAGACTTGACTTTTCAGCGTCGCTGTTCAAGGAACTCTTGCGCTACGGACTGCCCTTCGTGCCAAATGGACTTGCTGCCGCGCTCATTCACTTTATCGATAGAAACGTCTTGATTCGCCTCTCGACGCCTGAAATTACGCGCATCTACGAGCGAGACCTGTCCGCCGAAGCGTTGGTCGGAATCTACATGCGCGTCTATGCATTTGCGACGCTTTTGCAACTCGTGATACAGATGTTCAGATTCGCATGGCAGCCGTTTTTTCTGCAACACGCCAGCGACAGAGACGCGAAGAACTTGTTCAGCCGAGTCTTTACGCTCACGTCGGTCGGAATGATTCTGGTCGCCTTTGCTGCGTCGATGTTCGTGCCTCACCTGATTCGCGTCTATTGGTTCGATCGATTTTACATTCTTCCGCCGCCGTTTTGGCTGGGACTCTCGATTGTGCCAATCCTGTTTCTTGCGCCTGTCTTCGAGATGATGAACACGAACCTCTCGGCGGGCTTGATGATTGAAAAGCGCACCGAAGTCCTGCCAATTGTAACTGCTGTCGGTGCGGGCGTTACGTTTCTCTTGTGCGTCGTGCTGATTCCGAAATTTGCAATGACCGGCGCGGCGATTGCGGGCGTGAGCGGCTCGATAGCAATGACGATTGGAACATACATCTTTTCACAGCGCATTTATCCAAATTCGTTTGAATGGACGAAAATTTTGTCAACGCTGTGCCTTGCTGTCGCGCTATGGCATCTCTCGACGAATATCGTCGGCGGCGTTTGGCCGCAAGTCGTCGCACTTGTCCTGTTCATTGGAGTGCTGATGATGCTCTTCGCCAAAGAAGTGCGCTCGATAACCAAACGGCTGGCTCCAAAAAAAACAGTGTTGGACAGCTGAGCCTCTGTCGAGCGCAACGACCCTTTTCACGAGGTTTTCATAAAGGATGCTTTTCTCGACCATTTTGAAACGAAAACGAGTGTATTAGGCGTTTATCGGTTCGGACTTTCAAGCCGCCGTAAACAACAAAGCGCGCCAACTTTTCAAGTTTTCCAACATGAAAACCTTTCACGCGAAATATCTTTCAGTCGCCGCCTTCCTGTTTGTTGCGGCGCTCTCTTACGGATTTCTTTCCGATGCTAACGGCCGACTTTTTGTCGATGAGCCCAAGGCGCCTGCCGCCTCTAACGCGACGGAATCCAAACCTGCCGCGTCCGCAATGCCGAAAGACGAAAGCGGTTGCTTCAAATGCCATTCGCAACTTTCAGGCAAAGCGCAAGTCTTGGAGGGAACATGGGCGGTCGACACGCACCATGGCGCGGGCGTCAGTTGCGTCGGCTGCCACGGCGGCAATCCCGATGCCTCCATCACGATGGCGAATTGGAAAGAGGCGCATCAAGACATCAAAGATGCCAAAGGCAAGGTCATCACGCCCTTTATTGCCCGTGCAGATGCCAAAGGTCAGTTGCAATGGTGCGGCTCTTGCCACGAGAGCGCAGACAAAATGAAAACCTATACGCTCTCGAAGCCGGAAGAGAAGCTCGTGCTGAACATCAACGCGGTGTATTCAGCGTCGGCGCACGGCAAAGCAGCGTTGGAAGAGGGCAATGCCGCGTCGGCAAGTTGCGTCGGCTGCCACTCGGCGCACGGCGCGATGAAAGCGACCGAGATTACATCGCTGACCTATCCGAAGAACATTGCCAATATGTGCGGCTCGTGCCACTCCAAGGAATCCTACATGAAAGCCTCGCTCGATAAAAAAGGCAAGAGTTACGAAGACCACACCGCCGCCTACATGGAGAGCGTGCATGCCAACGCGATGTATGTTAAGAACGACCTGAGCGTTGCTACTTGCAATGATTGTCATGGCAATCACGGCGACCACCCCGAAGAAGTTGCAAATGTTACGCAAGCCTGTAACACATGCCATGCGTCCATTGCAGCGAACTATGCCGAAGGTCCGCACGCCGCCGCTTACGCCGCTTACGGCAACGACGGTTGCATCAGTTGTCATGGCTCGCCCAACGGACACCGCGTCGTGAATTGGGGACACGAGAAAGTCGGCGTCAAGGAAGGCGCACAATGTTTGAACTGCCACAATGCGAATTTGCCCGAACCGCCCGCGTATAAAATCAACGTCGCGGAGATGATGAAAAATTACAACGGCATTGAGGCGTCGGGCTTTAAGTTGGCAACGGCAATGGACTCGCTGCGATACGCGGTTCAAAAAGGATTTTTTACAAGCATCAAATATCTCGCTGCGCCGCTCAAGAATTTAGAAGACTCGCTCAAACTGACCGAGCGGTTCTTTATGATTCAGCAGTTCGCAGTGAAACTGGAATCGTCGGCAGATTCAGTCGAAGCGCTGAAGCTGGCGCCAGCAGTGTTCAAGTTCGTTGATAGCGCCAAAGTTGCATCGCTGCAAACAATGGCGGATTCGGTTCAACTAATTGCCGAAGCAACCGATTATGCCAACGGCTGGCGACGACACTACGCCAATCTGCGTGCAATGGGCAGCGCCACGAAACTCAATGCGTATCTGGTCGATTTTGAAAAGACGCATCACCACGCGAAGGAGTTTTTCGAGGCGCGCGAAAAGGATGGCTATGTGGTTCAACCTGAACTGGCGTATCTCGAGGAATTGAAACGCCAAGCGGACGCAACTGGCGGCAACCACCATGTCGTGCGTTCCGCGATTTTCGAGGAGAAAATGAAAGAAGGATTTCTCGTGAAAGATTCCGTGCAGGCGCTGGTCAAACGCACCGAAAGCGATATGCAGACGCGCAAGTGGACGGTGATTTTGGCGATGGTCTTGGCAGGCTTGGTGGTTGTCGGGCTGGTGGCCAAGGTCAATTATATTGAAAACGGCGGCTGAAAATTTTAACCTATCTCGTTATCTTCCAGATGCACGTGCAACCCGCGTGCATCTCTTATTTTCGAGAAACCGGAGTGGCCGGCGAAAGTCGGCGCTCAATTTCCGATTCAGCGTGCTTCAACATTTTTTCAAAGATGCCATCGACCAACTCATTGTCGATGTAACGGCTGCCGTCAAATCGGGGGGCGCAAAGGTATGGGCGGTGAAACTCAATTCGCCTGTGCAACGTGTCCGTTTTATGAGCAAAATGATTCAGACCTCTGCAGCGAGCGGGCTTACTGTTCGTGAAGCCTTGTTGGCGTCGCGCCAGACGATTGTCCAGCAACTCGAGCGCGAGATGTCCAAAACGGCGATTGACGCGGTCATTGTCAATGGCTTTGATACATCTGCCAAAGATGCGCCGACCGAAGATAAAGTATGCCAGATGTTGGAGAGTTTCGCCAAATCGAGCGTGGGCTTGCCTGTTTCGGTCGTGTTCTGTCTGCCGACGTTTCTGTTAGACTTGGCGTATCGCAAAGCGCCGAACTTTTGGCGGTTGGTCAGTTCGCACATTATCGATTTCAAAACGGGGATTGATATACCGAAAGAGTTGGAATACGATGTGATGCCAAGCGTGCCAGAGACGACAGAAGTACGCCAAAAACGCATCGAGCTATTGGAATCGCAACTTGCTGAAATTAGACAACGCTTCAACGCTGCGCCCAGCGACCAAATTCCGACGCTGTTGATTTTGGCGCAGACGTATTTCGACGACCATCAATACGAAAAGTCCTACGAAGTCTACGGCGAAGCACTGTTGCAACTTGTCGGCGCAAACAGCCCGCTCAATCGCGCCAAGGTGTTATACCAAGTCGGAGTAATTTTACACATTTGGGGATACTACGAAAAAGCGGCACAGCATTACCGCGATAGCCTCGCCATTCGCATGCAGCAAGGCGATTTGGAAGGCGCGGCAGCCACGCTGCATCAATTAGGACTGTTATATCAAGACTTGGGCGAGTTCGATAAGGCGATTGATTTTTACATGCGCAGCGTCGCACAGAACAAAACGCTCAACTCCGATGCTGTCTCTGCAAGCACGCTGTTGCACCTCGGAACGCTCTACGAGGAGACGGGCTTGCAGGCAAAAGCAGTCGAGCAATACCGCGAAGCCTTTGAACTGTATCGACGCAAAGGAAACTATCGCGGCATGGCGATGTCGCTGCTCTACACGGGACGCATTTATGAAGAGCGTTATTTATACCGCGAGTCCGTAAAGTATTTCTACACGGCATACTCGATTTTCGATAAACTTAACTTGCCCTACAAAGACATTGCCGCGCAAAGCCTTGCCGAAATTGAAGCGGCAGTCGGCAAAGACGAGTTCGAGAAGTTCGTCAAAGAGTCCAAGAAATTTTCACCGAAAAAAGATTTGCCCGAGCCGTCTGAGTCATAATATCAACCGTTGCACCTTCGATGAAAAGCCTTGCCAGTTTGAATAAATACCTGCTGCGGTATAAAAGAGACCTTGCGTTCGGAATTGCGTGCATTTTAGCGTCTAATTTTTGCATCATCACTGCGCCGCAGTTTGTCGGGAAAGCCATTGACGCCATGACAGACGACAGCGTTCCAAACGGCGTTT
The DNA here is from genome assembly GCA_000724175.1 of [Candidatus Thermochlorobacteriaceae] bacterium GBChlB. Lineage (GTDB taxonomy): Bacteria > Bacteroidota > Chlorobiia > Chlorobiales > Thermochlorobacteraceae > GBChlB. Next base: position 14,867 of record JPGV01000003.1, on the reverse strand, counting down.
TGAAAAATGTGCTGCTCGGGTTGCTCTTCTCGGCGCTTGCGGGCTTCTTTCTTTTTTTAGTCCGCCAGTTCATCATCGTCGTCTCGCGCAAAATTGAGTTCGATTTGAAGAACGATTTTTACGCGCACCTCCAAACGCTCTCGTATATGTTTTTCAAGCAAAACAGCACGGGCGATTTAATGTCTCGGGCAACCAACGACCTCAACGCGGTGCGCAACTATCTCGGACCAGGCATTATGTATTCGCTCAACACGCTGTTCCGCCTTGTCTTCGCGCTCTCGGCAATGATTACCGTTTCCGCCGAATTGACGTTCTTTGCCCTTCTGCCTGCACCGCTCTTGAGCTATCTCGTCTATCGCATTGGCAAAGATATTCACGACAAAAGCCAAGTCTTGCAGGAACGCTATGCCGCGCTGACGACAAAAGTGCAGGAAAATTTGGCGGGCATTCGCGTGGTCAAAGCCTACACGCGCGAAGAAAGCGAGATTGCGGAATTCGAGAGGCTCAACAACGAGTATTATGAACAAAACCTTAAACTTGCCCGCCTGCAATCGTGGTTCTACCCATCAATGTCTGGCTTGCTCGGCGTCTCGGTGGTCTTAATTGTGTGGGCAGGCGGCGCGAAGGTGATTGCGGGCGAGATTACCGTCGGACAAATCGCGCAGTTTTTAATCTACATCGTCTCGCTGGCGTGGCCGCTGATTGCCATCGGCTGGGTAACGAATTTGGTGCAACGTGCCGCCGCCTCACAAGAGCGAATTGATGCCGTCTTGAATATCATTCCTGAAATCGCCGACACGCCCGATGTTGACCGACGCATCAAGGAAATTCAGGGCGAGATTGAATTTCGAAACGTCTCTTTCGCCTATCCCGCGCAACCAGAGCGGCTGGTTTTAAACAATGTGTCGTTTGTCGTGCCAAAAGGCACGCGCTTTGCGGTTGTGGGCGCAACAGGGTCAGGCAAATCCACTTTGGTGAATTTGATTCCGCGACTGCTGGACGCAACCAGCGGAGAAATGTTCATCGACGGACGACCAATTCGCACGATTCCGCTCGAGGTCTTGCGCGAGAACATTGGCTTTGTATCGCAGGAGTATTTGCTCTTCTCCGACACGTTAGCGCAAAATATCGCGTTTGGAATTAAAAACGCGGTTCAAGACGACATAGACGCTGCCGCGCGCGCCGCCGCGATTTACGACGACATTGCGTCGTTCCCACAGCAGTTCGAGACAATGATTGGCGAGCGCGGCATCACGCTGTCGGGCGGACAAAAACAACGCACCTCGATTGCCCGCGCCCTTATTCGCAAGCCGAAAATTTTGGTGTTAGACGATTCGCTCTCGGCAGTCGATACAAAAACCGAAGACATGATTTTAAAAAATCTTGCCGCGCTGCCTGCCGAGACAACGGTTATTCTAATCAGTCATCGCATCTCGACCGTCAAGAACTGTGACCAAATCATCGTCTTGGAGGCAGGGTGCATTGTCGAGCAAGGCTCGCATGAAGAACTTGTCAAGCAAGATGGACGCTACGCTGACCTCTACCGCAAGCAACTTTTGGAAGAAGAAATTTCCGCGTTAGATTAAGCGCATTGCCAATGACTCGTTTTCTTTTTACGCTTCTCTGGCTTTTTATCACCCAAGTGGCGGCGGCGCAACCTGCTGACAGAGTCGCGGACGCCGTTGCAGAAATTCGTCGGCTCTACAACGAGGTGTCGGAAAAACTCGCCCGCGACACCCTCCAAACGCCCGAATTTTATCGAGCCGACATCACGATGGGGGCAAACGACAAACTCTGGACGGCAATCGGAGCCTATCAACGCCGCGTGCAGTTCTACTTTGAAATCACCGAAGAGACGCGAACCGAGCGATTGGTCAAGGCACACGAAAAAGTGTCGTTTGGAAAGCGAACCTATGCTGCCGAGTATCTGTTCAATCCGAAAGGCGACTTGGTTTTTTATGCGATTGCGCCAGCTGACCGCGCTGCAACAGACTCACTTGTCGGCGACCCGCTGGAGTATGTCTCGCAGCCGCAAATCAATGCAAGTTGCCACTACGCAAAAGCAAAATTGATTCAATTTGTCAAAGGCTCGGAGACCAAACAACAGGGCTTTTTAGCGCGTGAAAAAGAACTCGCGCAGGACGGACAAGCCCGCGCAAAACTGCTGAAAACTATTTTCGCTGCGCTGGTCAAGCTAAATTAATTAGTTAGGATATTTTCAATGTTCGAGCTTATTCGCTATGCAAAACAGCCGGAGTTGCTGACGAAATTTCTCTCCCGTCGAACTGTTCTGGACGACACCGTCGAGCAGCACGTGAAGCGCATTCTCTCCGATGTCCGAACCCGTGGCGATGCGGCTGTGCGCGACTACACCCTGCAGTTTGACCGCGTTAAGCTCAATGCCTTTCGGGCGACGCCAAAACAGCTCAACGCCGCACTCAAAGCCGCCGACCCGTCGCTGAAAAAAATTCTCGAACAAGCCGCCGCCAACATTGAGCGATTTCATCGATTCGAACTCGACAAAAGTTTTTTCTATGAGGACGGCGACGGTGTTTTAATTGGTCAAAAAATCACGCCGATGGAACGCGCGCTGTGCTATGTGCCGGGCGGCAGAGCGGTTTATCCCTCGTCCGTGTTAATGAATGTGATTCCCGCCAAAGTCGCAGGCGTGGGCGAGGTGTGCATCACGACGCCGCACAATCCAAACGGCGGCGTTCACCCGAACATTGCGCTGGCGTCGGCAGTGGCGGGCGTCGGCGATGTGTTTCTTTTGGGCGGCGCGCACGCCATCGCCGCGTTTGCTTACGGCACAGAGAGCGTGCCGAAAGTCGATAAAATCACCGGACCCGGAAATAAATACGTGGCGGCTGCCAAACGGTTGGTTTTCGGTGATGTCTCGATTGATTCCGTCGCTGGGCCAAGTGAAATCGCTGTCATTGCCGATGAACGCGCCGACGCGGAGTTCATTACGATGGATTTATTTTCGCAAGCCGAACACGATATCGATGCGTCTGCCATACTCATCACGCCGTCGAGAACACTGGCCGACGCGGTGCAGAAAGAGTCCACGAGACGCTTGCCGAAACAGCCGCGCAAAGCGATTATCGAGGCAGCAATTCAGAAACAGTCGGCGATTATTGTGGTCGACGATTTAGACGAGGCGTGCGCCGTTGCCAATACGCTTGCGCCCGAACACTTGGAAGTGCATACTGCCAACCCGTTTGAACTCTTGCCGAAACTCAAACACGCTGGCGCGATTTTCTTAGGCGAGCATTCTGCCGAATCCGTCGGCGACTACTTTGCCGGACCAAACCATACGCTGCCTACAAGTGGCACCGCGCGATTTTTCTCTGCGCTCTCGACGCGCGACTTTTTGAAACGCACCTCGATTATTGCATACACAGCAGCTCGATTGCAAAAAACTGGCGACGACATCGCCCGATTCGCCGACGCCGAAGACTTGTCCGCGCACGCCGAAGCCATACGGGTTCGTCTGAAACGCCACACAACCACTAAGGCGCGATGAAACTGAGAATCTTGACCAAATACGTGTTGAAGGAACACATTGGGCCTTTTTTGTTCGGCTTCGTTACAGTGATTTTCGTCTTCACGGTGCAGTTCTTGACGCGCACGCTCGATAAGCTCGTCGGCAAAGGCTTGGATATAACGGTCATTATTGAACTGGTGCTGCTGCAAATTGCGTGGATGGTGGTGCTTGCCGCGCCAATGGCGACACTCATCGCTACCCTGATGACCTTCGGCAACCTAACCAACACGCTGGAAATGACCGCCATGCGCGCAGGCGGCATTTCCGTCAACCGCATAATGTTTCCTGTGCTCATGGCAGGGCTGACACTGGCATGGCTGACGGAACGGTTCGGTAACGTCGTTCTGCCCGAAGCCAACCACCGCGCCAAAGTGTTGATGATGGACGTCTCGCGCCAAAAACCGTCGTTTGGACTCAAAGATGGCGTTTTCTCGGATATGATTTACGGGTATTCAATTTTAGTTCAAAAAACCTTTGAGCAATCGCCGGGCTTGAAAGGCATTACAATTTATGATTACACCGATGCGGGCAAAACGGCGGTCGTCGTTGCCGATTCTGGCATTATGGAGTTCAGCCGCGACGGACGCTATCTGCTGATGACCTTAATCAACGGCGAAATGCACGAAATCGACAAGGAAACCCAAAAGAGCTATCGTAAAGTAAGTTTCCTTTATCACAAAGTGTTGTTCGACGCAACGGGCTATGGCTTTGAGCGTTCCGATGAGAGCGCGGTCAGCCGTGGCGACCGAGAACTGTCGGCGGACGATATGCTCTCCATCTGCGACAGTTTATCCGCTCAACTCAATCTGGCACGCGAAAACCGCCTGCGCGAGATGAGACAACATATTGATTTACTGACCTTGCCGACAAGCCTGCTCCTCTCCGACAGTGTTCGGCTTCAATTGGTCGTCTCTGAACTCCCGTCACTTAGCCCGCCTGCCGACTCCGTGCTGAACGCGATGGCGCAACGAAGCACGACAGCGCCGCCAGTCGATTCATTAGGTTATTTACGCCATGTCGCCATTGAACGGCGCGACATTGTCGCCGACCAAGCCCTGACGATTCTGCGGAACAATATGTCGCTCATCAGCAACCACCTGTATCGAATCGGCAACTACGAAAACAACATCAGCAGCTATATGGTAGAGGTGCATAAAAAATATGCGTTGCCGTTTGCGTGTTTCTTTTTTGTATTGGTCGGCGTGCCGCTTGGCGTAATGGCAAAGCGCGGCGGGTTCGGGATTGGCGCGGGGCTCTCGTTGCTCTTCTTCTTGGTGTATTGGGCGTTTTTGATTGGCGGTGAAAAATTAGCCGACCGCGCGATAGTAGCGCCAAGTGTGGCCATGTGGCTGGGGAACGGCGTGATTTTCATCGTCGGGCTATGCTTGAACGCCATCGTCTCTGGTGTAACGCTGGCGCCTCTGGGAGAAGCGCTGCGACAAATGACGACCAAAAAAAAGGCAGGCGTTTAGGGATTTACCGTTTTTTTTCGCATCTTTGAAGCATATGGTTATTTCAATGCTCGCCGATGAGTAGCTTTCCGACTGTGGCTCCCGCCGCCAAAGAGCCAAACTGAATTTTTTGATTCGGTTTAAATTCTTTTATATTTGCGTCCGATTCTTACGGCTGCAATCAAGTCGCTGCAAAATCTGAATTTTGAAAAACTAATGCCAATTTTTTCACATCTCCGTTAATAAAAAAGCACAAAGCAACATGAGTTACAAAAAACTCTTCTCATACCTCGCCTGCACAGCTGTGTTGAGCGTATTTGTCGCTGCCTGCGGCTCTGCGCCGCAAGCGCCACCGATGCCGGTCATCAAAGGGTTTGAAGCCAAAAACAACATCATTGAGTCCGGTAAATCCACCACATTGACTTGGTCGGTCAGCGACGCCGACACTGTCGAGATTAGCGGTATCGGCATGGTCGATGCCAGTGGCTCCAAAGATTTACAACCTACCTCCAACACCAGCTACACGCTTTCCGCTCGCAATAAGTACGGCGCGATGGCAGAAATGACCATCGGTGTTACCGTAACGCCGCCGATGCCAATGCCATCAATTACGTTCAACATTAACCCAGCTACCATCAAAGCGGAAGAAACTGCGGAACTCTCGTGGGATGTCAAGAACGCAGACTATGTGGAAGTGCGCGGCAGCGATGGCTCGTTCCTCGGTATGTTCCCGCCACGCGGCAACACCAAAGTAATGGGCAAAACCAAAGGTACTGTTTCCTATACCGTTACGGCGTTTGGCAAAGGCGGAAAAGCTGACTCGAAGAGAGACCTTGTGGTGAATGACTTCTCGGTCGGCGATAAGTTAGCTATCTCCATCAACTTCCCGACGGGTAGCGCCAACATTCCGCGCGCCGAAGAAGCCAAACTTGCCGAAGCGCTGACCATACTCAACCAGAAGAAAAACTTGCTTGTCGAAATCTCTGGACATACCGATAACTCTGGTGGCAAAGCACCTGTCAAGGGCAAGAAAGAGAAAGACGAAGTCTTCAAGAAGCGATATAGCAAGTGGGAAGCCGCACGAAAGAAGTCCAACAACGCGCTCTCGTTGCGTCGCGCTGCGGCAGTCAAAGCCTACTTTGTGAAAAATAAGATTGCAGCCCGCCGTATGTCGGTCAGAGGCGCTGGCGAATCCGAACCTGTCGGCGACAACAGCACGGAAGAGGGTCGCGCCCAAAACCGTCGCATCGAACTGCGTGCTACTGGCACAATGGAAGATGTGAAAGAAACCCGTAAAACTGGGGCGAAAGTCCGCAAAGCCAAAGGCAAGTAAGCAACTTGTTCGGTCTCGAAAGGCAAGCTGATAGGCTTGCCTTTTTTGTTTTAACCCAAATGTCTCAAATCTATGAGCTTAATGGTCAGCGTATCGGGCATTCGCGGCATCGTCGGCGATAGCCTTACCCCAATCGTTCTGACAACCTATGCCCAAGCCTTTGCCACATGGTTGCACCGACAAAGAAGCGGTGTCGGGATAAATCTCTCTATCGGCGTGCCGAAAGTGGTCATCGGACGCGATACGCGCCCAACCGGAAAAGTGATTCTCGAGTATGTGCAAGCCGTGTTGGTGCAAGCGGGCTGCAATGTCGTTAATCTCGGTATGGCGACAACCCCAACGGTCGAGGTCGCCGTCATTGAAGAGCGCGCTGATGGCGGCATTATCGTTTCTGCGTCGCACAATCCGCTGGAATGGAACGCGCTGAAATTGCTCAACGGCTTAGGCGAATTTCTTACGGCGGCGCAGGGCGAGGAGTTAAAAGCGATTGTGGCAAGCGGCGACTTCATTTCGGCAGAATGGAACAAATTTGGAATGGCGATTCCCAACGACGGCTATAATGATATACATCTGCGCAAGGTCTTGTCGTTGCCTGTGATTGATGTCAAGAAAATCGCGGCGCGGCGCTATAAAATGCTCGTCGATGCGGTCAACGGGGCAGGCTCAGAGATTATTCCAACACTCTGCGAGGCGCTTGGCGCAGCAGAGCTTGTCAGAATATCGTGTAACGGAAGCGGCATTTTTCCCAGACCGCCCGAACCGATTGAAGAAAACTTAGTCGAGACACAAGGGCTAACGGCGTATCACGGCGCGGATATTGGCATTGTCGTCGATCCCGACGTCGACCGTGTGTGTTTCATTTGCGAAGACGGCACGCTTTTCGGCGAAGAATATACGCTTGTCGCTTGCGCCGATTTTTATTTGAAACATCGAAAAGGCGCGGTGGTCAATAATCTCTCGAGCAGTCTGGCGCTGCGCGAGGTGGCAAGAAAGCACGGCGTCGAATGCCGCAGCGCAAAGGTCGGCGAAGCCCATGTGATTGAAGCGATGAAAGCTGTTCAAGCAAGCATCGGCGGCGAAGGCAATGGCGGCGTCATTTTACCCGATGTGCATTACGGCAGAGATGCACTCGTCGGAATCGCCCTGTTTTTACAAGCCTTTGCAGACTTTCAAGAAAAAAATCCCGATAAAAAACTCTCCGATTTCAAACGGACATTTCCCGAATTTCATATCGCAAAGCAGAAGCTAACCCTGCCCGAGAACGCGAACGTGGGCGACGCGTTCTCGCAACTCATTGCCCAGCACCCAACTGCGACGCCGATAACCATCGACGGTTTGAAATTGGAATTTCAAGACTCATGGGTGCATTTGCGAAAATCGAACACAGAGCCGATTGTGCGTGTCTATGCCGAAGCCCGAACCAAAACTGACGCAGAGGCATTGGCGCACAAGTTCAGCGCGGCGTTGCAACGCATGGTGTAATTTTTACCGACGGGCGAAACACTTGTCGAGATTGTCGTATTTTCGCGAAACCTATTACGCCATTGAAAAAAATTATCATCGCCATCGACGGTCCTGCAGCATCTGGGAAAAGCACGACCGCCAAAGCCTTAGCCAAACGGCTGAACTATACCTACATTGATACGGGCGCAATGTATCGCGCCATCACGCTCAAATTGCTTCGAGAAAATGCGTACGATACCGCGTTCACGGACGAGGCAATGCTAAAAGCCCTCTTAGATGCAACCGATATTCACTTGGAGCATGGAGCAGTATTTTTGGACGGCGAAGATGTATCCGATAAAATTCGCACGCACGACATCTCAAGCAAAGTCAGCAAAGTCAGTTCGCTGAAACTTGTGCGGGAAAAACTGACAGAGTGTCAAAAAAAATTCGGCAACGAAAAGGGCATCGTGATGGACGGGCGCGACATCGGCACTGTGATTTTTCCCGACGCCGACCTAAAAGTCTTCATGACCGCCTCTGCCCGCGAGCGCGCCAAACGGCGACTGGAAGAACTCCAACTTAAAGGCGAAACCGCCCTGACGCTCGACGACCTTGAACAAGACATTTTGCGCCGCGATAAAGAAGATTCAGAACGAGCACTCGCGCCGCTTCGCAAAGCTGCCGACGCCATTGAACTCGACACCTCAGCGCTTTCAATTGACGAACAAGTTGAGTTCATTTACCGCCGCGCCGCAATACTCATTGGGAACTGAACTAATCCGACAAAAATCCCGTAAGCGTTTTGTAAATTTGAGCCAAATTCTAAGGAGGAAGTTCCAATATGAAAGTTACCGTTGATACGCAATCAGGATTTTGCTTCGGCGTGCAGTTCGCTATTGAAATGGCAGAAGGCGAATTGAAAGAATCCAACCACCTCTATTCGCTCGGCGACATCGTCCACAACGCGGTTGAGGTCAATCGACTTGGCGCGATGGGCTTACAGACGATTTCGAAGGACGATTTTTTCAAACTCAAAAATTCCAAAGTGCTCATTCGGGCGCACGGCGAGCCGCCAGAAACCTACAAGTTCGCGCTTGACAACAACATTGAGCTAATCGATGCCTCTTGTCCCGTCGTCTTGAAACTCCAACGCCGCGCGCGCGACTTCTACGAGAAAGGCTACCAGATTCTCATTTACGGCAAGAAAGACCACGCAGAGGTCATCGGCGTCAACGGGCAATGCAACAACGAAGCGATTGTAATTAAATACGCCGACCTGCACGATGAGTCGGAACTCGCCGCGATTGACTACACGAAAAAAACGGTGCTGCTCTCGCAAACGACGCAAGACACCAAGGGCTTCTATGAACTGCGCGACAACCTCATCAAACGCTTTGCCGCTGAGGGCAGCGTGGCCAACTTTGATAAGGAATCGACCGACAGCGAAGCGGCAGAGTTTCTCGCCAAAGACACCATTTGCCGACAAGTCTCGAACCGCGACGAGAAGCTCACGAAGTTCGCGCAGCAAAACGATGTCATTATCTTCATTGCAGGCAAAAAGAGTTCCAATGGAAAAGTCTTGTTTGGCATTTGCAAAGGTGTCAACCCGCGCACATACTTTGCCGAGCATGAAGGCGAACTGCAAGACGAATGGTTTTTGAACGATGATGGCTCGCCAGTTCAAACGGTCGGCATTTGCGGTGCAACCTCGACGCCGATGTGGCAAATGGAGCTTGTCGCCGACGTGATTCGCAAGAAATTTTCAGACACAGGCGTTGCAGTTTAAGTCGCGTGCGCCGAAGAGGCTCAATTTTACAGTGGATTCCGTCCCGACACATCGGGACGGACTGTAAATGTCAGCCGCGTTAGTTTAGTTGTGCTTGAACCAGCTCCCTGAATTTCTCCATGGCGTCTTTGAGTTTCGCCGGGTCTTTGCCGCCTGCGGTAGCCAGTTGCGCTCGGCCGCCGCCGCCGCCCTGCACGACCTTCGCCACGTCGCCGATGAGTTTTCCGGCGTGCAACTGTTTCGACTGAATCACATCATCGGAGACAAAGGCAACGAGCGAGACTTTGCCGTCAATCACACTGCCAAGCAAGCCCGCGCCATTTTTAAGTTTTTGTCGCGCAAACTCTGCGGCGCCTTGCAACTCGTCAACGCTTTCAATCCAATCAAGTTCACGCGCAATGATGTCAATGCCGAACAGATGTTCGGGCATGCCCAGCACGTCGTTCATACGCCACTGCGCTGCATCTACTTTCAAGCGTTGAAGTTGCTTTTCCAACGCTTTGCGCTCGTCGAGCAATTTTTTGACGCGCGTAGCAACATCATCGTCCTGCTGGACATTCAAGAGCTGTTTCAACTCGGTCATCTCCTCGAACTCTTTGCGGAACAAGGCTTCGGCGGCTTTGCCTGTAACGGCTTCTATGCGGCGAATGCCCGATGCGATGCTCGATTCAGAAATAATTTTGAGCAGACCGATTTGCCCGACATTGTCTAAATGCGTGCCGCCGCAAAATTCAATCGAGAAATTCGGAATTTCCAACACGCGCACACGCTCGCCGTATTTATCGCCGAAGAACGCCAACGCGCCCATTTTTTTGGCATCGTCAAACGCCACATCGACATGTTTCTTCACGCTGGTTGCCAAGCGCACTTGTTCGTTTACCGTCGATTCAATTTTGGCAAGCTGCTCGTCGCTGGGTTTCTCGAAGTGGCTGAAATCGAACCTCAGGCGTTCCGCTGTTACGAGCGAGCCTTTTTGCTGAACATGGTCGCCGAGAACCAGACGCAGCGCGGCGTGCAGCAAGTGTGTCGCCGTGTGGTTCGTCGCCGTGGCGTGTCGCCAGTCGGCATCGACGGTCGCCCTAACGTCTTTTTCAAGTCTGTCAAGGCTAAATGATGCCATAGGAATCTCTTGGTTCGTAGAAGCGTCGAGAATTTTATTGACGAGATGGACAATGCGCTCGCCGTCTTTTTGTGTGTCCGATACAAGAAATCGGAACGCGGTGGAGACCATCTCGCCTCTGTCGCCTGCTTGTCCGCCCGATTCGGCGTAGAACGGCGTTTTGTCCAAAACGAGATAGAGCGTCTCGTCGGAAAGTTTCGCAAGCCGCACCGTTGCCTGTTCCGACAAGGACTTATAGCCTTTGAACACTGAATCTTTGCCCGATGAAATTCTCACCCATGCGCCGCTTTCGGTTGGAGCATGTTTCGATTTTCGGTCAGCGCGCGCGCGCGACTTTTGTTCGAGCATCAATTGGTTAAACCCAGCCTCATCGACCGTCAAGCCTTTCTCCGTTGCCATAAGCGCTGTCAGGTCAAGTGGAAAGCCGTAGGTGTCATAAAGTTTGAACGCATCGTCGCCTGAAATCACAGACCCGTTGGTCGATGTGATTTTCTCTGCAATGCCGTTGAAAATCTCAATTCCTCGGTCGAGCGTTTGAATGAAACTTTCTTCTTCGGCGCGAATGACTTGCTCGATGAGCACCTGTTTCTCGAGGAGTTCAGGAAAGACGTCGCCCATTGCCTCGCTGAGTGTGGGGACGAGCTTATACAGCATCGGCTCGTTTTGCCCTAACTGTTTGGCGTAGCGCACGGCTCGACGCAAAATGCGCCGCAAGACATAGCCGCGTCCCTCGTTGCTTGGCGTGGCGCCATCGGCAATGGCAAACGAGAGCGTGCGGCAATGGTCGGCAAGAACGCGCATGGCAATGTCTGTCTCGCTCTCAAGCCGAGCAGTGTATGGAACGCCCGTCAAATCTGTAATGCTGTTCAAAAGCGGCGCAAAAATGTCGGAATCATAATTTGATTTCTTGCCTTGCATCACTGCCACAACGCGCTCAAAGCCCATGCCTGTGTCGACATGTTTTGCAGGAAGCGGCTCCAACTCGCCTTTGGCATTGCGGTTGTATTGAATGAACACCAAGTTCCAAATCTCGATGACCTCCGCCGACCCTTTGTTGACAAGCGCACCGCCCGATTGGTCGTCTGTTAAATCGATGTGAATTTCTGAACAGGGACCGCACGGACCGGTTTCGCCCATTTCCCAGAAGTTGTCTTTCTTGCCATGCCGCTGAATGTGCGTCGGGTCAATATCGGTAACGGTTTTCCATAGCTCAAATGCCTCGTCGTCGTCTTGAAACACCGTTGCATACAGCCGCTCTTTCGGCAGTTTCCAGATGTCGGTCAGGAGTTCCCACGCCCAAGCGATGGCGTCTGTTTTGTAGTAATCGCCAAACGACCAATTGCCGAGCATCTCGAAAAACGTGTGGTGATAGGTGTCGCGTCCGACATCTTCAAGGTCATTGTGTTTGCCGGAAGCACGAATGCACTTTTGCGTATCGGCGGCACGCGTGTAGGGCCGCTTTCCGGTGCCAAGAAAGACGTCTTTAAATTGGTTCATGCCTGCGTTGGTAAAGAGCAAGGTCGGGTCTTCGGCGGGAATAACGGGCGCGGAACGGACAATCTCGTGTTGCTTTGATTTGAAAAAATCCAAAAACGATTGGCGAATCTCTCTCGATGTCATAACAAAAAATTAAAATTGACGTTGATGAAAATATAAAGTATGAATCGTGAAGGAGAAAGTTTGAAACGGTTTGTCAGCGGTCGTGTTTGGCGCTGCGAGTCGAGTGGGCGCACAAAGAAGCCGCAGCGATGGAAAGAAAGGTTTTGCAAATCGCACGGTTTTGATTTATTATTTCAAGGCAAGTCAAGAGCAGTAGCTTCGAGTGCGCTCCGAACTTAAAACAAAGACAATCAAGACACAATCTACGATACCATCGTTACAACTCATGGAAGGGAATTTCTCGAATAGGGTGCAAGACGTGATCCGATACAGCCGCGAGGAGGCGCTGCGACTCGGTCACGACTACATCGGCACGGAGCATCTGCTCTTGGGCATTATCCGCGAAGGCGAGGGCATCGCGGTTCGGATTCTGAAAAACTTAGGCTGCGACCTCTATCGGCTCAAACGCGCTGTCGAGGACACCGTGCGCTCAACGGGCGGCACGCTCACGCTGGGCAACGTTCCGCTCACCAAACAGGCCGAAAAAGTTTTAAAGATCACCTACCTCGAAGCGAAAATCTGTAAGTCCGACATCATCGGCACAGAGCATCTGCTTCTCTCACTCCTCAAAGACGAAGAGAACATTGCCGCGCAGATTCTTTCTCAATTCGGCGTGCGCTACGAAACCGTGCGCGAAGAGTTGGAAAACATTATGAGCGGAAAATCCGGTGGCGCTGTAACGGCGGCAGTCTCTGGCGGCGGTCAATCCGGCGGCGGAAGCGGCCAATATCAACAACAATACGAATCTCGAAAGATGGAAAAGTCGAAGACACCCGTGTTGGACAACTTCGGGCGAGACCTAACAAAACTCGCCCTCGAGGACAAATTAGACCCGATTATCGGTCGTGAAAAAGAAATCGAGCGCGTCGCGCAAGTCCTCTCGCGGCGCAAAAAAAATAATCCCGTGCTGATTGGCGAACCGGGCGTCGGCAAAACTGCCATCGCCGAAGGACTCGCCCTGCGCATTGTCCAGCGCAAAGTCAGCCGAGTGCTTTACGATAAACGCGTTGTTGCACTTGACCTTGCCGCGCTCGTCGCCGGCACCAAATATCGCGGTCAGTTCGAAGAGCGCATGAAAGCCGTGATGAACGAACTGGAAAAATCCAAAGACGTGATTTTGTTCATCGACGAACTCCATACCATCGTCGGCGCCGGCGGTGCGTCAGGCTCGCTCGACGCGTCGAATATCTTTAAACCCGCGCTCGCCAGAGGCGACCTCCAATGCATCGGCGCCACCACGCTCGACGAATACCGTCAATACATCGAAAAAGACGGAGCGCTCGACAGACGCTTCCAGAAAATTATGGTCGAACCGACCACGGTCGAGGACACCATCAAAATTCTCAACAACATCAAGGAAAAATACGAGGCGCATCACAACGTCCGTTATACCAACGAGGCAATCGAGTCTGCCGTCAAGCTCTCTGACCGTTACATCACCGACCGGCACTTGCCCGATAAAGCCATTGATGTCATGGACGAAGCCGGCGCGCGCGTTCACCTCTCCAACATTCACGTGCCAAAGGAAATTTTGGACTACGAAGCCAAAATCGAGGACATCAAAGGCTTGAAAAATCAAGTCGTTAAGTCGCAAAACTTCGAGGAAGCGGCGCGGCTGCGCGACCAAGAAAAACGGCTCATCGAGGCGCTCGAGAAAGCCAAAACCGAATGGGAAAAATCGACCGCCGAAAAAATCTACGATGTTAATGAAGATAATGTGGCTGCCGTTGTCGCCATGATGACCGGCATTCCCGTTGTGAAAGTTGCGCAATCCGAATCAGAAAAACTGCTGAAACTGCCCGAGGCTCTAAAAGGCGCGATTATCGGGCAAGATGAAGCGATTGAACGCATTGCAAAATCCATTCAGCGCACGCGTGCTGGGCTGAAAGACCCGAACCGTCCGATTGGCTCGTTCATCTTCTTGGGACCGACAGGCGTGGGCAAAACTGAACTCGCCAAAGCCCTCACACGATACCTCTTCGACTCCGAAGAAGCACTCGTGCGAATTGACATGAGCGAATATATGGAAAAATTCTCCGTCTCTCGCCTTGTCGGCGCGCCGCCCGGCTACGTCGGCTACGAAGAAGGCGGACAGCTGACCGAGAAAGTGCGCCGCAAACCGTATTCGGTCGTCCTGCTCGACGAAATCGAAAAAGCGCACCCCGACGTCTTCAACATCTTGCTCCAAGTCTTGGACGACGGTATACTCACCGACGGGCTGGGCAGACGCGTCGATTTCCGCAACACGATTATTATTATGACCTCGAACATCGGCGCGCGCGACATCAAAAATATGGGCATGGGCATGGGCTTCGCGCAGGCCAGCGAAAAAGGCAAATACGAAAATATGAAGTCTACCATCGAGGACGCCTTGAAGCGCGTCTTCAACCCAGAGTTCCTCAACCGCATCGATGATGTGATCGTCTTCCACCAATTGGAGAAAGAACACATCTTCAAAATCATCGACATCTCTGCCGACAAACTCTTCAAGCGCGTGCGCGATATGGGCATCACGATTGAGATTA
>JPGV01000002.1 GCA_000724175.1 [Candidatus Thermochlorobacteriaceae] bacterium GBChlB | reverse complement strand
AATCGAAAAGGAAAGCCGACAAGTGGTCGCATTTGTATGCGGCAGACGGACGAAAAAGAATGTGATTAAGTTACTCAAACTCTTAAAGTCATTTAATATTACTTGCTTTTATACCGACGGGTGGAAAGTATATGGAAAACTACTTCCAAAGGACCGTCATATTGCCTCCAAAAAGGGAACGCGTGATTGCTTTGTTTATCAATTTTTGTTCATTTCGTTAAACACGACTTAATTACACTACCTACAGAGATGAAGGCGGCTCGGAATCTCTTGACCGCTACTATATTGTATTTGATGAAATTAGAATTGAGATTGATGCAGGGGAGTATAACAAATTGCAAAACGCTACCCGAGTAGAAGTGCATTACACACCAAAGAAGCGTCGGGTTTTAAGGATGTTTGCGGTTTAGTTTTTGTATTTTTATCTACACATAAGCTAGAAAAATATGAAATTATACATTTTACTTGGTCATCCCGACAGCGACAGTTTCAATGGACGAATCATTGAAACCTACATCAATACTGCATTGCAAGCCGGGCACGAGATTCGCCACCAACAAATAGGACAGATGAAATTCGACCCGATTTTATGGAAGGGCTACAAGGTCATTCAAGAATTGGAGCCAGACTTAAAAACTGCCCAAGAAAACATTTTGTGGTGCGAGAAGTGGGTGATTATTTATCCGATATGGTGGGGGTCAATGCCTGCCATATTGAAGGGCTTTTTTGATAGAACGCTTTATTCAGGATTTGCCTATAAGTATCATAAAAATGACCCTTTCTGGGATAAATTACTAAAAGGACGCTCCGCAGACCTAATTACCACTTGCGATGCTCCGAAATGGTGGATATGGTGGCAATATCGCGACAGCGACTTAAATGCTATTAAACGAGCCACTTTGGAATTTTGTGGCTTTAAGCCTGTCAGAGTAATGAGAATTGACCGACTGCGTTACAAAAATGATTCTGAGCGACATAAAATCCTTCAAAATGTTAGTAAGTTTGCCAAAAATTTTTGATAGCGCGCAATCCCACTCTGTTGCTACAAGTTGCCGCTGATTTAGATTTGCCAAAATTATGATTACACGCGAGGAAGTTCTTTTGCTCACGGGGACAACTTCTCCCAAGCCGCATCAACGTGTCATTGCCGCGCTGACGGCGCAGTTATGGATAGTATCGGGGCGGACGTTTGGCGCTCGAGCCGCTTCCTGAGACTATGCTCGACGAGAGCGAGACAAGCCCGACACCAGACCTTATTTTATATGACAATGTCCGCGAAGAGACGCCAGTGATTATTGACATCACACATACCAACGGCGTAAACAACGACCTCAAAAAAGTTCGCCGACTGATTGATGAAACCGAATACGGCACCGTCGAGGGCTTTGTTTATAACTACAAGAAAAACGAGTGGCACAAATATCAGAAGGGCGTGGGCGATGTTCTCGACCGTCCGTCGTTCTGTCAGGCAATTAACCTTGACCTTGCCACGCTGATTTAGAAACAACGGCGTCTCGGTTGGCGGCGAGACGCTGTTTCATTTCACAAATAGACTCTGACCATTCTGCGCCAATCGGGCCAATCGTGCTGTGCGTCTTGCCATACATCGCATTGGTTCCAAATGCCTTTATCCCACATCTTGGTCGAGAGTTCGCGCGTCGTGCGATAGCATACGGGAATATCCCATGTGCTTGTAATGAGTTTGAAATCAATTTGTCTGATGCGCTGGAGTTCATCGTGGTTATGAAGGTTTGGCACGAAGTCGAGCGGCGAGTTGAAGTAGACCTCATCGTCGTAGTAGCCGTCGAGGAATTCGCGCGTGTCGTAACCGCCTGACATGGCGACGACTTTGTTGGCATAATACGGATGTTTGAGCGCAAAGAGCATGGCGAGAAATGCGCCGAAACTTGTTCCTGCCAAAATGGTGAAGTGGTTGCCGTTCTTGGAGCGCACAAACGGGTAGTATTCGTGCATGATGTAGGCTTCATATTGATTGTGCCGAATCATTCGTCCGTGCGGGTGTGCCCAATTGCAATACCAGCTTTCCGAGCCGATGCCGTCGATGCAGTAGAGTTGCAGGTGTCCTGCGTCGAGTTTATCGGCGAGCGTATCGACCATCTTAAAGTCTTTCCACTCGTAGAAGCGGGCGTAAGAGGTCGGGAAGACGAGCACCGGAACGCCGCCGTGCCCGAAGACCAGCGTTTCCATGTCGCGCGACAGGCGCGGACTATACCATTTGTGATACTCAATGTGCATAGTTTGTTGGTTGATTTTTTAGAGCCTGTTGTGGAATTTACACGTTCTCTGTTGGGTTTCCGCAATGAGAATTGATTTTTCATTTTTTTTCGTGGCAAATGCCTGTTATTTTCGCACAGCCAAAGGTTTTCATTTTACAGGTTTCTTTTTATCTTCAAAAAACTTGGGCGGCATCAAAAATCCACACGAATTCAAATGCCTAACAGACTAACGCTACTTGTTCTCTGCTTTATTCTTCTGATTGCAGCAATGACTGGCTGCGGCGGCTCGAAAGAAGCAACCACAACGCCTCCGCCATCGGACACGCTTGCCATTGACACCACGAAAAAATCCGACACAACAGCGGCGTCGACGCTTCAAGACACCTCTCAAATCGGCGAGTTAGACTTTGTTCAGATTACGACCGATGAGCGCATCAATCCAGTGCGTAAAATACGCGACGGACAAGTTCAAACCGGTGGTTTTGAAATTGCGGCCATTTCCGACGACAGCTTGGGCTGCAAATACGTCATCCCCAAAGACTGGCAATCCTCGAAACGCGTCTACAAAAATCTCATCAACTACTTCGGCAACAATAAAATCTCGGTAACGCTCTCGGTTGCCAGGCCGACGTTCGACTCGGTCAATATCTGGGCGCAAGTGCAAGAGGCAATTGCGTTCGGAAAAAATCAATTGCCGAAAATTGACTGGACGCTTGATACCGCCAGCGCACGCGCCAATGCGTCGCAGACCTACTTTGGCAGATATGAGTTCAAGGGCAAGCAATACAACTTAGCGTTTTTCCGCAGAGGCGACTATCAATACAACATGGTCATTGACCACCCGCTCAAGTCGCTTTCTGAAGAAGAAGCGCAGGTGATCAACTACATTATGGCGAACTTCTCCGCTGGCAGCCCGAAAATTGAAGTGCCGAAACCTGTGCCAGTGGCGTTCAGTGCCACGTTCTCGTCTGCGCTTGAAAATGTCGGTGATATTCGTTTTGTCAAAGTTGATTTTAAGCCCAACTCGTCGGAAATTCCTGCAAATGCCAAGGCACTTGACGAACTTGCGGAGACACTTGAAAAGCAAAAAGATGTTAGTGTCCTGATTGTTGCTTACAGCGACGACTCAAAGCCGGAGCGCCGTCCGCCTGTCAAGCGCAAATCGGAAGCAGATAAAGACTTCGCGCGTCGCATGAAAGACTATGAAAAAGATTACGCCAAGCGCACTGCCGATTTTCAGCGCCGTCTCTCGGAACAGCGCGCCAAAGCGGTGATTAGTTACCTGCGCGGCAAAGGCATCAAGCTCGACCGCCTGAAACCCGGATACGATGCCAAGAATATCGGACAAGTTGCCGTCAAAGTGACGTTCAAGGCGAAGTCGAAGGCGAAACCTGCACCGAAATCCGCCGCGAAAGTTTCAAAATCTAATTCTAAGTAGGAGGGCTGCACGGCCAAATCTAAGTTGTTCTTTGATATGATTGTCGGATAAATTTTACGGTCTGCGTTTTCAACGCGGGCGCAGTCAACTTATCAATTCACAAGAGCGATGCACAGCGACGTAGAACTGCTTAGATTGATAGATGCGGGCGAAGGCGTAAACATCGAATTCAAACGCCTCGTCCATTCACCCGAAAAAATCGCCAAATCCATAGTTGCTTTTGCCAACACCTCTGGCGGCGTTATACTCATTGGCGTTGATGACGACAAGCGCATCGTCGGTGTTGATAGCGAAAAAGAAACCGTTGAAATTCTCTACGAAGCCTCAACGCGTTTTTGCGATCCGCCCGTTCAGTTTGAGACCGATGTGGTTGCGTTCAAAGGGCGCGATGTGCTTGCGGTCATTATTGAGGAAAGCGATGAGAAACCGCATTATCATCTTTCCGAAACGCGCGACCCACATTCGTTCAAAAAAATTCCGGAGCGCAAGGTCTATCTGCGCAACGGCAGCCAAAATACTGCCGCCACGCGCGAAGTGGCGCAATTGATGGCGTCGGCAAAGCGCCCGGTTCGCATTTCCTTTGGCGACAACGAGCGCATGCTGTTTCGATACCTCGATGCGTATCACCGCATCACGCTCCATGAATACAGCCGACTGGTGAACATTTCCAATCGGCGCGCTATGCGCATTTTAATCTCGTTGGTTCGCGCGGGCGTCATTCGCCTGCACACCGAAGGCAAACAGAATTATTACACACTCGTCTATCCAGCAACATAGGCACAGTTGCTGCTCATCTTCATACTGCACGCGCTCTTTATGACGAAACGCACTCGCCGCGCACCCTTAGCGACACACGCCCCGCCGTTTGACCTCCACTACGCCTTCTTCAATCAATTTCCCGACATTGCCTTTGTGATTGACTCCCATGCGCGGTTTATCGATCTCAACGAAGAAGCGGCGATTGAATTCGGCGCACAGCGCGATGACCTTGTTGGAGAATCTCTCGATACCGTTCTTCCGCCGAAATTGGTCAAGCGCCTGTTGAAATTCGCCCATCGACTTGACGCGGACGATGCAGACACGCATCGGCGCGACTTTACTGTTACGCTCCACGACAAACGTCAAAGCAGTCGGCATTTTCGGGTTCGCCTCATCAACAAGTGGCACGGCAAAACCGTCAGCATTTTCGTTGTGATGCAAGATGTCTCTGCCGCCGCGCGTCTGCAAGAACGGCTCCATGCCAAACACAAACACTTACGCGAACTCAACGAACAGTTGCAAGACGCTTCGCAACACTGCCCGCTTACAGGACTCTACAATCGGCGGTATTTCGACATGGCGCTCGATATGGAGCTTTCTCGGCTCGCCCGCTATCCTGAAACGCTATCGTTAGCGATGATTGATATTGATGATTTCAAAAAAGTTAACGACCGATATGGACACTTGGCAGGCGACGCTGTGTTGCGCTCAGTTGCCGAGCAACTCCGCCTCAGCACGCGCAAAACCGACACGCTGGCGCGCTACGGCGGCGAGGAATTTATTTTGATGCTCCCACACACGTCGACGACAGGCGCAATGACTGTCGCCGAAAAAATTCGCGATCGTGTTGCGCGCACAGAATCGCATTACCGCGACTTCAACGTCAAGGTTACCGTCAGCATTGGCATGACTTCGGTCAATGCGCCCGTTGCGTCGCGCAACGATGTCATTGAACGAGCTGATGCCGCGCTCTACGAAGCCAAAACGACCGGCAAAAATAAAACTGTCTTCTTTGCCTTTTCATGAGTTGTGAACCAGCCGTCACGACTGAACAATGATTGCGTCGCTACGCTCGCAATGACGACATCCAGACAAAAAACAACACACGTTCAACCACGACCTTCCCACTACCCACATCATCAACAGCCCCACGTTCAAGTGCTTTTCATCACCTCGTCCGCTGTGGTTATTCAACTGTGGTTACTCAACGGTTACTGACGTTTCTCACTTTGCATTGTAACCATTTTACAAGCCGGTGGATATGCTGCGCCGAGAAACCTTTGTCCTGAAATTAGTGTCGTTCAACGATTCGTCTGGCGGAAGGCTGAAAATTCAACTGCACCGCCCTGCATCTGGCGAACAATTTGTGTTCGACGACATCGATGAGTTACATCGGTTTATTGAGGTCTGGCAAGCACGTCAGCCGCCGCCCATCAAATCGGACGATTCGGACGATGACGATTCACCCTGATGATATGTTGTTCTTTGTTTTTTTCTTTAATCAAAACACGCATTCAATTATGAAAAAGTCTATTGTTTTTGCTGCAATTAGTTTGTCTTTGTTGGCGGTCTTCGCCACGAGCGCATCGGCACAACTCAAGCCCGATGTTCGACTTGGGATTTATACCAACGGCGGCAATTTTTCAGCCGGCGCTGGTCTTGCTATCCCTATCAAGATTCCAGCGTTTGGCACGCTTGTCATCAACCCAACCGTCGATTACTTGTTCATTTCCAGCGCGGCTGGCTCGAGCGCAACGAGCATTTTTGGACACGCTGATGTGGCATACCAATTCAAATTGTCGAGCTCACCGATTACGCCGTATGCGGGCGCGGGCTTTCTTATCGCATTTTCAACGGTCTCGGTTGAAGTTCCTACTTTTGGCTTCGGCGGCGGCGGCTCGGAAAGACAAACCTCCAGCTCGACTAGTTTCGGCTTCAACCTCTTTGGCGGCGCCGAATTTCCCGTCGGACCGCTCGCCATTTACGCGCAAGGAAAACTGCTTATCTCCAGCGGCACGAACTTTCAAATCGGCAGTGGCGTGCGCTTTTAAGTGCTGACGCGAACTTAACCCTACAAGTCTTCGTTACCGGGTTGTAACGAAGGCTTTTTTATTTCGACCATCTTTTGAGCATGATACATTCGTTGGTTTCTGCGCCCGTCGAGCGACACGGCATTCTTTCGCTCATTGGGAACACGCCGCTTGTTCGCCTGAAGAAACTTGCCGACGAACTCGGCATCAATGAGCAAGTCGAGATTTACGGGAAGTGCGAGTTTCTCAATCCGGGCGGCAGCGTCAAAGACCGTCCTGCGCTCAACATCATTGAAACTGCCGAAGCGCAAGGACTGCTTTCGCCCGATAAAATTCTGCTCGATGCTACCAGCGGCAACACTGGCATTGCTTATGCGATGATTGGCGCCGTCAAAGGCTACCGAGTTCGCCTCTGCGTTCCTGAATCTGCCTCAATAGAGCGCAAACGAATCCTAAAAGCCTACGGCGCTGAGATTGTCTTTACGCCGCGCAGCGACTCGAGCGACGGTGCCATTTTGAAAGCGCGCGAACTTTACGCAGAACATCCTAACGCTTACTTTTACGCCGACCAATACAGCAACGACGCCAACTGGCAAGCCCACTTCAATACGACTGGCGTTGAGATTTGGAATCAAACGCAGGGACGCATCACGCATTTCATCGCTGCCATTGGCACAAGCGGCAGTTTCATCGGCACATCGCGCCGCTTGAAATCATACAACCCCTCTGTTCGCTGTCTCGCCGTTCAGCCCGATGTCGCCGTTCACGGCATTGAGGGCATTAAACATTTGGAGTCGGCAATGGTTCCGAAAATTTACGATGCGTCTGTTCCCGACGGGTTTCTGGAAGTCTCGACGGAAACCGCGTTTGACGTTGCGAAACGTCTTGCAGCACGAGAGGGCGTCTTTGTTGGCATTTCGGCGGCGGCGAATGTCTATGCCGCGCTCAAAACAGCGCAAGCGCTCTCGGAACAAGGCGAGCAAGGCGTGATTGTTTGTATTCTCTGCGACGGCGCTATGAAGTATCTCTCCGACCGTTTCTGGGACGAATAGACCTGCTGTTCCGCCGCTGAGGTTGCTCGCACCCTTTGTGATTTAGAGCGCATTGAAACGACGACGGCTTTGGCTATACTTAAAAAAACCGTCGTCCGGTCGAACAAAGTCGTATGCACCGCGTAAGTCAGCCTGTCGAGCCGCGCATTCACCCGACGGAACGCACAAACATATTGCCTATATCAACTTGAACAAACGCGACAAACTGCTTTAATTAGCTATGCAAGTCAACATTCAAATTGCAACGCCCGTCGGCTTTCACTTCGACGGCGTTACGGATTCCGATGTCAACGGCGTGCTGGAACGCCCTATCGACCTTGAAAAAAAGCTGACAGGCTATGTGGTCGACGCCGTCTTGGTCACGCTCGATGCGCCCGTGCGGTTTTCGGGACGCTCTGGAAATCGGTTGGTCTTGCAGGTCGAGAGTCGCGACCAAGTGCATAAGTTGTTTCGTGGCGAATCTGGTTGGGCGACGGTCTATTTTGTGCCAGATGGCGTGACGCACGAACTTTCAGGCTCGTTCATAGATTCAAAACTCCTTGAGTTAGGACGCGGCATGGTGGTTTCGCTTGCGCCGATGGCGCTGCCGCAGCACGTTATCCGTTTTACGCAACCGCTCTTTGACATCATGACGAATCAAGCTGAAATTGCTTTTCCCGAAGAGTGCGGCGGCTTGCTTCTCGGCACGGTAACAGACGGAACTCTGAACGTCAAAGAAGTGATGCCGCTTGCCAATGTTAAATTGGAGTCGCGTCATAATCGTATTGAAATTCATCCGCTTGATTACGCCAAAGCGGAAAAGTTCGCCGTCAAACAAAATATCGGCGTTTGGGGATTTTACCATTCTCATCCTAATGCAGACGCCGTGCCATCGGAGTTCGACCGCGTGAACTTTCCCTTTACGAATTGGTGGTATCCGATTGTCAGTGTCAAGCCAAATCTGAAACCCGAGGTGCGTTGCTGGAAATTGATGGACTCGCGGGAGCATTTCATAGAACTCGTCGTCGAGATTGTGTCATCGAAAGCCGTCTATACCTAATTATGCCGCCTGCTGAACCAACGCCGTCCTCGTTTTTCGACAAGGCATCGCCGCGTGCGCAAGGCGTGCTATATGTGCTGCTTGCCGCAACGCTCTGGAGCACGGGCGGCGTGTTCATCAAATCTGTTTCGCTCGATGCGTTTCAGATTTCGTTTTGGCGGTCGCTTTTTGCAGCTCTGACGATTGTCGCAATTGTCAAGCCGCGCAAAATTTCACTCGACAGTGTTACGTTTTTCGCGTCGCTTGCTTACGCCGCCACGCTGGTTTTATTTGTCGTCGCCAATAAACTCACCACGGCTGCCAACGCGATTTTGCTTCAATACACCGCGCCGATTTACATTCTCGTCCTTGCACATATCATTTTGCATGAGCGCATCACGCTCTTGCAGGTCGGCACAGTTGCGCTCTGTTTGGTCGGCATGGCGATTTTCTTTCTCGACCGAATTTCTCCCGAAGGTTATCTTGGCAACGCGCTTGCTGTTTTATCGGGCGTCTGTTTTGCTTTTATGACCGTGTTCCTGCGAAAGCAACGTGAAGATAATCCTGCCGAATCGCTTCTGCTCGGCAACCTGCTGATTGTTTTCGTCACTGGCGGCATTGTGATGTGGCAAGCGTCGGAAAATCCCAAGGGCGTTTTGCATCCCGATGTGTATTTCGGATTTGCGGTCAGCACAGCAGATAGTATTATGGTAGCGTTTCTCGGCATTTTTCAAATCGGGATTCCATACATTTTATTCACGAAGGGCATGCGCTCGCTGCGCGCGCTCGATGCGTCGCTCGTTGGCATGTTGGAGCCGGTCTTGAATCCGCTTTGGGTCTTGTTCGTCATCGGCGAAACGCCGTCGCTCTATGCTGTTTTTGGAGGCGTGGTGATTATTGTGGCAGTGCTGATTCAAAGCCTATGGTCGCCGCAAGTGAAGCCCACTCCAACATTTACGCCCGACTGAGCTTTTTCTTTTCACCCCTCGCCTTTAACGGCTTATTCGTTTGAAGCGTCGTTTTGCCATTCATCTTTTCTCTTTTTACATTCCTGCTATTTCTATCAACAAACTCTCTTTGCGAATGATGACTCACTTTTTTGTATCACGTCACTCTCGAGCAGCGATAGTCGTCGCGCTGTGTTTGGTCTGGTCGACGGTTGCTGTCGCACAGTTTGATACGTCGCTGTTTAGCGGCATGAAAGCACGCTGCATCGGGCCTGCGGGGATGAGCGGGCGTGTCGCTGCGATTGATGTCGTCGAGTCCAATCCCAACATCATGTATGTGGGAGCGGCGACGGGCGGGCTTTGGAAATCCACCAGTGGGGGCATTGCATGGAAACCGATTTTCGATAACCAAGCCACGTCGTCTATTGGAGCAGTTGCCGTCTGTCAAGCGAATCCGTCCATTGTTTGGATTGGCACGGGCGAAGGCAACGTGCGCAATAGCGCGGGCGTCGGCTACGGCATTTACAAAAGCATGGACGGCGGCGAGACATGGCAATGGCTCGGTCTCGAGAAAACCGAGCGTATTCACCGCATTATGCTGCACCCCAGCGACCCGAACACCGCCTACGCCGCCGCAATGGGGAACACTTGGAGCGAGAACGACGAGCGCGGCGTCTATAAAACTGTCGACGGTGGAAAGTCGTGGAAGAAAATTCTATTCGTCAATAACAAAACTGGCTGCGCCGACCTCATCATCGACCCGAAAAATCCAAACAAGCTCTTCGCCTCAATGTGGGAACATCGACGCTATCCATGGTTCTTCAATTCAGGCGGCGCGGGAAGCGGCATCTATGTTACGCACGACGGCGGCGAGACATGGAACAAACTCAGCGAGAAAGACGGTATGCCCAAAGGCGATTTAGGTCGCGCCTGCGTGGCGATTTCATACAGCAATCCCGACGTCGTCTATGCGCTCGTCGAAGCCAAGAAAAGCGCGTTGCTGCGTTCCGATAACGGCGGTGCGACATGGCGCACGGTCAACAACACCACCAACATCGCCGCGCGTCCGTTTTACTTCTGCGACATTCGAGTCGACCCTGACAATGAAAACCGCGTCTATAACATGTTCACCATCGTTACTGTGAGCAACGACGGCGGCAAGACGTTCCAAACGCTGATTCCCTACAACAGCGTTCACCCCGACCATCACGCGCTCTGGATTCACCCGAAGAACGGCGCGTTTATGGTCAATGGCAACGACGGCGGCATCGCCATCAGTTACGACCGAGGCACCACATGGCGGTTCGTCGAGAACCTTCCGCTCGCGCAGTTTTACCACGTCTCGGTTGATAACGAAACGCCTTACAACATTTACGGTGGCCTGCAAGATAACGGCTCGTGGCGCGGACCGTCGTCGGTGTGGGAAAATGGCGGCATTAAAAATTATCATTGGGACGAGGTCTGCTTCGGTGATGGCTTCGCCACCGTGCCTGACCCGAAAGACGCAAGCATCGGCTACGCGATGTCGCAAGGCGGCAACTTGATTCGCTTCAATGTCAAAACGGGCGAACGCAAAAGCATTCGTCCTGCACCGCCAAGCGAGGACGTTAAATTACGGTTCAACTGGAACTCCGGCATTTCCATCGACCCATTTGACGCCTCGACGGTTTATTACGGCAGTCAATTTTTGCACAAGTCAACCAATCGCGGCGACAGTTGGACGATTATCAGCCCCGACCTGACGACCAACGATAAAGACAAACAAAAGCAAGACGAAAGCGGCGGGCTCTCGCGCGATGTAACTGCGGCAGAAAACCACTGCACGATTCTGACCATTGCGCCGAGCGCCGTCAAGCAAGGCGTGATTTGGGTCGGCACCGACGATGGCAATGTGCAACTGACCGAAGACGGCGGCAAGACATGGAAGAATGTTGTCGGCAATATCCCTAACGTGCCGAAAGCCACATGGTGTCCGCACATTGAACCCTCCAAATTCGATGCGGGAACGGCTTATGTCGTCTTCGATGACCACCGACGCGGCAACTGGAAAACGTTTGTGTTCAAGACGACCGACTACGGCAAAACATGGACGGATTTGACGACCTCCACTCCCGTCGGCTTGCCGAAAAATGCGCCGTGGGGATTCGCGCACACAATTGAGCAAGACCCTGTCAAAAAAGACCTGCTTTATCTCGGCACAGAGTTCGGATTCTTCGTCAGTCTCGACGACGGCAAACATTGGATGAAATGGACGCATGGATTTCCGACCGTTCCCGTTACGGAGTTCGCCGTTCATCCGCGCGACCACGATTTGATTATCGCCACGCACGGACGTGCGTTGTATGTTATCGATGATATTCGCCCGTTGCGAGCGCTTTCGCCCGATGTGTTGAAGAAACCCATTCATGTCTTCGATGTTCCGTCGGCAATTTCGTATCAAGAAAAGCAAGAGTCGTATCACTTCTCCGCCGACGCCATGTTCAAAGGCGCAAATCGCTTGCGCGGCGCGATGCTGACCTATAGCCTCAATCCGCCAGAGGATACGCAGAAGCCAAAGGACGACACGACAACGGAACAAAAAAAATTCGTTCAGATTGACATTCTCAATTCAAGCGGCAGCGTGATTCGAAATTTCAGAGGCCCGATGAACAAAGGCATCAACCGCGCTGTTTGGAATTTTCGTGAGAACGGCGTGCGTATGCCGGGCGCGGAAGCAAGGCGTGGCACAGACGACGGCGACCCGCAGGGTTTAGAAGTTCTGCCCGGTAAATACACCGCGCGACTCAAGATGGGCAAAGAAGAAGCAACTGCCACTATTGAGGTGTTGCCCGACCCGCGCTACAACATTTCGCCCGAAGAGCGCAAGAAAAAATATGATGCACTGGTGGGCGTTCAGAGCAAAATGAAAATCGTCGCCGAAGCCGTATCGCGGATTCAAAAAACAACTAAGTCAATTGATATAGTGTTGGAACAAACCCGCGAGCGGAAAGATAGTGCCGCCGCCGATCTCAAACGTTCCGGCGACGCCTTAAAGAAAACGCTCTCCGCGCTGTCTGAAAAATTCATCGTGCGACAAGACCGACAAGGCTTGTTTAGAGGCGGTGATGAAGCGCTGGGAAAACTGTCAAGCGTAATGAACTCGATGGGGTCTTCGTGGGACGCACCAACCGAAACGCAATTGACATATTTGAAATACGCCGAATCGACGCTTGAAAAAGCCTTAGCGGAGTTCAACAAAGTCTTCGACGGCGACGTCAAGCAGTTCCAAGAAAAAATCGACGCGGCAAAGGTGTTGTTCTTTACCGTCAAAGAGTCGCTCGATATGAATTGGACGCCCAAAGGCGCGACGGAATAACTCGAGTTTAGGATTGGTCTTCGAGAGGCGCCTTCGCCAAGGCGCCTTTTACTGTTTGATGAGCGCTATTTTCCCTTGCCTTCGGAAACGGTTTTCTTCTCCGCAAGCGTTTGAATGAGGGCGAGACTCTGTTTTATGACGCCGCTACTTAGATGTATTTTGAACGAACTAACTTCAATCACAGCTACGCTCTTTTATATGCCAACGAAAGTTTTAATTCCGACCGCACTGCGTCAATATGCCGACGGAAAAGATGTCGTTGAGATTGCCGCGTCCACCGTCGGCGAAGCCTTGCAGACGCTGGGCGCAACCTATCCCGCACTCAAAAAAAATCTTTACACCGACGACGGCAAGCTCCGGCACTTCATCAACATCTACAAAGGCGATGAGGACATTCGCAGCTTGCAATACCTCGATACCGCGCTCTCGGGCAACGATGAATTGATGATTGTGCCTTCCATCGCAGGCGGCGCCAGCATCGGCGAGATGGACATTACGGAAGATGTTGCGCTCTCCAACGACGAAATCAAGCGCTATTCGCGGCATCTTATCATTCCCGAGTTCGGCGTGGAGGGACAAAAAAAATTGAAACGTGCAAGCGTCTTGATGATTGGCGCGGGCGGCTTAGGCTCGCCGCTCGGTATGTATCTCGCCGCCGCCGGCATTGGTCGACTGGGCATCGTCGATTTCGACGTCGTCGATTATTCCAACTTGCAGCGCCAACTTTTGCACGGCACGCCCGACGTCGGCAAAGCCAAAGCCCTTTCCGCTAAAGAAACCATTGCGCGGCTCAATCCACATGTCGAGGTCGTCACTTACGAAACGCCGCTTACATCCGCCAATGCGCTGGATATTTTGAAAGATTACGACGTCATCGTCGACGGCACGGATAATTTTCCGACGCGCTATCTCGTCAACGACGCCTGCGTGATGCTGAAAAAACCCAACGTCTACGGCAGCATTTTTAGATTTGAGGGACAGGTGAGCGTCTTTTGGGCGAACAGCCGCGAGGCAACCGACGGCAGGCTTCCCGACGGCGCGTGCTACCGATGTTTATATCCCGAACCGCCGCCGCCCGGTCTCGTGCCAAGTTGCGCCGAAGGCGGCGTTTTGGGCGTGCTGCCCGGCGTCGTTGGCACAATGCAAGCCATTGAGACGATAAAGATTCTCACAGGACTTGGCGAGCCGATGGTCAACCGACTGCTGCTGTTCGACGCGCTTAAAATGAAATTCCGTGAATTGAAACTGCGCAAGAACCCTGAATGCGTCGTCTGCTCCGACCACCCCAGCATCACGGCACTCATCGACTACGAAGCCTTTTGCGGCATGCCGTCCAACGACCATCAAGGCAATTCGGAACTTAATCCATCAAGAGAGAAAACTATGTCGACAAGTCCAAACGACATCACAGTGCAAGAGTTAAAAGCGCGTCTCGATGCGGGCGAAACGCCGTTTATTCTCGATGTGCGCAATCCCAACGAGTGGGAGATTGTGCGCTTGCAAGGCACAACGCTCATTCCGCTTCCGGAACTGCCGAATCGGCTTGCGGAGCTTTCGGGCAAACAAGAGACAGAAATTTTGGTGCATTGCAAAATGGGCGGACGCTCTGCGCAAGCCTGCGAGATTCTGCGTCAGAACGGCTTCAAAAACGTCAAGAACGTCGTCGGCGGCATCAATGCGTGGGCCTTGGAAATCGATAAAACCATGCCAACCTATTGATACAACGAGCAGGGTTGACCATCGATGAGCGTCGGCGAGATTTTTTTGTATCTTCGCGTCTAAAAACCAATCAACCTATCTTCGACGCACTGTGCCAAAACGCAAAGACATCAAATCGATTTTAGTCATCGGCGCGGGACCGATTGTCATCGGTCAAGCCTGCGAGTTCGACTATTCAGGAACACAAGCCTGCCGCGCCTTGCGTGCCGAAGGTTACCGTGTTGTGCTGGTCAATAGCAATCCCGCCACGATTATGACCGACGTCGATGTTGCCGACGCGACTTACATTGAGCCTATCACGCCAGAATACGTCAAAAAAATTATCGAGCGCGAAAAGCCCGATGCACTGCTGCCAACAATGGGCGGACAAACCGCGCTCAATGTTGCGGTCAAACTCGCCGAATCGGGCGACCTTGAACGGAACGGCGTTGAACTTATCGGCGCAAAATTACGCGCGATTCGAAAAGCAGAAAACCGCGAACTCTTTGCAGATGCGATGCGAAAAATCGGGCTTGAGGTGCCACGTGGCATTTTCGTCCGCAGCGAATCGGAAGCCGAAGACGCCATGCAAACGTTGGGCTTGCCGTTGGTAGTGCGCCCCTCTTTTACGCTGGGCGGCACGGGCGGCGGCATCGCCGAAACCGAAGCAGAGTATTTGGACACCGCGCGGCGCGGCTTGTCAGCCAGCCCCATCGGCGAAGTCTTGGTCGAAGAGTCCATCGTCGGCTGGAAAGAATACGAATTGGAAGTTATCCGCGACCTTGCCGATAACGTCATCATTGTTTGCTCGATTGAAAACTTCGACCCGATGGGCGTGCATACCGGCGACAGCATCACGGTTGCTCCTGCGCAAACCTTGACCGACCGACAGTATCAAGACATGCGCAATGCCGCGATTAAAATCATTCGTGAAATCGGCGTGGAGACAGGCGGCTCGAACATTCAATTCGCGGTGCATCCCGAAACAGGAAGAATGATCGTGATTGAAATGAACCCGCGCGTCTCGCGCAGTTCCGCATTGGCTTCGAAGGCAACCGGTTTCCCGATTGCCAAAGTCGCCGCCAAACTCGCCGTCGGATACAGACTCGATGAAATTCAAAACGACATCACGAAATCAACGCCCGCCAGCTTCGAGCCAGCGATTGACTACTGCGTTGTGAAAATTCCGCGCTGGGATTTCGAGAAATTCAAAAATGTGGAAGACCGTTTGGGCATTCAAATGAAATCGGTCGGCGAAGCCATGGCGTTTGGGCGCAATTTCAAAGAAGCGGTGCAAAAAGCCCTGCGCTCGTTGGAAATCGGGCGCGCAGGTTTCGGCGCAGATGGCAAAGATAAATTCGATGTAACTGCGCTCGATGATGCGCAAAAGCACACGCTCAAAGAGGAGTTTGTAGAGCGCGCCCGCGTGCCGAAGTCGGATAGACTTTTCGCAGTGCATCACGCGCTCGTCTGCGGCGCGTCGGTCGAAGAGCTTTACGCCGCTACGAAAATCGACCGATGGTTCTTGCACAACCTTAAACAAATCACTGACTACGAACTCGAGCTTCGACAACTTGCAACCCAGTAACGCACGGCACCGATATGACGAAACAACCCTCTGTCGTTTGGTTTAGAAACGATTTGCGACTGCACGACAACGAAACACTCTCGACCGCGCTCTCGGACTCGACGACCGTTTTGCCTGTCTATTGTTTCGACCCGCGACAGTTTGGCACAACATCATTTGGCTTTCCGAAAACTGGCGCGTTCCGCGCGAAGTTTCTTATCGAGAGCGTCGCCGATTTGCGCTCTTCGCTTCTCTCTATTGGCGGACATCTGGTCGTTAGGGTCGGGCATCCAGAAGAAATTTTGCCTCAGCTTGCCGCCCAAGTTGGCGCGACCGCCATCTATTTTCAGAAGGAAACCACCGATGAAGAACTGCGCGTCGAGCGCAGGCTGCGCCAACAGCTTCAGCCGCTTGGCATCGTTACCAAAGAATTTTGGGGACAGACGCTTTACCACCTACGCGACCTGCCGATGTCGATTCAGAACCTTCCCGACGTGTTCACCGACTTTCGAAAACAGGTCGAGAAGCGCGCGCGCGTCCGCGACATATTTCCAACGCCGAAACGCCTGAAACTGCCTGAAAATATTGATGCTGGCAGCCTTCCGACGCTCGACGATTTTCAGCTTCAACCGCCGCCGACCGACACTCGGGGCGTCTTGAATTTTATCGGCGGCGAAAGCGCTGGCTTGAAACGGCTGCACGAGTATTTTTGGCAAAAAGATAAGTTGAAGACCTACAAAGAAACACGCAACGGACTTATCGGCGCGGATTATTCGTCGAAGTTTTCGGCGTGGCTTGCGCTTGGCTCTCTTTCGCCTCGAAAAATTTACGACGAAGTGAAGCGCTATGAATCGGAGCGCATTGCCAACGACTCGACGTATTGGCTTGTCTTTGAACTTATCTGGCGTGACTACTTTCGGTTTCTCTCGCTCAAATTCGGCAATAAAATTTTTCAAGAGCGCGGCATCAAAGGTGAGCAAAAAGATTGGAAAATAGATTGGGACGCCTTCGAGCGTTGGAAGGCGGGCAAAACCGGCAAGCCGTTGGTCGATGCTAATATGCGCGAACTTGCTGCAACAGGTTTTATGTCTAATCGCGGTCGGCAAAATGTCGCCAGCTATCTTGTGCGCGATTTAAAAGTCGACTGGCGATTGGGCGCAGAGTATTTTGAATCGCTGCTGATTGACTACGATGTGTGTAGCAACTACGGCAATTGGAACTACGTCGCTGGCATCGGCAATGACCCGCGCGAAGACCGCTACTTTAATGTGCAGAAACAACTGCAGATGTATGACTCGCAGGCGGCTTATGTCAAACTGTGGCTGCCCAACCTCGCACGCTTTCCCGCACACGAGATTCTTTCCAAAGAGCGCGTCGAGTATGACTGACCGTTCAGAGGCGCAGGGCGAGCGTTATTTTTTCGGCTCGAATTTGAGCGCCGCGCCATTGATGCAGTAACGCAGCCCGGTCGGTCTCGGACCGTCGTCGAAGACGTGTCCTAAGTGCGCATCGCAACGGCTGCACAAGACTTCCGTGCGAATCATGCCGTAGCTGGTATCGCTTTCTTCAGCGACGTTGTTTTTATCAATGACGGTATAGAAACTTGGCCAGCCTGTTCCAGAGTCGAACTTATGCTCACTGCTGAAGAGTTCTTGGTCGCAGCATACGCATTTGAATATGCCACGTTCTTTCACCTTGTTGAGCGGGCTGGTGAACGGGCGTTCTGTGCCTTTGCGCCGCGTTACCTCGTAAGCATCGGGCGAGAGTTGCGATTTCCACTCCGCGTCGGTTTTCATCACTTTAGCAATTGAACGGTTCATAGATTTATCGTTGGTTACTGTTGGTGTAGCGTTGATATTTCTTTGAGAATCGAGTTTGACGTCCGGCGCCAGCTGTGCTGACAAGGGTTTCGGGGCATCTGCCGTTGAATCGCACGCGGCGATGCCAAGCAATGCGCCAAGGACTATTGCAAAAAAAATATGCGTCTTCATTTTTAAATCTTTAAATCGAGCGTTAGTTTACGAAAACTTAAACAATTGTAGAGTTGACCGACTTGAAGATACGACGCTCACTCCTGATTGTTATCACGATAGTATCACCGTTTCTTTGCGCCGGGTATCTTTCAGCGCAGAAGCGACCGAAGTTCCCGCGCAAAGATTCCGACCTTGAAAAAATCCGACAAGAGCGGCGCGAGACCGAACAGAGCCTGAAGCTCTTGGAACGGCAAATGCGCGAGTATGAGTCGTCGCTTAAAAAAATTTCCGAAAAAGAAAAATCGTCGCTTGCCGCCCTCACGAATCTCGACCATCAGTTAAAATTGCTTAATGCGATTATCATCGGCTTGGAGCGAACTCAAACGAAACTCGCGCGCGAAATTGAGCAAACAAAAATAGACTTGCAAGCCGCCGAAAAAGACCTTGCAAAAATGAAAGACGATTTCGCCCGCTACGCCGTTGGCATCTACAAATTCGGGGTGCGGCGCGACCTTGAACTGCTCTTCTCTGCCTCGTCGGTCAACCAAGCCTTGATGAGAGCCGAATACATCAAACGCTTTGAAGACGCCGGGAAGTTGAAACTTGCCGACATTAGCGCCAAGAAAAATCTTGTTCAATCTTTGAAAGATACACTCACGGCGCGCTATGCAGAAACCAAACCGCTACTTGAACGCCGCAGAGCGCAAGCCGACGTCTATGAATCGCGCAAAGCAGAACGCGAGAAAACGCTTGCCGAACTTCGAAAGAATAAAAAGAAATTCAACGACGACATTCAAAAGAAGCAAACGGCGGCGAGATTGCTTCAACAAGAAATTCAAAAACTGCTTGTGATGGAAGACCGCGCCGCTCTGGCAGAACGCGCCAAGCGTGCTGACGCACAGCGAAAGCTTGAAGCCGAACAACGCGCGCGCGCGGAAAAATTAACCGAAAAAACAGCCCCAGAAAAACAACCGCCAACGCTGGTAGAGCGCAAGGATAATCTGCTCACAGTGGACGGAGGCGACGGCAAAGCATTTGACACCTATCGCGGCAAACTACCTTGGCCAGTGCAAGGCGGCGTGATTGTCAAATCATTCGGCGAAAATAAAAATAAAGACCTCAACATCGTTACCTTCAACAACGGCGTGGATATTTCCGTCGCCAAAGGAACCGAAGTTTTTTCAGTCGCCGAAGGTAAAGTGAGTCAGATTGCGTATCTGCCCACGTTTGGAAATGTGGTGATTGTTCGACATGCTAATTCCTTCATCACGGTCTATGCTAATTTAACCGACATCAAAGTCGCTCGTGGCGACGCGGTTGCAGCGCGACAGCCCATTGCCGTTGCTGCGGCGGCATCCGAAGGCAACGCACAAGTTCACTTTGAAGTATGGAAGGGCAAAGAAAAATACGACCCTGAACTCTGGCTTGCCCGAAACTAACCCACGCCCAAACCCGAAAAACAAATTTTGAAATGTTCAAGCGTTTTTTGATGAACCAATTTTTGGCAATACTCTGCGCGATTTTAATTTTTTCACAATCGAGCATTCCGGGCGAGAAAATTCCTCAGGTTGGGCTGTTGAGCTATGATAAACTCATTCACGCGGGAATTTATTTCGTCTTTGCTTTCGCGTTAGCACATGCCTTGCGACATCAGAACTGGTTTCCCTATCTGAAAGACCATTGGTTTATTTGCACATTGCTCTTCGCCACGCTTTTCGCTATCAGCGACGAGACACACCAACTCTTTGTGCCGAAGCGTTCTGCCGACATTGTCGACCTTAACGCCGATGTGTTTGGCATTGTCCTTGCCACGCTGCTTTTTCGCTGGTTTCCAACTAAACCGCTTGGCGACCCTAAAAAGCCCGACCCGCTTGTCTAAGATTTATTGAGCTGTTTTTGCGCTTGTTGAAGCTGCTCTCGGAGCGAGGGGCTTGGCGTCGGCACGCTTTTGGCGTCAACGATTTTCGCCGTTTGTTGCAAGTTCATCTCTGGCTTTTGTTGGTACAGCTCGCTCTTCATCGTCGCGTCGGTCAAGACTCGTTCAATTTGCGCTTCCGATGTGGGCTTGGTCATATACTTGAACACTTGCAGTTCATTGACCGCCCGTGCAATCATTTTTACATCGGCTGTGTCGGTCAGCACGATAATGACAGCTTGCGGCTGTTCCTCACGGACAACCTGCAAAAAGTCCAACCCGTCGTATTCGCCCAACTGTAGTTCGCTGACAATGACGGAGATAGGCTTTTTCGTCAGAATGTTCATTGCGTCGTCAATGGTATGGGCAGCAGAGATGAGAAAATTATCGCGCAGTTTCGCAGTCAGTTGTAGCACTTCTTCCGCTTGGTAGCCGATGAATAGCACGTCGGGCAGGGTCTTCGGTGTGTCGGGCGTAGCAATGTTTTTATTGACCGCGACTTGCGGCGCAGCAACCGCCACTGCTTTTTGAAGCGACGACATTCGGTCGTAAATCTGAACGCCGAGCGAGACAATATTGCGCAGCGTATCGGGACGACACGGCTTATTCAAATATCGAAACACTTCGCCCGAATTGACCGATTTCATGACGCTGTCCAAATCGGCGTAGCCTGTGAGCAACACGCGAATCGTGTTTGGGCTGATGGATTTGACCTGTCGCAGGAGTTCATGTCCGGGCATCTCTGGCATACGCTCATCGCTGATGACGACCTTAATCGGGTGCTGGCGCAAGACCTCCAACGCCGCAAATCCGCTCGTGGCGGTATGCACCTTGTAATCAAATTCCAGTAGCCCTTTCAGCGAATTGAGCATCAACGGTTCATCGTCGACGAGTAAAATGTCAGACAAGCGTTTCATGTGCATTTCGTGTAAGTTCTCCGATGTTTGTTTTGATATGAATTAAGGTATAAAAATTCTGTGCATTCGTCAACCATGGATGTTGTAAATCGCTGTGCTGCCGTTGCCAGACACGAGCGATTTATCTTTGCGCGGTTGCCGGAGCGGAATCCGAATGGTGAATGTTGTGCCGCTTCCAACTACGCTTTCCACGTCGATGTTTCCGTTGTGGCGTTCAATAATTTTATAGACAATCGACAGCCCAAGTCCAGTGCCTTGCCCAACGGGTTTCGTTGTAAAAAACGGCTCAAAAATTTTCTTCAAATTTTCTGGCGCGATGCCCGACCCTGTATCGCTGATTTTTATGACTGCGTCGCTTTGGTCAGTGACAGTCTTGATAGCGATGACGCCGCGTTCTTTAATGGCTTGCGCCGCGTTTGTAATCAAATTCAAAAAGACTTGGTTGAGCTGGGCGGGATAACACTCCGCAACAAGGTTCGGCGCGTAGTCTTTCATCACATCGGCTTTGTATTTGACGATGTTGGCAGCAATCATCAACGCAGAGTCAATGTTGTCGTTGATATTGACGCTTTTGACATCCGCCTCATCGAGCCGCGAGAAGTTTTTAAGGTTCGTGATTAACTCTTGAATGCGTTCCAAGCCAATGGTCGATTCGGCGAGCGTGCTTTGTGTGCGCGCAACAAGTTCAAACTCTTCGATGCGCTCCATCTGTTCGGCAATCGATTCCAACATTGACTCCAACGATTCCAACGCGCCGGTTCTCAGCATGTTGTCCAAACTGCGATAGTCGGCAAGCGCCGCAGCAAGGATGCCGTGGTTGCGCTCAACGATGCTGATGTTGTTCATTACAAAGCCAAGCGGCGTATTGACCTCGTGCGCAATGCCAGCGACCATTTGACCAAGCGACGCCATTTTCTCCGATTGAATAAGTTGCGACTGCGTGTTTTTAAGGTCGTCGAGCAGATGCTCAACGCGCTCTTTTTCGGTCGCCAATTGATTGCGCTGTTGCAAAATCTCTTCTGTGTTTCGTCTGATAACGCTGTCGCGTCGGCGCAGCGATACGGCCAACCGAATTGCCATTGCCGCGAACACCATTAAACTCAGCACCAGCGCAACCACTTGAATTGTTTGCAGTTGACCAATGCGCTCGTTAGATGTGCGTTGTAAGGTTACAATTAAATTTTCGCTTGCGTCCAAAATTGCGTCGTCGCGCCGAACTGTGTATTCAAGCGAACGTTCCAATAGCGCCGTATCGGCAACGGTGGCGCTCGCAGCCAATGTTAGCAAATCTTTGCGCGCTGGTGCCCAGAGGTTTTCAAGTCGCTGCAAGGCGCTTAATGCTTGTGTCTCGACGACAGGCGCGATTTGCACCGAGTCTTCATCAAGCATGAGCCGTCCGCCCACTTTAAGTATGTCGTTCAATCGATCGAACCCGCGAATTGCGGCGGCGTATTCTCTGACGGTGCTGTCAATCGGGAGCTGGGTGTAACATGCGATATGCGTTTGAGACAAATTTTTCTGGGCTTTTTGCCAAGCACGCTGTTGGCGCGTCGCGCAATATACCTGCGCTGCGTCGTCATTGCTTTGGCGCGAAAGAAAGATATTGACGACGAAAATCGACGTAACCAATGTCAAAAACAGCGCCGCATAGGCGATGAGTTCGACATAGCCGCTGGTTGAGATGGTCGTTTGGGTTGAAATGTTTTGGTGATGATGAGTTCCGCCTTGCGAAACCGATTTTTTCATCTGTGTAAATTGCCTCCGCCTTTGTTGTGTTACTAAATTGTTAAGCGATATATGAAACTACATTGTATATCTTAAAAAGTCAAAGTTTTTTTGAGAAAAAGTAAATTTTTTTAGGTCGCGTTAGTCGCGGACGAAGCTTGTATTGCTCTCTTTACGTGGTCTCGATGGCGTCAGTCGTTATGCTCCTTCGCCATGACTGCGTTTCACCGTCAGCACCACGTTGATAGACGGCCCATTTTTTATGCAATTCGCCGAAAAGACTTTAAACTTGCCACACGTTCAGCGCGTCTTTATCCACGTATTGTCGTCAGCAAGTTATTGCAAATATGCGTTTTTTTCTTTTCATCATCTTGATTTTTGCGGGCTGCAAGATGCTGTCGCCAAGTGCGGGCTTGCGCAACGCGCCGCTACCTGATGTGCAGGTAAGAACGCTGCGCGGCGATACGATTGGGCTTGCATCGCTGTATGCAAAAACGCCGCTGCTCTTGTCGGTTTATCTGGGCAACAGCTGTCCGATGTGCGTGATGAATTTGCAGATGCTTTCGCAACATGCCACTCGTTTCCGAAGTTATGGCTGGGAACTTGCCGCGCTTTCAAACGATTCACCAGAGCAAAATCGCATCGCGCTCTCCGGGCGTTCAAGCGAGGGCGGATTTGCACAAGTTGGCGGGTTCGACATTGCGCTTTACTCCGATATGAACCACAACGCCATGGAAACACTTGGCTGTTATCGACGCCCCCTTGACACAGAGCGACACGGACTATTTTTAATCGACGCCAATGGAATTGTTCGGTTCGATACCGTTACTCGCACTCCGTTTGAAGATTATGAATTTCTTGCCGAGCAACTGAAACTGATTTCAGCGTCATCTGTCGCCGCATCAAAATGAACCAGTTTAGGAAAATGAGCCGTTTTAGATTTTGCCTTGCGCCCTGTATCTGCTTGATTTTGCTTGTCTCGATGAGCATTCTTGCTTCCAGTTGTCAAACGCCTGATGTGCCGCTTGAACCCCAGCCGTCCGCCGCATCGAGCTTCGGCGCGATGCAGAACTCGCTTTTTTCGACGACCTGCGCCACGAGTGGCTGCCACGACGCGCGCACGAAAACCGCCGGATTGGATTTATCGACGCTCGATGCAGCGTATCAAAATTTAGTGAATGCCACGCCGACAAATCCAAACGCACGGCTCGACGGACTCGTGCGCGTGCGTCCGAACAAACCCGACGAAAGTTTGCTCCTCATCAAATTAGACAGTTCGCGCCTGCATCGTTCCGACGGATACGGAAGCCTGATGCCGCTTGGCAGTCGCGGGCTTGCTGCAAGCCAACTTGAGTTTATTCGCCGATGGATTTTGGCAGGTGCGCCAAAAGCAGGTCTTGTTGCCGATACGCTGTTGCTGCTTGTGCCGCCGTCCGATGAAGTACTCGCGCTTGTACCTCCTGCGCAAGGCGTTCAGCTTCGGGTTGCGCCTTACACGATTTCGCCGCGCCGCGACCGTGAAATTTTCATTGCGCAAACCAATCAGCAAGATTTGGCAATGACAAAATTTGAGCTTGTTCAGCGCGACCGCAGCCACCATTTTATTTTGTATGGGTTCTCTCAACATACGCCTGCGACTCAACTGCCACGCTTGGGCGTTACCAGAGACCTTTACGACTCGCTTGGTCGATTCAATCCCGAATCGTATCGCGGAATGAACTATCGAGATTTTCTTGCGGGCGCGCAATCGAAAACTGCCACGATAGAATTTCCCGAAGGCATGGCGGTTCGCATTCCGCGCGGTATGGTTTTCGACCTCAATTCGCACTACTCCAACGGGCTTCACCAGCCAATTGCGGGCGAGGTCTTGTTCAACATTCACACAACTGCGCCAGAGCGCGTGCGCCAATGGATTAAGCCACTCTCGCTGAGCAACCTTGCTATCAACCTTCCAGCGAAGTGCGAAACCACGATAGAGCAAACATTTCTTGTCGGTCAAACTGTCGTGCTTGGTTTAAATGCGTTTGCGTCGGACACACTGGTTCGCGTCATCGCGCTCACGTCGCATGCGCATCAATTGATGACGCGGTTTGTGGTTCAAATTGTCGGTGGCGCGCGTAACGGTGAGATTGTCTATTCTGCGACGAATTGGCAAAACCCACCGATTATTTTCTTCCGCGAGCCGATTGTGCTGCGCAGAGGCGAAGGCTTGAAATCCATTTGCACGTGGAATAACACGACCGACCAAACGGTTACTTTTGGCTTCACCACGTCGGACGAAATGCACATCGTCTATGGCTACTACTACTGACATGAAATTGATTGTTGGATTGGGAAACCCTGAATCGCGTTACAACGGCACGCGGCACAACATTGGCTTCGAGGTCGTCGATGCTGTCGCCGCCAAATTGAACGCGGAGTTTAAAGCAGGCAAAGGCGCATATTGGATTGCAAAGGCATCGTTCAACGGCGTCGATGTAATCTTGCAAAAACCGACGACATATATGAACCTCTCTGGCGACGCAGTGCGCGACGCCATGCAGTTCTATAAAATCAGCCTTGCTCACCTCTTGGTGATCTGCGATGATTTAAATCTTCCGCTTGGTGCGGCGCGCTTGCGCCCCAGTGGTTCGGACGGCGGGCAAAATGGCTTGAAGCACATTATCTATACATTGGGACGGGACGATTTTGCGCGACTGCGCTTCGGCATCGGCTCGCCGGCTTACAAAGGCGATGCGGCAAATTTCGTTCTGTCAAAATTTTCGCCCGACGAACAGCCCATTGTTCTCAACACGATTGAGCATTGCCGCGACGCCTGCTTGTCGTTTATAGAACACGGGCTACCGATAACTATGACGCGCTTCAATCGCAAAGAACCGACGCTGAAAAGTTGAGCCGCGCGCCGCAGATTATTTCTCCAGCCTAACGGAAACATCAAGGTATTTTTTATCCCTGAAAATTTTGAGTTTCAGGAGGTCGCCCGCACGGAGTTCGCGCGCGACGGTAATTAAATCTTGGTCGGATTTGATTTTGACGCCGTTGGCTTCGACGATGATGTCGCTGACCTTTAAGCCAGCTTTATCGCCGGCCGAATTTTTTTCCACGTTGGAAATGACCGCGCCGCCTTGTGTTTCGTCCATTCCAAAGTATCGTGCCAGTCCAGCATTAAGAGGCTGCACCGAAATTCCTGTGCGGAACGAGCGGTCGATTTTTCCAAACTTCTTCAACTCCTCGACGATTTTTTTCACGCGGTTGATTGGAATCGCAAAGCCAATGCCAATCGAGCCTGCACCGCCGCCCGTATAAATAAACGTGTTCACGCCAATCACTTCTGCATTGGCATTGAGCAGCGGGCCGCCAGAGTTCCCACTGTTGATGGAGGCATCGGTTTGAATCATATCTCGATACGAGCGGTTCTGCACGTCAGGAAAGTTGAGACCAACTGAACTGATAACGCCGACCGTTACCGTCGGCTTATCGTTGATTTCAAAGAGTCCAAACGGGTTGCCAATAGCAATCGACCATTCGCCGACAATGACATCATCGGAGTTGCCCAATTTTAACGCGGGATAATTATTGCCCTCGACTTTAAGCAGGGCGACATCGGTCAGGTCGTCAGCGCCGACAAGTTTTGCATCGTGCTGTTTGCCGTCGGTGGTGGTAACAACGATTTTCGTTGCATTGCCAGCCACGTGCGAATTCGTGACGACATAGCCATCAGATGAGATAAAAAATCCAGAGCCGAGACCTTTGACCTCTTGCTTGTAAGTCTGTCCGCGACGGCGCATAAAGGGAGCAAAAAACGGGTCGTCTTCGAAGAGCATGCCAAACGGGTCTTGCACACGGTATTCTCGCACTTCGGTAACATTGATGCCAACCACGCCCGGGCTTGCCGACGCCACCGTTTGTGTAATTGCGTTGCGGCGCGAGTTTGAAATCTCGTCCGACTTGCTTTGCGCGTAGAGCGACTGCGGTTCGGCAAACGACCCGCTCCGACGCCCCGGCGCCGTTTCAACGGGCGATTTTTCGGTGCGCTCCGGCTCCGTTTTCACGGGAACACATCCGACCAGAAGATTCAAAAGGCTAATAACGACAAGGGGTTTCAGGCTGTTTATCGTTTTCATTTTTACTTTTTCGCGGTTAATTTTTAGCAGCGATTTACGGCACAGCATTGAAACGGTTGTTGGTAAGCTATGCGCCGCAAATTTCTTTCAGGCGCGACAGACAGCGCAAGTATTTTTTCGAGTATGCCGATTTGTAAAACTCATCGGGAAACAGCGACTCTAATTTCACCTTTGAGGACGCGAAAATTACAACTTTATCGTCGTAGAGTTTGTCGATGAAATACACAAAGCGCAGGGCGTCGAATTGGTCAGCAAGTTGTCCTAAGCCGTCGATGAAAATGGCGTCTAATTTTTCAGCGATGTCAAGATAGTGCATCGGATGCAGTTTTTTCAACCACGCCAAGAGTTCCGACTCTGAAAAGTACACTTTCTTGCCACTTCCCTTCGGTTGGTAATCCAAAAATTTTTCATACACGTTGGCAAAATTCCAAGTAGAAGATGTCGTTTGGATTTCTTTGATGTGTTTTTCGCGGTAGTCGTTGCCGTCGATGCGCAGCACGTGAAAGTCTTCCGAGAGTGCAGCAATTTCGCGCTGAAAATTTTGCGCGGCGAACCGCCCTTCGCCGAGTTTCGCAGGTGGGGTGTTCGAGGTTGCAATCACGCGCACATGCGCCGCAAAGACGCGCTGCAAAAATCCGAGCGACATCGTGGTGTTGCCCGGGTCGTCGAGCTCGAACTCATCAATACATATTAGTTTGTTTCTGCTCATCTCGCCTGCGCAGCGTTCCAAGCCGAGCAATCCGATGAGATACATCAGCTCGGTGAACGAAAGGTAAATTTTCGCGCTCGATTGAAACGCATGATAGCTTGCCGCGAGCAAATGCGTTTTGCCCACGCCGAAGCCGCCATCGAGGTAAATTCCTTTCGCTGCACCAGTGCCAACGAACCTAAACAGCGTCCCAAGTGGGCTTGCCGATTGCTTGTTGAACCTGCCGACAAACTCTTTGAGATAGGCTTTCGCCGCTTGTTGCGATGCGAACTGTTCATCGGGCGTGTAGTTATCCAGCGTCGCCGATACAAAGCGCGGCGGCGGCGTCAGCCGCGTTTTGACATAGTTGAAATCAATCTCCGTTTTGATGTCGGAAAAGTCTAAGACGGTTCGGCTGCCGTCGTCGAGTCGTGCGCTCATTCGTTTTGTTTTTCTCTGGTTTTTTGAGCGAGATACGCATTGAGGTTCTTCAAAATCTGTCGCGCGTTGAGCAAGAGGTCTCGGACGCGGAAAGCGTCTTGGCTGCTCCAAATATCGATTTCGCGCACGATGTTGGTGAGTTGATACGCAGCGTCTTTGATGGTTTGGTCGTTAGTTCGGGCGGCTTCATCGCGCAAGAGCTGCGCAATGCACTGAATCGGCACTTGGCTTGCGCGCCGCATTTGCAGTAGGTTCATGTTGCAATCGTAATTTGTCATCACCACGCTGGCATTGGGCGCGACGACAGGACCGAAGCCGACATTCAAATTCGACGACGCAAATTCGGCAACGCT
Organism: [Candidatus Thermochlorobacteriaceae] bacterium GBChlB; assembly: GCA_000724175.1. Classification (GTDB taxonomy): domain Bacteria; phylum Bacteroidota; class Chlorobiia; order Chlorobiales; family Thermochlorobacteraceae; genus GBChlB. The sequence continues at coordinate 13,463 of JPGV01000002.1, read as the reverse complement.
AATGCCTCGTGCTGAAATAATTTTTGTTTCTCTCATCACTTTTTCAAACTCCGGCGAATCGGCTTCGACGACGATTTCCTTCGTGCCATAGATTCGCAGCGAGTCGTCGCCCCTGACCTCTTCGGCTTTGTTGTATTGGCTCAACAGTTTTTCGGCGGGTTCGTAGCCCAGCGCCCGCGCTTGAACAAAATCTCCAAATGCCTGCGAGCGCATGCCGTTTTCCATCTTCGCCATGCCGCGTGCAAAGTAGGCTTCGGCGAATTTTGGGTCGAGCTTGACGGCGTTGTCAAAATCAATTAGGGCTTCGAGCGACTTGCGTAGTTTTCGGCGCAACTTGCCGCGCTGGAAATAATCTTGCGCACTCGGTCGCAGTGCAATCGCCGCCGTGTAATCGGTCAAGGCGAGCGTATCTCGTTGGAGTTCGGCATAGCACGCCGCACGATAAGAAAGCGCGTCGGCAAATGTTGCGTCGAGCTTGAGCGCGTTGTTGAAATCCAACACTGCTTCATCGAGTTCTTTCAGCGCGGCGTTACAAAGACCACGATAGTAGTAGAACACAGGATTCTTCGGGTTGATGAAAATTGCAGCAGAGAGGTCGGCACCTGCGCGGGCGTATTCCCTTAGACTGCGACGCAGCAGGGCTCGGTAGAAATACCCATCGACGCTGTCGGGCTTTATGCGAATCGCTGCGCTGTAATCGTTCAAGGCGCCGCTTGTATCCTGAAACAGTTGCCGCGCATAGCCGCGTTTGAGATACGCTCTCCAAAACTTGAGGGAATCTTGTTGCAACACTTTCGTAAAAGCGAGCATCGCGGCGGGATATTCTCCGTTTTCAAGGTGCGCTTCGCCTTTCTCAAACAACGCTTGCGGCGACTGCGCTTGAACTGAACTTGCCAACGCGAGACCGATGACGCAGACGACGATTTTTTTCATACTCACAAGTTAAGCGTGTGAAGTTAACGCGAGAGAAAGAGTTTTTCTGCGCCCGACCGCAAGAGCGCCCCAACGCCGTGAATCACCACCATCGATATGCTCACGACCACCGCATACCCGACTTGTTTATGCGGCGACGGCTTCATTACCGACGACAAGCCTAAGACACATAACGCAATTCCATACCCGACGCCGACGATGTTCATTGCCCACCCTACCGTCGCCGGCAGCCACGTCGAGATTGCCCACGCTATCCACATTGGCGTCGACCCATAAACGACGAGTTTCGTTGATTGGAGTCTGTCCGCCGTCGCCTCAAATCGCAGGGCGACGCCGTTCACGACGTTGGTTGTCAGCGAGAGCGCGACAAGCCACACGGCAAACGCTGCCATACTTGCCCACACCGCTTTGAGCGTAATGCCCACGCCGACCAGCGCCACCAACACCGACGAGACGAGAATCGGGAACGCATAATCGCGCATTACATCTTGCACATCGTAAATCGGCTCGTCAGCAATCACGGTCCACTCCGACTTTGGCGAGAAGAGAATTCCTTTCAAACGCTGAAAAAACTTTTTGGCAACCATTGTATTTTTTTGAACAAAACGTCCTAACGGACTTTTCGGTTACTTGGTTTAACAAACAAAACCAATAGAAAGGAATTTTCCATGAACGACATGATGACAGCAGCTCCCCAAACGACCACGGGCGGCAACAGTGTATTGATTCTCGGCGGCGGACTTGCCGGCTTGACTGCCGCAAAACGCTTGGTCGATAAAGGCTTTTCGGTTCAACTCGTCGAGAAGCGCGACATCTTCGGCGGCAAAGTCTCCGCTTGGAAAGATAAAGACGGCGACTGGGTCGAGACCGGACTGCACTGCTTTTTCGGCGCCTACAAAGAAATCTACGACCTGATGAAAGAACTCGGCACTTACGACGCGATTCTCTGGAAAACGCACGAACTCAACTACCGGCTCTCGCAAGGCGTCAAGTTTAAGTTCAAAACGTGGAACTTGCCCTCGCCACTTCACCTGACGCCCGCGCTCTTTCGCAACGGATATTTTTCTATTCCCGAAATGCTCACCTTTGCCAAAGTCTTAGGCCCGATTCTCTTCGGCGGCGATAAATACAACGAGGCGCAAGATCACCTCACCTACCGCGAGTGGCACGAACAACGCGGACTTTCGCAACGCATGATTAAAAAAATGTTTCTGCCGATGGCGCTGGCATTGAAATTCCTGCCGCCCGATATTCTTTCGGCGAACATCGTCTTGGCAGTTACGGGCGAATTTCTCCGCCGTCCCGACGCCTCAAAAATGGGCTTCCTCAAAGGCTCGCCGCAAGAGTATTTGACCGGACCGCTCTGCGATTACCTCCAAAAGAAAGGCGTGAAACTCTATACCAACAGCCGCGCCGTTGAACTCATTTACGATGGCGAGAAAATTACGGGCGTCAAAATGGCAAACGGCGAAACGCTGACGGCGGACTATTACCTCACCGCGTTGCCCGTGCATAATCTCAAAACCGTCATGCCCGATCATTTGAAAGCCTCTCACCCGTTCTTCTCGAACATCTGCGCGTTTGAAGGCGTGCCAGTCGTTACGATTCAGGTTTGGTATGACCGACAAATCACCGACATCGATAACATTCTCTTTTCGCCCGATGGCGTCATTCCCTTCTACGCCGATGTCGCGCAAACCACGCCTGAATATGCCACAATGCAAGGGCTGTCGCATAAGGGCAAAACGCGCTTTGAAGTCGGCGTCGCGCCTGCAAAAGACCTCATCAAGCTCAGCGATGCGGAACTCATCGCAAAGGTCGACTCGAGCATCAAAGACCTCTTCCCTGAAACGGCGAAAGACGCCAAGATTTTGAAGCACACGATTGTGCGCGTGCCGCAGTCCGTCTATGCGCCGTATCCGGGCTTAGAGCAAAAGCGTCCGACGCAAAAGACACCGGTCAGAAATCTTTTTATGGCAGGCGGCTATACGAAAAATCGTTTTTATGACTCGATGGAAGGTGCGGTCTCAACCGGCAATAAAGCAGCGGCGGAACTTCTCAAAACGCATGGCGTTCCCGCTTGAGGCGCGATTTTACAGGGCGTTCGGGGCGAGCGTTGTTCTCGCCCTTTTTATTTTGATGGACGGCATTTTCAAACATCCAAACCGCGCCGTGCGCGGCTAAATACCGCCGTTAGAATTGCGGCTGTGGCTGGAAGATGTTGACGGGACTATTGTGTTGGCGTATAAAACTTCGCAAATCCTTTCTCCTTCAACCCTTCTTTCAACTTGACGTCGCCTGTCCATAATTCTCCTTGTAATTCCAATGTCGCTGTCACAAAAATCATATCTTTTTCATCAATCTGCTTGCATAAATCTATCGCCGTTTCTATGTTCGGCGCTGAAATAAGTTCTTCATCATAAACGCTCACTTTTTTCAACACTTTGTTTCAACACTTTGTAATAAACTTCCAACACTTCTTCCTCCTGTAGCTCAGAACTTTTCATAATTTTTTCTTTATGCTTGAAAAGTTCAATGACGGAGAACTTGCACGCATACAACCTAACCTCTTTTTGTGAGAACAGTTTTTGCCGCACAAGGGAGTTTTTCCTCAGCAGGCAAGAAAAAAGCATATTGGTGTCAAGGACGACGGGCTTCAATTTTATCAATGAATTTTTGTTTGTTCTTCTCCCACCATGCGTTTTGGATATGTTCGGTCATCTCCCAAAGCTGTTCTTCCGTCAGCTTGCTTTTTTGAGCAGTTTCCTCAACGCGCAAATAATCGATGAAGTCTTGAACATAGTCTTTGGAGACGAGCGTTTCAGGAAACCGTATAACGGCTTCTTTATTTTCAAATGAGATGCTAATCATTGGTTTGTGCCTTTTAAGTGAACTCAAATGTAATAAACCCAACCACAAAATTTTCAACGCCATGCAGCTAAATTACATCGTTAGAATTGCTGTTGCTGCGGCTGGAAGATGTTGACGGGATTGTCGCGGCGCTCGATGCGAATGTCGCGCAGTTGTGGTGCTTTGACATTGATTTGAAAAAACACGCTTGAAAACACGCCCGTTGGCACCCACGAAAAGCTCATCTCCCAACAGTGAAAATCGCGGCTGACGAGAATCTGAGGCGCAGTGAACTGTCGCTGCCGAACCGAGTAGCCTGTGCTAAGTTGAACTTTCCAGTTCGGCGTCGGCGAAAAATTAAATGAACTTTGAAACGTGGCATCAACCTGCGGCGACTGCACGGAATTGTCAAGATTTGCTGTGATGTTGCCCGATAAACTAAACTGCCAAGGAATATCGTAATCAATGTTTTGTCCGAGACGGTTGCCGCCTAAATCCGTCGGCAAGACATTGCCTACTGCAGCTTGCGCAGTCTGGGTTGAATCGCCGAAGGTTTGTCGCTCAGGATTGGCTTGGCGCTGTCCGCTAAATCCCGTTTGAAACTGCACCGACGCCTGCGTTAGGCGTAAGAAACCGCGCCCATCGTCCCAAAGATAGCGGTTGATGCGTGCGCCTGACGAGTCAAAACTGTAAAAACTAAACGTCGCTGTGCCGTTAAGTCCAACGGTCGGCGCGAGCGTTGTCGTGGCAATGGCAAGCGATAAATCGGACAAGTTGAACTGCGTGGCGGCAAAGTTGTAGCCCGTCCGCGCATCGAGCGTGAAGAGTTGAATGTTCTTTTCTGTGCGTTGCGGGTCGTCTGCCGCCTTCGTCGTGTCAAGAATTTTCACCTTTGCTTCGAAGATGTTGGAGAGCGAAATGTTGATGGCTTGACCTGCGCCCGGCACGCTGTTGAATAACGATTGCTCGAAGCGATTATAGGTTTGAACTCTGCCCACGCTGTCGCGATATGTGGCGAAATTTCCAAACTCTGGTCGCGTGAAATCAGGATTGAACGAGACGGAGATATTTGGGCTAACGGTGTGGCGCAGGGCTTTCAATCCGATGAAATCTTCAAGGAACGGCGTGAATGCCGTGCCGAAGAGCCGCGTGCTGACGCCGAGCACGGCGCTGTAGGTCGTAAATCCTGTAACGCCCCGAGTGAGCACTGTGCTGTCGCGCCGCGTCGTCGGGTCGAAAAAGCGCGTGATAGTTCGGTCGACCAAAAATGTCGAGGTGTTGAGCGACGCGCTCACGTTCAAACCGATGCGCGTAATGCCGAGTTGCAGCGTCGTTGGGTAATCGAGCTGCGCGCCGAACCGCTCGTCGTTTGGCTGACGACTCGTGCCTGAAAATCGCGGACTATTTTGATACTGCACATTGGCACGAAAATTATTGCTTGCGGTGAATTGAAAACTCGACGACAACGCTTGCGTCAGCGTGAGCGACAGCCCAATGTTGCTCGTTGCGCTGCTGGTTTGCGTTGTATCGGTGAATGAATACGAGCCGTTGGCGTTGAACGTAGGGTCGATGGTCAGTTGCTCCAAAAATCCCGTGCCAGCGCTTTTGCGCCCACGAAACGGACTGAACCGCGTTTGAAACAGCCCTAAGGTAACCGTCTGCGCGATGTTCGTTACGCGCAAATCCTGCGTGCGCGTATAGCCAATATCAATGCTGCGTTGCCCTTCAGCGAACGTTTTTTTGAAGCTCGCGTTTGAAGTCGCTTGTTGGCTCAATACGTTTTGTGGATTGAACGTCTGCAAACTGAATTGATTTCCGCCGACGAAATTCAGCGACGCCGTCAGCGACATCGTCGGGTCAAATTCTTGAGCGTGTAACAGCGCGACATTCCATCGGTCGCTGCGGCTGAAGTCCGGGTCGGTTGATTCATTGAACAACAAACGTTCAAATTCCGCTTGAATGCCGCCGTTGAAGTCGTAGCGTTTGTTATAGCGAAGCGCGCCGCCAAGTCGCCAACTGCCGCGAAAGCCGATGTCGCCGACGATTCTGGCATCTACATAATCGTTGATGGCGAAGTAATATCCGCCCTGCGCCAAGTTCCATCCTTTGAAGTTATCGCGTCCGTAGCGCGGCACAATAATTCCCGACGCCCTGCCGGTGCGTGTTGGAAAAAAGGCAAACGGCAACGCGAAAACAGGCACATCTTCGATGTAAAGCACGACTGGACGCGCAATCACGCGGTCGCCGGGAATGAGTTTCATTTCTCGGCAGTAAAAATAGTAGTGCGGGTTCGGGTGATTGCACGTCGTATAAAACGCATCTTGCACGTTGAGAATGCCTGTTTCCTGACGCTTAATCGTTGCGCCGCGGTAAATGCCGCCGTCGAGTGTCGTCTCAACATACTTAATTTTGCCGCGCCGTGTTTTGAAATTGTATGTCATTGTCTCCGCGTCATAAACACCTTGTCGGTCTTCGAATTTCGGGCTTTCAATCGGGTTGCCATCGGCATCGTAGCGACTGCGGGCATAAAGTGTCGTCCGCTCGCTTTCTAATTCTATTTCGGGCGCAATGAGTTTAAAATCTTGATATGTCGTTCTTGCCTCGCCATACAGCTTGATGGTTTTCGTGCTTAAATCATACACGACGGAATCTTTGGCGGTGTAAATCACGACGGTATCCAACTGCTCGCTTGCTTCGGCTTTGAGTTTCTCATAAAACAGCGAATCCAACAGTTGTCGAGTAAATCGGTCGTCGCCAATGTCGAGCGGGCGCAATGCGAATAAGACCGAATCCGGTATGGCGTTGAAGCGCGGCATTAGCGTGGTTGTTAGGGATTGTCGTTTGAGTGCATCCAAACGTCGGCGTTGTGCCGCCGAGAGTTTCGGCACAGGCTTTGGTCGCTCCTTCGAGACTACTTGCGTCAGCAACTTCGGTAGCGGTTGCCCGACTTTAAGCGTCGTATCAAGCGTTTTCGGGAGGCTATCGGTTTTTGCGTCCATCTGGTTCGGCATCGCTTGAATCGGCACCGCTTGAAGTGTATCATGCGCCATAGGGTGAAGCGAGTCGTTCAGCGCAGTGCTTTTTTGAGTTACCGTATTGAGTGAATCAACAGACGGCGGCGTTTTTTCGGTCGAGAGATTGCTTGTCGCGCACGCCGCAAGGGAACAAGCAAACAGAACGCAAATGAGATGTTGAAAAGACTGACGCAAAATGAAGTCTTAAAAGAATTGACGACTGTCGAAATTACATATACAGACCAGCACGTTTTTTACGACGCGGTATGCGTTTCCAAGTAACGCTCAATCGTGTTCAAATCTTTATCGCCGCGTCCCGACAAACATACCACGACCGTTTGTTCCCGCGAGAGCGTCGGCGCTATCTGAATTGCATAATGAACACCGTGCGCCGTCTCCAATGCACAAATAATGCCTTCGGTTTTCGCCAAGGTTTGCAACGCGGTCATGGCATCGTCATCAGTCGCAGAGGTGTATTGCACGAGTCCCAAGTCTTTGAGGTAGCTGTGTTCAGGACCGACGCCCGGATAATCCAGTCCTGCCGAAATCGAGTGCGCAAGGTCGATTTGTCCGTCATCATCTTGCAAGAGATACATCATTGCGCCGTGCAAGACGCCCGGGCGTCCTTTGGTGAGCGTCGCGGCGTGCCGTCCCGTCAAGCCTTCGCCCGCCGCTTCTACGCCCACAAGTTTTGGTCGAGCAAGTGCATCTCGGCGAAGCACTTCGTTAAGAAAGGGATAAAACATGCCCATTGCATTGGAGCCACCTCCGACGCATGCCGTTATCACATCGGGCAGCCTGCCCTCGCGCTCTAACATTTGCCGTTTGGTTTCCTGACCAATGACGCTTTGGAAATCGCGCACCATCATTGGATACGGGTGCATTCCGACAACCGAGCCGATGATGTAAAATGTATCGTCGGGGTTGGTCACCCAATCTCGAATTGCTTCGCTCGTCGCATCTTTGAGCGTCTTGCTGCCAATGGCGACTGGGCGGACATCCGCGCCCAAGAGTTTCATCCGAGCCACGTTCGGCGCTTGCCGTGCAATGTCCTCTTCGCCCATATACACAACACACTCCAAGCCGAAGAGCGCACAAACTGTGGCTGTGGCGACGCCGTGTTGTCCCGCGCCAGTTTCAGCAATGATGCGCTTTTTTCCCATGCGCCGCGCCAGTAAAATTTGCCCAATCGCATTGTTGATTTTATGCGCGCCCGTGTGGCAAAGGTCTTCGCGTTTCAGATAAATTTTTGCACCGCCGAGCAATTCGGACAGGCGTTTGGCATAGTAAAGCGGCGTCTCGCGTCCGACGAAATGCTTGAGCAAGTCGTGAAACTCGTTCCAAAAGCGTTCATCGAGTTTGGCGGCAGCGTATTCGCGTTCCAAGTCGTCCGCGTTTTTGATGAGCGTTTCAGGAACATATTTGCCGCCATAGACGCCGAAGTGCCCGCGAGCATCGGGCGCGGCGTAGCCTGTCGTCGCAAGGCTTGCCGTTACAGGGGTTGTCAGAGTTTCAGTCATAACGTTTTGTTTTTTCTTTCACTGCCATTTTCGTTTCTTCGTTGTCTTTTGAAACACTTAATCTGACGCATCGCCGCCGAATTTCCAAATCGATGCACTTCTTGACGGTCTCATGCTCGACACATACTCGAACATTTTAAAATATCACCTTATTAAAAAAAACACCTTCGCGCTTCGCGAGCGACTTTTTGGCTCGCGGCTTTCCAACGACCTGTTCTTCAAAAAATTTTCTTTTGTTAAAGCCAACGCAAACGTGGAGGAGTTTTTCACAGCGTTTCTTCGACAAACCAAACACAGCTTCTTTTTCAATTCGAGCAATCGAAAGGATTTTTTTCTTCAAACCTTGACGCACCTGCACTCGCCGCAAGAGATTGTGCGCCAAGCCGAAGCCATCTTGCGTCGTGAGTTTTCGTTCTTTGGGACAACGCATCGCTTTCCTGAGAACATACATTGGCATCTGGATTTTAAATCGGGCAAGTCATTCGACTCAAAGAGTTTTTACACCGATGTTCGCTTTCCCAACCACGGCTCGGACGTCAAAACCGTTTGGGAACTCTCGCGCTGCGGCTGGGCATGGCAACTCGGCAAAGCGTATTGGCTCACGAACCGCCGCGCTTACAAAGACGCTTTTTTTGACCTCATCGACTCGTGGTCAGCCGAAAACCCCTGTTTTTACGGGACGAATTGGACATGCGCCATGGAAGTCGCGCTGCGCGCTGCAAACTGGCTTGCAGGGTTTTATTTTTTCTCCAACGAACACGACGAGCCGAACAAGTGGATTGCCTTTCTGAAAATGCTGTTTCAACACGGTCGCTACATCGAGTCGAATTTGGAATACACGCGCCGCAGCGGGAATCACCTTATCTCCGATGCCGTCGGACTCTTTATGCTCGGCTGTTTTTTCAAGCACACGCCAGAGGGCGCGGCGTGGCTGTCGCTCTCCAAAAACATTCTGGAAGAAGAAATTTTATTGCAAACCTACGCCGACGGCGCGAACTACGAAATGAGCCTTGCCTATCATCGGTTTGTTACAGAGCTTTTTTTATCGGCATATCAACTCGGCGGACTCAACCGCATTTCGTTTTCAGCAGAGTTCAAAGCGCGGCTCGAGAAAAGTTGCGAATTTATGATGCACTACATCAAGCCCAACGGCGACGCGCCGCTCATCGGCGACAGCGACGACGGCAGGCTCTTTTGGTTTAATCTCGATGATGATTTTAACAACCATACATCGGTCTTATCGCTTGCCGCAGTTGCGTTTCAACGCGCCGACTTTAAAGCGGCAGCAAGGCACTTTTCCGAACAAGCCTTGTGGCTATGTGGCATCGACGGCTGGGAGACATTTCAAAAACTCGGCAAGCGCACTGACGCGCCTTCATCGACGCTTTTTCGACATAGTCAGTTTGCCATTTTGCGCAGCGAGAAGTTTCATTGCTTTATCGATGGCGGCGAATTAGGCAAGCGTGGCTGGGGCGGACACGGACACAACGATACGCTCAGCTTTGAGCTCTTCGCTGTCGATGCCTCGTTCATCGTCGATAGCGGCACATTTTGTTACACATCTCATCCAGCACGACGGCGCGAGTTTCGGAGCATGACAGCGCACAACAGCGTTATGATTGACGGCATGGAGATTGCCGAATTTTCGGACGCCTTTAAAGTCAAAACAGATAAGACTTCGCCGAACATTCTAAAGTGGATATCGACAACGCAACGGGACGAACTGACAGTGGCGCATCGCGCCTATCAACAGCTTGCCCAACCGATTATGCACGAGCGCACATTTATTTTGGATAAAGCCACACATCAGCTCACCATTTCCGATAGGCTTTACGGCATGGGCACCCACAGCGCGGAGTTTTTCTTGCATTTCGCACCACTTGTTACCGCTGAGCGCCTCGGGCAAAGCAAACTACTTCTTCGGCACGGCGAGAGCGCAACCAAACTGCTGCTCGAACATGACAACGCTGACAACGCCGAATTGCTCAGTTACGAGTTTGCGCCGCGCTACGGCGTTCTTCTGCCCGCCGTCTTTTTGAGACTAAAAAAATCATTTACAACTGAACTTCGATTTCACTTCGTGATAACACTCGCTACTTCATAAGTTTGTCATTATTTTGTTTTATCATTTCGCTGTCCATATAAGTTGCAGTCCCGATATTATGAGCAAAATTTCTACGAGCAAAATGAATTTATCTCGGTTTAATTTTTCAATTATTTTCTTTCCTGTCCAACTCCCTAACATCATCGCTACTCCAATAAATAGTCCGTAGTAAAGTTCGGTCTGTTCGATAAGTGAGTATTTTTTGTAAACGATTGTCTTGGTTAGGTGCATTATCAAAGCGGTAAATGCTTCACTTGCAACGTATGCAGTTGCTGTCAAGTTGAGCCCAAGAAAAAACGCAGCCCCAAGCGGCCCAGCGCTTCCCGCAAGTCCAGACAAAAAGCCTGTCAGTCCGCCACCAAGCAGCATTCCGCTCTCGCCAAGCTCTATTTTCTCGATTTTTGTTCTGCGGTAAATAACTAAAATAATGAGAAATACTCCAATACCGATTTTTATTTTATCGCTGTCAATATCGGCAAATAAGTAACTTCCTAAAATCGTCATAGGAATTGCAGTTAGCAGAAAGAAAATAATTGGCTTCCATTTCAGTTCATGTCTGCCCAACCAAACTCTTGAAGCATTCCCGAATATTTGTCCAATTGTCAAAATCGGAACAGCTGATTTTACACCAACTATGCTTGTCAAAACTGGAAGTAATACTACTGCCCCGCCAAAACCAACTGCTCCCGAAATTGTCGCTGAAAGAAATGAAACTGCGAATAATATGATGAGTTCTGTCATTGAGTTTTTTATGTCATCTTGCTTGTCATTTATTGGTCTGCATGACCGTTCTACAATGAAGCATCACGAAAGGGGTTTGGCAAAGGGGATTCGACAGTGCGACACTTCGCACAAGTCCAAATATATTTGCAAAGTACGAGCATCCAGAGTTAGCGCTTTTCCTCTGCCATTGCGCATGCGCTTATTATGAGTTGGTATAATGAGGCAGCGATGGAAAACGGGATAACTTTTTCAGTTATTCCATTATTCTATTTTTATACTTAATTCATCTCTGAAAAAGAAAAAGTATATTGCTCCGATTACCTTTTTACTTACCTTTACTCCTTCACAATACCCCTTGTAAGAGCTTCCAATATAAACCTCGCCTCTATCCGTTATGTATCCTTTGTAAGAGCCTTCGACATACATACTTTGCGCGTTCGCAACGCCTGCCATGAGCAACACAGTTGTTAAAATCAATACATTTTTCATATTTTTATTTTTTTAGTTTTATTCCTACTCTTATGAATTTTCGGAGTACTCCCTGTTTTTAAGTTTGTCATATTCCGCAAGCGAAAGTTTTTTGGTCACTTTCATCGCATAAACTACACTGTCAGAAAGGTCGTAGGTGTTACCGTCTTTGAGTCGTGAGTTTTTAGAACCTGTCCCGATAACCCAGTCGCCAACGCTTGCTTTACGTCTAATGTCAGGTTTGCAAATTGTCAAGGTGCAAGTTCCCCAAAATGGATTTGGTGCTGCTCCATCGTCATACCGTAAAACATAAGAGTAAAGTTTTTGCGTCATTGTTTTCTGTCAGTTTGTTTGTTGCACGGTCGTCAAAATTGGTTGCCCATAACTAACGGCTACGTATTGGCGATGGTGGGACATTTGAAAAACGTCAGCCCAACATTTGCACAAATGCCCAATAGTAGTACAAATGCTGAATTTACAACTGTCAGTCCCGCTATTGCCAATATGAGGTTGGGCGTTGTATTTCATTTTTGAATTTGAGTAGTTTTTGCAACGATAGTCCAGCCATTTACCGATTTATACAAAGTCAAATAATCTACAAATACTTTGTTACTGAAATTCAGCTTAAAAGTAACTTTTGCCATAGAACCTTGCATTTCTTGTCCAAGAATTTTTCCGTTTGTATTTGGGTCAGGTGATTTAACCCACGTATCAAGCACTTCACTAAACTTTTGGCACTGAATATTATTATCGCTGGATAAGATGCAAAATTGACCATCTGAAAGAAATGCCTGTCGTAATAAACTCAAATCTCCTTTTTGTAAGCCAAGCACATACAAGTCAAGTAGCTTCTTAATTTCTTCATATTCTGTCTTTACACCTGAAACGTGTGAATTAATGGCTTTCCATTTTTTTTTAACTTTAATAAAGTTGTTAGAGGAATGGTAAGTAGTTGTGTAGTTCCCGTTTGAATTTTGTCCTTTAATTGTCCCAGTTCCAGTAATAACAGCAGTACCGTTTTTAAAAATGTCAAGTCTTTCAATCTTGTAGTTGAAACTTGTGTAAGATGGCTTATTTTTTTTTATGTAAGCTATTTCCAAATTTTTGTCAGAGTAGTCACCATTTGCTTCAACCATTTGAAATTTATCGTCTAATAATTCGTCCAACAATAATGTATCTTGTTCTCGGTACGCCTTTGGCCATAGCACTTCTTTTAAATGTCGTAAAACCTGCTCATCTGTTTTATGCTTACTTCTAATCTCTTGAGCATTTACGGAAAAACAGAAAAGTATAGTTATTATTCCTGTAATTAATGAAAATTTAATCATAATTAAAACTTTAGATTTATCTGTTTAATAGAATGTTTGACTTTCAAGGGTTGTTTCAATATAACGGTTCGGGGCTTTGCGTTCGGGCGGGTTTCGGAGCACAAAACTGTCAACCTGCACTGAACTTGAATAGAAGCACAATGCTCCAAGTTTGCACGTCACCCCGCCTGACGCAAAACCGATGTTGGGCGTATGTGCTTCTTCTTTCGTCACTTGTTGAACGTCTTATTTGCCCAAGTGAAAAACTCTGTCAAACTGAACACAAAAATTTCTTTGTTCTTTGTTTCTTCTGTGGTGTATTTCTTTTGTTTAACTGCGTCCTTTAACCATTTAATTGCTCCCGCTTTCCAACCTGCTCCGTCAATTAAAATCATAATTGAATTTTCAGGCATTGCTTCTATGGTATTTAAATACAAATAGGGGAGTTTTTCGTCAACTGAACCTGCTACTTGTTGCCACTTACATTCTATTCTAATTCTCAAGTCATATTTTTTTGATATGAGGGTAGTGTAATTAAGTCGTG
>JPGV01000001.1 GCA_000724175.1 [Candidatus Thermochlorobacteriaceae] bacterium GBChlB | reverse complement strand
CCGTAGCTGGTGAGCAGCTCGCGCAATTCCATTTCAACAAGTTCCAAGAGTTCTGGGTCAGCAATGTCGACTTTGTTGAGGAAGACAACGATTGCTGGCACATTCACTTGGCGGGCAAGCAAGATATGTTCGCGCGTTTGCGGCATTGGACCGTCGGTAGCGGCAACGACGAGAATTGCGCCGTCCATTTGAGCCGCACCCGTAATCATATTCTTGATGTAGTCAGCGTGACCCGGGCAGTCAATGTGCGCATAGTGCCGGTTGGTCGTTTCATACTCGACATGCGCAGTTGAAATTGTGATGCCGCGCGCCTTTTCTTCTGGCGCCTTATCGATTTGGTCGTAAGCCATTGCTTGCGCCATACCGCGTTCCGCCAACACCTTTGTAATCGCAGCGGTCAACGTTGTTTTACCATGGTCGACATGCCCAATCGTGCCGATGTTCACATGGGGTTTGTCGCGCTTAAAATTTTCCTTTGCCATTGTTTGAGTTTCCTCCGGTTATGATGTTACCCGTTGAGTTGTGTTAGAGTATTACGCTGTTGCTTTCGCGCCGCTTTTCTCGATAATTTCTTCGGCGACGGCTTTTGGCGCTTCTTCGTAAGCGAAAAATTCCATTGTATAGTTCGCACGCCCTTGCGACATTGAGCGCAGGTCGGTCGAGTAGCCGAACATATTGGCCAGCGGCACTTTTGCCGTAATAATTTGCTCGCCTGCTCGGGCTTCCATGCCCTCGATTCGCCCGCGGCGGCTTGACAAGTCGCCCATCACCGACCCCATGTAGTCTTCTGGCGTGCTCACTTCTACTGCCATAATCGGCTCGAGCAACACGGGATTAGCGCGGCGAGCGCCTTCTTTGAAGCCGATTGACCCTGCGATTTTGAACGCCATTTCAGACGAGTCGACTTCGTGATACTTTCCGTCGAAGAGCGTTACTTTGACATCTTGCACAGGATAGCCGGCGAGAACCCCATTGCGCAGCGCTTCCTGAATGCCGTCCTGAACCGCCGGAATGTATTCTTTTGGAATCGCGCCGCCCTTAATGTCGTTCACGAACTCAAACCCTTTGCCTTTTTCTGACGGCTCAACATAGAGATTTACCAACCCAAACTGACCTTTACCGCCCGATTGGCGCACGAATTTGCCTTCGGCTTCGACGCGCTTGCGAATGGTCTCTTTGTATGCCACTTGCGGCTTGCCCACATTGGCTTCCACCTTAAATTCGCGCTTCATACGGTCGACGATGATTTCAAGGTGCAACTCGCCCATGCCCGCAATAATCGTTTGCCCAGTTTCTTCGTCCGTTTTAACGCGGAATGTGGGGTCTTCTTCCGACAACTTTTGCAGCGCGATGCTCATTTTTTCAGAGTCGGCTTTCGTTTTCGGCTCAATTGCAATTTGAATAACCGGCTCTGGGAAGGTCATTTTTTCAAGCATAATCGGCTTACCCTCATCGCAGAGCGTATCGCCTGTGCGTGTGTCTTTCAAGCCGACGGCAGCCACGATTTCGCCGGCCAGACCTTCTTCCAAATCTTCACGATGATTGGCGTGCATCTGAAGCACGCGACCAACGCGCTCTTTTTTGCCCGTAGCCGTATTTAGCACGTAACTGCCTGCCGTGAGCTTACCGGAATAGACGCGAATAAACGTCAATTTCCCGACGAATGGGTCAGTCATAATTTTGAATGCCAGCCCAGCAAACGCTTCTTCATCGGCAATTTTGCGTTCAAGGTCGTTGCCCGTTTTCGGGTCAAGCCCTTTGACCGTCTTGAGGTCGGTTGGCGCTGGCAGATAATCGACCACTGCATCGAGCATGAACTGCACGCCTTTATTTTTGAACGACGAGCCGCAAAGCATCGGCGTCAGAATAATTTGCAGTGTGGCTTTGCGCAAGGCAACGCGCAATTCTTCTTCGGTCGGTTCTTCGCCGCCCAGATATTTTTCAAGCAGCGAATCATCAACTTCTGAAATCGCTTCCACCATGACGGTGCGCCAGTGCTTGACGGTTTCCATCAACTCAGCCGGGACATCAACTTCCTGATATGTCGTGCCGTCTTCGGCGTCGTAGATAATCCCTTTCATTCTGACAAGGTCGACAAAGCCTTTGAAGTTTTCGCCCTCGCCAATCGGCACTTGAATCGGCACAGGGCGCGCTTTCAGGCGGTCTTGCATCATCTTGACCACATTGAAAAAGTTCGCGCCAATCCTGTCCATTTTATTCACATAGGCAATGCGCGGCACATGGTATTTGTTCATTTGCCGCCAGACCGTTTCAGATTGTGGTTGGACGCCAGCAACGGAATCGAACAGAGCCACAGCGCCGTCCAAGACGCGCAGTGAGCGCTCGACTTCGACCGTAAAATCAACGTGACCGGGCGTATCGATGATGTTGATGCGATGTTTCTTGCCTTTGTTCAGCCCGTAGTTCGGCGTCCAGAAACATGTCGTCGCAGCAGATGTAATTGTGATGCCGCGTTCTTTTTCCTGTTCCATCCAGTCCATCGTTGCCGCGCCGTCATGCACTTCGCCCAAGCGATGCACTCGGCCAGTGTAATAGAGAATACGCTCGGTTGTAGTGGTCTTTCCTGCGTCAATGTGGGCAGAGATACCAATGTTTCTGACTTTATCTAACGCAATCTGTCTGGACATACCTCTTGTTGTAAGTTACCTTTTTATCTAAGTTCTTGACTTGGTCGTTTAGAATCGGAAGTGCGAGAACGCCTTGTTAGCGTCTGCCATTTTGTGAATTTCCTCTTTCTTTTTCACGGCATTGCCTTGATTATTGGAAGCGTCAATGAGTTCGGCTGCCAATTTATCCGACATGGTTTTTCCGCCGCGATTAGCTGAATACGTTTTAAGCCAACGCATTGCCAGCGCCATTCGGCGGTCAGCGCGGACTTCCATCGGAATTTGGTAGGTCGCGCCACCGATGCGTTTGCCGCGCACTTCCACCACAGGTGCGACATTTGCCACCGCTTTTCGGAAGACCTCCACGCCCGCTTCTTGCGTTTTGCGCTCGATAATATCAAACGCGCCATACACAATTTTTCGGGCGATGTTTTTTTTGCCGCCTTCCATGATTGTATTCACCAAGCGCCCAACGACCGGGTCGTTGTATTTCGCGTCGGGTTCAATCGGTCGTCTGCTGGTTGATTTCTTTCTGCTCATAATTCAGATGTCATTCAGATGTCGCTTCTCTTAAAATTCTCTTAACGAGAGGTTACTTTTTCTTGGCGGGCGCTGCGCCTTTTGCGCCGGCTGCCGGACCAGCATTTTTCTTCGCGCCGTATTTTGAGCGACTGCGTTTGCGGTCTGCCACGCCGCCCGTATCGAGCGAGCCGCGCACGATGTGATACCGCACACCGGGCAAATCTTTCACGCGGCCACCGCGAATGAGAACAATCGAGTGTTCTTGAAGGTTATGCCCTTCGCCCGGAATATAGGCAATGACCTCTTGCGCATTCGAGAGACGCACCTTTGCCACTTTGCGCAGCGCCGAGTTCGGCTTCTTCGGTGTTGTGGTATACACTCTTGTGCAAACACCGCGCTTCTGCGGACAGGACTCCAACGCTGGAGACGATGTCTTGCTTAACTTCGTATAGCGCCCTTTTCGGACTAATTGTTGAATCGTTGGCATCTCTTCTTAACTCGTTCAAAAGCATTCAAAAGCACTTAATCGCCCGAAGCGCCTGATTTGACGGGCGTTTTCACACGTTCAAGCCGCTTTTGGATTGATATGCAATACAAAAAGGACTGCAAAAGTAAGGCATCGACTTAAATTTTCAAAATTTCCGCACAACTTTTTTTAAGTCCTCAGGGGCGACAGACGCGTCCTCTACTCGCAGAATTTTATCCGAACAACGGTCGTGTATCAAAGCGGTGTTGACCGTCAAGCGCCGCCATCATGACGGCACAATGAATTGCATCGCTACGCTTGCAATGACCGCCTGTCATGGCGACGGAGCGCCGCGACTGACGCCGTCCAGATAACAGTAGAGAGCGCAATGCAAGACACATTTAATCCACGACACTACCTATGAATGCCGCATCGGTTTTATTCGGTCGAGAGCCAGTCGCGTGGCGTCAGAAACTTGTAAAGCTCAGCTTCGCGCGAGCCTTCGGGCGGCTTGTAGTCATAGCGCCATGCAGCCAGCGGTGGCATCGACATTAAAATGGACTCAACGCGCCCTTTTGTTTCCAGTCCAAATGTCGTGCCTCGGTCATAGACCAAGTTGAACTCGACATAGCGTCCTCGACGATAGAGTTGAAATTCTTTTTCTTTTTCGCCAAAGGGTTCAGCTTTACGTCGCTCGACGATGGGAAGGTAGGCATCAATGAAAGCATCGCCACACGATTGCACGAAGGCGAAAATGTCGGCCAGGCGAGTCTCGTCCGTTGGTTTGAGGTAGTCGAAGAAGATGCCGCCGACGCCGCGCGTTTCGCCACGGTGGGGCAGAAAAAAATACTCGTCGCATTGCTTCTTGAACGTTGGGTAGAACGCGGCGCTGTGTTTATCGCACGCCCGTTTATGTGTTTGGTGAAAATGTTTGACATCGTCGAGAAACGGATAATACGGTGTCAGGTCTGCGCCGCCGCCGAACCATTGGGTTCTAAGCGAGCCATCGGTGTTGTATTGCTCAAAGTAGCGGTAGTTGCAATGCACGGTCGGAATCATCGGTGAATAGGGGTGCAGCACAAGCGAGACGCCTGTGGCGAAGAACGGCGCAGCGACGGTGTTCATTTTCGCCGCCATTTTTTCGGGCAAGAGTCCGCTGACGGCAGAAAAATTGACGCCGCCTTTTTCAAAGACCGCACCGTCCGTGATGACGCGCGTTTTGCCACCGCCGCCCGAGGCGTGCTGCCATACATCTTCTTGAAATGTAGCTTTGCCGTCGGCCGCTTCGAGGGCTTGGCAAATACGGTCTTGAAGCGACTCAATGTAGGCTTGAATATCGCGTTTGGTCGGTGAGGACTCAATCGTCGCTGTTGAGAGGCTCGTGGTCGTCGTGGTCATGGTCGTGTTGATGGTTGTGGTCGTCGTCTGGTTTCTTGAAGTGTTGAAAGCCGGAGTATTGCGAGAGGTCTTCTTCATGGCCATACATATCGCGCAGCTTGACGCCGAAGTCCTTTGGCTTGACTTCGCCGATGATGGCAATGTCGAAGTTCGCCGTCAGTTCGTCCAAATCCTTCGGATTGATGGTAAAGAGCAGTTCGTAGTCTTCGCCGCCGAAGAGCGCATAGGTGAGCGCGTCGTCCTCGAATTCATCGGCGACTTCACGCGCTTCGGAGAGAATCGGGAGTTTATTTTCCTCGATGAGCGCGCCGACGTCCGATTGTTTGCACAAGTGTTTTAATTCGGAGCCAACGCCATCGGAGATGTCAATCATCGATGTTGGCACGATATTTTTTTCGGCGAAGTACCGCACGATGTCGAGCCGCGCCGACGGCAAGAGATGTTTCTCGACGACTTTTTCGTAGCCTTCAATGTCGGGTTCAAAATCGACGGCTTTGGCGTCGGGATTATCTCTGTAGAACTCGACCATGAGTTGTCGCTCTCGCATAAGGATTTTCAAGCCGGCAAACGAGCGTCCAACGTCGCCTGTCAGACAAATCAAGTCGCCGACCTTAGCGCCGTTGCGATAGGAAAGTTTCTCGGCGTCCGCTTCGCCAACGACCGTGACGGAAATGACCAAGCCTGCGGTTGATGCTGATGTATCGCCGCCGACAATGGCAATGCCGTATTTTTCTGCCGCACTTCTGGCGCCTTTGTATAGGCTTTCCATCATCTCAACCGAGATTTTTTCGGAGAGTGCGACGGAAATGGTCGCGTAGAGCGGCAGGGCGTTCATCGCACACACATCAGAGACATTGACGCTGATTGCCTTTGCGCCGAGATGTTCCATCGGCGTTGTGAGCAAATCGAAGTGAATTTGTTCCAAGAGCAAATCGGTGGAGACGACCTGAGCTTTTGCGTTAGGAAGCGCTATGACGGCGCAGTCGTCGCCGATGCCTTTTTTGAGTGAGGGAAGTTTTTTTTCGGTCGGCGCAACGATGCGATGCAGGCGGTCAATCAAACCGAACTCGCCGACATCGGACACGCGGGTAAATGACATTCTATCTTTGAAAGCGTTATATTCAATTTCAAGCCATAAATCTAAGCAAAAGTTCAATGGGATTTTTCGACGCGCTCAAATTTTCGCGCCTGAAAGAGGGGCTTCAAAAAACGCGCGAGAGCCTTTTCGGTAAAATTTCACGGCTCGTTAAAGGCAGGACGAAAATCGATGACGAGTTTTTAGAAGAGCTTGAGCAAATTCTGATTGCTGCCGATGTGGGCGTGCCGACGACGCTCAAAATCGTCGAGTCGATTTCCGCGCGCGCCAAACGAGAACGCTATATGAACGAGGCGGAATTAGATGCAATGCTGCGCGACGAGATTCAAAAAATGATGCAAGACGCTCGAAAAACGCTCGTGGTTGACTTCACGGCGCCGCTTCCAAAAACGCCCTATGTGATTATGATTGTGGGCGTCAATGGCGTAGGCAAAACAACGAGCATCGGCAAAATGGCGTACAATTACAAAAACGCTGGCAAGAGCGTCCTTATTGCCGCCGCCGATACATTTCGCGCTGCCGCCACAGAACAGTTGGAAATTTGGGCGGAACGCGCGGGCGTCGCCATCGTCAGCCACGGGCAAGGTAAAGACCCCGGCGCGGTCGTGTATGATTCGGTCAGTTCGGCTGTTGCCAAAAATACAGACGTGGTTTTAATTGACACCGCCGGGCGCCTGCACAACAAAACACATTTGATGGAAGAGTTGTCGAAAATCAAGCGTGTGATTCAAAAAAAACTGCCCGACGCACCGCACGAGGTCTTGCTTGTCTTAGACGGCTCGACGGGACAAAACGCAATTAGCCAAGCAAAGGAATTTACGAAAGCCGTTGATGTAACGGGACTCATCTTGACCAAATTGGACGGCACAGCCAAAGGCGGCGTTGTCATTGCCATTTCAAACGAATTGAACATTCCTGTTAAATATATCGGTGTCGGTGAGCAAATCGACGACCTGCAACTCTTCGACCGCGAAAAATTCGTCGAGGCGTTGTTTGAGTAATCTCATGAACGACTGTTTCTCTGAGCGCAAACGCATTATGTCGCTGAATATTTTATACCTCGAGCCTGACCCCATAGACGCGCAACTCACGTTTCTGACGCTCAAAGCGTCGCTCGCCTGCGACATTGAGCAAGTCTCGACCTTCGACGAGCTCCGCGAAGCATTGGAAGACGACGAGTTCGATGTGGTCATCTCTGAATACCAATTATCGAATGGTGCTAATAAAACCCTCACTGGCGACGGCGTCTTGAACTTTATGAAAGCCGAGTGCCCAAGCGTGCCGTTGGTGTTCGTCTCGAAGGTCAAGGAGACGGCAGTTGCCCTGCAAATGTTGGAGAAGGGCGCGGCGGATTATGTGTTCAAAGAGCATCGGGTTCATTTGGCGGCGGCCGTGAAAGACGCGGTTGCGCGAACCAAATCCGCACCAAAGCCAAAAAAGAAATTAACTTTGGAACTGCCGACCATTGTGCCGCCGCCTATTGCTTCAAAGACAGATACTGTCGCTACTGTCAAAAAACCCAACCCAAACACCAGCATTGATTTTCAGACATTGATCGAGCGGCTTTCGGATACAATTGTGTTGCTCAACGCGCAAGGAGAGATTTGCTATGCCTCGCCCGCGTTTGAACGAGACACGGGCTTTGCGCCGTCGGAAGTCTTGGGCAAATCGGCGTGGGCGTTGGTGCATCCAGACGATGTTAGCTTAGCGCAGCGCAAGTTTGCCCGTTTGCTTGCCGACCCAAGCCTCATTGCGCGCATCTCCATTGAGTTGCGTGTCAAACATAAAAACGGCGGCTGGCACTTCTGCTCGATTCGTGGGGCGAATGAACTTGCCAACCCCGCCGTCGGCGGCATCGCCATCACCATGCGCGATATTACGGAGCGTCGATTTCTTGGCGACATCACGCGATTGCGGAATAAAATTCTCGGCATGTTGGCGTCGGGCGAGCCGCTTGCAGACATTATGAATGCGCTGTGCCACTCCATTGAATCGCGCTTGGACGGCGCACTCTGTTCTGTTCTCTTGGTCAAGAACGGGCGCATGTATTCGTGTGCTGCGCCGTCGCTGCCCGAAGCGTTCTCGAGGGCTGTTGACGGCGAACCAATTGGAGATAGTGTAGGGTCGTGCGGCACGGCAGCGTTTCGCAAAGCGCGCGTCACCGTCGAGGATATTGCAACAAGTCCGCTCTGGGAGAACTACGCCGCGCTCGCCGCGCAGCATCAGTTGCGTGCTTGTTGGTCGACGCCGATTTTCAATCGAGTGAGCGGCGATGTGATTGCAACTTTTGCGCTTTACTACAAAGAACCACATCAGCCGACGGCACAAGAACTTCAATTGGTCGATTCCGCCGTCGATGTGGCAAGTCTTGCGATTCAACGTGCCGAGACCGAAGAAAAATTGCGGCTGAGCGAAGAACACTTGTCTCAAACCGTGCGCTACGCGCCGATTGGCATTACCACCAAAGATTTAAACGGTCGATATCGCAGCGCCAATCCCGCGTTTTGTCGAATCGTCGGCTACACGGCGGAAGAATTGCTTGAAGCCTCCTACACGCAGTTCACGCATCCAGATGACATTGCCACTGAAGAGAACCTCAACGCAAAGTTGCTCTCTGGCGCCCTTCCCGATTACGACATGGAAAAACGCTATGTCAAAAAAGACGGGAGCGTGGTGCATACCAGACTGCATGTTGGACTTATCCGCGACACGTCGGGAAACCCGATCGAGTTTGTCTGCGAAATTGAAGACATCACTGAACAGCTTGCCGCACAGCAAGCCCTGTTGCGTTCCGAAGAGCAATACCGCACACTGGTCGATAATATGCAGGACGGCGTGTTTCTCATTCAAGACGCACGTATTCAGTTCGTCAATCACGCGATGGCGGAGATGTTGGGATATGACCCTGAACAGCTTATTGATGCAGACTTTCGCGCTATTGTCGCCCCCGAAGATGTCGATATCGTTGCGCGTCGCTATCAGGCGCGCATTGATGGATTGCTTGCGCCACGTGAATACGAAACGCGCTTGCTGCACAAAGACGGACATCGTATCACTGTGATGCTCAATGTCAGTTTGATTGATTATCGCGGCAGAGCGGCAACGACGGGAACCGTGCGGGATATTACCGACGCGCGACGCACCGAGCTGGCGCTGCAAAAAGCCGAAGCCAATCTGAGAGCCACCTTCGACAGCACCATCACGCACTTGGTTTTTCTCGATACCGACTTTACGGTGCAAACATTCAACAAGGCGGCTGCCGACCATTGCAAGGAAAGTTGGGGGCGCGACCTTATTGTCGGCGACTCGACCTTCAACTATGTTCGTCCGAAAGACCTTGAGCGCTATAAAGCTGCAATGGAACGGGCGCTTGCGGGCGAGATGATTCGGTTCGAGCGTCAAAGCATCAGTGTTACCTCTGGCGTAGAAAAGTGGTTCGATACGATTTTTGCGCCCGTGCGCGACGAGAATGGCATCACAATCGGCATCTGTTACAGTGCAGTGGACATCACGGAGCGCAAACGCGTCGATGCCGCGCTCAAAGACTCCGAAGCGAAATTAAAAGCGATTCTCGATAGCGGCTCTCACAGCGTTCTGCTCATTGATAAAAATTATTTTATTCAAGCCTTCAACAAAAGCGCAGTTACTTGGGCAAATATCGTTTGGCAGCGCGGCATCAGCATCGGCGAGTCCATTTTTAATTTTGCCAATCCTGATGACATCGATGAGCTACAACGCCATCTTGACGCGGCGCTTGCCGGAGAAACGATTCGGTTGGAACGCATCATCAAAGGGATAGACGGCGAGGAGCGGTGGTTCGAGTTCGAGTATGTTCCTATTGCAAACAGCACCGGCGATGTAGAGGCAATTTGTTTTATGGCAAGCAACATCGACGAGCGCAAGCGCGCCGCCTTACTTGTCGAGAAGAGCGAAGAGCGTTTTCGGGCGCTGGCGAAAAATTCGTCCGACATTACCGTCATCATCAGCGACAAACGCAAGCTGACTTATGTAAGCGAATCGGTTGAAAAACAGCTGGGCTACAAACCCGACGAATTGATTGACACAGACGCCTTTACCTTTGTGCATCCCGACGACACAGATGCCGCACTGAAAGCCTTCACAACGGTGTTCCAAAATACCAACGCCAGTGTCTCGATTGAGTTCCGCTACAAGCGTGCCGACGGCACATACGCCACGCTGAGCGCAATTGCAACCAATCATTTCAAGGTGCCGAGCATTGCAGGCGCGGTCGTCAATATCCGCGATGTAACGGCGCAAAAACAGGTCGAGGAAAAACTGCGTCTGCAAGCTGGTGCGCTCGATCAAATGAGCGAAGCCATCGTCGCCGTCAACTTGCAGGGGCGAATTACCTATCTCAATGCCGCCGCAGAGAAGTTTTATGGCACTCGAGCCGACACCGCCGTCGGCATGAGGTCAGAAGACCTGATGAAATACCGCTATCCGTCTATGAAAGCCCGACAAGCGGCCAAAGAAGCATTGGAACGAGACGGGGCGTGGCAAGGTGAAGTCATTTATGGCGACCAGCAAGGCGAGCGCGTTCTCTCTATTTCGCTTACCAAACTCAAAGACCAAAACGGCAAGCCAGTCGGACTGCTCACGGTGCAAGAAGATGTTACCGCAAAAAAGAAATCCGAAGAAACGCTGCGCGCTGCCGAAGAACGGTTGATGACCGTCATTACCAACGCGCCGATTATCCTCTTCGCGCTCGATGAAAAAGGCGTCTTCACGCTCTACGAGGGTAAAGGGCTTGAAAACATTGGTCGCAAGCCAAAGGAATTTATCGGCAAATCCATCTACCAACTTTACTCGCGCAGTTCACCGATATTTCAGGCGCTTCAGCGCGCTTTGTCGGGCGACTTGGTCAATGATGTTTTAGACATTCGCGGCGCATTTTTCGAGACTTACATTCGCGCCTTGTTCAATGCCGAAGGCAATGTCATCGGCGCTATCGGCGTGGCGGTCGACGTAACCGAGAAGAAAAAATCCGAAAGCGAGCGCGAGCGACTGGAAACACAATTGATGCAGTCGCAAAAAATGGAAGCCATCGGCACACTCACAGGCGGCATTGCGCATGACTTCAACAACCTGCTTGCGGTGATTTTGGGCAATGTCGAGCTTATGCGATACACCATCGACAAAACGCCCGAACTGCAAAAACCGCTTTCACGCGTCGATTCCGCCGCCTCTCGCGCTGCATCGCTCACCAAACAACTGCTCAGCTTTGCGCGACAAGGAAAATTCAATCCGCAACCGCTCAACATCAACCAGCGCATCGAGAGCGTTCTGAACATCATCTCGCACACGATTGACCGACGCATTGACATTGAGACGCACCTTGCACCGAACTTACCTGCAATTCTCGGCGACGAAAACCAAATCGAGCAAGTCTTTATGAACCTCGCTGTCAATGCCATCGATGCAATGCAGTCCGTCGTCGCTCAATCGGGCAACGCTAAACTTGTCATCACGTCCGAATTGCTGCCGTTTCAGGCAACGCCGTCCAAAAACTTCGGACTCAGTTCCGATAAGGACTACATTCACATTGTTGTCAGCGACACCGGCGAAGGCATTGCAGCGGACATTCAAGACAAAGTCTTTGAGCCATTCTTCACAACGAAAGAAGTCGGCAAAGGCACAGGGCTGGGACTCTCGACGGTATACGGCATTGTCAAGAGCCATCAGGGCGCAATTGAACTGGAAAGTCAGGTTGGCAAAGGCACGTCATTTCATCTCTACTTTCCTGCGCTGGCGAATGCGACGGAAGCACTACCTACAACGAAACCTCAGAAGGCAACCATTGAACGATTGCTTCAATTCTTGGTGATTGAAGACGAGGAAATGGTGCGCGAGTATATCTGCGACTTGCTTGCCTCTGAAGGACACAACGTGCTGCTCGCCGAAAATGGCGTTGAAGGCATCTCCGTTTTTAGCCAGCATAAAGACACAATTGACCTCGTCTTGCTCGATATGAACATGCCGCAATTTTCGGGCGAAGAAACCTTCTACGAACTTCAACGCATCAAGCCCACCGTGAAAGTAATTTTGGTAACGGGCTACGCCAACGAGGCGGCTGTCTCACGCATGAGAAAAAAAGGCTTGGCAGGGGTATTGACCAAGCCATACGAAATGCACGACCTGCTCGACACCATCAGCCAAGTGCTGAACCAAGATACGTGATACAAGACATTCCCACTTGTCGGGACGCCGCACGCCTTCGCTATCACAGCATCGCCATAGCAGCCGTTTGTAAAAGCGCAGCGCAGAGCGTAGTTTCTTGAAACTTCTAACTCGACAGCGACACTATGGCACATCGTATTGTCTTCTTCGTTGCGCTAATGTTTTGCACGTCTTTTACACAGGCAAGTAAACTCAAAATTGACAATGTGCGCATCGGTGTAACCGATAGCTCCTTCGCGCTCAACCGCACTGTGATTCTCTGCAACCTCTCTTGGGAAAACTCATGGCGCGATGATGTCAATTGGGACGCCGTTTGGGTGTTCGTTAAATACAAAACCAATGACGGCGTTTGGGAACACGCAACGCTCTCGACCGACGCCTCGCATTACAAATTTCCAGCCGACATCGACGTCGCGCCCGCGCAAGACGGTAAAGGCGTGTTCATTTATCGAAAAACAATCGGCGTCGGCACCGTCACCGTCAGAGACCTTGAGTTGGCATGGCAAAGCCGAACCGACGGCGTGGTTACAAAGCCAACATCGGCTGTCAAGGTCTTCGCAATTGAAATGGTCTTTGTTCCCGACGGCGAATTTTTCATCGGCGATGGCTCGCTCTTCAACGTGGCAGGACACTTCGCTGACCCATTTCAGAGCGTAACGCGCGCCGGACAAGACCGCGTTACAGCGACATTCTCCGGCATTCGCCGCGCCCCAGCCAAGGAAGCAAAGGAAATCAATCGACCAGCGCGCATTGAAAGCGAGCGTGAAATTTTCTTCGGCAATTCCACCAACGATCACTTCGGCAACAGTTCCGGCAAAGGCATGCTCATTAGCGACGATGTGCCGCGTGTCTATAACAACGTCGTCGTGCCAGAGTATTTCCCGAAAGGCACCAAGGCGTTCTACTGCATGAAGTATGAGATTTCGCAAGGCTTGTATGCCGCATTCTTGAATACACTGACCGACTTGCAAGCTGCTTCGCTCGCGCCCGAAGGCGACAGTGCATATCGATACACCATTCGCGGAAAAACGTTTTCTTATACCGCCGCTCGACCAGAACGGGCGTGCAACTATCTGGATTGGCGACACGGCGCGGCGTTCTCGGATTGGGCAGGTCTGCGTCCAATGACCGAGTTCGAGTTCGAAAAAGCTTGTCGCGGCCCGCAACATCCATCGCCAAATGAGTATGCTTGGGGGGCGCGCAGCGTTGTTCCCATCGCGGAAATCATCGGCGAGGAAATCGGCACAGAGACCTTTCTGCCAGAAGATGCCAACTGCAATTCAACTATGGGCGACTTCAAAGGCGGCGACGGCGGCAGAGGCCCGCTGCGCTGCGGGCTACTCGAAAAACCTAACCTGGGCAGAGCGCAGCCGGGCGCAAGCTACTATGGCATTATGGAACTCTCCGGCAATTTGTGGGAACAGTGCGTTACCGTCGGCGACCCCCAAGGCAGACGCTTCACTGCGCTACATGGTGACGGCAGACTTGAACTTGACGGCAGTGCCAATGTCGAGCGTTGGCCCTCCGGCATCAATGGCATGGGATACAGAGGCGGCAGTTGGAGCAATCAATCGTTTCGGCTGCGCGTTTCGGATAGGCAAGTCGCCGTCGGCGGTGCCACTGCCCGAATTGCGGAAGGCTCAACGGGCTTCAATAGCGTTACGCCCGAATCGACCGGCTTTCGCGGCGTGCGAACCGCCGAACAATACACGATTATCGAGAAATAATTCCAAATAGCTTTGACGCTCCATGAACACAGTTCCAACGTTACAAGACATTCGCGCTGCCGCCGAGCGCATTGCCCCTTACGCACATCTCACGCCCGTGCTAACGAGCGAGAGCTTGAACAAGATGGTTGGCGCCGAGCTATTTTTTAAGTGCGAGAACTTTCAGAAAGTCGGTGCGTTCAAATTTCGCGGCGCGTGTAACGCAGTGTTTTCGCTCTCCGAGGCACAAGCCAAATGTGGCGTCGCCACGCATTCATCGGGCAACCACGCGGCGGCATTAGCACTTGCAGCCAAACTGCGCGGAATCAGCGCGACGATTGTTATGCCAAGCACCGCGCCGAACATCAAAAAAGCAGCCGTCGCTGGCTACGGTGGCAAGATTATTTTTTGTGAGCCAACCCTCCAAGCCCGCGAAGATACTTTGGCGGCGGTCGTCGCGGAAACCAGCGCCGAAGTCGTGCATCCTTACAACGACTACCGCGTGATTGCAGGACAAGGCACGGCGGCATTGGAACTGATGACCGCTGTTCCCGACCTTGATATTGTCATGTCGCCTGTCGGCGGCGGCGGACTGCTCTCTGGCACCGCGATTGCAACCAAGTCTCTCTCGCCAAGCACCCTCGTCGTTGGGGCTGAACCCGCCGGCGCAGACGATGCCTTTCGCTCCATCAAAGCTGGGACACTCGTTCCGTCTGTGCAGCCTAAAACAATTGCCGACGGGCTTCTGACATCGCTTGGCGATAAAACTTTTCCGCTCATTCAATCGCTCGTCTCGCAGATTGTAACGGCGAGTGAAGACGCCATCATCGCGGCGATGCGCCACACATGGGAACGCATGAAAATCATCATTGAGCCGTCGTGCGCCGTGCCGTTTGCCACCTTGCTCGAGAGGAAGTTTGAATTTGAAGGCAAGCACATTGGAATTATTCTCACGGGCGGCAACGTGGATTTAGACCGCCTGCCATGGCTGCGCGATTAACCTTGACGCCCAGCCGAACCAACATCACATCTCTGTAAAATCATTGTAAATGGAAGAATACCGAAAATACTTGCAACCCTCAATTGTCTCGAAGCTCGGCACCATTGAACTTAAAGCCAAAATGATTGTCGAGGGATTCATCACAGGCTTGCACAAAAGTCCGTATCATGGCTTCAGCGTTGAATTTGCGGAGCATCGGCAATACACATTCGGCGATGAAGTACGGCACGTTGATTGGCGCGTCTATGGGCGCACCGGCAAGTATTATGTCAAGCAATACGAAGAAGAAACCAATCTGCGCTGCTACATTCTGCTGGATACATCAAGTTCAATGTGCTACTCATCGGACAAAAGTTTTCTGCCGAAAATCGAGTATGCCAGCTACCTTGCGGCGGCACTGTCGGTGTTTATGATGGGTCAGCGCGACGGCGTGAGCCTTTGCACTTACAGCGATACACTGCACTCCTATCTGCCCCCGAGCTTGAAGCCCTCGCATCAAAATTTGATTTTGAAAACGCTATCAGAATCCAGCCAAAAGGTCGCCTCGGAGCGCGGTAAGAAAACTGATTCTGCCGCCGCGCTGGCAAAGTTCGCTGAGCGGTTGGAAAAACGCAGCTTGATTATCGTCTTGAGCGACTTTTGGGACGAGCCTGACAAAGTCATCGCCGCGCTCAAACATTTTCGACATCGACGCAACGAAGTCATCGCCTTTCATGTGCTTGACCCGAAAGAAAAAACATTTGAGTTTGAGACGGATGCGGAACTTGTCGATGTGGAGACAGGCGAAAAAATTACGACCAACCCAAGGCAACTTCAAGCCGCTTACCAACTTGCATTTGAACAGCACGCCGGAAAGTTTCGTCGAGAATTGAGCGACAACGGCATCGACTACAACCTTATCGAGACCTCGTCGCCTTTCGACCTTGCTCTGCTTGCCTACCTTAAAAAGCGCAGCAAACTCAACTAAACGCTGACCCGTGCTGCGCTTCCTCGACACACTAACTGCTTCTGTGAGCAGCAAAGGCTGATTAGACTAAGCCTTTTCGGGCTTTCGTCTCCGCCAAGAACCACGCTTGCTTTTGGTAGACTTGGACAATCGAGGTCAAGACATCTGCTGTCCCCGGATCATTATGCTTCGTTGCAAGGTCAATATCTCCGTGCAGCGCGTCAATGATTACGTCGGTATCTTCATGCAGAATCTCAACCATTTCCTGCGGCGCGTATTGCACATTGGGCGACTCATCAATTTCAGCTATCTCTAAAAATTCTTTTGCTGTGGCAATTGGATAGCCGCCAAGCATTCTTGACCGCTCCGCCAAATCGTCGACAATTTCTCCGAGTTGCTCATAGTGCATATCGAACAGCTCATGCAACTGCTTGAAAAATGGGCCAGAGACATACCAATGAAACTTTTTGTATTTGATGGAGAGCAAATACGCATTGGCAAGCTGTCGGCTGAGCGACTGAATAACCTCCTGTGAGGTATGTTTGACTTTCACTTCGGTTGACATCGTGATTCTCCTTTGTTAATTGAATTGGGTTACAGAAAAAAAATTTAAGAAATCGACAACACAATTTTGCCGAACTGTGCGGCGTTCTCCATTCTCCGCAGTGCCGCTTCTGCGTCGGTGAGCGGGAGGACAGCGTCAACGACTGGCATGATTTTTTTCTCCGAGACAAATGTCATCATCGCGTTGAAATCG
This sequence comes from [Candidatus Thermochlorobacteriaceae] bacterium GBChlB, assembly GCA_000724175.1. Classification (GTDB taxonomy): domain Bacteria; phylum Bacteroidota; class Chlorobiia; order Chlorobiales; family Thermochlorobacteraceae; genus GBChlB. The sequence continues at coordinate 7,684 of JPGV01000001.1, read as the reverse complement.
TTTGGCGACCCCATCGTCGAGCCTAAGAGCGAGAGTTGCTTCCAGAAAATTTTTCGCATGTCCAAATTTGGTGGATTTCCCGCCGTCGCGCCGACAAATACAATCCTGCCGCCCGCCGCCGCAAGGTTAATCAGGTTTCCAAAGCCCTCACCGCCTGCGCTGTCCAGAATAACATCAAATCCGCCTGCTTGCGCTTGCAACTCTTTTGCCCAATCGGGCTGTTTGTAATTCACGCCGCCTGCCGCGCCGAGCGCCTTGGCCTTGCTCAGTTTTTCGTCCGACCCTGATGTTACAAACACCGTTGCACCTTGCGCCAGCGCAAATTGCAACCCAAAAAGTGCAACGCCGCCGCCAATGCCCGTGATTAAAACTGTTTCGCCCGCCTGCAATTTCGCGCGAGAAAATAAGGCGCGATACGCTGTCAGCCCTGCAAGCGGCAATGCAGCAGCCTCTACAAACGACAAGTGTTCGGGTTTTTCAGCCAAGTTTGCCGCAGGAATTTTGACCAACTCGGCAAATGTGCCATCATCGGGCAGCCCCAAAATTTTGAACGCCTTGGCTTGCGTTTTTTCGCTCTCGCCCCAGCTTACACTTGGGTTGACAACCACATTTTTTCCTAACCACATTTTATCGACGCCGTCACCAACCGACTCAACTGCGCCTGCGCCGTCAGAGCCAAGCACGATAGGAAATTTCAACCCTGCGTATTGACCTTTTTGAATCCAAACGTCGCGGTGGTTAAGCGCTGCCGCGCTCAGTTTTACGACCGCTTCTCCCTTGCCTGCAATAGGCATTGAAACATCTTGCAATCGCACAGGCTGACCAACGCCCTCGAGAACAGCGGCTTTCATCACTTTAACCCTCCTCAGCGATGCCTTTGGCTTTGCTTTCAATGATTTCCACTTTGACGGCTTTCATTGTGTTGGCTGTTCGGAGCTGCCGTAAAATTCGATTTTATAGCTGCTGGCGTTCAGTCCCGTTTTCTTGCGAAACTCTTCGAGAATGTTCTCGGCAAGCGGTTGCTCAATGTCAATGATTTTGCCCGTCTTCGTGCAGATAAAGTGATGATGCTCACGTAGGTTACCGTCGTATCGCACAACGCCGTCGTCCATCACCAAACGGTTGATTTTACGCTCATCGACCAGCAAATTCAAGTTGCGATAGACCGTGCCGAGGCTGATGTTCGGAATGATTTCGCGGGCGTGTTCATAAATCCAGTCGGCTGTCGGATGTGAATCGGTCGATAGCACGAGTTTGAGAATCTCTTCGCGCTGCCGTGAATAGCGCTGACCGATTTTTTCTAGTGCGTCTTTCATAATTCAAAAATTGTTATCTCGACAATTCTCAGCCGCTAACAATAATTATTACTCTAAGAGTTCGCCCTTGTTACACGATTTTTTCAATACGCCTTGTCTGTGTGTTCATTCTGTTTTGCTGCCGCAAGAGCAAGATAATTTCCTCAAATCCTTTGTAAATCGCAAAACGCCACACTTGCGCAACTATGTTGACCGACCTGTCGTTGTCTGCACCTTTGATGATGAGATGAGCGAAGCATTGCCATCGCGCTTGTCGTAACCATCTTGCTCCGCTCGGTCTCATCGTTGCCGTCGCTGTTAAACTGCCTTAGTTTGTTTTTTGCTTGCGCACTTTCTCGAGCGCGGCAAGATAGCCGTTAGCGTGATGCAGCTCGACCTTCTTGAAGGTCTTGAACCGCTTGGCGGCTTCCTTGAAGAGCTGCGCATGTTCGTAAGATTCTCTGGCTTGCTCTTGGAATTCCTCGACCGCATCGAGATTGCCCTCTGCTAAGGCTTCCTTTTCAAATTGCGGATACATCTCGTTGGTCTCATAAAGTTCGCCATTAGCGGCGGTCTCCAACAGTTTCTCCACCGTCATCTCTCTTTTCGGATAGAGCAACTGCAAGTGCGCGACGGCGTGTCCGAATTCGTCTTTCGCTGTTTTTTCAAACAGTTGGGCGACTTCCTCGTTGCCTAATTCACGGGCGATTTCGCCAAAATACAAATAGCGACGGAACGCCATTGCTTCGCCGGCAAACGCCGCTTCTAAATTTTTCCGAGTTTTCGTTTCGTTGGTCATTGCTGAGTTTGTTTATGTTTAGAAAAAAGCGGGCTTCATTTTTTTGTTATCAGTAACAATTACTAATACTGATTAAACTGCTTAAAAGTTTCTCTGATAGCGACATTTTTTTGATTTTTTTCGGGAACTTGCAGAAAACTTTCGGTCGATGCGTTTTTGGCTGTTGTTCATCATTGTTTTTTGGCGAGCCGTCGTTGGAGAGGTCGTGGTGTTGGCGCAGGCGGACACGCTTTCGGGTGAAGTTGCACCGTCGTTCTCGGTTGGGCACGGTGCGCTCGATGCGTCGTTTGAGCGATTTCTGAACACATTTTTTTGGCGGGTGCGTCTGTTGCACGAGCAGAGTTTTTCAGGTTGGCAAACCAGCGCGACGGAGCGGTTTCAATCAAACCTTGCAGACTTCGGCGATGCGGCAGGCGGGCGCGTGGTGCGCGACGAAAACCAATTACAAATCGGCTTGCGGCGCATCATTACCGACAGACTCACGCTGCGCGCCGACGCCGTCAACTTTGTTTTATCCGACAGCCGCGCATTGTTTCGAAACGATGCATTGGCAAATTCCTTTTTGGCAGGCGCGACATTTCAGCCGCTCGATGCGCTGTTTTTATCGGGACAAGTTGGCGCCAAAGCGGAGACGCAAATTGGACAGTATTCGGCTGGCGTGATTTACGGCGGTGCGGCGCGGCTCGATAGCGCAGTTACATCGGGATTTTCGCTTGCGTCGTTTTTAAATTTCAGCGAAGAACTTCTTTCGCCACGGCGCAACCGCACGCTCAACGCGCAACTTTCCCTGCGCCAGCGCTACGGCGACCAAGGCGTCATTTTTCTTTCGGGCGGATACGATGACTCGCGCCGCGATTTTTTTTCAAATGTGTTCACCTCAAGTATTCCATCATCAACGCCGAGCGCAACGATTGAACGACGCACCGAGCGCGCGCTCTACACGCTCGATAGTTTAGCGTTCCAACTGTTTAGAAATCTTCGCGCGAGCGGCCGAGTCGAGTTTCGTTACCGCGTGGTTGCGCGGGAGAACAGCCAACAGTTCATCGATGTAACGCGCAATTTATACGACAATGAAATCGCCCAACAGCGGCTCTTTACACAAGCGGCTCTCTCGCTCGAGACCTTGCCTGTGTCCTTCGGCGTAAGTGTGTCGTATCAGCAGCAGTCGGAAACCTATCGACCGATAAACGCATCGGCAACATCGGCAGAGGCGAATCGCTTGGAACGATTTCGCGACAACACGCTGGAAGTCGCGGTTGTTTCAGCGTCAGCAGCATGGCAACTGTTCGATAACCACGGCGCTCCATTGAATCGACTGAGCGTTCAGGGGCAGATACGCGGCTTTCGCTACGACACGCCTGCGCCCGACAACACTGACGACCGTGATGAAGTCAGCTATGTGGTTTCCGTCTCCGACAGTTTTCGCGTGAACGCCTATCTAGGCTTGACGCTTTCAGGTTCAGCGCTGCTCACGCGCAATGTGTTTATCTTCCGGCAACAGAGCGGCAACAACACACGCAATCAAATTTTGCGGCTTTCGCCGTCGGCGATTTGGTATGTGCCGAACACGGTTCGCAGTTACAACGAGTTCGGCGTTTTAGCCAATTACACCATCTACGATTTCGAGACGCCTTTTTCGGCGCGCAGTTTTTCGTTTCGACAGTTTTCTTTTTTGGACTCGACGGAGATTTTCCTTTCCAAAAACTTCTTTCTTAAATTCCTTTATGACCAGCGTGTGTATGAGCGCGGCGAACTTTTTTGGGACGACTTCGCTGAGCGTCCGCTCAATGCTTTCAACGACCGATTGATGCAAGCTGAACTCTGGGCACACTATGACACATGGACAGCGTCGTTTGGCGCGCGCGCCTTCCTTCGCCAGCAGTTTGGATTCATTGGCGCGGAGCGGCGATTGCAGCAAGAAATTTTGTATGTCGGACCGACGGCGCGGACGCTTTTTCGCCTCAACCCAAACACCGAACTTGAAGCAAGCGGCTGGTATCAGTTAGAACGCGCTGGCGGCGCGACGCTTCGAGTCATTCCAAACCTAACGCTCGCAGTTCGCGCAACTTGGTAACTTCACTCTGGATTCTCATTGGGCATGGCGACATACGAAATGAAATTAGACAGCGATTTGAAAGAAGTCTATCGCGTTGAAACATTGGTGAAAGCCATCGCTGCCGAACATCATTTTACGCCTGTCTTTCTTTACGATGTCATGCTCCTCATCACCGAAGCCACTAACAACGCCGTGATGCATGGCAATAAATTCGACCGCAATAAACACGCTTGGCTGCTGTGCGAAGTGCGCGGCGACGATTTTTACATAGAGGTGCGCGATGAAGGCGCGGGCTTTAACCTTAACGACGTCCCTGACCCGCTTGCTGAAGAAAACCTGCTTAAACCGTCTGGACGCGGCGTCTTTCTGATGCGCCAAATCGCCAAACACGTAGATTATACGTTTTCACCTGAAGGCACGACCGTGAAAATTCTTATCCCCATCAAACGCGAAACGCCCTAACGTTTATTTTTACTTTTAACTGCATTGTCATGAAAACTGTTGTTAATCCCAAAGAAGTTACGCCGCAGGATTTTTACAAAATTCTCATCGGCTCTGTTTTGCCGCGCCCAATTGCATGGGTATCGAGCGTAAGTCAAGATGGCGTTGATAATCTCGCGCCGTTTTCGTTTTTCACTGTCGCCAGTGCCAATCCGCCCGTTCTGTGTTTCGCGCCTGCTGTGCGCAGCGCAAGAGCCGAGAATAAAACTGCGGGCACCACCAAAGACACACTTAACAATGTGCGCGAGACTGGCGAGTTTGTCGTCAACATCGTCAGCCGCAGCTTGGTCGCGCCCATGAACCAATCGAGTTTTGATTACGACTCGAGTGTGAGCGAATTTGACCAAACGGGAATGACGCGCGAGCCGTCGCTGCTGGTTAAACCAAAGCGCGTTGCTGAAAGCCTCATCAATTTTGAATGCCGACTCTATCAACTCATTGAGATTGGCTCTGAGCCGATGGGCGGCAGTTTGGTCTTGGGCGAAATTCTGTTGGCGCATTTGTCGCCGACGGTGTTCATCAACGGCAAAATCGATATGGACGCGCTTGACCCGATTGGCAGACTTGGCGGCTTGTGGTATAGCGGCATCAAAGACCGATTCGAACTGCCGCGCCCTGTCGCCGAGAAAAAAAATTAAAAGAATCCGTATCTTTGCGTCCAATTTTTTGCTGTTTCAAAAGCCGTCATGAACGACACGTTTTTTTTGATTCTTGGCAACCTTGCCTTTGCACTCATTGCCGCGCAGTACTTAGTCCGAGATATTTTTTTGTTGCGCACCCTCTCAATTGCTTCGTGCATCGCAGGCATTGCCTACAACTACTTTGTGCCAGATACGCCGCTTTGGACAGTGATTATTTGGAATTTCATCTTCATGGGCATCAACTTGGTTCAAATCGCTATTCTGCTCAACGAAAAGCGCGGTGTATCGTTTTCAGAAGAAGAGAAAGAACTTTACCAAACGGTCTTTAAAAGTTTTTCGCCCGTCGAGTTTATGAAGCTCTTGCGCGTTGGCGAGTGGAAGAACGCCGATAATGGCTCAACGCTCGTCGTCGAACACGCGCCACTCAACGAGGTTATGCTCATTTACAATGGCGCGGCGGAAGTTATTGCAGGTGGTCGTAAAGTTGCAACGCTCAAAGACGGCTCGTTCATTGGCGAAATGAGCTACATTACAGGCAATCCGCCGTCGGCAACCGTGAAAACGATCACGCCGACCAAATATCTGGCTTGGACGAAGGAATCGCTCAACCACCTGCTTGACCGAAATCCGTCAATGCGCGTTACGATGCAAAGCGTTCTTAGCACGGACTTAACAAAGAAATTGACGGTGAATCAGTAACTTTACCGTATTGGAAACCTATCAACAACGCACTTACTACAACTTAAAAACCATTTGTCGAATGAACCGCTCGCTGTTTCCCATTGTAACGCTTCTCGTCGCACTGACGCTCGGCGTTGGTTGCTCCTCGAAGAAAGAAGACCCAAAAAAGACCACATCGACATCCGAGGCCAAGCCCAAAGGCGTGCCGACGGTCGGCTTCGTTCAAACCATTCAAGATGCAACGATTGACGAAGCGCGTCAAGGCTTCATAGATGCGCTTAAAGACAGAGGTTTTTCTGACAGCGCTGGTACGGTCAAAATTGACTATCAGAATGCAAACGGCGACCAAGCCACGCTCGGACTTATCATCGAGAAATTCATCGCCGATAAGGTTACCTGTATCGCAGCCAACACAACCGTTGCGATGATTGCCTCGTTGCAGCGCACGAAAACGATTCCGATTTTCATGATGGTTGGCCCCGCGCCGTCTATTAACAATTTGATGGAAAAAGATTCATTGGGCAGACCCATTGCGCCGCGCAACTTATCAGGCGTCTATGAAACACTAGCGTATATCGATTCCAGCATCGCGCTCATTAAACGAGTTTTCCCGTCTCCCAAGCGCATCGGTGTTATCTTTAACAGCTCGGAGCAAAACTCTGTGAACGCCATGGGTCGCTTGCGCGAACAGTGCAAGGCAAATAGTATCACGCTCATTGAAAAACCGATTAACTCCACTGCCGAAGCGCAAACCGCTGTTCAGTCCATTCTGGCTGAAAAAATCGACCTCTTTTTCGCCTTGCCCGATAACTTCGTCTTTGCCAGCTTCGAGGTCATTTACAAAGAGACCATTGCTAAGAAAGTCCCGATTGTTACTTCCGAAGAGGGCTTGGTCAAGCGTGGCGCGCTCATCGCCTACGGCGCGGATTTTTATCAATGGGGGTATCAAGCTGGAAAATCCGCCGCTGAGTTTTTAGAAACGCGCGACTTGGTGGGCATTCCGCTCCGCACCGTCGAAGTGCGCAAACTGGTTCACAATCCAGAAACGGCAAAAATTTTCAATTTCACGCCGCCGCCGGATTCCAAACCAATTAAGTGATAACGCTCGATACGCAATGGCTCGAACCAAAAGTCCCGATGCACACACCGGGACTTTTTTGTTTTTCCTATACGCCAATCATTATACTAGACTTGTTACATTCAAAATTAGTGCAAAACAAGCATTGAGACACTTGAAGACACTTTCAAAGAAAGAAAGCTCAACATGGCAAGCATTTTAGCCACGACCCTGCGCCATCGAGCGTCAATCTCATGCAAGGAGAGGGAATGTATCTCACCCTGTCGCGCGGCGACGTCCCTCTCCTTGCAAAAAACTCATCTTGTCGCATAAAAATGCGAGATTAGCATAAGACATAAAAAAGAGGAGCAAGCAGTGTTGGGTGCGAGCGGACGCAGACTTTGCCAAGACGGTTCGGCGTCGTCAGATGCCGATAGAAGCCAAAGAGAGTTACAAGTGGATAGAAGGATTGCGTTGGGCGGAACGGCTATCGGAGCAAGCGACACAGGTCATCGTGGTTGCCGACCGAGAAGGCGATGTCTATGAGTATTTAAGTGCGCCGCGTCGTGCCAATGTCAGTTTAATCGTGCGCGCCGCACAAGCGCGACGGACGACAGAGAGCGCATCAACGCAGACGGGACAGCATCGTGTGCC